>CACZDV010000018.1 GCA_902780025.1 uncultured Prevotellaceae bacterium
GTCTTTCTAATTCAATCACGTCTGCAAAAGTACAGCTTTTTTATGATATTTCCAAATAAAAGAAACTTAAAATCGTCTTGGAATGAAAAAAAAACATTACCTTTGCACAAAAAATATAACAGGTATGGATTTTATTGAAACAAAGATAAAGGGCGTTTACATCATTGAACCAAAGGTTTTCAACGATTCCCGTGGTTACTTTATGGAAGCCTGGAAGCAACAGGAGTTTGAGGAGCACATAGGGCCGGTACACTTCATACAGGACAATGAGTCGAAGTCCAGCTACGGCGTGCTGCGTGGTCTTCACTACCAGAAGGGGGCTTACTCGCAGGCCAAGTTGGTGCGCGTTATCAAGGGACGTGTGCTCGACGTAGCCGTCGACATCCGTCGCAGTTCGCCCACCTTTGGTCAGCACGTGATGGTGGAACTGAGCGAGGACAACAAGCGCCAGCTGTTTATTCCGCGAGGCTTTGCCCACGGCTTCCTGGTACTGAGTCCTGAGGCTATCTTTATGTATAAGGTAGACAATGCCTATGCTCCTCAGCACGATGCGGGCATCTGTTGGAACGACCCCGATGTGGCTATCGAGTGGCCCATCGACCCCAAGGAAGTACTTACCAGCGAGAAAGACTTGAAGCAGCCTTTGCTCAAGGATGCAGAGTTGTTTGATTAACATAATAGCAAAGAAATGAATATAGCGATTGTAGGAACGGGTTATGTTGGCTTGGTATCGGGAACTTGTTTTGCTGATACAGGAGCCACGGTGACGTGTGTCGATGTTGACGAAGCCAAGATCGAGCGGCTGAAGAATGGCGAGATTCCTATCTATGAGCCTGGACTTGACGAACTGGTCAAGAAGAACGTAGCAGCCGGGCGCCTGAATTTCACTACTGATTTAGCCGCCGTGCTCGACGATGTGGAGATTGTCTTCTCTGCCGTTGGTACACCTCCTGATGAAGATGGCTCCGCCGACCTGAAGTATGTGTTGCAGGTAGCCCGCACCATCGGCCAGCACTTGAACCACTACGTCGTAGTCGTCACTAAGTCTACTGTTCCTGTAGGCACAGCCCGTAAGGTACGCCAAGCCATTGAGCAGGAACTGGAGAAGCGTGGTGTGGACATTCCCTTTGATGTGGCATCGAACCCTGAGTTCCTCAAGGAAGGTAACGCTATCAAGGACTTCATGTCGCCTGACCGCGTGGTGGTAGGTACGGAGAGTGAACGGGCCAAGAAGGTGCTCACCCGTTTGTACAAGCCTTTCCTCATCAATAATTTCCGCGTCATCTTCATGGACATTCCCTCTGCCGAGATGACCAAATATGCCGCCAACTCCATGCTGGCCACCCGTATCTCGTTCATGAATGAGATTGCCAATCTCTGTGAACGTGTAGGAGCAGATGTAAATATGGTACGCGCGGGAATCGGTTCCGACACCCGCATCGGACGTAAGTTCCTCTATGCCGGTTGCGGCTATGGCGGCTCGTGTTTCCCCAAGGACGTGAAGGCACTCATTAAGACGGCTGACCAGAATGGTTATTCGATGGAAGTATTGAAGGCAGTGGAACGTGTCAACGAGACACAGAAGAGCATCCTCTTCCAGAAACTGGAGAAAGCCTTCGACGGCAAACCGCTTCGCGGTCTGACGATTGCCCTTTGGGGACTGTCGTTTAAGCCAGAGACTGACGATATGCGTGAGTCGACGGCGCTGGTTATGATAGGCAAACTATTGGAAGCTGGCTGTACGGTTCGCGTCTACGATCCAGTGGCAATGGACGAGTGTCGTCGGCGTATCGGCGATCAAGTCATCTACTGCCGCGACAAGTACGATGCTGTGCTCGATGCCGATGCCCTCCTGCTGCTGACAGAGTGGAAAGAGTTCCGTCTGCCTACGTGGGGCGTCATCCAGAAAGCCATGAAGCGTCCCTTGGTCATCGACGGCCGCAACATCTTCGACGTCGAGGAACTGGAGGAGTACGGCTTTGAATATCATTGCATAGGACGATAATGAAGATACAACAAACCATAATTTTTTGCCTGACGCTGGCAGTACTGCTGCTGACAGCCTGCTCACCCTCTAAGTCGCCTGCCCCTGACAATGGACAGCAGCAGACGGCACAGGAGAGCAAGGAGGCCAAGAAGTTGCTGCAGGGCATCTGGGTGGACGAAGAAACCGAGGAGGTGACTTTCCGTGCACTCGGCGACACCATCTATTACCCTGACACCATTAGTCAGCCGGCCTACTTCAAGATTATCGGAGACTCCCTCTATATCGGCAGCGATAGTAAGTCATACCTCATCGTCAAGCAGTCGGAACATGTATTTTGGTTCGAGAGTCAGAGCGGTGATGTGATGAAACTGCAGAAAAGTGACGACCCTATTCACGTTTTTGCTTTTGTTCAGGACAAGCCACAGGTGATGACCTATACTGAGGTGGTGAAAACAGACTCTGTAGTGACCTACAACGGCGAGAGATATCACTGGTATCTGGCCATCAATCCTACGAAGTACAAGGTTCATGTCGTCTCCTACAACAATGGTGTAGAGACCGACAACATCTACTATGACAATATCATGCACGTCAGTGTTTTCAGTGGAGCTAAGAAGTTCTTTTCGACAGACTTCAAGAAACAGCTCTTTGCATCGAAGATACCTCAGGAATTCCTGGAGAAGGCTGTGCTAAGTAACATGGAGTTTACAGGTGTCGACAATCAGGGCTTCCACTTCGTTGCCACCATCTGCATTCCTGATGGCGCAGCGTGTTATAAGGCTGAGAATACTGTCTCGTTTGACGGCCAGCTGACGACTACGCTTCTGGAGTATTAAGGATTCTCCATCCAGTTGTCAAGCAACATACGGGCAATGGAGAGCTTTTCTGGAATCGTAGGCAGGTTGTCGCGACGGAACCACCCTCCTTTGGCTATTTCACTACGCTGCAGATGAATCTCACCGCTGACGTAGTCGGCATTGAACCCCACCATCAGGCCACAAGGGTAGGGCCAAGGCTGTGAGGCGAAATAACGTATGTTGGTAATTGTGACGCCTGTTTCCTCCAAAGCCTCACGGGCAACGGCTTCCTCCAAGGTCTCACCAGTCTCAACAAAGCCTGCCACCAGTCCATAGAAATCAGTTCTGAAGTTTCTGGCACGTACCAGCAGCACCTCGTCGCCGCGGTGTATCAGCACGATGACGGCGGTAGCCAGCTGCGGCCATATTTCCTTGCCACACTCTGTACACTTCTTTGAAATGTCAGTGTCCATGCGCATCGGCGCACCACAGACACCACAGTATTTCGTGTTCTGATCCCAGTAGAGTAGCTCCTGACACTTGCCAGCCTTCAAGTAGAGCGGTCGTGGTAGCTTGTAGTAGCTTTGGCGGAGGCCGCACATCTCGTAGCCTTCCATCTCGGTTATAGGATTGTCAATGCGGAAGGTCTTAACTTCGATGCCGTCCAACGGTGTAATATTCATTACGTTCGTCCACGGCTTGACCTCTACAGGAGGTTCCTCCTGCAGCGGAATGGTATAACTACCGTCAGCCGTATGTTCTAACAGCAGCTCTTCCTTACAGAATACGAAATAATACTTCTTCACTTTCCAAACAATTGCAGACTGTCACGCTTCAAGGCGGGCTTCACCCAGTCCTCGGGCACAAAACGCCAGTTGTGGTTCGGCTGAGGGTCGACGGTTCCCATGCGCTCTATCTCCTGTGTCAGGAAGTGGCGCTGGTCGCGGAATGTCTGGTAAATTACACGCGACTCGAGTGAGTCTTTGGGAATACCTGCCCCCTGCGTCAGCAACTCACCGCCGCCACTGGCACGATAGCTGTTCATCACCACCTTGTACCATTTCTTCTCGTCGAAAGGTTCGCCATTCGACATTCTGAGAATCTTCACTTTCTGTCCGTCAGGCTTGGTGAGGTCTACTTCGTAGTCAATGCCGCATGCGGAGTCAAAGTTGAATGTATAGTATTGGAATCCTGTGCGTTGCTGGTCTTCCTTGGAGTTATCATTCAGACGTAAGGCGTGGTCATCAGGACTCTTCATTGTATTCGTCCACATATCATACGAGAACTCCAGATGCTTGCGTATCTCTTCTCCAGTCATGCGTAACATATAGAGCAGGTTCTCGAAACGGTAGAGCTTGAACATGTCAGCCTGTGTCACGTCGCCAGCCTCAATGACGGTATTGAACGACAGTGGAGCGTTGAACGAAATGTCAGCGTTTGTTATCTGCATCTGCAAGTTATGAATTAAATCGATAAAGGCTGAGTTGCCGAAGAAACTTTCGCGGGTGTAGATAGGGTGTTCGAAGCGGCCGATGCGACGGTCAACGTACTTCTTGATCTGGTCAATCTGCGACTGGAAGTGACTAACCATCTGCTGGTCTATCTCCTCTTTGCTGACATTGACAATCTCGCCCTTAATGTCCTTCTTTGTCAGGTGTCCGTTCTCGTAGGTCAGTTCTATCTGCGTCTCAGCTACATTCTTGGCATAGCATGAGGGGTCGATAATGAGTACGTCGTTACCCTCCTTGTTTTTGAGCCATTCATTATGTACCTGATGGTCGTGGCCGAAGAATATGACGTCGAATCCTGGCACCTCGCAGGCGACGGCTGCTGTAGCGTTCTCCTCGCCATGTTTGTCGACGATGCCGCCGTCACGACCGCTGTGAAAGAGTCCGAACAGCAGGTCAGGGCGCTCGTATTCCTTGATATACTTCACCCACTTCTTGGCGCACGATACCATTTCCTCGAACTCCATGCCTTTCCATACAGTCTCGTGAAGCCAGTTAGGGATGGAGGGCGTCAGCATACCGATGACTACAATCTTCACACCATCGATGTAGTGGACAGAGTAGGGCTGCAATCCGTCGTATACTTCGAAAGGACGGCCGTTCAATTCTTCAGCAGCAGGTTGCTCCTTCTTGACGATGTTGGCACCGAGTAGTGGACAGCGCACTTCGCGAATCCATTTGTCATAGACTTTGTGTCCAGGTTCGATATCGTGATTGCCCACGGTTTCAGCATCATACTTCATGTAGTTGATGACCTGTGCGGCCAGGTTCTCATTCTGAGGCATGACGAAGTTCGACCAGTAGATACAGGGCTGTCCCTGTAAGATATCACCATTGTCGATGAGCAATAGGTGGTCGCCATACTGCTGCCGCTGACGTTTGACGTATGTATTAACCCTGGAAAGTGTACCATCCAGCGGCTTCTTCTCCATGAAGTCATAAGGAAAGAAGTGGCCGTGAACGTCACTGGTCTCAATCACTTTCAGACGGATGGTTTTGGTTGCCGCAGTAGCTGTCATGCTTGTCGTCAGCAGCGTCAGTGCTGCCAGAATGAGGTTTCTAATCATTGTTTTTTGTCATTTTGTGTGCAAATTTACTGATTTTTCTTGAGAAAGTTATCTTTCGGTGCATATTTTTTTCTCCTTATGTATGGCTTGGCATGTTTTTTGCAGGTCGTTTTGTAAAATATAATAGGAGGACATGAGTTATGGCATTCATTGATTATTACAAGATTTTAGGCGTTGACAAAACGATACCTCAGAAAGATGTGAAGCGTGCTTATCTGAAGCGCGCCAAGCAGTTTCATCCTGACCTTCACCCTGATGACCCCAAGGCGAAGGCCAAGTTTCAGGCTCTGAACGAAGCCTACGACGTGATTGGCGACCCGGAGAAACGCAAGAAATATGACCAGTATGGCGAACAGTGGCGCCAGGCTGACCAGATGGGTGGCGGCTTTGGAGGTCAGGGTGGCGGCTCGCCTTTTGACGGCTTCGATTTCTCGAACTTCTCGAAAGGCGGTGGCAGAGGTGGCTTCTCGTCGTTCTTCGAGAGTCTCTTCGGTCAGGGATTTCAGGGCGGTTCGCCCTTCGATACCTTCAGCGGCCAGCAGCGTCCGATGGAGTCGCATGCTTCCGTATCGATTGATATGTACACGGCCTTGCTTGGTGGCGAGGTCATCGTTAGCCTGCAGACGGGCACAAAGCTTAAGTTAAAAATAAAGCCTGGCACTCAGCCAGGCTCGAAGGTACGCTTACGCGGGAAGGGACAAGGTGGAAGTGACCTTATTATTACGTATCAAGTAAAGTTGCCTACATCCCTTTCCGAGCGTCAGCGCCAGTTGTTGGAGGAGATGCGTCGGTCATAGTCTACCGTCCCCTCACAACTTAGTAGTCAGTCTATCATATCGAAACCAGTGTAAGGTACGAGGGCAGCGGGAATACGGATGCCCTCGGCCGTCTGGTTGTTCTCTAACAGGGCTGCCACGATACGGGGCAGGGCAAGTGCCGATCCGTTCAGTGTGTGACAGAGTTCAGTCTTCTTGGTGTCGCTGCGACGGTAGCGACACTTCAGACGATTGGCTTGATAAGTGTCAAAGTTCGAGACGCTGGATACTTCGAGCCAGCGACCCTGAGCCTCAGAATAGACTTCAAAGTCGTAGCAGATGCTCGATGTGAAACTCTGGTCGCCGCCGCATAAGAGCAGAATGCGATAGGGCAGTTCAAGCTTCTTCAGCAGTCCCTCCACATGCTCCAGCATCTCCTTGTGACTCTCCTTCGAGTGTTCAGGCTTGTCGATGCGTACAATCTCAATCTTCGAGAATTCATGCAGACGGTTCAGACCGCGCACGTCCTTGCCGTAGCTGCCTGCCTCGCGGCGGAAGCACTCGGTGTAGGCACAGTTCTTAATGGGCAGCTGAGCCTCGTCCAGGATGACGTCACGGTAGATGTTGGTGACGGGCACCTCAGCCGTGGGGATAAGATAGAAGTCGTCCACCTCGCAGTGGTACATCTGTCCTTCCTTGTCGGGCAGCTGACCTGTACCGTAGCCTGATGCGGCGTTGACCACCGTCGGCGGCATAATCTCAGTATAGCCACTCTTGCGGGCTTCGTCGAGGAAGAAATTGATGAGGGCGCGCTGCAGACGGGCACCCTTGCCGATATAGACGGGGAAGCCTGCACCAGTAATCTTCACGCCCAGGTCGAAGTCGATGAGGTTGTACTTCTTGGCCAGTTCCCAGTGGGGTAGGGGATTATCGATGCCCAGCTTGGGGTTCACGTCCCAATTGCCTACGGTGTCGGTCGGCTTGCACTCGCGGAGGTTCGACTTTACCACGCGGTTGTCCTCGGCAGCAGCACCCTCGGGCACTTCATCGTAAGGGATGTTGGGAATCTGGCAGAGCAGTGTTATCTGCTCCTCCTGAGCCTTGTTCATGGTCTCTTCCAACTGCTTGTTGGTCTCTTTCATCTTGGCCACGTTCTCCTTGACGGCATCCGCCTCTTCGCGCTTGCCTTCCTTCATGAGTGCGCCAATCTGAGCGGCCATCTTCTTGGCTTCACTCAGGTTGCTGTCCAGTTGCTGCTGAGCCTCGCGGCGCTGCTTGTCGACGGCAAGTACCTGCTCAATGGCTTCGCGGGCACCCTTGAAGTGTTTCTTCTCGAGCCCACGGATGACTCGTTCAGTATCTTCACTGATAAGTTTGAGTGTTAACATAATTATGTATACGTTTTTTGTGAATATTCAGAATATGGGTGCAAAAGTACAAAAAAGCGACCGAATAGCAAAGAAAAAGCCCCTCAATTTCGCGTTTTCTCATTTTATTTCTTTATTTTTGCAGTCGAAAGTGTTTTTAATACCTATTATTATATGGCGACAGTTGACGACAAGAAAGTGATTTTCTCGATGGTCGGAGTGAGCAAGACCATTCAGCAGAACCAGAAGCAAGTGCTCAAGAACATCTACCTCAGTTTCTTCTATGGGGCCAAAATCGGCATCATCGGTTTGAACGGTGCCGGTAAGTCGACCCTCATGAAGATTATTGCCGGACTTGACGAGCAGTTCCAGGGGCAGGTGGTGTGGAGTCCGGGCTACTCAGTGGGCTACCTGCCGCAGGATCCCCCATTAGATGAGACCAAGACGGTGAAGGAGAATGTTCAGGAAGGTGTGCAAAGCGTTTACGACGCTTTGAAAGAATACGACGATATCAACGTGAAATTCGGTCTGCCCGAATACTACGAGGATGCCGACAAGATGGACAAGCTCATGCAGCGTCAGGCCGAGTTGCAGGACATCATCGACGCTACCGACGCGTGGAACATGGACTCAAAGTTGGAGCGCGCAATGGCCGCCCTGAACTGTCCGCCGGGCGACTGGCCTGTGACCAATCTCAGCGGTGGTGAGCGTCGCCGTGTGGCCCTCTGCCGCCTGTTGCTGCAGAAACCCGACGTGCTGTTGTTGGACGAGCCGACCAACCACCTCGATGCCGAATCCATCGACTGGCTGGAACAACACCTGCAGCAGTATGAGGGAACAGTCATTGCCGTTACTCACGACCGCTACTTCCTCGATGACGTGGCAGAGTGGATTCTCGAACTCGATCGTGGCGAGGGCATCCCCTGGAAGGGCAACTACTCGAGCTGGCTGGAGCAGAAGTCGCAGCGGCTGGCACTCGAAGAGAAGGTAGCCTCGAAGCGCCGAAAGACGTTGGAGCGCGAGCTGGAGTGGGTGCGCATGGCCCCGAAAGCCCGCCATGCGAAGGGAAAAGCCCGTCTGAACAGCTATGAGACGATGCTCAACGAGGAACAGAAGCAGAAGGAGGAAAAGCTCGAAATATTCATCCCCAACGGTCCGCGACTGGGCAACAAGGTCATCGAGGCCGAGCATGTGGCCAAGGCTTACGGCGACAAGGTGCTCTTCAGCGACCTCAACTTCATGCTGCCGCCCAACGGCATCGTCGGCGTCATCGGCCCCAACGGTGCGGGTAAGACCACGCTCTTCCGTCTCATCATGGGACTGGAGCAGGCCGACAAGGGCTCGTTCAGCGTTGGCGAGACGGTGAAGATATCGTACGTCGACCAGCAGCATAAGGATATCGACCCGGCCAAGTCGGTCTATGAGGTGGTCAGTCAGGGCAATGAGACCATTCGCATGGGTGGTAAGGATATTAATGTACGCGCGTACCTCAGCCGCTTCAACTTCAGCGGCGCCGACCAGGAGAAGAAGTGCGGCGTCCTCTCAGGCGGTGAGCGTAACCGTCTGCACTTAGCCATCGCCCTCAAGCAGGAGGGCAACGTCTTGTTGCTCGACGAGCCCACCAACGACATCGACGTCAATACTCTGCGCGCTTTGGAGGAAGGCTTGGAGGCCTTTGCCGGTTGTGCCGTCATCATCAGTCACGACCGCTGGTTCCTCGACCGCATCTGTACTCACGTCTTAGCTTTCGAGGGTGACGGTAACGTCTTCTACTTCGAGGGCAACTACTCCGAGTACGAAGTCAACAAGGCCCAGCGCCTCGGTTTGGAAGAGCCCAAGCGCATCCGTTACCGCAAGTTGATGGAGGAATAAGCGTATCAGTATGGAACAAAGAAAGAATCCTCAGTGCTATTAGACACTGAGGATTCCTTATTTTGGATAGATAGTCCGATTTAAGCCTTATTGTCAACAGCGGCCTGCTCAATGGGCAGACACTTCTTGTAGTTCTCGATGTAACGCTCGAATCCGGCAACGTCGTCGGCTGTGGGGGCGATAGAGACACCCGTGTTGCCTGCAAAGACGACATCCTCGAGGTAGTCAGCGAGATTCTTACCATTCTTATTAATAAGGTAGCCAGCCAGCAGGGCGATACCCCACGCACCACCTTCACCTGCAGTCTCCATCACCGAGATGGGGCTATTGAGGGCGGCAGCCAGCATACGCTGACCTACGCCGGCGGTCTTGAAGTAGCCACCGTGACCCGTAATGCGGTCTACGCGGATCATCTCGTCCTTGAACAGGATGTCGTTACCAATCTTCAGCACACCGATGGCGCCGTAGAGGTGGGCGCGCATGAAGTTAGCCAGGTTGAACTTGTCGTTAGCAGAGCGCACGAACATCGGGCGGCCCTCGGCAAGACCCGTGACAGGCTCGCCGCTGACGTAGTTGTAGGCCATCAGCCCACCGCAGTCGGCATCGCCCTCGAGGGCTTTGTTGAAGAGTTTGCCGTAAAGCTCGTTCATATCGACGGGCACACCGAGCAGCTGCTGGTATTCCTTGAACAGTCCCACCCAGGCGTTGATGTCCGAAGTACAGTTGTTACAGTGAACCATTGCCACGAGGCTTCCGTCGGGTGTGGTTACCATGTCAATCATCTCGTAGGGCTTCGATAGCGGTTTCTCCAGCACAATCATCGAGAAGCTGGAAGTGCCGGCCGAGACGTTACCCGTGCGCTGCTTGACGGCGTTGGTAGCCACCATTCCCGTGCCTGCATCGCCCTCGGGCGGACAGACGGGACAGCCGGGCTTCAGGTGACCGCTGACGTCGAGGCGCTTGGCACCCTCAGAGGTGAGATAGCCTGCATTCTCGCCGGCATTAAGCGACTTGGGCAGAATGTCGAGCAACTTCCACGAATAGCCCTTCGGAGCAATCAGCTCGTCGAACTTCTTCACCATCGTAGCGTCGTAGGTCTTCGTGGCGGGGTCGACGGGAATCATACCCGAAGCATCGCCCACACCGAGGACGAACTCTCCTGTAACCTGCCAGTGAACATAACCGGCGAGGGTGGTGAGGTACTTGATGTCCTTGACGTGCTCATTGTCTTCCAGGATGCACTCATACAGGTGGCTGATACTCCAGCGCAGGGGGATGTTATAATTGAAGAGCTTGGAGAGCTCGGCGGCAGCCTTGCCGGTATTGGTGTTACGCCATGTGCGGAAGGGCACCAGGATTTCCTGCTTTTCGTTGAAGGCCATATAGCCGTGCATCATGGCTGAGAAGCCGATAGCGGCCAGCGACTCGATCTCGCAGTCGTACTGCTTCAGCACGTCCTTGCGCAAATCTGCGTAGCAGTCCTGCAGTCCGTACCAGATAGCCTCGATGCTATACGTCCACAGTCCGTCGACAAGCTGGTTTTCCCACTCGTGTGAGCCTTGTGCAATAGGCTTGTTTTCTTCGTCGATGAGTACGGCTTTGATACGTGTGGAACCGAATTCGATTCCCAGAATGGCCTTTCCGGCCTCGATGGTTTGTTTTGCGGTCATTGTTTATTGAGTTTTAGGGTTTCTGGACTGCAAAAGTAGTTTATTTTCTGCAAATATCCAAACAATTCATTACTTTTTTATACTCTTTATGACTCTCCCTTTACAGGCGAAGTCCGAAGAAGGTACGGACACGCCACTTGATGTTATGCACGGCGAGGTTATCCTTGTCGCCGATGTTGGTGAAATTGAACACCATCGACAGTCCGAGGAACTTGTTGCTCCATTGGTGTACCACCGCTCCACGACCAGTGATGATGGCTTCGGGGAAGTGGTAGTCCAATGGGACACGGGTGTCGCCGAAGGTCATGGATGTGTTGCTGTAGACGATGAACGTGGGCAGCGCTGAGATGTGCAGCAGCCAACCCTCATGTGGCACGTAGTTGTAGCCGTAGCCCGCACCGATGCCTATATTCGTCATCTTCAGTTGTATTTCAGGATCCCAGTCGAGCGTGGTGTGCTGTCCCATACCCGATGCTGCTAACAGGAAGCTACCGGCAGAGCGCCGCTGGATGTAGCTCTGCGAGAAGGCGGCAGGGTAGGAGAAGCGGCGGCTGTTGAAGGCGTAATAGGCGTTAACGTTCAACGTCTTCACCGAAAGCATGTCTTCAGGCAGTCCGATGCGCTCCATGCCGTCCATATCGTGCCAGCCCGTGAAGTTCTTCGCGTTCTGGTAAATGAAGTCGAAGCCGAAGCGTTTGCCGTAGGAGTTGAAGTTCAGCTCGTAATCGTGGTACTTGCCCATCATCTTGGCGGGATTAAGTGCTGCGCTGAGCGAGAAACCCAGATAGCTCACCGCCACGCTAAGCGTCGATTTGTAGTCGGCCTTCATCTCCGACTTGAAATGCCTACCGTTGTCTCTTCCTTCGTCCTCAATCTTCGCTCCCGACACATTCATACGTGCCACGATAGTCCACTTCGTTTGCGGTCGTGTGATGTAAGCCGTATCAATGTCACCATTGTTACGATAGTAGCGGGCAGCAAGGGCGCTGCTTATCTGTGCCCGTCTCAGCGAGTCGCGGTTCTGGGCGACGGCTCTGGTTGTGAAGCCGCCCCACATCACAGTCATCATCATGAGGATGACAATACGCGTAATCTGATGTTTAGAACTCATATCCGAGGTTGAGGAAGAAGTAGGGCTCTTTGGTGTAGTTGCTATAGCCGAGGGTAACGCCCGCCGGACCGAACATGGTGTTGTAGTAGTAAGCTATCTGTCCGCCGAGCATGGTGTGGAAGTCAAGCATCTTGCTCAGATGGTCAGACTGCTGGGCAGCAGCCAGGCGCAGCAGCATATAACTGTTGCCGCCGATGTGCTCCTGTGCCTGCAGCTGGGCAGCCACAAACTGGTGGTCGACGTACTCCATGTTGCCAATGCCGGCGAAGGGCATCTGCTGCTCCACATAGTGGCCGAACCAGTCGCCGCCGATAGTATTGCCAAAGGCAGGAGGAACCGTATTGCCGAAGAGCAGGCGTCCGTAGAACATGGGCTGGAGCGTGAAACGCTTGCCCATAGTGAACGACATACGCCAGTTGGCATTCACCTCGCTCATGCCAGGCTTGCCGTCGAGCTGGGCAAAGTTGTCGGTCAGGTAGGAATAGGCAGCCTTGAAGCGGGCACCGCGGGTGGGGAAGTTCCAGTTGTCCTCGCTGTTATAGTTGATGCGGGCGTGGTAACTGTAGAAGTGCTCGTTCTTGAGCGTCGTCTGGATAGATGACTCCGAGCCGAGCATGTTGCGATAGTGCATGTAGTCCCATCGCAGTCCATACTGTATATTGAAGTGTCGCAGATCGTGGTTGATGGGAATGACCTCAGCCTGGAACTGGTTGTAGCGGATGTTGTAGTCGCGGTCGCCCTTGAAGTAGACGTCCACGTCGTTGCGGCGGAAGGTATAGCTGATGGTGGGGCGGATGTTGCTGCGCGGGTGGATGGTCAGCTCGCCACGTGCCATCAGGCGCTTGCCGAGGCGCAGCGTGATGTCGGTATTGATAGGTGTAGCCGTCTTCAGCGGTATGTCGAGTCCCAACTGCACAGAGGCGTATTCCTCATTGTCGTAGCGTACTCCGGCGTGTAGCTGTACCGACTTGCGGTTGCCAGCCGAGAGCACGACGCGTACGCCGTTACCTTCAGGCACCAGCCTGCACTCGGCAGTCTGGTAGAACAGGTCCACGCGCATCGACGTCGTGAGCTGCTGCTCCAGTTCCGCATCGATGCTGTCCTTCTTGTGCAGCTTGAACTTACTGCGTATGAACCGCTCGGCCTGCGGCGTCATGTTCTCGAAGGTGTAGCCCGTTACATGTTGCTTCTCAGTCATCACCTGCGGACGCAGCGGGTGAAGCATCTTCGGACGATAGTCGTCGCTGATGCCGATTTGCCGTTTCAGGGCTACTATCTGTCCCCAGTGGCGCATGGCCTCCTCCTCACCTCGGCGTATCAGCGTGTCGATGGCTGCATGCGAGAAACTGGCCGAGCCGTAGCCCTTAGTGTCCACCTGCATATGCAAGTCGGTGATGGCCAGGTTCTCGTCCACCTTGTTCTTACAATTCACGTCGATAATCTGGCTCAGGATGGTCATCGTGCCGTTCAGGTCCTCGGCCATCTTCGGATCACCCTGCACGGTGACGCCGATGATGATGTCGGCACCCATCGCTTTGGCAACGTCAGCAGGATAGTTGTTCTTCAGGCCACCGTCCACCAGCACCATCTCGCCGATTCTCACAGGCGAGAAGGCCACCGGTATCGCCATCGAGGAACGCATAGCCTGAGCCAGTCGTCCACTGTGGAATACCACTTCCGAGTTGTCCACGATGTTCGTAGCCACGCAGGCAAACGGAATAGGCAGGTCGCGCGAGAAATCGAGCGAGTCGGTATATCCCGTGCATAGCTGCTGGAACAGCTCGGCCAGGTTCTTACCCTTGATGAATCCGCCCGCGTTCATGTCGCGCTTGCCGATAGTCACGCCCGTCGTATAAATATAGGTGTACTGCTTCCGTCGGTCGCTTAGGCTCTGGTTACGCAGGTCCTCCTTGTCGGTAATCACGTAGCTCCAGTCCTGCACACGCACCATCGAGTCGAGCGCATTGGCATTGTAGCCGATGGCATAAAGTCCGCCGATAATGCTGCCCATCGACGTGCCGGTAACGATGTCGACGGGAATGCCCGCCCGTTCCAGCACTTTCAGCACACCGATGTGCGCCATACCTTTTGCACCACCGCCGCTCAGCACGATGGCCACCTTCTTGCGCTCCTGTTGCTGTGCGCTTACCGTACCAGCCGTCATAATCCCGACTGCCAGCAGCGCCACGAGTATACACCTTTTCATCTTTTCCATAATCATCCTTGTTTTGTCGGTGCAAAATTACAAAATAAACTTCAATAACAAAAAGAAATATGTCAGGAATCGACATCCAGCGACAGAGCCCCCTGAACTTCTACAATCTCACGCCAAATGACAGGCGGGCGTAGGCATCGAAGATGTTGACTTTGCCGTTGTCGTTCTTGTAATTGAAGTTGTTGTACTGCGCCTGGGCGCCAATGAAGTAGTTACTCCAGTTGTAGGCGATGCCAAGGCGCAGGTCAAGGTTGAAGCGGAACATGCTGTAGTCCACATCGGGCTCTATATCCCAGTAGTCAAACTGAGAGTTATTCACATCCGCCATCTCGATGGGTTTATGCGACTTGCCGTTGGCCCATGTCCTCGTCTCCCTGTTCCAGTCGCCGTAATTATCAACAGGCTCTTTTGGAGACACGTCGTAGTTCATTTCGTATTTGTAGGTTTTCACGCGGTTATAGACGCTGACGGTAGGCATCGCCATCGCGTTGACGACAAGGCCGCGCAGCGGTACCCAGTTGTAGCCGTAGCCGACACCGAGGTTGGCCTGGTGTACCTTGGCACGGTAGATGCCGTGGCCGATAATCATAAAGAGGAAGTTGCTGATGTCCGAATAGTCGAACGACGACTGGTACCACGTGGCTCCTAAGAGGAAAGACCCTGCGGAGCGACGCTGGATGACAGACTGATTGTAGGCGGCAGCCTGCGAGTAGCGACGGCCGTTGAACACGTAGTATCCGTTGAGATAGACGGAACGAATCCATACTGGTGCAAACATATTGAAGGTTGTGTCTTTCCGCGTTTCGACACCCGTATCCAGATTGCGTTCTGTCGTGCTGAAAGTGGCGTCCGTCGTGTTGAAGCGTCTCAGACGGAAGTTGAAACCGTACTTGGCTCCCGTCGTGCTGAAGGAGTAATAACGGCCTGCATTCTTGGTGAGCGACTTGGAATAGGAGAATCCCGTACCGCGATAGCCCACCCAGAAACCAATAGAAGAAGCTACGGGAGGCTCAAAGCACAGATTCCAGTCGGCTTGTTCGTTGTAGCCGGGAAAGTCGACACTATGGGTATAGTCCACGTCTACCGCATTCTCTTTATAGCGGAGTATCACCCTCCAGGGTTTCTCGGGCACCTCAATGTAGTGCGGGTCCACCTTCGCCTTGGCTTTGGTGTCCAAGAATTCCTGCAACTGATGAAGCCTTACCATCAAGTTCGGCTTACTTTCCTGTGTACTTACGCTGTCTATAGTTTCTTGTTCCTGTGCTGCTGCATTCAAGGAGAATAGCAGACAGCAGATAATCATTCTTCCTATCATATTCTGAGGCTTTAATGACCGCAAAGATAATACTTTTTTCTGAAATGTCCAAGAAGAAGCGACTTTTTTGTTGTATGAACATGATTATCATATCGAATTCATCGTCCTTTGCAGTTCTTCTAAGAACCGGGCGGCGTGCTTGCCGTCCATCTGGGCGTGATGGAACTGGAAAGAGATGGGCAGCGTCGTCTTCAGCCAGCCCTTGCGGTAACGTCCCCAGGCCAGAAAGGGATTGGTAAAAATGCCGCTGTATTGGTTGACGATGCAGTCGAGCTCCGTGCCCGTGATTGCCGACGTGCCGACGATGACGGCTTCATCGTCGAGGATGTCCTGACACGTCTGGCTGATGGTCTCCGTCAGCTGCATGTAGTTGGCATTAAATGCCTCCAAGTCGTTGGTGACGGCCACGTCGCAGAAGCTGAGTCCACCCTTGACGTTGTCAGCTATCACGTTGATGGCCATGCGGTCGTATTTGTACAGCTTTCCGTCCTTGGGCAGCATGTAGAACTCCTCAATCTTTGATGCTGCACGGCCGATGCACCAGCACAGCAGCATATTGAACTTCATGCCGCGCTGCCGGCTTACCTTGCGCAGTCGCGTCACGTCGAAGGTTTTCGTGAACGTCACCATCGGCATGGGCGACTTCATCCACAGCTCGAAGGCGATGGCCCGGCTGGTGTCCTTGGGGTTGATTTCCTGTTTCATCTTAATACATTTAAATCCAAGTCAGTTTTCTCCAAATACTTTCTAACGGTCCGCGAGGATGATTGCGGAACCAATAGCGGGCGAAGCAGTACTGGATGATGACCATTCCGCATCCGACCATGACGGCGTAGGTGACGCCTAAAAGGCGATAGCAGGCAAGGCCGTAGCCGCAGAAGATGGCGCAGCCGATGATGGACTGCAACAGATAGTTGGTGAGACTCATGCGACCGAAGATGCAAAGATGATGGAGCACCCGACGGACGCCCTCGAAGGCATACCAGGCAGAGACCACAGCCGAGACAATCATCATCAGGATGATGAGGTTGTAGATGGGCTTAAGCCATGATTCCAGTTCGCCGAAGTCCACAAAACTCAGGGCGGTGACGATGACGGCCGAGGTGATGAGGATGACGTGCCATATCTGCAGATTCTTGCCTTGCAAGCGTCCTTCAGCCGAGCGACGCCCCTCGTTGTAAAAGAGCCTCTGTCGTCCCAACTGCATGCCGAGAATAAACAGGCAGAGCAGTTGCGTCAATCGTCCGCTAAAGACATTGAACCTGAAGTTCACCTCAAACCCGTATCGCAGATTGACGAGTGCGTTTTCCCAGAACGTGCCGTGTGCGTGTGTGTTGCAAATCTTGTCATACAGCTCCCACATGGTGCTGTGGTCGATGGTGGTGCCCGTCAGCAGACAATAAAGTTCCACGGGCTGGATGGCCAGCAGGGCGATGATGCACCACACCCACTTCGACGGCAGATAACTGATAGGGATGAGCAGCAGGCCGTAGCAGGCATAGAGCATCAGGATGTCGCCGTCGTAGAAAGTCACGTTGATGATGCCGAATATGAACAGCAGGCACATGCGCCAGGCAAAGCGGCCAGAGAAGCTCTTGCCCTTCTGCTGCTGGTTGTCGTTCATAATAAAAAAGCTCAGTCCGAAGAGCATGGCGAAGATGCCGTACATCTTGCCCGACAGTAGCCAGGCCAGCACGTCGGCCACCGTCTGGTCGCAAGCCAGCGTATGGGCTATCGGCTCCTGCACGAAGATGTTGAAGTGCCATACGGAGTGATACAATATGATGCCGGCCACGGCGATACCTCTCAGGGCATCGGCCACATCGATTCGGGTATTAGGTAAATTGCGGGTCTTATACATAATCCTCATCATCTTATCTGTTTGACGCTGCGAAGGTACGAATAATTGCCGAGATAACCAAATTTTTGGGATAAACAGTGCCGATTTATGACGTATAAGCATTAATTACTGCTCATGCGCTGCTGCTCGGCTTTACCTGCACCTGTGCTCTCGCTAAAATGCAGCCTTGACTGCGTCGAGACTGCTCACGCTCGGCAATGCCTAAAAGCGAGCTTTCGTCATTGCTCTCGCTAATACGCAGCCTTCGTGAATGGCGGCAAACGTGGCGATAGCGGCCACAATAGTGATGGGGATAATTGTAAAGAAGGATATGGGGACTGCAATGAAGAGCAGGAATCCCGTTACTTTGTTCGCTGTGGTGTGAGGGAAACAGCAATGCCCGTACAACACGAGTGCCGAAAGCTGATTCACGACTTTGATCACGACGATTACTCCTGCCCACAGCCATAACCATTGCGGTAGGTCGAGTATCGGCAGAAGCTTCCATGCACAACACGCTACGAAACAGATGTCTGCCATACTATCCAGCAATGCTCCCGTCTTGGTGACGCACTTCAGTTTCCGGGCCAGCCATCCGTCGGCAATGTCGCTGATGCCACAGAGACCATAAATGAGCCAAAATGCCACACCCGTCACATTACAAAGGAGCAGACCAAAAGAGCCTGCTATCCTAAGCAGCGTTATGATGTTCGGCAGCTGGGGCATCTTATTTTGATTTTATCGCAATTCTAATCTCAACACTCTAATAGGTCTGTTTGCACCTTGATACTGGTTCGCATCGATGCAGGTCTCGCCAGTAGGTACGAAACCGCACTTCTCCATTACTCTACCAGAAGCAGGATTGTCTACAAAGTGGCCGCTAATGAGCGACTTGATGTCAGTAGTTTCTCGGATGTGGTCTAACATCAGCTGCAGCGCCTCCGTACAGATGCCCTTATCCCAATAGGGCTTGGCCACCCAATAGCCGATGAGCGGCTCACCCTCGCGGGCTGGCAAATCACACTCGCACGAAGGACCATAGCCCATAGCGCCTATCGGCTGACCTGTTTCTTCCAACTCGATAGCCCATGTGTGCAGCGCATCATTAAACACTGTGCGGATAATCTCCAGACTCTCCTCCACACTCTGATGTGGTGCCCATCCGGCACGAGGCCCCACATCAGGATCGGAAGCCCACTTATACAGTACTTCCGCATCGCTATCGCGCCAAGGGCGCAATAATATCCTTTCTGTTTTCATCATTTTCTCCTTAATTAAATACCTTTATGCTTTGTTATTCGGAATGTACAGCGGTCGCTCCCCCTAAGAATTGTATTTTCAATCCGAACATCGAATTGGCTGCCTGGTTCAAGTTGCGACAGAATATATAAAATGCTCTGTCGTGAGCACTCACATTGCTGCGGATGGTTTCTCAGCCCACATTTAACTTTAGGGCACGTACATTCCAAGTAACTCAGTTCATAAACCTTTCCTGACTCAATCACCCTACCCGTATATGACTTGTTGTTGTACCCTTCCGTATAGATTCTGTCAAAATCACCATTATACTTGGCATATATTTGCTTATGTACCTGGAGAACATAATCCTTTACACATTCGATTGCTTCTTCTCTATAACACATACGTTTGTTTCATTATGTTCTTTCATTGTTTGTAATCGGCAAGTGTCTTGACCTCACAGCCTTTGCTCTCGTAGTAGGCTAGCATCTCTGGGAGCTTCTTCAGATCATAACTGGTGATGCAGTCGGAGAGAACATGTACTGTGAAGCCTGCCTTGGCCATGTTGAAACACGTTGACTTCACGCAGGCCGTAGCGTCTGCACCAGCTACGTAGAACTCATTGATGCCATTCGTCGCGATGAAAGCAGAAAATGCCTCGCTTGTAAGGGCATTACTCTTCGTCTTTACGAAGATGTTATCTGACACGACCTTCATCTCAGGCACCAGTTCTACATTTCTTCCCCCTGCTTTACTGCCGTCCCCCAGCGGGGGCCTCAAAATATGCTTGATGTAAACCACATGCATCCCCTCGGCCATAGCCCATTCGATGGCGGCATTGATATTGTCGATGATGTCACGATAGTGCTTAGTGATGTCGTTCTGTATGTCGATAACGACAAGTGCTTTATTGTTCATCATTTACTCAATCACAAAACTGCGAGGATAGAAATCACTATAGAAACGACCATCAGAGGCGGTGAACTTCAATACGCAGTAGTTCGGGTCGGTGACGCCACCTGGATAGTACTGCTCGTCGCCGTTGCGCCAGATCATCTCCTTCGAAGCGGCGTCCGTCAGCACCTCCATCGTGCCACGCAGCATCATACCTTTGAAACCTTTGGCATCGCAGAAATAGATCGAGGCCTTGGGGTTAGCCTTGTATTGAGCAACACGTATTGAGAATGTGTTGGTGGTAAAGTAGAAGGTTTTGATACCCTCGCGTTTACGTGGCTTCAGCATAGCCTTGGTCCAAGGAAAACCTTCCTGGTCTACTGACGAGATGTAAGCGATAGGCAGTTTGTCGGCCATCTGTGCAATGAGATCTTTAATGCCAGCCAAAGCGGGATTAGCATTCATCGCTTCATCGTTATTCACATCCAGCGTTTGGCGCCAACGCTTAAGCTGGGGAAAGTACGTTTTCATCATGCCGATGTATTCCTCTTTGGTAATAGGTTTTTCTAACCCTTCATTTACAGCATTTACAAACTGGGCACAATGTTCAATCATCTCTTCCATCGTACAATCCTGCAGGAACTGGCCGTCCTTCTAGCAGTACATGCAGTAATCTTCATTCTTACTTCCATCGGCATTCGTGCCGAGGACTTCCTCTGTGAGCGGCATTCCGCAGCTCTGACAAAATTTCTGTTTCATAATATCTTTATTGATTTATTCGTTTGACGCTGCAAAATTAAATATAGTTGCAGAATGCTCCAAATTTCTGGGATATTCTGCATGAAAATGTGATGAATGGTAAGTAATTGAATCCGTGATACGGGATAAAATGAACTGAAGAACGGGTAATACGTTCTTGAAGTACGGAGTTAAGGGGCTGAAGGTTCGTGTAAAGCGTTGTTAAGGTACGGAATTAAGGTTCTAAAGGTACCCAATAAAGTTAAAACTGTGACGACGGATGCTAAAACTGCGTCGATGGATAATAAAACTGTGACAATGGATGTTAAAACATCGACAATGTTTGGTGTTTTTCAGAACAATAGTTATCTTTGCAATTAAAAACGACGAAAACTATGTATGCAAAGTATATCAAACGGGAGGTTGCCGATTTAAACGGTACGGGCCGTACACAGGCCTGCTACAAGATGGAATTACAATCCATGAACTTTCAGCAGTTCGTGAATCTGTGCCATCGTGAGGGAAAAATGGACGAGAGCCAGATCCTTGGCGTGTTGTCGCTGGTGAGTGAGAAACTGGCTTTGTGTATGGCGGAGGGGTTTTCCGTGAAACTGGACGGCATCGGCACGTTCAACGCTAAACTCGGCGTGAGGAGCGACATGCTGCCAGATGCTTTCGAGGAGGGCGAGTCAAGCCGTAATGCGAAGAGCATAATGGTGAATGGTGTGTCGTACAGGGCAGACAAGGAGCTGATAAGGAATACCGACCGTAAGTGTACGCTGGTGAGAGGTGGGGAGAGCAGGCTCAAGAAATCGCCATTCACACAGGAAGAGCGCATCCAGAAAGCACGAGAGTATATGAAGGCCCACCTGTTTATGAAGGTGCCCGACTATGTGCAATTGACGGGTCTCTCGCGGTCGACGGCAGCAGAAGAACTCCGCAAACTGGCAAGCGATCCCTCAACAGGTATCACAAGCAGGGGACAAAGGAGTCAGAAGCTTTACATCCTGCGCCCTGAAGCCGTGAAATAGCGTTGCATCAACAGAACGCCTCCAAAAGCCAGTACTACACTGCCGACGATGACTGGAGTATCGGGCAGGAAGATCACTGGCGTTTTTGCCATCTGCATGTCGCCAAGTTCCAGCCAACAGTAGATTGCAAGGAGCGTAACCGTCAGATTATGGCCAGCATGGAGAGCAATGCCATACCAGATGTTTCGCGACCAGATGAACACCAGACCGTATACCATAGCAGCAAAGAATGCACCTGGGAAGTTGCGCACATGAAGTATGCCGAACAATACAGCCATCACCACACAAACAGCGACCTGTGCACCTCGCCTACGGAATGGTGAAATGGCCATTTGCCTGAAACACAACTCTTCGAGCACAGGAGCCAGCAACACGGCATGTATACTGGCCATCAGGTCTTCACGCAGCTCTGATGTGGTGTAGGTCAAAGTTTCCAGCTGCACAGTGTGGAAGAGCGACGTGAGACCATAAACGAGGTACCCCTCTGCGACAAGCCACAAAGGAGCTATCATCATCAGCCCGATGATGATTGGCCATTTAGGCATTCTCAGCGAGAATTGCCTGGCAGAGGTGAACAATTTCGACTCAACACGGTTCACGAGAAAAAACGTCAGTATGATGCTGACCAAAGTGAGCAGGCACGATAGCAAATCACCAGTAAAAGACTGGGTATCACCCTCCAACGGTAGTGCCGTCATGTATATGAGGGCACTACCGTATGCAGCCGCTAGTATCGGCATCAAGGGTTTCAGAATGCTAGCTATTTTTTCCATCGTTTCAGCATTGGGAAGTACTGTTGCATCATTTGCTTGTATTCTTCCTTGGTAGTTGCCCCTCTTGGAATGCTTTCTCCTTTGCAGTGAAGGTGGCTTCGTAAGCCTCGAATGCTTCGGGATTCTCGTCGGCAACGAAATAACCCTTGGGCGGGCAGTAAGATGCTGATGGGACCGAAAGTCCACGAAGGGAACACATTTCCATCATCAAGCGTAATCTCTGCCTTGGAAAACATCACATGGCCAATAATCATACCGTCCTCTTCCATCACAAAGTCCAACTCAGGAATGAAGTCGGGATTCGTCCTATATTGATTGAGCACGTAATGCTCTGTGCATCCAGGACGATAGACGTTCCAGAATGCCTCACGCGTCAGGTTCTCGACCTCACGATAATCTTTTGTTTCTTCTAAACGGATAATCATTTCTTTTCTTAATTATATTTGTTTGACGGTGCAAAGTTACGTATAGTTGCGGATAATACAAAATTTCTGGGATATTCTACACAGAATTGTGATGAATGTCACTATTATTTCGTACTTTTGCACCCTGTATGAAACAAGGACGTATAGAAACAATAACAACGAGAATCATCAGCACCACGTTTATGGTGGTAGCACTGACCGTGTTCAAGCCCTTTGGTTTGGATGCGTGGCAGTGGCAGGCCTACGTGCATTTGATAGCTTTGGGCGTGATTGGTTTCTCAATCTGCATGATGACGGACATCATCCTGAAGTATGTCGTCAAGATGCCGAGGTCGTTCAAGAAAGGTGTAGAATATATCATCCGCCGCAACCTCTGGTTCCAGTTCATCAACACGCCGCTTGTGGCACTGGGTATCTGTCTCTACCGCCACTTCGTGCTGAGCGACCGTGTAGCAGGTAATCAGTTCTCTGTGGTCAATTTCCTTGAAACACTCGCCATCATCGCCTTCTGCTCCTTCGCCATCGGACTCTACTGGCGCTTCAAGTACCGCAGCAAGTATCTGGCAATGGAACTGGAAGAGACGCGACTGCTGAACGAGGAGTTGAAGGAAATGCAGCTAAAAGCTTCCCCAAGCCCCATTCCCGAGCAGAGCTCGCTACATAATACCGATGTGCCCCCCGCCTCTTCAGGTAATCAAACATCCCTTCCTTGGGAGGGGCTTGGGGAGGCTCTCACCCTCACTGGCACGACCAACGAATCCGTCACGCTCCAGATCTCACACCTATTATATATTGAGGCCGTTGGCAACTATGTCAAGGTGAGCCATCTGCACAATGATCAGGTGCAAACCGACATGCTTCGCGCCACGATGAAACAGATGGAGGAAACGCTGCAGGGCTATCCGATGATTGTCCGCTGCCATCGCGCCTTCCTGGTCAACCTTGGTCAGGTTGAGCAGATCGTCTCACATTCCGGCTCCATCCAGCTACTCATCAAGCATTGCCACGAATCGCTTCCTGTCTCGCGCAGCAACATGGCGCAAGTCAAAGCTGCGATTAAACGAGGACAGAGTGATACTCGTATTGACTCTTGATTGATATGGCTATACAGGTGACATACAGGAGAACCAGGAGGTTGTCCATACGCATCGTGAAGAACGGCGATGTGCATGTGTCGGCACCTATTGGTATGCCTAAGAAAGAAGTGGAACGGTTCATTGACGAACACCGTGACTGGATAGCCGAAGCACGTAAGAAATCCTGTGAGAGCCAAAAGCGTAGGGTTGACTTTTATAATCAGTTGCCACTAAAGACGAAGGAACAGGCTGACGATGCCCTGCAGAGATTGAAAGCCTTGATAGAGCCGATGGTGGAACAGCATTCAAAAGAGATGGGCGTGAAACCGTCCGCTGTATATTACAAGGCGATGATTTCACGTTGGGGTGTCTGCAATGTCAAGCAGAAGTCTATCTGCTTCTCGGCCTATCTGTTGCTGTTGCCTGAATGGTGTGTCGAGCATGTGGTGGTTCACGAACTGTGCCATCTGTTGGAGCCAAGCCACAATACTCGTTTCCATGCACTGATGGATAAGTTCTTCCCCCATTGGAAGGAAGCACGCAAGGAGACGCGGCAGATATTATAGTCTTTCAATTGCTTTACGACACTTCTGTTTGTCTATCTCTGTCAGTTTAGGATGCTACATACGTGCCTTCTGCTTCTCGCCGGCACCACTTCCGCGATACTTCGAGCGGGCCTCGTTGAACTTCCAATTGAGGTTGATGAGGAACGTGCAGCGGGCGGGGTTGGCTGAGGTGATGTCGCGCATGCCGTAGATAATGGCCTCGGTCTTGTTGGTGTTCAGGATGTCGTAGCAGCGGAGGTCGGCGGTCAGCGTCTCAGGCTGTGCAGGCTGAGGTCACGCTGCACGCCGATGGTGGTGTCGAAGCGGTGGGCGGTGATGCGGAAGTTATTGTAGTCGCCCTTCGTGGCCCACTGCATGTCGGCACTCAGGCGGAAGCCATTCGGCAACTCCACGGTGTTATTCCAGCCGAGGGTGAGGTACGGCTTCTTCAGCGTCAGCACCGAGCCGTCGGCGGTAGGTGTCTTGTAGTTCTGGAAGACGCTGAACGCAAACCACGACGGATGCCAGCAGCCGATGGTCGGGTTGGCTGAGAGTGTCAGGGTGAACTGGTTGAGATCCTCGTCGCTGTTGATGGTGCGCACCAGGCTGATAAGCGGGTCATCGCTGCCGGGGAATGGTTCGGTTGAGATTGTCACCACATTCTTGATGCGTCCGTAGTTTGCGGTCAGGTTGGCCCACTTATAGCCTGCGTTCAGCATGAGGCTGTGGTTGTAGGTCGGCTTCAGATAGGGGTTGCCGCTCTGGTAGGTGTAGCGGTCGTTGTTCAGTTCGCTCAGGTCGGTAAATGCCCCGTTCTCTGGGTGTTGCGCATCCAGCGGGTTCGCCTTCAACCATCCACTTACGCATACTGCCAGAAGTCATCACCAGGTTTCACACTTGGGTCCATGTTAGAACTCAAACTCTGTGCCGTGTCTGCCATGCAAACAAAAGAAAGGGCAGCGGCGAAAAGCATTCTTTTAATCTTCATAATCACTATTTGTTATACACTCCTATGTAGGATTCGTGACGGGGGGGGTATGATACGTAATCGCCGCTTTCCCTCATTCTGGGGAGAGCGGCGATTGTTGCATATTGCTTTTTGGAATCAACGCTTAGTGCTTCTGACCTTTCTGTCCGTAGTAGGCGTTGGGGCCGTGCTTGCGCATGTAGTGCTTTTCGACCAACAGGGGGTTCATCGTCAGGTTGGGATTCACCGAGTAGGCGATGAAGGCCATCTTGGCACATTGCTCCATAACCTTGGCGTTGTAGACAGCATTGTCGGGAGAAGTGCCCCATGAGAACGGACCGTGGTTCTTGACGAGAACGGCGGGGGTGTGGTCGGGGTTGATCTTGCGGATGTTCAGGATCTCGTCGACGATGACGTTACCGGTCTCCAGCTCGTACTGTCCCTGGACCTCGGCTTCCGTCATGTCGCGAGTACAGGGGATATCCTGATAGAAGTAGTCGGCATGGGTGGTGCCGATGTTGGGAATGTCACGTCCTGCCTGTGCGAAAGCGGTGGCATAGGTGGAGTGGGTGTGTACGACGCCCTGGATGTTGGGGAAGGCACGATATAATACAAGGTGTGTAGGGGTATCGCTCGAGGGGTTGAGATCACCGTCGATGACCTCGCCTGTCTGGAGGTCGACAACTACCATGTCTTCGGGCTTCATCACGTCGTAGTCAACGCCTGAGGGCTTGATGACAACCAGGCCATGCTCGCGGTCGATGCCTGAGACGTTGCCCCAGGTGAAGATGACCAGGTTCTGCTTCACGAGGTCGAGATTGGCCTTGAATACTTTTTGTTTCAGTTCTTCTAACATAATGTTTTTACAGTTTAAAGTTCGGGTCGTCGTGGTATGCCCGCTTGTTGAAGCGATAGAGGAAAGCACCGCGTTTCGACCCTGTTTTGTCTATGAGTTCTGTCTTCTCGATAAAGTCCATGTCCTTGATGCGCTTGCGGAAGTTGCGCTTGTCGAGCTCCTCGCCGTTGACGGCCTCGTAGAGCCGTTGCAGCTGGGTGAGCGTGAACAGGTCGGGCAGCAGGCGGAAGCCTACGGGCTCGGTGCGCAGCTTCTGGCACATGAGTTTCCGGGCTTTGCGAATCATCTCGTTATGGTCGGAATAGAGCTTCGGGAGTTCCTCGATGTTGACCCATTCCACGCCATGATCCAGCCGCAGGCGCTCGTCGTAGTCCTTGACATTGATCAGCGCATAGTAGGCGATGGAGATGACGCGTTCGCCAGGGTCGCGGTCGATGCTACCGAAGGCTCCCACCTGACGCATATAGAGATTGTTGAGTCCCGTAAGTTCGGCAACGGTGCGGTTGGCAGCGTCGTTAATGCTCTCGTCGGCGGCGACGAAGCCTCCGTAAAGGCTCCATTCACCGCGTCCGGGATCCATTTGTCTGCGGCCGATGAGCACCTTCAGCTTCCCTTCGTCGAAGCCGAAAATGATGCAGTCCACCGAGACCCATACTTTCGCGTGTTGACTATAGTAGGTCATTTCCTGTCCTTAGAAGAAGTACCAGTAGAAGCAGCCGCAGAGGAACAGGACACCGAGTGTTCCCACAATGTCCCATACATCCCAGCTCTGGGCAATCTCCTTGCGATAGTCGGCTGTAAAGGTGATGGCATCCTTCTGTTCGGCTGTGGGAGCAGGAGTGAAGAACGACACAACAACCATCAGCAGCACGATGAATACCAGCAGCCAGCACTCGAAGATGAGCCAGTTGGTCTGCCAGAACCATGCGGTGGCATTCCAGAAGGCACCGTCCATCTGAGCAGAACCTGTATCGGTGACGACATTGGTTACCAGTCGCAGCATACCGATGAGGAAACCACCAATGAGGCCCCATTCACCAGCCTTCGGCGTAATCTTCTTAGAGAGGATACCTAAGGTGAAGACGGCCACCATAGCAGGAGCCAGGAGCGACTGGATGCCCTGCAGATAGCTGTAGAGGTTGCCCATACCCATCATGACGGGAAGCCAGAGCAGACCGAGCAAAACGACCACGACGGTAGCGATACGGCCAACGAGCACGTAGTGAGCCTCGCTCAGGCCCTTCTTCATGGGCTTGTAGAAGTCCTCAGTAAACAGCGTAGCGCAGCTGTTGAAGAAAGCAGCCAGAGAGGTGACGAGTGCGCAGATGAAACCAATGGTCACAAAGCCCTTGATACCTGCAGGCAGGATGCTCTTCACCATCATGGCGAAAGCACCGTCGGTGTCGTGCTGGTTGGCAATATCCATCTGAATGCCGAAGTCGCCAAAGCCACCGTTGGCCAAAGCCATAGCCACCATACCGGGGATGAGGAACATGAAGACGGGAAGAAGCTTGAAGTATCCAGCGGCGATGGTGCCACGACGGGCACGCTTCATGACCTCCACGTTGCTCTCGCCCTTCTGCTGACCAAGTACACGCTGAACGATGTGCTGGTCGGTACACCAGTACCAGAAGCCAATGATAGAGGCACCAATGAACACCACGAAACCGGGATACTCATGGTAGAGTGGGTCAGGATTGCCCGATGCGTTGATGTCGGCCCAGTGGAACATGTGAGTCGTTCCGTAGCCGTCGTGAAGTGTGCTACAGAAAGCCATCATGTTCTCCCAACCCTGAACGATGCTGCCGCCACCGAGTGTAGACAGACCAAGGAAGAGCACCAGGAATGCACCAATAATAAGAATAGGTGTCTGAATGGCCGACATGGTCATCACGCCCTTCATACCGCCGAAGACGGTGAAGATGGCTGTGACGGCAATGAGGCCGAGGGCACCCCACCAGAAAGGCAGACCGATAAGGTACTCAAAGAAGATACCACCGGTGAAGGCTGTTACCGACACCTTGGTCAGAATGTAGGCTACGAGCGTGATGATAGACAGCCACGAACCCGTGCGCTGGGTGTAGCGGAACTTCAGGAAGTCGGGCATGGTGATAATCTTGCCCATCTTGTTGTTGAGCAGCTGATAGAAGGGAACGAAGAGCCAGCCGAGGATGAGAATCATCCAGCCCTGCATCTCCCAGTGGGCCATACCCACACCGTCCTTGGCACCAGTACCGGCGAGACCGACGAGGTGCTCGGAACCGATGTTGGCAGCGAAAATGGCCATACCAATTACATACCAGGGCTCACCCTTACCGAACAGATAGTCCTGCGAGTCGGCACCCTTCATTTTCTCCTTGTCTTTCTTAATGGCGCGGTAGACCGCCCACACGATGGCTAACACACCGACGGCAAGCACCGCCCAGTCGAGCCATTGAAACTCATTTGAAGTCCAATTCATACTTTTTTAATTCATAATTCATAATTCACAATTCACAATTGACAATTCATAATTGACAATTCGCGATTGGGTAATCATGATGGTTAATTATTAATGTTGTTATTCTCTTTCGTTTTCTTTACTATTGAAATAAGCAGTTTGTTTATCTCAGTGCAATCTGCATTTAAACTATTATACTGCTCAGATGTGATGTAATTTGTCCTAAATAACAATTCCAACCAATATTCACTTTCATTAGCCTCCTTCAATGCGATTTTCATCTTGTGAATAAAATCTTCAGTACTTTCTGCGTGCTCAGCCTCCCTGACATTCGCACCAATACTTGTACCAGATTTCAAAAGCTGCTTAAAGATTGGTTGCTCAGCAATTGAAATATGCTGAAGTAGAAACTTAACCATATTTACAATTCGTACAGCAAAGTCCAGACTCTTCTGCTTTATCACATTGTCATCTTTCATTGCGCAGCCTAATAATTGTGAATTGTTAATTGTGAATTATGATTTAGACCAAAGTCGAGTCATATCTTCCAGCGTCTTGCCCTTGGTCTCGGGAACGAGCTTCCAGACGAAGAGGGCGGCGATGATGCAGATGATACCATAGAGACCATAGGTGAACCAGTGGCCGAAGTCGTCGCCCTCAGACAGGTGCATATTGAACATAGGCACGAAGGTAGAGCTGACGATGAAGTTGAAAATCCACTGGAAAGCTACGGCGATGGCCACAGCACCACCACGGATGGTGTTGGGGAAGATCTCGGCAATGAGCACCCACGTGATGGGACCCCATGAGAACATGAACGAAGCAGAGTAGATGAGCAGCGAGGCAGCGGTGACGAGTGCCATACTCTGGTTGCCGAAGGTAACGGCAACGCCGAAGGCGCCGAGGGCCATGCCTAACGAACCCCAGATGAGCAACGGCTTGCGACCCCACTTCTCGACGGTGAAGATGGCCACGAGGGTGAAAAGGATATTGATGACGCCCATGAAGACGGTCAGCATCATCGGGTCGTCCATACCCATGTCGCCGAAGATACGCGGAGCGTAGTATAGTACGGCGTTGATACCTACAGCCTGCTGGAACACAGAGAGCATGATACCCACGAAGATACAGACGAAGCCGTAGGTCATCAGTTTCTCGGTCTTCACAACCATCGTGTCCTTGATGTCCTGCAGAATCTGGGCAGCCTTGCTCAAGCCGTTGATCTTCGACAGGATGCCAAGTGCCTTCTGGTCCTGATTGATGCTGACGAGGTAACGCGGCGTCTCAGGAACGAAGCAGATGAGCAGGGCAAAGAGTCCTGCGGGTACAGCCTCCGAACCGAACATATAGCGCCAACCGGTAGTCACCGTCCACTGTGCAGCGGGGTTGATGGCAGCAATGCCCTTACCCATCTCCTCAACGAGTGGCTGGATGTGGTCACCCAGGATGAAGAAGTTGACGAAATAAACTACCAGCTGACCGAAGATAATGGCGAACTGGTTCCACGATACGAGCATACCACGGATGTTGGAGGGTGCCACCTCGCCGATGTACATCGGGCAGATAGCTGAAGCCAGTCCTACGCCGATACCACCGATGACGCGGTAGATATTGAACATAATAAGAAGCGAGTAGGAGGGAGTGCCGTGCTCGAAGAACAAGAACTCGGGCTCCATCGAGCCTAATGCCGAGATGAAGAACAGCAAACCAGCGATAATCAGCGACTTCTTACGGCCAAGATTCGTAGCCAGGAAGCCTGAGAGTGCCGAGCCGATGATACAGCCGATGAGCGCCGAAGCAGAAGTAAATCCGTGCCAGCCATCGGTATAGGCGAAGTCCTTCGACTCCATGAAGAATGCCTGCAGACCCTTCTCGGCACCCGAGATGACAGCGGTGTCATATCCGAACAGCAGTCCGCCCAGGACGGCCACCATCACTATACTAATCAAGTAGCCTTTGCTACCATTTTCTGTCTGTGTCATAATTTTCAATTGTGAATTGTGAATTGTCAATTGTGAATTACTTCACAGAGAATTTGTAAGCTGCGTGGCTATAGTATTTTTCGCCGGGGTTGAGCACAGGGCTTGCCCACTCAGGATGGTTGGGGCTGTCGGGGAACTTCTGGCTCTCGAGGCAGATGCTGACATGCTGCGGATACTTCTTGCCGAGCTTGCGGACAATGTCCTCCTCGCCGTTGACACCCTGGAAGTTGCCGCTATAGACCTGAACACCAGGCTCGTTAGTGTACATCTCCATGAAGATGCCGCTCTTGGGACTGTAGAGTGAAGCGCAAACCTGCGTGTCGTCGCCCTTGCCGTCCTTATAGGTATTCAGGCACCAGTTGTGGTCGTAGCCGTGAGCGTTCTTCGTCTGATAGTACTCTGACTTGATAGAGTCGCCAACGGCGTGCGGGGTACGGAAGTCCATCGGAGTGCCCTCAACGGGAAGAATCTTGCCTGTAGGCATATAGCTGAAGTCAGCCTCGGTGAAGTTGTCGGCATTCACGTAGAGCACCTGGTCGTAGCCGGGGTTCTCCAAATCACCGCTCAGGTTGTAGTAGTTGTGGTTGGTCTGGTTGATGATGGTCGGCTTGTCAGTCTCAGCTTCCCATGTAATGTCCAGCGTATTGTCGTCTGTAATCTTGTAGGTAGTGACGGCAGTAATGGTTCCAGGGAATCCGTTCTCGCCGTCCTCGGCCACGATGGTAAGCTTTAACGTTTTGCTGTCAACTTGCTCAGCATCATATACTTTATTCATCCAGCCTGTGGCACCGCCACCGTGCAGAGAGTGAATACGGGTGTCGCCATCATGCGGGTCGTTCTGGCGCAGCTGATAGGCCTCTTCGCCAATCTTGAACTTGCCGTCGCAGATGCGGTTAGCATAGCGGCCGACGCTGGAACCGTAGTCGGTGGGGGAGTTCAGCGTGTCAGCATACTGGGCGATGTTGTCGAAACCCAGCACCACGTCGGTGGGATTGCCGTCCTTGTCAGGAACAACGAGCGAGACCACACGTCCGCCGTAGTTGGTGATGCACACCTCCATGCCGTTCTCGTTCTTCAGGGTGAAGAGCTTCACGGGCTTCTCCTGGATGGTGGTGTCAAACTTGGCAGGGTCGAGACCCGATACCGTGAGCTGCGGAGCCTGCTGTCCGCCAGCACATGCAGTAAGCATTGCAACTGCAACGCCCATGCCTAAAATGCTACCTTTCAGGTTTTTCATTGTAATTGGTTTTTAGTTTAAATTTACATTATTACAAATTTGGGTGTAAATTTACAACATTTATTTGAAACGACAATGAAAAAAGGTAAAAAAAAGAGCGGTAGGGTGTAAATAAGACACCCTACCGCCGATATTTAACGGTTTTTTACGATTTTACTCGCCTTTTTCCATCTTAGCCTTCAGTTCAGCCAGGACGTCGATGTCGCCAAGCGTGGTGCTGGCAGCAACGTTCTCAATCTTCGGAGCGTCGTCTTTCTTGGCGGCACGGGGAGCAGCCTTCTTGGCGGCAGCCTTCTTCTCCTCACGCTGAGGATCCTCGAAAGTGCGGCTGTGGCTCAGGATGATGCGCTTGCTGTCCTTGTTGAACTCAATCACCTTGAACGGCAACTCCTCGCCCTGCTGAGCCTGAGAGCCGTCCTCCTTCTGGAGGTGCTTAGGAGTAGCGAAGCCTTCCACGTTCTCGTCGAGAGCAACAACGGCGCCCTTCTCCAGAAGCTCGGTAATCTTACCGGTGTGGACAGAACCGACGGTGTACTTCTCCTCGAAGACATCCCAAGGATTGTCCTCAAGCTGCTTGTGACCGAGGCTCAGACGACGGTTCTCCTTGTCGATGTCGAGCACGATAACGTCAATCTGGGCACCAACCTGCGTGAACTCTGAGGGGTGCTTCACCTTCTTGGTCCAGCTGAGGTCGCTGATGTGAATCAGACCGTCAACACCCTCCTCCAGTTCAACGAATACGCCGAAGTTGGTGAAGTTGCGAACCTTGGCATTGTGCTTAGAGCCAACAGGATACTTGGTCTCGATAGCCTCCCAGGGATCTTCCTTGAGCTGCTTGATACCGAGCGACATCTTGCGCTCATCGCGGTCGAGGGTCAGGATGACAGCCTCCACCTCGTCGCCAACCTTCAGGAACTCCTGAGCTGAGCGCAGGTGCTGGCTCCAAGACATCTCGCTGACGTGGATCAGACCCTCAACACCGGGCTGAATCTCAACGAATGCACCGTAGTCGGCGATAACGACAACCTTACCAGTTACGTGGTCACCCACCTTGAGCTCAGCATCCAGAGCATCCCAGGGATGCGGAGTCAGCTGCTTCAGACCGAGGGCGATGCGCTTCTTCTCGTCGTCGAAGTCGAGGATAACGACATTGATCTTCTGGTCGAGCTCGACCACCTTCTTCGGGTCGTCGACGCGGCCCCAGCTGAGGTCGGTGATGTGGATGAGTCCGTCAACACCGCCCAGGTCAACGAATACACCGTAAGAAGTGATGTTCTTGACGGTACCTTCGAGGATCTGACCCTTCTCGAGCTTGCCGATGATTTCCTTCTTCTGTGCCTCCAGCTCGGCCTCGATGAGAGCCTTGTGAGAGACAACCACGTTGCGGAACTCATGGTTGATCTTCACAATCTTGAACTCCATAGTCTTACCAACGAACTGGTCATAGTCGCGTATGGGGTGAACGTCGATCTGCGAACCGGGCAGGAATGCCTCAATGCCGAATACGTCGACAATCATACCGCCCTTCGTGCGGCACTTGATGAAGCCCTGTACAATCTCCTCAGCCTCGAGAGCTGCGTTGACGCGGTCCCAAGCCTTGCTCAGGCGAGCCTTCTTGTGTGACAGGATGAGCTGACCCTTCTTGTCCTCAGCGCTCTCCACGTAGACCTCTACGCTGTCACCGATCTTCAGGTCGGGATTGTAACGGAATTCAGAAGCGGGGATGATACCGTCGCTCTTGTAACCGATGTTGACAACAACTTCCTTCTTGTCAACAGAGATGACCTTACCGTCAACTACCTGATGGTCGGCTACTTTGTTCAGGGTTTCGTCGTAGGCCTTGTCAAGCTCTTCCTTGCTGACGTTTGCTACGATGCCATTCTCAAACTCATCCCAGTTGAACTCGTCGAGCGGCTTTACGTTCTTTGTTAATTCTGACATAATTGTTTTTCTCTTGCCCCTTCTCACGAATGGGGCACTTTTGACCAGGACAGACGTTTACCAGGTCGATTTTTTGTAAGTTAATATTCAATAGAAGCAGCGTCTGTTCTTACTCCTATCTGCCCTTTTTGAGCAAAGCGGCTGCAAAGTTACTGATTTTCAGCCACAAAAAAGCACCGACTCTGTTGAAAGCCGGTGCTTTTACGTTTATTTAACAATTATCCGTTCATTGATATGAGGAACTCCTCATTCGAGCGGCTCTGAACCAATCGGTCGCGGATGGTGTTCATGGCTTCTATCGGGTTCATCTCGGCAATGAACTTGCGAACTATCCACATACGGTTGAGCGTCGTCGGGTCTTGCAGCAGGTCGTCGCGGCGAGTCGAAGACTGAACGAGATCGATAGCCGGGAAGATGCGCTTGTTAGACAGCGAACGATTAAGCTGGATTTCGGAGTTACCCGTACCCTTGAACTCCTCGAAAATAACTTCATCCATCTTGGAACCGGTATCAACGAGAGCCGTAGCAATGATGGTCAGCGAACCGCCACCTTCGATGTTACGGGCTGCACCGAAGAAGCGCTTGGGCTTCTGCAGGGCATTGGCATCGACACCACCCGTCAGTACCTTTCCAGAAGCTGGGGCGACGGTGTTATAGGCACGAGCCAGACGGGTAATCGAGTCGAGGAAGATGACTACGTCGTGACCACACTCTACCATGCGCTTGGCTTTCTCCAAGACAATGCCAGCAATCTTGACATGACGGTCAGCGGGTTCGTCGAAGGTAGAGGCAATAACCTCAGCATCGACGGTGCGGGCCATATCGGTAACCTCCTCAGGACGCTCGTCGATGAGTAGCATCATGATGTACGCCTCGGGGTGGTTGGCAGCAATGGCGTTGGCAATGTCCTTCATCAAGATGGTCTTACCAGTCTTGGGCTGAGCCACGATGAGGGCGCGCTGACCTTTACCGATAGGTGAGAAGAGATCGACAATGCGTACCGAAGGATTGGTGGTCTGCGGGTCGCCGCAGAGCTTGAACTTCTCTTCGGGGAACAGCGGCGTCAGGTGTTCAAAGCTGACACGGTCGCGCACCTCGTTAGGATTACGTCCGTTGATGCTGGTGATGTTCGACAAAGCGAAATACTTCTCATTGTCATGAGGCGGACGGACGGTACACTCCACGACGTCACCCGTCTTCAGGCTCCACTTCTTAATCTGCTGCGGAGCAACGTAGATGTCATCGGGCGACGACAGGTAGTTGTAGTCGCTGGAGCGCAGGAATCCGTAACCACCGTCCTGCAGTATCTCGAGTACACCATTACCTGTGATGATGTCGTCGAAATCATACCTGTCATTATTAACACCGTTAGGTGCAGGACGCTGAGCGACAGGCTGCATATCCTGAACGTGCTGGATCACTGGGCGATCAAACATATCGAGGGTTGGGATGGCTCCTTGGTCTTCTATAGGCAGGTCTTCTACGATGATGAAATCCGTGCCATCATTGGGGTCATCTTCCCATACGCCTTCCGGATTAGCCTGAACAATTGCTTCCTCTTGGTTATGCTGTGACAAATGTTCTTGTAGCTGCTCCAGCATTTCAGGTGAAGTGGTTTCTCCATCATCTACGGGTTGAGCAAAATCAGCAGCCTCTGGAATAATCTCTTCAGATGCTACGGGCTGTTCCGGCTCGTTTTCCTCTTTCTGTACTTGAGCCTCTTTCGCAGCGGCTTCAGCAGCAATAGCAGCAAGCTCAGCCTTGGACTTGCGACCACGTTTCTTGGGGGCGGGCTTCTTCTCTTCCGTCTCCTCTGCGGGTGCTTCGACAGTTGTCGTTGCTTCTGCGGGTGCTTCAACTGGTACATCTGAGAACAGCGACGGAGCTTCAGCAGATTTCTTTCCTCGGCTCTTGACGTCAAAATTCTCACCTTCATTGCCGTTGACAGTATACACACGGTCAGTGTCTTTCTTTACTATTCTTGTTCTCTTACGCTTAGCTTGGCTGTCGCCGGAAGCACTTTGCTCGGCAGCTTTATCAAGGATGGCATAGATGACGTTTTCCAGCGTCTCATCCTGGCTTACCTTGATACCCAATTCCTGCGCAATGCCCATCAGCTGGGCAATTTCCATCTGTTCAAGTTGTTCTTTGGTATACATAGAATTATACGAAATAATATGCGTTGTTGAATTAAAAAGATTGGTGAAAACGCTTCACGTGATCGTTTCAAGAAACGCTTGCATAGTGCAAGAACGGAAACGCTGATTTGGAAAATCGACTGCAAAGGTAATGATTATTTCTGAAACAGCCAAACTATTTCGATTCTTTTTTGTACCTTTGCACCGAAAAAATAAAAATGATATGGAAATAAAGACTGCAGAATTCACCCTTAGTGCTCCTATGGTCAGCATGTGTCCTGAGGATACAAAGCCTGAATATGCCTTCATCGGACGTTCCAACGTTGGCAAATCGAGTCTCATCAATATGCTGACCAACCACAAGAAATTGGCCAAGACGAGTGCCACCCCCGGCAAAACGCTGCTCATCAACCACTTTATTATAAATAAGGAGTGGTATTTGGTCGACCTGCCTGGTTACGGTTTTGCCAAACGCTCGAAGAAAGAGATTGACAAACTGGACCAGATGATACGAGGCTATATTCTGCAGCGTGAGCAGCTGGTCAACGTGTTTGTCTTGGTGGACGTACGTCTGGAACCTCAGAAGATTGACCTTGAGTTCATCGAGTGGCTGGGCGTCTCGTCGGTTCCCTTCGCCATCGTCTTCACCAAGGCCGACAAGCTGACGGCTAACAAGGCCCGTCAGGCGGTAGAGGCATACAAGCACAAACTGTTGGAGACGTGGGAGGAACTGCCGCCCATTTTCCTGACCTCATCAGAGAAGAAAGAGGGTAGGGAAGAGGTGCTCCAGTATATTGACGACATCAACCAATCGCTGAAGAATGGCTAAGGACACCCCCTATCTGGACGTTCAGCACCTGACGAAGTCGTTCGGTTCGCTGGTACTGTTTGAGGACATCAACTTCTCGGTGGCTGAAGGGCAGCACGTGGGACTCATTGCCAAGAACGGTACGGGCAAGTCGACGCTGCTCAGCATCTTGACGGGCCATGAGGGCTACGACAGCGGCGACATCATCTACCGTCGTGACATTCGTATAGGTATGCTGGAACAATCGCCGACGTTCGACCCTGAGGAGTCGGTACTCGATGCTTGCTTTAATCATCAAGGCGATCCAGAGAAGGTGTTGAAGGCTAAACAGATTCTAACGAAACTGAAAATACGCGACCTGACACAGCCGATGGGACAGCTCAGCGGTGGTCAGCAGAAGCGTGTGGCACTGGCCAACGTGCTCATCACCGAACCTGACTTCCTGATACTTGACGAGCCGACAAACCATTTGGACCTGGAGATGATAGAATGGCTCGAGGGCTTCCTGCAGCGTGGCAACAAGACGCTGCTCATGGTGACCCACGACCGCTTCTTCCTCGACCGCGTCTGTTCACTCATCCTCGAACTGGACGACCGCACCATCTACACCTATCGTGGCAACTACTCGTACTATCTGGAGAAACGCCAGGAGCGCATCGACAACAAACGGGCGGAGATTATGCGTGCCAACAACCTGTATCGGACGGAACTGGAGTGGATGCGCCGCATGCCGCAGGCCCGTGGCCACAAGGCGAAATACCGCGAGGATGCTTTCTATGAGTTAGAGCGCGTGGCCAAGCAGCGCATTGAGGAACGGCAAGTCAGGTTGAAGTCGCGTAATGTTTACATCGGCTCCAAGATATTCGAGTGTCAGTATGTGTCGAAGGCTTTCGACGAGCATGTCATCCTAAAGGATTTCTATTACAACTTCTCACGCTTCGAGAAGATGGGCATCGTCGGCAACAACGGCACGGGCAAGTCGACGTTCATCAAGATGCTGCTCGGACAGGTTCCCGTTGACAGCGGGCATTTCGACATTGGCGATACTGTCAACTTCGGGTATTTCTCGCAGGAAGGTCTGCAATTCGATGAGCAGCAGAAGGTTATTGATGTCATTAAAGATATAGCAGAGTATATCGACATGGGCGGTGGCAAGCACTTTGCGGCCTCACAACTGCTGCAGTACTTCCTCTTTACGCCCGAACAGCAGCACAACTATATTTACAAGCTCTCTGGCGGTGAACGGCGCAAGTTGTACCTCTGTACGGTATTGATGCGTAATCCCAACTTCCTGGTACTCGACGAGCCCACAAACGACCTCGACATCGTGACACTGCAGATACTGGAAGAATACCTGCAGGACTTCCCCGGCTGCGTCATCGTCGTGAGCCACGACCGTTATTTCATGGACAAGATAGTGGACCATCTGCTGGTGTTCGAGGGCGACGGCGTCATTAAAGACTTCCCAGGCAATTACACGCAGTACCGCCAGTGGCAGTCGTTGCAGCCTAAAGACGCGTCATCGAAAACCTCGCAAAACGCACCGGAGAAGAAGGACTACCATAATGATACGCGTCGCCGTATGTCGTACAAAGAGAAGATGGAGTTCGAACGGCTGACGAAAGAGATAGAACAACTTGAGGCTGAACAACGCCAGATAGAAGAAGCGCTGTGTGGCAGTACGACCTCTGTGGATGAAATCACGGCCATGAGCAAACGACTGCCGGTACTGAAGGAAGAGCTGGACGAGAAGTCGCTGCGTTGGTTAGAACTTTCTGAAATAGCATAATATGGAACAACAATACCCCTCAAGACTATTGGAGAACGCCGTATCGCAGTTCTCGCGGCTGCCAGGCATAGGACGCAAGACAGCACTACGGTTGGTGCTTCACTTGCTGCGTCAGGACACGGAGGACGTCGAGCAGCTGGCTTCGGCACTGACCACGATGAAGCGTGAAGTGAAGCATTGCAACGTGTGCCACAATATCAGCGATCAGGATGTGTGCCCCATCTGCAGCGACCCTCGGCGTGACCGTAGTACGGTTTGTGTGGTGGAAAACATTCAGGACGTGATGGCCATTGAGAACACGCAGCAGTTTCATGGGCTTTACCATGTGTTGGGAGGCGTCATTTCGCCTATGGACGGCATTGGCCCCTCCGATTTGGAGATACAGTCGCTGGTCGACAGGGTAGGGCAGGGCGATGTTGACGAGGTTATATTGGCGCTGAGTCCAACGATGGAAGGCGATACCACCAACTTTTATATTTTTCGCAAGTTAGCTTCTTATCCGCAACTCAAGGTAACTGTCATTGCACGTGGTATTAGTGTTGGCGACGAGTTGGAATATACTGATGAGGTAACATTAGGTCGCAGCATATTAAATCGCACGTTATTCGAAACCAAATAAGTTTTAAAAGATATGAACGAGACAACCCTACAATTCCTGCTTACCACAACGATGGAAATAGCCACGCTGGCCTGTGCTTACTTGGGCCTGCGACTGTTCCGCCACAACAAGTGGCTGCGTTTGGCTATCATTGTGGTGCCGTTGTTGATTAACACCTTATTATATATAATATACCGTACGCCGACGTTCTTCTACCTCGGTGTCATACTTTTGCTTTGCTTACCGTTCGTATGGCCAAGAAAATCAGCATAGTCATTGTCAGCTACAATGTGCGCAGCTATCTGGACCAGTGTCTGCTGAGCGTTCAGAAGGCGGTGGAAGGTATCGATGCGGAGGTATTCGTCGTCGACAATGCTTCGTCAGACGATACAATGAGGGTGTTGCCTCCGCGCTATCCCTGGGTAACGTTCATCGCCAGCGAAGAGAACTTGGGCTTTGCGCGCGGCAACAATCTGGCTATCCGTCAGGCCACGGGTGAGTACGTGCTGCTGCTGAATCCTGACACCACGGTGGCAGAGAACACGCTGCGCGATGCCCTGCAGTTTATGGACGCCCACCCAAAAGCTGGGGGAACTGGTGTGATGATGCATAATGAGGACGGAAGCGTTGCCCCTGAGTCGCGTCGTGCCATTCCTACACCTTGGGTCTCGGCTCTGAAGATGCTGGGGTTCACACGCCGCTACTATATGAGCCATCTGCCGTGGGATGAACCATGCCAGATTGAGGTTATCAGTGGCGCTTTCTGTCTGCTGCGACACGCAGCACTCGACCAAATAGGACTATTGGACGAGAGCTTTTTTATGTATGGCGAAGACATTGACCTGAGTTATCGCCTGCTGAAAGGGGGCTGGCAGAACTGGTACCTGCCACTGCACATCACCCATTTCAAGGGTAAGTCCACTAACAAATCTGAGTTCCGATACGTCCACGTCTTCTACCAGGCTATGCTCATCTTTTTCCGTAAGCATTACAGTCACCTAAGCCTCTTTTATACATTACCAGTGAAGATGGCTATCTATTTCCGTGCCTTCGTGGCGCTTATTGACATTTTACGACAAAAATTGCATATATGATAACATCAGACAAAGAAGTCAGGCTGCGTGCCTTGGAACCTGAAGACCTCGAGCTTTTATATCACATCGAAAACGACCGCCAGTTATGGGATGTAGGGACTACTAATGTGCCTTATTCTCGCTATGTACTACATGACTATATTGCTAATGCCTCGGGTAACATCTATAACGACGGTGAGGTGAGACTCATCATCGAAAACGGGGTGGGGGATACTGTCGGAATTATCGACATCACAGACTTCGACGCAAAAAACCAACGTGCTGAGGTTGGTATTGTTGTAACTTGTGAGAACCGTCGCAAGGGCATTGCTACGGCCGCCTTATGCCAAATTGCCGACTACTCGTTGCGAGTACTCCATTTACACCAACTCTACGCTGTGGTCGGTGAGAACAATGAAGCAGCCCTCGAATTGTTCCGAAAAGTCGGTTATACTGAGCATTTACAGTTGCGCGACTGGCTATACGATGGAAAAAACTACCATTCGGCCGTATTGATGCAGATATTTTTGTAAAAAAGTACGCGAAAAGTTTGGCTGGTTCGGAAATTATTGCTACCTTTGCACCCGCAAACAAGCAAGGAGACCTAAAGAGGTGCGTTAGTTCAGTAGGTTAGAATGCCTGCCTGTCACGCAGGAGGTCACGAGTTCGAGTCTCGTACGCACCGCTTCTCCCGCTGCCTGAGTAAACACTATTTTTCCTATCAGGTGCGTTAGTTCAGTAGGTTAGAATGCCTGCCTGTCACGCAGGAGGTCACGAGTTCGAGTCTCGTACGCACCGCAACAAGAAGCTCACTGGATACGTCCGCTGAGCTTTTTTGTTTACGTTAATTGAAGTATAAACTCTTAAAATGCTTTGACAAATGATGAAAAGACCAGTCCTATTTATCATAATGATGTTCGCTGTGCAATGTCTATGTGCACAGGTGAGGACACCGAAGTTAACCGTCTACAAGCAGTTCAAACCTAGCATCATCACGCTGAAGGACGGCAGAAAACTTAATCAGCCTCTGACAAACATCTTTCTAAAGAACTCGTCGCTACTCTATATGAACGGTACGAACTCTATGGAGGCCAAGATGGACAACATCGTTAGCGTCCAGTTCGACGACCGTTTTTATGTTAGAATCGACTCGTTGCTTTGCTATCAAGTCGATACGGTTGGTAATGATGCGCTGTATTGCGCCACAATTATAGATATTCCTGCGTACCAACAACAGTTGAAGAATAATCAAGTGATTTCCAATTTGGATTTTGATTTCTCAGGAATGTTGGGTGGACAGATGTCGACGGCAACTATTGACATCAGTACAGAGGATGATTATAATTTCCCGCTGATTGACATTTTCTATTATCGTCTTAACGGAAAGTTTATTCGTACTCATGAACGTATTCTCGAACGTACACTTTCCAAGGAAAAGCGTCGCATGTTGCGTACCTACGAGAATATGGAAGGTTTCAGTTGGACTGATAGCGATAGCTTATTGAAACTATTAAAGGCAATCCACGAATGATTGCCTTTATCTATCTATTTATCATAATGCCGATTGTATAACAAGCCAGCATTTCTATTAAATACGTTCCACCTGTTTCACACCCTTGACCGTCCGCAACTTTTTAATAAGAGCTTCGAGCTTGGCCTGGTCATCAATCATTACGACGAGGTTTCCACGAAACAGGCCATCACTGGAGTCTATGTTGATACTACGCAGTATGAGCCGTTCCTCCTTAGAGATAATGCTGGTCAGGTTATTGACAATGCCGATGTCGTCGACGCCAATGACACGCAGAGTGATGCTATACTGTGATGCTCCCTTTCCTGACCACTTGGCGCGAACGACGCGATAGCCAAAGCGGCGTTTCAGTTCAGGTGCATTAGGACAGTCAGTACGGTGAATCTTGATGCCACCACTAACGGTAACGAAGCCAAATACCTGATCACCATAGATAGGATTGCAACAACGAGCTAACTGGTAATCAATACCTTTCAGATTGCGGTCAATGATGAGCACATCGTCGTTTTGTGGCAGTTGTCGCGTAGCTTTTTCCTCGTCTAGAACGAACTCTCCAGCTGAGCGAGCTTGATTATCGCCAGTCTGTGTACGCTCACCCTGCTGGATTTCCAAATACTTATCTATCAGCGTATTAATGTCAATCGTCTGGTCAGCCACCTGACGATAGAAGTCAGAAACTTCTTTGAAACCTAACTTCTTGATGAGATGCTGCATGACGGGTTCTTCCAGCTCAATCTTGCGATTCTTGAACTTACGCTCAATCATTTCTTTGGCAAAGAGTCCCTCCTTGACCTGCGTTTCTTTCAGTGCTAAGCGTATCTTAGCCTTGGCACGGCTGGTTTTGACGATGGAAAGCCACTCCTGGCGGGGCTTCTGTGTGGACGAGGTCATAATCTCCACCTGGTCACCGCTCTGCAGTACCTGGCGGAACGTCACCACCTTATTATTTACGCGCGCGCCTACGCACGACGAACCTATCTTGGAGTGTATATGGTAGGCCATGTCGAGTACGGTAGCTCCCTTGGGAAACTTCAGCAGGTCGCCTTTGGGCGTGAAGACATAGACTTCGTCTTCATAGAGGTCCATCTTAAACTGATCCATCGCTTCGAGTCCGTCGCTGTTCTCGAGCATCTGACGGATAGAGGTCAGCCAGTCGTCCATTCCGCTCTGACCTTTGACGCCCTTGTAGCGCCAGTGTGCTGCCACACCGCGCTCAGCAATTTCGTCCATACGCTCCGTGCGTATCTGAATCTCAACCCATTTCTGCTCAGGACCAAGTACGGTGATATGTAGGCTTTCGTAACCGTTTGATTTAGGAACACTTAGCCAATCACGTAGCCGTTTGGGGTTGGGCTGATACATATCGGTGACGATGGAGTATGTCTGCCAGCACTGCTGTTTTTCACGGTCTTCCGGACACTCAATGATTACGCGAATTGCGAAGAGATCGTAGACACCCTCAAAACCGCACTTTTGCTTCTTCATCTTCTGCCAAATGCTGTGGATAGACTTCGTGCGACCCTTGATGTGAAACGTCAGTCCTGCAGCTTTCAGCCGTTCTTCGATAGGCTTAACGAAGCGTTCGATATAGGCATCGCGGCTCTTCTTAGTCTCGCTCAGCTTGTCCTTGATGAGATAGTAGGCATCGTGCTCCAGGTATTTCAACGACAGGTCTTCGAGTTCAGACTTCAGCTTGTATAAACCTAATTTATGAGCCAGCGGTGCATAGAGATAAGCAGCCTCTTGGCTTACTTCCTTCTGGGCCTCACTATTCTTTGTGTCGCGTATCTGGCGCATCAGGTTAACGCGGTCGGCAATCATAATGAGGATAACCCGCATATCCTCAGCAAACGACAATAGTAAGTTACGGAAATTCTCACTTTCGACAACTGGGTTCTTCTTGTATAAATCCTGTATGCGCTGCAAACCATGAAGAATGGTTGCTGCAGCTTGACCATACTCCCGCTGCACGTCGTCAATGGTCATCAGTCCTTGTTCGATGCTATAGCGCAGTAACACTGCCAATACTGCGTCGCGTTTCAGTCCTGTTTCGTCAACTAGTATTTTGGCTGTCTGCAATCCAGACAGAATAGGATTCAGTCCGAAGATGTCGCGGTGTACCTGATGCTCGCCTAAAAGACTCAGCAGGTGGGTACGTAATCGTTGTTCCTCACCTGCTTCAAATGAGTCCCCTACCCTATCTTTCAGCTCGCCGTACAGCCGCAACGTTTCAGCACGTTCATCAACAGTAAATTCAAATATTTCCTCCATCTTTTTACCTATTTACCGAATTTTTTGGCAAAGTTAATAAAAAGTTTTCGTTTTCGTTTGCTTTTTCAGGAAAAACTTTGTATATTTGCGGGCAGAACAAATCTAAACACTAATATTATGCTTTCACAACAAGATCTGAAACAGATTGCCGCTAAAGGCATCACAGAAGCCCAGATAGAGACACAATTGGGCGAGTTCAAGACTGGATTTCCTTTCCTCAGGCTCAAAGCTGCCGCGAGTATTGAGGATGGCATCGTTGCCACCAGTGACACTGACAAGCAGACATACATCGACGCCTGGACAAAGTATAAGCAGGAAGGGCACAAGATAGTCAAGTTTGTACCCGCGTCGGGTGCGGCATCGCGTATGTTCAAGGATATGTTCGCATTCCTTGACGCCGATTACGATGTACCCACCACCACATTTGAGAAGCAGTACTTTGATAACATTGAGAAGTTTGCTTTTTACGATGCCCTCGACGCTGTCTGCCGCAAAAACGAGGGGAAAAGCATCAGGTATCTCATACAGGAAGGGCAGTATAAGAAAGTCGTCGCTAATATGCTCTTCGAGAAAGGGCTGAACTACGGGCAGCTTCCAAAGGGCATGCTATTGTTCCATAAGTACCCCGAAGGTGCCCGTACGCCGATGGAGGAACATCTGGTCGAGGGTGCGCTCTATGCCGCCTCAAACGGCGAAGCCAACGTACACTTCACCGTCTCGCATGAACATATGGAGATGTTCAAGAAGAAAGTAAAGGCAAAAGCCGACAACTATGCACAGAAATACGGCATTAAGTATGACATCTCGTTCTCAGAACAGAAGCCTTCTACTGACACCATTGCCGCTAATCCCGACAACACACCATTCCGCAACGAAGACGGCTCGCTGCTCTTCCGTCCAGGAGGACATGGTGCTCTTATTGAGAACCTCAACGAGATTGACGCTGACATTATCTTCATCAAGAATATCGACAATGTTGTACCCGACAGACTGAAACAGGAAACCGTTGATTACAAGCAGGTAATCGCAGGAATACTTGTACAGTTACAGAAACTGACATTCAAATACTTACGCGAACTCGACAAAGAAAACCTTGAACATGACAAACTACATGAAATAAAGCATTTCGTCGAGCATGCTATCTGCCGCCGTCCCGACATAGCAAGCCTGACCGACCAAGAGTTGGCCGACTATTTGCGCAAGAAACTCAATCGCCCCATTCGTGTCTGCGGTGTTGTAAAGAACGTTGGTGAACCTGGTGGTGGTCCGTTCCTCACCTACAATCAGGACGGCACTATCTCGTTGCAGATTCTTGAATCAAGCCAAATTGACAAGAACAACAAGGAGTATATGGAGATGTTCACTCATGGTACACATTTCAACCCCGTTGATCTTGTCTGCGCTGTCCGCGACTATCAGGGAAATCCCTTCAATCTGCCTGACTTTGTAGACCGCTCTACAGGTTTTATTTCTTCCAAATCAAAAAACGGAAAAGAATTGAAAGCTTTGGAGTTACCAGGTCTTTGGAATGGAGCTATGAGCGACTGGAATACTTGCTTCGTCGAGGTGCCTCTTGGCACTTTTAATCCCGTCAAGACCGTCAACGATCTCCTGAGACCACAACATCAGTAAAGCCCAACAAACAAGAACTTTAAAGGTGCAAACACAGTGTTGCACCTTTACTTTATAATCTGTAGAATGAAACATTTATGCGATTTCATTGCCCGATGGATGGGTTTGATGGTACTGCTTGTGGCTGTGGTATCTGTCTTAGTCCCTGATTCATTTATTTGGATAGACACGTGGACTATTAATCCCATGCTGGGCATCATTATGTTTGGTATGGGATTGACACTTTCCCCACATGATTTCCGTATCGTGTTGAGCCGTCCCAAGGATATTTTCATCGGTTGTCTGGCGCAGTTCACAGTCATGCCCCTACTGGCCTGGCTGTTATCGTGGGTATTTTCGCTACCCAAGGAACTTGCATTGGGAGTGATTCTTGTAGGATGCTGTCCTGGTGGCACCGCATCCAATGTCATCACCTATCTGGCAAAAGGCGACTTGGCTTTGTCTGTCGGAATGACGGCCACCTCTACCCTACTTGCTCCCCTACTCACTCCGCTTTTGGTTTGGCTGATGGCCGGAACGATGGTCGATGTAGATACACTGGGGATGTTGCAAAGCATTGTCTATGTGGTTATTGCGCCTATCGTCATCGGACTGTTTTGCCAGCGTTTCTTTCCGCGAATGACAAAGTACATCACGCCATATTTGCCAGCCTTATCCTCAATAGTGATAGCTATGGTAGTAGGTATTGTCGTGTCCCATAACGCTGGCCGCCTGATGATTGGAGGATTGTTGGTAGTGATTGTAGTGATGGCTCATAATTTGCTCGGTCTTTCTATTGGTTATCTTGTTGGCCGACTCTTACAGCTGTCCAAACCAAAGTGTGTAGCTCTCAGTATCGAAGTAGGCATGCAGAACTCTGGACTTGCGTCATCACTTGCCGTCCTCCATTTTGCTGCTTATCCGCTTGCCTCCATACCAGGTGCCCTGTTCAGCGTATGGCATAATATTAGTGGCGCTTTAGTTGCCAGAGGTATTTTTGCCAGCAAAGCAAGAGATGAAGAGTAGTATTCTTTCGTCGGAGCTGACAAAAAAAACTGCAAAAGATTGGGTAAATTGAAAACATTTTGCTACCTTTGCACCCGATTTTGCAAGCAAATTGATACAAACAGATACGAATATGAATAAAATTGTCAGAAAAGAACAGTTCTCCGAGAAGGTTTTCCTTTTCGAAATTGAGGCTCCACTGATTGCCAAAAGCCGTAAGGCTGGCAACTTTGTCATCGTTCGCGTTGACCAAAAGGGTGAACGTATGCCGCTGACTATTGCCGGAGCCGACATTGAACGTGGCACTATCACGCTGGTTGTTCAGATGGTGGGTCTGTCCAGTAAAAAGCTGTGTGCCCTCAACGAGGGTGACTTCGTAGCCGATGTGGTGGGTCCGCTCGGCAATCCTACCCGTATTGAGAACTACGGAACGGTCGTTTGTGCAGGAGGCGGTTTGGGCGTTGCACCCATGCTGCCCATCATCCAGGCGCTGAAGAAGGCCGGCAACCGCATTCTTAGTGTGATGGCCGGACGTTCGAAGGATCTTATTATATTAGAAGATAAGGTACGCGAGTCGTCTGACGAGGTCATCATCATGACTGACGACGGATCGTACGGTGAGAAGGGCGTGGTGACCGTCGGTATTGAGAAGTTCATCGAGCAGGAGCACGTCGACAAGGTGTTTGCCATCGGCCCGCCCATCATGATGAAGTTCTCGAACCTCACGGCTCAGAAGCACAACATCCCCTGCGAAGTCAGCCTGAATACCATCATGGTGGACGGTACGGGTATGTGCGGCGCCTGCCGACTGACCATTGGCGGCAAGACGAAGTTCGTCTGCATCGATGGTCCTGAGTTCGACGGTGCATTGGTCGACTGGGACGAGATGTTCAAGCGCATGGGAACCTTCAAGCGTGCTGAGCAGGAAGAACTGGAGCACTACGAGGAGCACCTGAGCACAGGGGCCGAGAAGTTCCATGAGCCCCAGATGTCCCATGAGCCCCAGAAGGCTCAGGAGTCCCAGGATTCCATCGAGACCCTTACCGACAAGAAAGCCGAGTGGCGCCAGGAACTGCGCGCATCCATGAAGCCCAAGGACCGTATGGCCATTGAGCGTGTTATTATGCCTGAGCTTGACCCAGAATACCGTGCCACCACTCGCACAGAGGAAGTGAACATCGGCCTGACCAAAGAGATGGCGATGCAGGAAGCCAAGCGCTGTCTGGACTGCCCGAAGCCCAGCTGTGTCGAAGGATGCCCTGTGAACATTGATATTCCCTCATTCGTTAAGAATATCGAGCGCGGCGAAATTCTTGCTGCTGCCAAGGTACTGAAGCAGACATCGGCACTACACGCCGTCTGCGGCCGTGTTTGTCCGCAGGAGAAGCAGTGTGAGAGCAAGTGCGTACACCTGAAGAGTGGCGGCAAGGCTGTAGCCATTGGCTATCTGGAGCGTTTTGCCGCTGACTATGAGCGCGAGAGCGGCAATATCAGCCTGCCTGAGATTGCACCCTCAAACGGCATCAAGATTGCCGTAGTAGGCTCTGGCCCTGCCGGACTTTCGTTTGCCGGCGATATGGTGAAGAAGGGCTACGACGTCTACGTGTTCGAGGCCCTGCACGAGATTGGCGGTGTGCTGAAATACGGTATTCCTGAGTTCCGTCTGCCCAATAAGATTGTGGATGTGGAAATCGAGAATCTCGCTAAGATGGGCGTACACTTCCAGACCGACGTCATCGTAGGTAAAACCATTAGTGTTGAGCAACTTGAGAAGGATGGCTTCAAGGGAATCTTTGTGGGTTCAGGTGCTGGTCTGCCCAACTTCATGAACATTCCTGGTGAGAACGCCATCAACATCATGTCGTCCAATGAATACCTGACGCGTGTGAACCTGATGGACGCTGCCAACCCCACTACCGATACGCCTATTAACTTTGGTAAGAACGTGCTCGTTGTGGGTGGTGGAAACACCGCTATGGACTCCTGCCGCACGGCTAAGCGTCTTGGTGGCAATGTTACCTTGGTCTACCGCCGTTCTGAGCAGGAGATGCCTGCCCGTCTGGAAGAGGTGAAGCATGCCAAGGAGGAGGGCATCAACTTCCTGACGTTGCACAACCCCATCGAGTACATTGCCGACGAGCAGGGTGCCGTCAAGCAGGCTGTGCTACAGGTGATGGAACTTGGAGAGCCTGATGCTTCAGGCCGTCGCTCACCGGTTCCCGTTGAGGGCAAGACGGTGACGCTCGACGTTGACCAGGTTATCGTAGCCGTAGGTGTCAGCCCCAACCCGCTGGTGCCGAAGAGCATCGAGGGACTGGAACTTGGCCGTAAGAACACCATTGCCGTCAACGAGGGTATGCAGTCGAGCCGCTTGGAGATTTTTGCCGGAGGCGACATCGTCCGCGGTGGTGCTACCGTTATCCTCGCCATGGGCGACGGTCGTCGTGCTGCCCAGAACATGCACGAATATCTGCAGAAGTAAAAGTGTGCTTTGCGGTTACCCGCAAAAATGAAATTATGAATGGACTTTATACCATCTTACTGCTCATACTAAGCAACATCTTTATGACGCTTGCTTGGTATGGGCATCTTAAGTTATCCGAGTCAGGCATCAGCAGCAACTGGCCACTGTTGGGCATTATCGCATTCTCGTGGGGCATTGCCTTCTTCGAGTACTGTTGTCAGGTACCAGCCAACCGATTAGGGTTTATCGGCAACGGAGGCCCCTTCACGTTGGTACAGCTGAAGGTGGTCCAGGAGTGTATCTCGTTGGCCGTCTTCGCTGTCATCGCCAACATTATGTTTCAAGGGCAGAACCTGCATTGGAACCACATCTTAGCGTTTCTGCTCATCATCTGCGCCGTCTACCTTGTCTTTATGAAATGACGGAGCAGGACAAACTATTCAAACGACTCAACGAACGTTTTATACGTGCCTTTGCCACCTATAGGCTGTTAGAGGACAACGATCATGTGCTCATCGGCCTTTCAGGTGGCAAAGACTCGTTGTTGCTCACCGAACTGCTGGCCAAGCGCGCACGCATCAATCACCCGCAATTCAAGGTGGAGGCCGTCCATGTTCGCATGGAGAACATCACCTACGAAACCTCTACCGACTATCTGCAGCAGTTCTGCTCATCACTCAATGTTCCCCTTCACCTTGTCACCACCTCGTTCTCGTCCGACCCTTCACCCTTCACCACTCACCCTTCACCCAAAGAAAAACCACCTTGTTTCCTCTGTTCCTGGTATCGTCGCAAGGAGCTGTTCAACCTGGCTCAGAAACTGGGATGCAACAAGATTGCCCTTGGCCACCATCGTGACGACATCATCCACACCGCGCTGATGAACCTTGTCTATCAAGGCCGCTTCGGCACTATGCCCGCTTTGCTTCAGATGCGCAAGATGCCACTAAGCATCATCCGCCCACTCTGTCTGATTGACGAAGCCGACATTCGCCGTTATGCCGAACTGAGCGATTATCAGAAGCAGATAAAGCACTGCCCCTACGAACACGACACGCAGCGGACTGCCATTGCGCAGCTCTATGCTGATATGGAACGTATGAATCCTGAAGCGCGTTTTTCTATCTGGAAAGCACTCGAACAAGCCGGAAAACTCACTGAAGAGTATTAAAAACATATAATTCTTGACGACATATTCATTGTTTCTGAATTATTCTCTGTATCTTTGTCAGGTTAAATGAGAAAGAAACAATGAAGAAACAAGCAATAGTCGCAGTCCTGATAGCAGCCATGATGGTCGTCCCTGCTACAGCACAAAAGCGCAAGACGGCCGTTAGGAAGAAGGCCGCACCAGTGGTGGAGCTGACCAAAGAGGAACAGAGATTCGAGGAACTACTCGATGCTACACAACAAATCATGTTTATTGATAGTATCGTGGTAGACAAGCAGGAATTCCTGAATTTCTATAAGTTGACCTCGGAGGCTGGAACTGTCACTAACTACAATCAGTTTTTCCGTAGTGAGGAACAGCCCTACTCCACCGTTTACATCAACCAGCTGGGCAACAAATGCTGGTATGCGCAAAGCGGAAAGCTCTATACGTCGGACCTGTTAAGCAACCAGTGGAGCGAGCCCCAGCCATTAGACGGTTTGGGACGATTCCAGCGCACGAACTATCCGTTTATGCTCTCTGACGGCACTACGCTCTATTTTGCAGCTATCAGCGACGAGGGACTTGGAGGACTCGATGTCTATGTGTCACGCTACAACTCTGAGGCTGGGAAATTCCTGCTGGCAGAGAATCTGGGACTTCCCTTTAATTCAGATGCTAACGACTACATGTATGCCGTCGACGAGTTCAACGGTATTGGCTATTTTGCTTCTGACCGCCGTCAGCCGGAGGGTAAAGTGTGCATCTATACGTTTATTCCCAACCAGAAGCGCGTCACATATTCTACCGAGGAGCTTGACAAGAGCGTCATCCGCAGCCGCGCCAAGTTAGAGTGCATTGCCGACACCTGGGGCGACGGCACACTGAGGCTTGAGACGCTCGACCGCCTGAAAAATGCAGGACGCAAGCCCAAGGAGGAGAAAAAGAAGAAGGAGCAGGAGTTCGTGTTCGTTGTCAACGACGACATCGTCTACACCACGCCATCCGACTTCCGCGATCCCGAGAACCGCCAGCGTATTGCCAAGCTGATGTCCATGCGGAAGTCATTCAGTGAACTGAGCGAGAACATGGAGAAAATGCGTATAGACTATGCACAGAAGGGCGATGCTGCCCAAAAGAAGAATCTATGTGCTGAAATCCTTGACTGCGAACAGGAATACTATCTGCTGGAGAGCGACATCCGTCAGTTGGAGAAAGCCATCCGCCTTGCAGAAACGAAATACTTACAATAACCCTTTTATCCATACGCTTATGAAAACCAAAAAGACCTTTCCCGCATCTGAGCTGATCATCAATGCCGACGGTTCCTGCTTCCACCTGCACCTGAAGCCTGAGCAGTTGGCCGACAAGGTGATTCTCGTTGGCGATCCCGCACGTGTCAATACCGTTGCCGACCACTTCGACTCTCGCGAATGCGAAGTCTCGAGCCGCGAGTTTCACACCATCACAGGTATGTATAAAGGCAAGCGCATCACTTGTCAGAGCCACGGCATCGGCTGCGACAATATCGACATCGTGGCCAACGAACTCGACACGCTGGCCAATATCAATTATGAGACGCGCGAGGAGATGGACGAGCATCGCACACTGACGATGGTACGCATCGGCACCTGTGGCGGCTTGCAACCGTTTACGCCTACGGGCTGTTTTATTGCCAGCGTCAAGAGCATCGGCTTCGACGGTCTCCTGAACTATTACGCAGGGCGTAACGTCGTCTGCGACATACCGATGGAAAAGGCTTTCCGTGAGCATATGCAGTGGGACCCCATCAAGGGCGCTCCCTACGTTGCTGTGGCCGACGAGGAACTTATCGACCAGATTGCGGGCGACGATATGGTTCGTGGCTACACCATCTCGTGCGGCGGCTTCTATGGTCCGCAAGGACGTGTTCTCCGTGCCGACATTGCCGACCCGCGGCAGAACGAGAAAATTGAGAGCTTCGAGTACGAAGGCATGAAGATTTGTAACTTCGAGATGGAGTCGTCGGCTCTCGCCGGTATGGCTTCACTTCTGGGACATCGCGCGATGACCTGCTGCATGGTCATCGCCAACCGCTACGCCAAGGAGATGAACACGGAGTACAAGAACTCCATCGACACACTTATCGAAAAAGTGCTTGACCGTATCTAACCAACCAAACCTATAAAATTACCATTATGGACCCAATTACACTTTACACACTCATCGCAGTAGCCGTGCTGCTGCTGTTGTTGTTCCTTTTCATCTCTTACGTCAAGGCTCCGCCCTCGTTTGCCTTCATCATATCAGGTCTCTCAAAAGAGCCTCGTGTGTTGATAGGTTCCGGTGGCTTCCGCATACCTTTTCTCGAGCGTCTCGACAAGGTGTATCTCGGACAGATTACCGTCGACATCAAGACTGAGGAGAGTGTGCCCACCAACGACTTCATCAACGTCGATGTAGATGCCGTTGCGAAGATTCGCGTCACACCCAACTCCGAGGGTACACGCCTGGCAGCCAAGAACTTCCTGAACATGGAGCCTGTGGAGATTGCCAACCAGTTGCAGGACTCGCTGCAGGGTAACATGCGTGAAATCATTGGTACGCTCGACCTCCGTTCGCTCAACACCGACCGCGACGGCTTCTCTGACCAAGTGATGCAGAAGGCACAGCCCGATATGGCGAAGCTGGGTATAGAGATTATCTCTTGCAACATCCAGAACGTCACTGATAAGGAAGGACTCATCCACGACCTTGGTGCCGACAATACGGCTAAGATTAAGAAAGACGCCAGCATCAATCGCGCCAATGCCGAACGTGATGTGAAGATTCAGGTGGCTCACGCCGACAAGGACGCTAACGATGCCCGTGTCGATGCCGATACCGCCATCGCCATCAAGAACAACGACCTGGCGCTGAAACGTGCCGCCCTGAAGCGTGAGGCTGATACGGCCCAGGCTGATGCTGATGCCGCCTATGCCATCCAGCAGCAGGAACAGCAGAAGACCATCAACATCAAAACCGTCGAGGCTGAGATTGAGAAGACCAAGCGCGAGCAGATTCTCTCGAAGGAGCAGATTGAAATCAAGATGAACCAGCTGGCCGCTGAGGTCGAGAAGCAGGCCGATGCCGATAAGTATAAGGTAGAGATTGATGCTGCCGCCGACCTCGAACAGCGCAAGCGTGTGGCTGAGGCTCAGAAGTACGAGGCTGAGCAGCGCGCACTGGCGCAGAACGCCGAGTCTGATGCCGCCCGCTACCGCTTAGAGCAGGAGGCCATCGGTATCAAGGCCAAAGGTGAGGCCGAGGCTTACGCCATCCAGAAGAAGGGTGAGGCCGAAGCTTTAGCAATGGACAAGAAGGCCGAGGCTTATAAGAAGTACAACAACGCCGCTATCGCCCAGATGATGATTGAGATTCTACCGCAGATTGTTGAGAACGTCGCCAAGCCCATCTCGGCCATCAAGGACGTCAACATCTACAGCGCCGACGGCGGTGGTGTCAGCTCGCTCAGCGGCAACGTGCCCGTAGCCATCAAGCAAGCCTTCGACGTGCTGAAATCAGCCACTGGCGTTGATATGGCCGACATCATGAAGGCTGGCAGCATCGAGGCCGTCACCACGCGCAACGTCAACCTCAACGACAAAGCCGCCGACGCCCTCGGCAACATCGTCAAGGACAAGAAGTAAATGACAGATTCCGTCACCACTCACCACTCACCACTAACGAGTGGAGATACCATCTGCGCCCCCGCTACCGCCACCGGGGGCGCACTTGCCGTTATTCGCGTCTCTGGTCCTGCCGCCTTCTCTATCGTCAGCACCCTCTGTTCACTGTCCTGCGCCGCAGCAGCCGCCAACACCGTCCACTTTACCCGCCTCACGGCCCCTCCACTGTGCGATGCGGTTTCTCCGCATCGTGAAATCATCGACGAAGTCCTCGTCACCGTTTTCCGTGCCCCTCACAGCTACACCGGCGAGGACTCCGTAGAAATCTCCTGTCACGGCTCCACCTACATCGTCCGCCGCATCCTCGACCTCCTCATCCAGAACGGCTGCCGCATGGCCCGCCCTGGCGAGTTCACCCAGCGCGCCTACCTCAACGGCAAGCTCGATCTCAGTCAGGCAGAAGCCGTCGCCGACCTCATCGCCTCCACCAACCGTGCCACCCACGACATCGCCATAAGTCAGCTACGCGGACACTTCTCCTCCGAACTGAAAACCCTCCGCGACCAGCTCCTCAAGCTCACCTCCCTCCTTGAGCTCGAACTCGACTTCTCCGACCACGAAGACCTCGAATTTGCCGACCGTTCCGAACTCCTCGCACTCGCCCAGAAGATAGAAGCCCGTATCACCTATCTCGCACAAACCTTTGAAACGGGACAAGCTCTCAAGCAAGGCATACCCGTCGCCATCGTCGGCAAGACAAACGTAGGCAAGAGCACCCTCCTCAATCAACTCGTTGACGACGAGCGGGCCATCGTATCCGATATCCACGGCACAACGCGCGATACCATTGAAGAAACGATGGAAATCAATGGCATACAATTCCGCTTCATCGACACAGCCGGACTTCGCGAAACCACCGACGAAATAGAGCGAATCGGCATCCAGCGCACCTACGCTGCCATCGACAAGGCCCGCATCGTGCTCTGGCTCTTCGACGCCCCTCCCACCGCTGCCGACATCTCCGACATGACCGCCCGCTGCTCAGGCCGCGCCCTCCTCCCCATCCTCAACAAGACCGACCTCCATCCTGCCCTCAGCTCTGCTCCCGTCCCTGCTCCTGTCCCTGTATGTGGCCGTGTCACAGCCACTACCACAACCGCTCTCCCCATTTCCGCCAAGCACGGCCAGGGCATCTCCGTCCTCAAGTCCGCCATCTACCAAGCCGCCGACATCCCCACCCTCTCCTCCAACGACGTCATCGTCACCAGTGCCCGCCACTATGACGCCCTCATCCGCGCTCATCACAACCTCCAGCACGTCCTCGACGGTCTCAGCATCAACTTATCCGGCGACCTCCTTTCCGAAGACCTCCGTCTCGTCCTCGCCGACCTTGCTGAGATAACCGGCGAAGGCCAGATTACCCCCCAAGAAACCCTCAATAATATTTTCTCCCATTTTTGCGTGGGAAAGTAACCCCTTATAAACAACTCTGAACAACTTGGAGTAATTTGAACTAAGTCCCTCTAAATGAGGGACTTTTTGCATTTTAACACTTCAAGTTGCATATTTGTTAGTTACAGTTTTTCCAGTTATTTTTGCACCGTATTTCTACCGCGAGTGTAAAACAGAAAGTCGATTTCAC
>CACZDV010000019.1 GCA_902780025.1 uncultured Prevotellaceae bacterium
GATACTTGATTATCTGAAATCCCATGATAGAACCCAGTCATATTTGGCCAGGATTCTTGAAATGAATGTTGCAAACCTGAATAAGATCCTGAAGAAGAAATCAATGGAAACTGAAAGGCTCTTTGAAATCAGTATGAAGCTTGACTATAACTTCTTTGCTGTGTTCGGTAATGATTTGAATCTGACGGATTCCGGCACATATAAAATCACTATGCCGGAATTAGGACTCCATATTGAAAGGAGAATGAGAGACCTAAGAATGACACAAGCGGAGTTTGAAGAGAAAACAGGTATAAGAAGATCAGATGTTAATCGAATCCTTAAAAAGGTATCTTTTGATACGGATAAGTTGAGGGTAATATCTGATGCTCTCAATTATAACTTCTTCAAGGACTTCTATAGTGCCAAGGATGATCCTATGGCAGAACAACAGAATGAACAGAGTAATATGGGAATGATTCTGCGACTGGAAGAACTCGCAGGTGAAAATAGGCTCCAGAAACAAGAAATAGAAAACCTGAAGAAGGAAAACCTCTATCTGAAAACCAAACTCACAGAAGCAGGAATAGAGTTTTAGACGCTCTCGTGCGTACATTAATATGAATATATATAGAAACTGCGTTAAAAAATACAATTTTCGCTTTCATTTCGGATCTTTTTCGTATCTTTGCAGCGTTAAACAGAAAACAGAAGAAACGATGAGAAAAAGCGAAAACTTACATATAGTTTACAATAACCTCTCGGTATCCCTTTTAAATAAGGAATACTTTGCTGCCGCACAGGCTGCTGTTGAGGAGTGATCACAAACTCTGATATAAAGTATGAGCGCAATTCCTATCATGGAGTTGCGCTCACTTTTTACTCGATATATTCAACGAACCTATTTGAACAGATATTGCACGAAGTCGTGTAGCGACTTGCGCCATACCTGCCACTCATGGTCGCCTGGATAGGACTTGAAATGTACCTCTACGTTCTTGTCGCGCATCTTTTTCACGACATTGCGCGTGAATTCAATGCGTGGGTCCTGTTCGCCACAGCTCATGAAGAAAACGTCAAACTGCTTGTTAAACGTTTGTGTGTCCGTCAGAATACCAGGTACCTCTTTTTCCAAGTCAAAGTTCGAGGCTCCTTGAATACCACCGAACATACCTGTTGAGAATACGCCTACGTTGGCAAACACCTCTGGGTCGCGCAGACCGATATAGAACGACTGTCCACCACCCATTGATAGTCCGCACATAGCCCGTCCCTTAGGTTCTTTCCGCACTTTATAATTCTTTTCTACGAACGGAATCACACTCTCCAAAAGCTCTGAACGGAAAGACTGCATACCTTCCCAACTGTAACCGCCTCCGAATCCACCGTTGCGAGATCTTACATTGCTATTCGAGCTCACCACGACCATTGGTTTTGCCTTGCCCGATGCTATCAGGTTGTCCATAATCTGTGCTGTACGGCCTTGTTCCATCCATCCGCGATGGTCCTCACCACCGCCGTGCTGGATATAGACTACAGGCAGGTCGGCCTTTACTGCGTTGTAGTTAGCTGGGGTATAGATCATCAGCGGACGCCACGCCTCCTCTAACTGAGAGTAGTAGTAAACCGTGTGCACCTCGCCGTGTGCTACCTTCTGCACCTCGAAATCGTCCATTCCATCCTCCTTCATCTCGATGGCACTCGACCATCGGCTGCAACCGTAGAACGACTGGCTGGCAGGATCAGCCACAGAAACACCGTCGATAATCAACGAATAATAGTGGAATCCAGGCACTTGTGGCTTTGTAGTCACCGTCCATGCTCCCCTTTCTGACTTCGTCATATCGTACTTGGTACCCCCCAGGTCAATCTGTACCTGCTGTGCCTGTGGAGCGTTGACACGGAACATCACGCTGTTATCCTTCAGCACACGCGGATACCCGCTGCGGTTTATGTTAGTCACTGGCGAGTACGACCCTTCTGGGAAGTTCTCTGAACGGAATCCCTGTGCTGCAACCTGTGTGCAGAAAACGGCCGTTAACAGCACGGCCAGTATCAACCTTTTGTTTCTCATATTTACGATAACCGCTTCCCCTCATCAAATCTGGGGGAAGCGGTGATAGTTAATGTTTATAACTGATAAATTACTCAATGACGACAGTTGTCCAGCCGTGCTTGTCCTCGATTTCGCCGTACTGGATACCGCGCAGCGTATCGAAGAGCTTCTTCGACATCGGACCGGGTTTCTCACCGAAAGAGTAGCGCTTGCCAGTATCGAGGTCGTCAATGTAAGAGATGGGGCTGATGACGGCTGCTGTTCCGCATGCACCTGCTTCCTCGAAGGTCTCCAGTTCTTCCTCGGGGATGGGGCGACGCTCCACTTTCATGCCCAAGTCCTCGGCTACCTGCATCAGACTCTTGTTTGTGATAGAGGGCAGGATAGAGGTGGATTTCGGTGTGATATAAGTGTTGTTCTTGATACCGAAGAAGTTAGCAGCACCGCACTCGTCCATGTATTTCTTCTCCTTAGCGTCGAGGTAGAACTCGCAGGCGTAGCCCTTCTCGTGAGCCAGATTGTTGGCGAAGAGCGAAGCAGCATAGTTACCGCCGACCTTATACTTACCCGTTCCTAAAGGAGCCGAGCGGTCGTAGTCGCGGATGATGACGTAGGGGTTGGCAGCGAAGCCACCCTTGAAGTACGGGCCTACGGGCGTGACGAAAATCAGGAAGCAATACTCCTTGGAGGGATGAACGCCAACCTGTGCGCTCGTACCAATCAGTAGCGGGCGGATATAGAGCGTTGCACCGCTCTCGTAGGTGGGAATCCACTCCTGGTTCAGGCGCACCACCTTCTTCACCATCTCGGTGAACAGCTCGGTGCTGACCTCAGGCATCATGATGCCGCGGCAGGTAGACTGCAGACGGGCAGCATTCTCGTCGACACGGAAAATGCGCACCTTGCCGTCGGGGCAGCGATAGGCCTTCAAGCCTTCGAAAGCCTCCTGGCCATAATGCAGGCAGGTAGCAGCCATGTGCAGGTTCAGATACTCGTCGGAGCAGACCTCAATCTCGCCCCACTTACCGTCGCGATAGTAGCAACGTACGTTGTAGTCGGTCTTCATGTAGCCGAATGACAGACTACCCCAGTCTAAATTCTTCATTGTCTCTATGCTTTAAAAATCCGATTTTGCTTGCAAAAGTAATCAAATTCTTGCTTTCGAGCAACAAATTTCGGTGAAAAAACGCTTTTCACCTTTCATTTCTTGCCAGTTTGAGGCAAAATAGCTACCTTTGTCGCAGTTTTTTAACATTCAAACATAGAATTACGTGATGAAAAAGCTACTGATGATGGCATTTTTAGCTGTCGGAATGACCGCTCATGCTGAGACTTTTGTGACTAATGATGACGACCAGATTGAGAACCGCGGCGGTATTGATCTCGGTGAGGGCAAGGACGATAACGACCGTTGGGCCATGCACTTATCTGTGGGCGTCGATATTCCTACCAATGTTCCTGGTGATATCGAGTTTGCTCCGTTCCGTTCCTGGGAGATTAACTGGACGTTGCTGCAGTATGACTATACGCCAAAGAAATGGAATACGACGTTCTCTGCCGGCTTGGGTTTCAACTGGCGCTACTATACGCTGAGCGGCCATAAGAACGGCTTCGTCAAGGGGGCAGATGATGTAATCAATGTGATACCGGCTGGCGTTGGCTGCGATGATTTTGCGTCGAACATCCACACGACGTCCCTGTCGATGCCGCTGCTCATCAAGCAGAAGTTCAGCAAGGACTTTGCCATCTCCGTAGGTGCCCAGCTGAACTGGAACTACTATGGCCGTGTTCAAAACTATTATGAGATTGGCGACGACGAGTCTGACATCTACACCAAGAAGATTGGCCAGCGTCCCATCACGGTTGATGTCCTGGGCATCATTCACGTCTGGGATATTGGCTTCTACTGCAAGTATTCACCCATGAGCGTGTTGAAGAAGGATCGCGGTCCTGAGTTCAAATCGCTGGCCGTGGGTATCTACTTCTAATCGGAAATGGCCTAAAGTCCGCGCATACTGAGCGAGATGCGGTTGCGACGGCGGTCAACTTCGATGACGCGAACGCGAACATGCTGGTGAAGCTTGACAACCTGATTCGGGTCTTTGACGTACTTGTCAGCCAGCTGTGAGATGTGGACGAGACCGTCCTGATGGACGCCGATATCGACGAAGGCACCGAAATTGGTGATGTTGGTCACAATGCCTGGCAGTTCCATACCTTCCACGAGGTCGTCGACGGTCTCAATGCCTTTGGCAAACTCAAACTCCTCTATCTGTTCGCGCGGGTCGCGACCAGGTTTTTCCAACTCTTTCATGATGTCGGTCAGCGTGGGCAGGCCGACATCATTCGTAACGTAGCGTTCGGGACGGATGGCCTGGCGCTTCTCTTTATTATTAATAAGGTCGGCGACGGAGCATTGTTGGTCGCGGGCCATCTGTTCGACGACGGCATAGCGCTCTGGGTGAACGGCAGAGTTGTCAAGTGGGTTCTTGGCATCGGGGATGCGCAGGAAACCGGCACATTGCTCAAAGGCAGCAGGCCCCAGTCGTGGTACCTTCTTCAGCTGTGCTCGACTGGTGAAAGCACCGTTCTCTTTTCTGTAGTCGACGATGTTCTGAGCCAGAGCAGGCCCCAGTCCGCTGACGTACTGCAGCAAGTGGCTGGAGGCGGTGTTGAGGTTGACGCCGACGGAGTTGACGCAGCTCATCACCGTCTGGTCGAGTTGTTGCTTCAGCTTGGTTTGGTCGACGTCGTGCTGGTACTGTCCCACGCCGATGCTCTTGGGGTCGATTTTGACTAACTCTGCCAGCGGGTCCATCAGTCGGCGGCCTATTGAGACGGCTCCGCGCACGGTGACGTCCTCGTCGGGGAACTCTTCGCGGGCGGTTTTTGAGGCGGAGTAGACGGAGGCGCCATCCTCGGAGACTACGAAAAGTCGAGGAGCGAGGAGCGAGGAACGAGGAGCGAGATTACTTATAGCGTTTGAACTATTCTCGTTCCTCGTTCCTCGTTCCTCGTTCCTCGAAAAAACGACTTCTTCCACAAAGGCTCGGGTCTCGCGGCTGGCGGTGCCGTTACCGATAGCAATGGCCTCGATGTGGTAGTCCTGAATCATCTGCTGGATGTGTACGGTGGCCTGCATGCGGTGGTTCACAGGCGGGTGGGGGAAGATGGCCTCGTGGTGGAGCAGGTTGCCTTGGGCATCGAGACAAACGACCTTGCAACCCGTGCGGAAACCGGGGTCGATACCCATTACGCGCTTCTGACCCAAGGGTGCCGAAAGCAGCAGCTGGCGCAGGTTCTCGGCAAAGACGCGGATGGCTTCTTCGTCGGCCTGTTCCTTGCTCAGATTGAAGAACTCCGTCTCAATCGAGGGCTTCAGCAGGCGCTTGTAGCTGTCCTCGACGGCCTCGGCTACCAGATGGCCACAGGGTGTCTGTCCGTAGACGTAGTGGCGCTGCAGACGTTCTACGCACTCATCGTCGCTCACGGGGTCGATGCTCAGGCGCAGGATGCCCTCGGCCTCACCTCGCCGCATTGCCAAGAGGCGGTGGCTGGAACAGCGCTTCAGGGGTTCGTGCCAGTCAAAGTAGTCGCGGAATTTCTGTGCTTCGTCCGTATCCTGCTTGGCCTTGACCACCTTCGAAGTGATGACGGCCGTCCGGCGGAAGGCTCCGCGCACCTGCTGGCGCGAGCGTTCGTCCTCGCTGACCTGTTCGGCAATGATGTCCTGGGCACCACGGAGGGCATCGGCGGGGGTGGCGATGGCAGAACCATCGCCCACAATGAAGCGCTGGGCGGCGTGTTCGGGATCGCGTTCGCGCTGTTGCAGCAGGATGACGGCCAGCGGCTCCAGGCCCATATCGCGGGCTACCTGGGCTCGTGTGCGGCGCTTGGGACGATAGGGCAGGTAGATGTCCTCCAGTGTGGTTGATTCCCACGTATCGTCGATGCGCTTCTCGAGTTCGGGTGTCATCTTGCCTTGTTCGCTGATGGTCTTTACGATGGTTTCCTTGCGCTTCTGCAGTTCCTTCAGTCGTTCGTACTGGTCGCTGATGGCACTTATCTGTACCTCGTCGAGCCCTCCCGTGCGCTCCTTGCGGTAGCGGGCGATGAAGGGAATGGTGCAACCTTCGTCAATCAGGGCGAGGGTTCCATCGACGTTTTTCGCTGAAATGTTGAGCCGTTCGGCTATGATTCGGGCAAAAATATTCATGTGTTTAGCGGTTTTTACTTGTTTTCCGATGCAAAGATACGCATATTTCTTATATTTTTACTAACTTTGCAGCCGTTTTATACATAAAAAGATGATTTCTGTAGAAGGATTAAAGGTAGAATTCGGTGTAAAACCGTTGTTTTCAGATGCCAGTTTCGTCATCAACCCCCGCGACCGCATAGCCTTGGTGGGCAAAAACGGTGCGGGAAAGTCGACGCTGCTGAAGATTCTCTGCGGACAGCAGAAGCCAACGGCGGGTACGGTGGCCGTGCCCAACGATACGACGATAGGCTATCTGCCGCAGGTGATGCGCCTGCAGGACGACACGACCGTCCGCGAAGAGACGCAGAAGGCTTTTGCCAACGTGACGGCTATGGCTGAGCGCGTTGAACGGCTGGAACGTGAGATGAACGAGCGCACCGACTACGAGAGCGACGACTATATGGCGCTGGTGGAACGTTACACGATGGAACACGAGCGTTACCTGATGATGGGTGCTGCCCACCGTGAGGCTGAGCTGGAACGTACGCTCATCGGCTTAGGCTTCGAACGTACTGATTTTGAGCGGCCTACGAGTGAGTTCTCGGGTGGCTGGCGCATGCGTATCGAGCTGGCGAAAATCCTGCTGCAGAAGCCCGACGTGCTGCTGTTGGACGAGCCTACGAACCACCTCGACATTGAGTCTATCCAGTGGTTGGAGCAGTTCTTGGCGCAGTCGGCATCGGCTGTGGTGCTGGTGAGTCACGACCGCGCCTTTATCAATAATGTGTCGAACCGTACGCTGGAAATCTCGTGCGGCAGGGTAGTGGACTACCGCGTGAAGTACGACGAGTATGTCACGCTGCGCCGTGAGCGTCGTGAACAGCAGTTGCGGGCTTACGAGAACCAACAGAAGGAAATCGCAGATATGAAGGCGTTTATAGAGCGCTTCCGCTATCAGGCTACGAAGGCCGTTCAGGTGCAGCAGAAGGTGAAGCAGCTGGAGAAAATCGTGCCCATCGAGGTGGATGAGGTTGATAATTCGGCCATGCACCTGAAGTTCCCGCCCTGCCTCCGTAGTGGCGACTATCCGATTATCTGCGACGAGGTGAAGAAGGCGTACAATCACGTCGTGTTCGACCATGTAAATATGACCATCAAACGCGGCGAGAAGGTGGCCTTTGTCGGCAAGAACGGTGAAGGAAAGTCAACGCTGGTGAAGTGCATCATGGGCGAGATTCCGTTCGACGGACAGCTGAAGGTGGGCCACAACATCCAGATAGGCTACTTTGCCCAGAATCAGGCGCAATTGTTGGACGAAGAGCTGACGGTGTTTCAGACCATCGACAACGTGGCTAAGGGCGATATCCGCCTGCGTATCAACGACATACTCGGTGCGTTCATGTTCGGCGGCGAGAATGCTGACAAGAAAGTAAAGGTGCTCAGCGGTGGCGAGCGCAGTCGTCTGGCGATGATAAAACTGCTGCTGGAACCCGTGAACCTGCTGATACTCGACGAGCCCACGAACCACTTGGATATGGTGTCGAAGGACGTGCTGAAAGAGGCTATCCGTGCCTTCGACGGTACGGCTATCGTGGTGAGCCACGACCGTGAATTCCTCGACGGTCTCGTCACCAAGGTCTATGAGTTCGGTGGTGGACGGGTACGTGAGCATCTTGGCGGTATCTACGACTTCTTGCAGAGCCGTAAGATTCAGGAGCTGAGCCAGCTGGGGAGTAATGGGAGTAATGGGAGCAATGGGACGAATGGGGCTAATGGGGCTAATGGGACTAATAAGCCCAATGAGACTCAGCCCTCTCAGAAAACCAGTTACGCAGAGCATAAGGAGCAGCAGAAGCGAATAGCCCGTGCCGAGAAGGCCGTGAAGGCTTCGGAAACCAAGATTGAGCAGATGGAAGCCCGCCTGAAGGAGCTGGATGAGCTGCTGATGGTGCCCGAAAATGCCTCAGATATGACGTTAGTGACCGAATATACCTCGACAAAACGCGCTTTGGACGAAGAAGTGGAGCGCTGGGAGCAGCTCTCAACTGAGTTAGATAGCCTGGCTACAACGGTCACTTAGCTCTTCTGAAACGGTCGTTTTGCTCGGCTGAAAATGACAGTTATGACAGATGACAGTTTTTGAAATTGAGAGTTAGAGAGATATTAGTATTATATATTATAATATATAATACTAATCTTAATAGCCGAAAAATAAATCCATTTTTCAAAAACTGTCATCTGTCATCTGTAAGAACTGTCATCATTTGAATTGCAACCCAAGCCCAACTTTTTCTGCGTAATTTTAGCGCTGTAATTTGGCGGTGTCAATTTTTTATCGTACCTTTGTACCCAGAAAATGAAAAACGAACGAATACTAATTATAAACATGAACGTGAAAACAATGATTCTAACGATGGCTCTTGCAGCCATTTCGATGAACGGCTCGGCACAGGAGCCGCTGAAGTCGGGACTGAACCGTGCCGACATGAACACCAGCGTGAAGGCTGGCGAGGACTTCTATGAGTACGCCTGCGGTGGTTGGATGAAGGCTAATCCGCTGCCTGCTGCCTACAGCCGCTTTGGTAGCTTCGACCGGCTGGCCGAGGACAACAACGAGCGCATCAACGGCATCCTGAAGGAACTGCAACAGGGCAGCTACAAGCAGGGCACGATTGAGCAGAAACTGTCGGACTACTACAAACTGGCGATGGACTCAGCCCGTCGTGAGCAGGAGGATCTGCAGCCCGTCATGCCGATTATCAAGAAACTGGAGGCCGCCAAGACCTTGAAGCAGCTGTTCGAAGTGCAGCTGGAGATGGCCAAGTATGGCGACTCCGAGTTCTATCATGCCGGTATGGGTGCCGACGAGAAGAACGCCTCGCAGAATATCCTGAGCGTGAATCAGGGCGGTCTGACGCTGGGACAGAAGGACTACTATTTGGAAACCGACGAGGCTACGACGAAGATTCGCGAGGCCTATAAGAAGCACGTCGTGCGCATGTTCCAACTCTATGGATTCTCGAAGGGCCAGGCCACGAAGAAGATGCAGAACGTCTGGAAACTGGAGCTGGCGCTGGCCAAAGTGTCGAAGAGCCGCACCGAGCTGCGCGACCCGCAGGCCAACTACAACAAGATGACCCTCGCGGAGTTCAACTCGAAGTACCCCAACCTGAAACTGGAGCAGGTGATGAACGCCCAGGGACTGCAGTCGAAGTACATGCAGGAGCTGGTGGTTGGTCAACCTGCATTCATGGCCGGAGCCAACGAGTTGCTGGGCAAGATGAAGCCCGCCGAGTATCGCGACTACATGGAGTGGGGTGTCATCGTGGGTGCTTCCAGCTACCTGAATGACGAGGTGCGCGAGGCCAACTTCGACTTCTTCGGACGCACGATGACAGGCCGTAAAGAGGATCATCCACTGTGGCGTCGAGCTACCAGTCAGGTGCAGGGCGCTATGGGTCAGGCACTGGGTCGCATCTACGTCGACAAGTACTTCCCCGCTGCCGCCAAGGCCCGCATGCTGAAGCTGGTGAAGAACCTGCAGATAGCCCTCGGCGAGCGCATTGCTGCCCAGGACTGGATGGACGATTCGACGAAAGTAAACGCCCTGCTGAAGCTCAATACGTTCTACGTCAAGGTGGGCTATCCCGACAAGTGGATAGACATGACGAAGCTGCAGATAGACCCGAAAAAATCTTACTTCGAGAACCATATTGAAGTGATGAAGTTCTGGAACGAATACTACATCGACCACACGGCTGGCAAGCCCGTCGACATTGAGGACTGGTACATGACCCCTCAGACCGTCAACGCCTACTATAACCCTACCACGAACGAAATCTGCTTCCCCGCTGGTATTCTGCAAGTTCCATTCTTCGACATGACGGCTGACGACGCCTTCAACTACGGTGCCATCGGTGTGGTTATCGGTCACGAGATGACTCACGGATTTGACGACCAGGGACGCCAGTTCGACAAGGACGGCAACATGCATGACTGGTGGAAGGCATCAGATGGAAAGAACTTTACAGAACGTACGGACAAGTATGCCGACTTCTTCTCGGCTATCAACGTGCTGCCCGACCTGAAAGCCAACGGCCGTCTGACCCTGGGTGAGAACCTCGCTGACCACGGCGGTCTGATGGTGGCCTACGCAGCCTTCAAGAACGCAACGAAGAACCAGTCGCTGCCCGTCATCGACGGTCTGACCGCCGACCAGCGCTTCTTCCTGGCCTATGCCGGCGTATGGGCAGGTAACATCACGGAAGCCGAAATCCGCAACCGCACGAAGAGCGACCCTCACGCCTTGGGACGCTGGCGTGTAAACGGTGCCCTGCCGCATATCGATGCCTGGTATGAAGCCTTCGGCATCAAGGAGGGCGACAAGATGTTCATACCCAAGGAAAAACGCCTGCAACTCTGGTAAAAACAGGTGCAAGATGAAAAAATTCCGTCGTAGATGAAAATTTACGGCGGTTTTTTTTGTTGAATTACATTATTTTTCATATCTTTGCACATTGTTAGATAATAATTCATTATGACCGGAGATTCTACTATCAGACCTGAAATAACCCAAAGTCGTATGCATACCATGCAGTACGATGAGAAGCCTGTAGATGTAAATTCAGACAAACAGTTTGATTATCAGCAACTTCAGCGTCAGGCGCAGGGTGTTGCCTGTCCCTCTTGCGGCACCGTGAATGATGCGGAAGCTATGTTCTGTGCCTCCTGCGGCCGTCCGCTGCGAATGGCTGTCTGTCCGCATTGCGGCAGCGAGGTTGACCCTGAGGCCGACTACTGTGAAATCTGTCATCATTACATCAAGTCCGACGTCTGCTCGTTTTGCGGCGCTCACATGTCTGAAGGAGAGGTCTATTGTCATGAATGTGGAAATCCCCGTGGCGGCATTGTCTGCCCCGTCTGCAATACCCTCAACAACTTCGCCTTCTGCAAGCAGTGTGGCAACCCGTTGACGGAGGAGGCCCAGGCATTGGTAGCTGAACTCAGGAAACTGCCCGACTACCAACTGCTGACCGAAGCAGCCCGCGAATTGGAGGCACTGGAACTGCAGATACCCTATTCGTCAGAGCGCGATGTGGTGCGCGACCAGATGAACGACAAGCTGCGCGAGCGTGTGCTGATGCTGCTGGCCAAGGACAAAGGGGTGCCCAACCCGACTATCCCGAGAAAGGAAACCCAGCGCTATTCGAAAGAGGAACTGCGCCAGCGCAAAGAAGAACAGGCAAGACTGCTGACAGAGATACTCGAACGTATGGCAATACCTGCCGTTCCCTCACCCGTCAAGGCCCGCAACTATGCGATGGCGCAGAAGCCCGCAGGAGTCAGGCTGGCGTGGGTGTGCAACTGGAAACATGCGATGCACTCAAGCCCTTGTGGCTGTGCAAAGCCCCAGCTCGGCGGCAAATGGGTGATTTTAGGCAAGAATAGTAACCAAGAGATCAAAGACGACAATAAATAATGGCTACAGTCAGAATTGCTTCGGAGCATACCGCATCAGCGACGGTACGGACCATCAGAGACGGTGCCGTCTCGGAATCGCAGGGTGCCAACAGCAAGGATTTTATCCTGAAGGGTGAAAATTACAAGAACGTCCAGTGCCTCAGCGAATCATCGGGTGAGGCACAGATATTCCTTGTGGAGAAAGACGAGAAGAGCTACGTGCTGAAAGTCTACTATCCCACCTTCGACGTCAATAAGAAGCTGTTGCAGACCATCCGTATGTTTGACTTCGAAATGATTGTCAAACTCTATGACTTCGGAAAGACCTACGTCGAAGGCAAGCACCGCTACTACGAACTGATGGAATATCTGCAGGGCGGTACGCTGAGCCACTACCAGCTGGGGGGCGACCTCAACCGCTTCCGCCGCATTGCCCTCCAGGGAGCAGCTGCACTGGCTTACTGTCATAACAACAACATCCTGCACAAGGACATCAAGCCCTCGAACTTCTTCTTCCGCGATGACTCGCACGAAGAACTCGTGTTAGGCGACTTCGGCATCTCGTCGATGCTCGAGAAGGACGGCAAGTCCCATCGCACCACCCAAGCGCGTACGCCTATCTATGCTGCTCCCGAGATGTATTCCGACGTCATCGACGGCGTGGTTGAACTGACACCTGCTGCCGACTTCTATTCTTTGGGAATGACGCTCTTTGCCCTTTGGCTGGGCGAGAATCCGATGAGCTCGAACGAGCGCGTCATGATGCGCCAGAAGAACGAAGGCCGACTGCCCCGATTGAACGAACTGCCTGAGACCGTCAAGCACATCGTGCAGGGACTGACGGCGGTGAACCCCTTGAGCCGATGGGGCTATGAGCAGGTGGAGAAATGGTTCCTGGGCGAGGATGTAGCGGTAGATATCAGTTCGCCGTTCCTGCGCTACAAGAACTTCATCGTCGACCCCGACCGCAACCTCGTTGCCGACAACGTGCATGAACTGATACCCCTGCTCGTTGAGAACCAGCGCTTGGCAACGGGTTATCTCTATAATGGACGCATCAGCCAGTGGTTGGAGTCGTGCGGCAACATGAAGCTGGCAACGGTGGTCAAAGACATCGTCGTCAACCGCTATCCTGTAGACCAGCATGCCGGACTGATGGCCGCTGTCTATGCGATGGAGCCGACCTATCCGTATAAAGATGTGGGCGGCAACCTGTGCGACGATGTCCACAGCGTGGCTATCTCCATGCTGAGCTACATTGAGCAGTACTCCCTGTTGCTGCGCAATCCCAATGACTCGTTGTTCCTCTATCTGGAGTCACACTCCAAGTGCGACGTAGACCGCCTGCGCTCTTACTTCAAGTCTGACGATGAAGACTATAAGCCCGACTACCGTGTGGCCATCCTGCGCACCGTATTCGAGATAGACAAGGAAATACCCTTCCTGGCAAAATACCCCTCATCGACCATCGAGCAGATTGTCCACGCATTCGGCTATGAGCAGCTGACGGAGGACGACTGGCTGAGCCTGACTGACGGACGACTATTGTCGTGGATGTACAGTCATGAGGACGTGATGGCCTGTGAGAGCCTGAGAATCATGACCCAGGGTCAGCGTTATTCTGACTCGCTGGCCTACAAGGTGCTCTACAACTTAGACCGTAATGCCGCTTACGACCTGCGTGAAGCTAATACGCCTGAGCAGGTGGGACGGCAGCTGGCTGAACGGCTGAAGAACGCTGAGCATCTGAGCAACGACGACTTCCAGCGCGAGATGCGTGACATCATTGAGGAGAACGGACGCTTCCACTATTTTGCTCAGCTGCATGGATGGATTGAACTGCAGTCAGAGGGTAACCGTACGTTCGACCTCAAGTCGGATGAGAACCGCGACCGTTTAGGTGCCTATGATATGAAGACTGCCGTCTACCGTTTCTGCAAGATACTGGGTGTCACACCAGCCTATCTCCTGCCTGACGGTACTGAGCTGACGGACGGGCGAGAACTGGACCACTCGCTGAATTCCCAGATGCGCAGCGAGATGCGTTCGGGCAACTTCGCGCAGTGGCTTTCCATCTTCTATCACGAAGATCCGTCGCGCGACTTCGAGGAGGAATACTCCTATGAGCACGAGTTGGAAAAGTGGCTGATGGCCCTTGGCGAGATAGACATGTCGAATACATACTACAAGCGCTTCGTCAATGCCCGTGAGTCGACACAGCAGAAGATGGAGAGCGTCAGACAGGGGTGGAAACATGCCAAGCGAAAGGAGAAGACCTGGCGGACGATGTTCTATTCGCTCTGCGGCGTCTGGATGCTGCTGGTGCTGATTTTCGGCATTTCCGGCCGTGACTATCTGTTGCGCCATTCATTCGTGACCATTGCCCTGCCCGTAGGCGGCATCACCACCTTCATCGTGGCCACCAGAGCCTATTTCCGCGGCTATGGCTTCCTCCTGTCGTTGTTGTGGGGACTGTTGGGACTCCTGTCGGCATACATCCCCATCTTCATCTTGAATCTGGTGCAAAACCATTATCCTTCGTTGTTCGAAGTGGCCGTCGTCGTCATCACGGCTATCTATATGCTGATATGCCACATGACCGACTTCCGCGGCGACCAGAAAGCGGATAACATACTCATCAACGAGGTGCTGGATGACGATATACAGTCGTCGCTCCTCGAACCGCTGTACTATACCTTCAAGACGAAAACCTATAAGTACAAGGGCTCGAAGTTCGGTATGCTCGACGATGTCTCCGACCAAGTGCGCTCCATCTCGGGCGAGTCCGTGCTCCACTATATCCTGTGGTGCCTGATGGCTCTGGTCCTTGTTGCCGAGTTCGGAGTGTTCAGTCCGAAGCTGATGAACGTGCGCAATCCATACCTCGACAAAGACTGGAAGATGCAGCCGCACAAAGTGATTAAACAATTAGAGAAAGACGTGGAATGATATGTGAGCACTGTCATAAAGAAAACCGCAGCATAGCCAAGTTCTGCAAGTGGTGCGGCCATCAGCTTGTCAGCCAGAATGTGCTTGACAGGCTGGTAGGACTGGATGATGTGAAGGCGCAGCTGAAGACCATCGTCGACACCTACACCTATCTTCATTCCCGTAAGGACATTGCCAATGTCCGCCTGTCGGTGAATGCCATTATCATTGGTGAGACGGGAACGGGAAAGACGGCGCTGGCAGAAATCATTCGCGACTATTTCTATCAGCATAAGATTATCGAGAAACCCAAGCTGACGATGGTTGATGCCGTCGACTACAACCGCTTCGTCGACAAATGGGACGATAACATCAAGAAAGCCCGCAACGGCATCCTCTTCTTTGATAATGTCCAGAAGCTGTTGCCCGACAAATACTCCAACCAGGTGAACCCCCTTGACAAACTCTTTGTCGAGATGGACAAGTGGAATGATAACCCCATCGTCATCATGGCGGGTCTGCCCAAGGGCTTGGATGACTTCCTGGAGAGTAATCCTGCCGTCAAGAACCGCTTCAAGTACACGTTCCGCCTGCCTACTCCGGGCTATCAAGAGCTGTGTGACATTACCAAGATGTCGCTCCGAACGAAGTACGGCATCACGGCGTATTCGCCCGAGGCTGACAATCAGCTGACGCGCTTCTTCAAGTATCAGATAAAGATTAAGGACGACACCTTCGGCAATGCCCATGTGGCTATGAAGACAGCCGAGGATATCTTCACCTCTTTTATTAGTCGTGGAACGGAGACTGCTCAAGTTGAGAAGGACGATATACACGGATATGTGCCTGAGGAACGCTCACTCGACGACATCCTGCACGACTTGGATACCTTCATCGGTATGGACGAGGTGAAACAGGCCGTTCGCGAGATTGCCTACTCCGTACAAAATAGTGTCCAGCGGGCTGCCCGTGGATTAGGTGAACAGGAGAAGATGTCGATGCACATCATCCTGACAGGTAATCCAGGAACGGGTAAGACCACCATTGCCCGCAAGTTGGGCGAGATATTGGCTGCCATCGGCTATTTGGATAGTGGCCACGTGGTGGAGGTAGACCGCGCCAAGATGGTCAGCCCCTATCAGGGCGAGACGCCCAAGGTGGTCGACCGTCTTTGCGACAAGGCTTTAGGCGGCATCCTCTTTGTGGACGAAGCCTACACGCTGGCTCCTGTCAGTCAGGCTGGTGAGCGTGACAATCAGGGCGCCCAGGCACTCGAGAAACTGATGAAGCGTATGGAGGACGACCGCGGCAAGTTCGTGGTCATTGCCGCCGGTTATCGTACGGAGATGGATAATCTGTTCCGTGTGAACCCGGGCTTCAAGAGTCGCTTCAACTACTTCCTCAACATCGAGGACTACACGCCTGAGCAGCTATACCAGATTATGCTCGTCTTTGCCCGTGAGAAGAAATACATCATGTCGCCGCAGGCTGAAGCAAAGGCCCGCGACTGCATCAAGAGGATGTATGAGTCACGCGAGAAAGATTTTGCCAACGGTCGTACTATGCGTTCGCTTTTCGACCAGATATGCAAGAAACAGGCCCAGCGTTTGCAGTATGACGACATCTCACGGCTGACTAACAACGAGCTGATGACCATCGAGGACGAGGATATCCCGTTCGAGGCACCGCAGTCTGTCGACTATACGGAGTGCCTGAAGAAGCTCGACGGTCTGGTGGGCTTGGAAGCTGTCAAGAAGGAAATCAGTAATCTGGCTGCTTTCCTGAACCTCCAAATCAAGCGTGGTGAGGTGAATACGTTCCAAGGTAAGCACTACGTCTTTACGGGTAATCCTGGAACGGGTAAGACAACGGTTGCCCGCATCATGGCCGACGTGTTCAAGACGCTGGGCATTCTGTCTCGAGGACAGTTGGTAGAGGCCGACCGCTCCAAGCTCGTAGCGGGCTATAGTGGTCAGACGGCTATCAAGACCAATCAGCTGATAGATTCGGCTATGGGCGGTGTACTCTTCATTGACGAGGCTTATACGCTGAAGTCCAACGACGGTGACTCCTTCGGAGCAGAGGCTATCGACACGCTGCTGAAACGACTGGAGGACGACCGTGGTCGCTTTATCTGCATCGTGGCTGGATATACTGACCAGATGCACGATTTTATCGACTCCAATCCTGGCCTGAAGAGCCGCTTCACGCAGACCATCCACTTCGACGACTATTCGCCTGACGAGCTGACGCAGATATTCCTCAACTTGGCCGCTGCCAAGAACTTCACCATCAGCGATGAGACCAAGGGTGCCATCCACCGCCAGTTTGAGCAACTCTACTTGCGCCGCGACAAGAATTTCGGTAATGCCCGTGAGGCTCGCCGTATCTTCGACGAGGCTGTCGAGAAGCAGAGCCAGCGACTGGTGGCTCTGATGAGCGACCCAGGCTTCAAGGAGGAGGAGATGTACAGCATCACCACCGACGACCTGCCGATGGCCCAGAACGAGAAGGCACGTCCGTTGGACGAAGTGCTCAACGAACTGGACGACTTTGTCGGTATGCGCTCCGTGAAGAATAGCATCCGCCGTCTGGCCGTGCAGAGCATGTTCATGAAGCAGCGCGCAGCTATGGGTGCTGGTAATGTGCAGCAGATGGCTATGAACTTCGTGCTGACGGGTAATCCCGGTACGGGTAAGACGTCTATCGCCCGCAAAATGGGTGAGGTGCTGAACTCGATGGATATTCTGCCCACCAGCCGTGTGCTGGAGGCCAGTCGCGCTACGCTCGTCGGAAAATATATGGGCGAGACGCCTAAGATTGTCAACAATATGTGCGACAAGGCGATGGGCGGTATCCTGTTCATCGACGAGGCCTATACGCTGAGCGATCAGAATGACCAGTATGGCAAGGAGGCCATTGACACGCTGATGAAGCGTATGGAGGACGACCGCGGCAAGTTCGTGGTTATCGCCGCAGGCTATAAGGATAAGATGGAGGACTTCCTCCAGATGAACCCCGGACTGGCCAGCCGCTTCACTCACAAGCTGCACATCGACGACTACAACGAGGACGAGCTGTTGGCTATCTTCAAGAAGATGGCTCAGAAGGAACAGTACATGCTGTCGCCTACGGCTGAGTTCAAGGCGCTCGACGTCATCTTCAAGATGGTGATGGGCAAGGATGCCTCGTTCGGTAATGCCCGTGAGATGCGTAATCTGCTCGACAAGACTGTCCAGCAACTCTCCATGCGTGTGTCCCAACTGCCACCCGACCAGGTGACGAAAGAGACCTATCAGGTGATTTTACCAGAAGATATAATTGATGTGAAATGATAATATGTCCGAACTGTAAAGAAGAGATTGACGACGACAGCCACTACTGTGACCAGTGTGGACAGGCGTTGCTTTACTGTAACCGTTGTGGCCGTGTGGGCATGGGACGCCGTTGTACTCATTGTGGCGGACTGATGGTAACGCTCGACGAATACCAACAGTCTGTTGGCTCCCAGACCGCCTATTCGATGTCGGTCTCTGCAGGTATGATATCCCAGACGGGAGCCTCCCAGATAACCCCTTCCGAACGTGGTGCTGCTGTGCCGCCTATAGGCGCTCAGGGACTGCCCGTGCTGACCCTCTACAATCAAAACCTGAATATCCGTATACAGGGTATCAACGGTGCAGTTATTGGTCGCCGTCAGGGACCCTATGTCCAGTACTTCGAACAGAATATGTATATCTCGGGCGTTCATGCCCAGTTGAAGTATAATGGAACGGTGGGTTGGTGTATTGTCGACAAGCACTCCTCGAACGGTACGAAGCTCAATCAGCATCCCCTGCAGCCCGATGTGGAGATGTCTCTGAAGTCGGGTGATATCGTGACATTGGCTAATGTCAGTTTGCAAGTTAGTATCAATCAGTAATAAAGCAATCAGAACGTGAAACTGAAAATCAGTGCTGCCAGCAATGTTGGTTGCGTTAGGCAAAACAATGAAGATATGATTCTCGTGGGCGATTGTTTCCTTCGGGACGAAAGCTTTGACGAAGAAGTGGAGATAGACGGTAAGGACCGCTATCTGATAGCTTTGGCTGACGGTATGGGTGGCCATAGTAGTGGTGATGTCGCCAGTCGCGACGTGCTCACCAACCTCCATTATTTCTTCTACGATATGCCTGCTGGTCTCTCTGTAGGCGACTTCAACGAGGCTATCTACGAATGGCTGGAATCCATTAGTAATATCATCGACTCCAAGGGACATTCCGAGCCCCGTTATCACGAGATGGGCACCACGCTGGTGGGGCTGGCCTACTATGCAGGCGAGTTTTACTGGATGAATTGTGGCGATAGCCGCGTCTATCGCTTGCACGACGGACAGTTGCACCAGATATCGACGGACCATTCGTTGAGCAACCTCATGGGCTCCAGCGAGCATACGAACATCATTACCAACTGCATTGGCGGTGGCTGCAAGATGTCGTACATCGACATGGTGACGTGTACCCCTGATGTGCAGCCTGGCGACGTCTATATGCTATGCAGCGATGGTCTTACCGACATGCTGTCCGATGTTGATGTTCAGGCGCTGATGCTCCAGGGTGCTGATGCCAACCGCCTGTGTGATGCTGCCAACGAAGCTGGAGGCTACGACAACGTCTCGGTATGTGTCATCAGGATTGAATAATACTGTTTTTCTTTAATCATTAAATTACTCAAAAGTGCCATTAAGACTACCCGACCGTTTACCGGCCATAGACCTGCTGAAGAAAGAGAATATTTTCGTGATGGGCGATTCACGTGCGCATGCTCAGGACATACGCCCCTTGCGCATTGTCATTCTCAATCTCATGCCGCTGAAGATAACCACTGAGACCGACCTCATACGCCTGCTCTCCAACACGCCGTTGCAGCTCGACATCAGTTTCATGAAGTTGAAGAGCCATACGCCCAAGAATACGCCGATAGAACACATGATGATGTTCTACCGCGACTTTGAGTCGATGCGCAACGAGAAGTTCGACGGTATGATCGTCACGGGTGCTCCCGTTGAGCAGTTAGAGTTCGAGGATGTCGGCTACTGGTCTGAGATTACCGATATCTTCCAATGGGCGCGTACGCACGTCACGAGTACCTTATATATATGTTGGGCTGCACAGGCCGGACTTTATTTCCACTACGGCGTACCCAAGTATCCGCTGCCGAAGAAGATGTTTGGCATCTTCCCACAGCTGGCCCTCGACAGTCGACTGCCCATCTTCCGCGGTTTCGACGATGTGTTCTACATGCCTCACAGTCGTCATACGGAACTCCATCGTGAGGACATTCTGGCCAATCCTGACCTGACGCTTATTGCCGACGGCGAGGAGAGTGGCGTCAGCATCATCATGGCGCGCGAAGGCCGTGAGTTCTTCATCACTGGTCATCTGGAGTATGCCCCTGATACGCTCGACCGTGAGTATCGACGCGACAAGGACATCCGCAAGGATGTGGACCTGCCGCTTAACTACTATCGCCACAACAATCCCGACGAGGGACCGTTGGTCACCTGGCGTGCTCATGCCAACCTGTTCTACTCCAACTGGATTAACTATTACGTCTATCAGGAGACACCTTATAATATTGACGATATTAAGTAAAGGTAAGAGGTAAAAGGTGAGAGGTGATGACTGAACTTGAACTGCTGGCTCCGGCTAAGAACTTGGAGTGTGGTAAGGCTGCCATCGACCACGGTGCCGATGCTGTCTATATCGGTGCGCAGCGCTTTGGTGCCCGTGCAGCTGCTGGCAACAGCGTGGCCGATATTGCCGAACTCTGTCGCTACGCCCATCAGTTCCAGGCTAAGGTCTACGTCACCGTCAACACCATTATCTACGACGACGAACTGGAGGCTACCCGCCAGTTGCTGCAGGAGTTGCAGCAGAGTGGGGTAGATGCCGTCCTCGTTCAGGATATGGCGTTGGTCTCTCCTCTCTCCTCTCTCCTCTCTCCTCTTTCCTTCCACGCCAGTACCCAGACAGACAACCGTACAGCTGACAAGGTACGCTGGCTGCGCGACTTGGGTTTCAGCCGGGTGGTGCTGGCCCGCGAACTCTCTATCGACGATATTCGTGCTATCCATGAGGCGGTGCCTGATGTCGAATTGGAGGTCTTTGTTCACGGTGCCCTCTGCGTCAGTTACAGCGGACTGTGCTACGCTTCACAGTACTGCTTCCACCGTTCGGCCAATCGTGGCGAGTGCGCCCAGTTCTGCCGCATGCAGTTCGACTTGATGGATGCTGATGGTCAGGTCATCGAGCATAACCGTTATCTGCTGTCGCTCAAGGATATGTGTCAGATAGACAATCTCGAGGCTTTGGCTGAGGCGGGAGCTACTTCGTTCAAGATTGAGGGACGCTTGAAAGATGTCTCCTACGTGAAGAACGTTACTGCCGCCTATAGTGAGCGACTGAATCAGATTATTCGCCGTCATCCTGACCGCTACCGCCGTTCCTCCTTGGGACATTGCCGCTACACCTTTACACCTAACCTGCAACGGACGTTCAATCGCGGATATACCACCTACTTTGCCAACGGGCGGCGTCCTGATATCGCGTCGTTCGACACGCCGAAGGCTGTTGGTGAGTTCGTAGGTACCGTCAAGGAGCTACGTCGTGATTCTTTTAATGTGGCTGGTACCGCCAGCTTTGCCAACGGCGACGGACTTTGCTTCTTCGCTCCCCAAGGAAACATCTCTCCTCTCTCCTCTCTCCTCTCTCCTCTAAAATTATTAGGCTTCCGCGTGAATAGGGTAGAGGGTAACCGCCTCTATCCGCAACACATGCCTGAAGGTTTGAAGCCTGGCATGCGTCTCTATCGCAATAACGACCAGGAAATGGAGCGCCTCCTTTCCCGTCCCAGTGCCGAGCGTAAGATTCCCATCACCCTGTCGCTGCGTCCTACCGCTGATGGCTTCCGTCTGTCCTCCGGCGATGTCAGCGTCGAGCTACCCATTGCTCACCAGACAGCCGAAAAGCCCCAGCGTGAAAACATCATCCGTCAGCTCACGAAGTTAGGCAACACCCCCTATGAATGCACCGACGTTGACCTGCCCGCCGACTTTAAATACTTCATCCCCAGTAGCCAGTTGGCAGAATTGAGGAGGATGCTTGTTTCGAGGTACGAGGTACGAGGTACGAGGTACGAGAATAGTTCATGCGCTGATAGTAATCTCGCACCTCGTACCTCGTACCTCGCACCTCGACAAAACCTTGCTCCTCGAAAACAAACAACCCTTTACGACAACATCGCTAATCGCGAGTCTTGTGCCTTCTACGGTGTCGCTGAGCCCACAGCCTACGAGCTGCGTCCTACGCCCGATGCTATGCTGATGCAATGCCGCCATTGTATTCGCTATTCCTTAGGCTTCTGCCCCAAACACTCTCTTCCCGCTAAAGCACCCTCACGTCTCTCTCCTCTCTCCTCTCTCCTCTCTCCTCTAAAATATCCTCTCTTCTTACGTCTCGGCGACGGTCGCCGTTTCCGTCTTGAGTTCGATTGTCGTAACTGCCAAATGAATGTCTATGCGTCGACTCGTTAGTATCATATCCATCCTTGTGTTGCTTTGTTCCTGCTACAACAAGGGACAGCAGACGCCTGATGCCTGGGACCTGACCGAGCAGCAGTTGGACAGCATCTCGTTCTATACCACCCACCACTATACCCAGAACTACAACTTCCAGGTACGTGCCGACTCCATGCCTCTCATCCAGCAGTTGCCCGCCGAAGCCCTCAGCGATATGCCCGTTGACACGCTGATGGTTTACAAGAACGAGCACTTGGTAGTGGCCGACATCACCACTGTTCCTGCTGATACCATTGACTCTATCTGGGTGAAAGTGGCCAGCGACCAGCTGACCTTTGGTTGGATTCATGAGCACGAGATGCTGAATTGCGTCTCGCCCGATGATCCCATCTCCGAGTTCATCGACTTCTTCTCCGACGCTCACCTGCTGATTTTCTTGGCTTTCATTGTCGTTGTGGGTGCCGTCTATGTCAACCGCCAGCTGATGAGCCGTCAGGCCAAGCTCGTCCACTTCAACGACATCGCCTCCTTCTATCCCTCGCTGCTCTGTCTGCTGGTAGCTACCTCAGCCACCTTCTACAGCAGTATCCAGCTCTTCGGACCTGAGAAGTGGCGCCACTTCTACTATCATCCCACGCTCAACCCCTTTGCCGTTCCCTTCAGTCTTGGATTGTTCCTCATCTCCGTCTGGGCTATCGTCATCGTCGGCGTAGCTGTCCTTGACGAGGTGCGCCGCCAACTGCGTTTGGGTGAAGCCATCCTCTATCTCTTGGGACTCGGTGCCACCTGTGCCGTCGCTTATGTCGTGTTTAGCGTCTTCACCTTATATTACATAGGCTACCCCTTGCTCGTTGCCTACATCGCCTTTGCCGTCCATCGCTATTACGGTCGTCCCCGTCCCCGCTACCAGTGCGGTCGTTGTGGTGGTCTGCTCTACGACAAAGGCACGTGTCCCCATTGCGGTGCGCTCAATGAGTAATAATCCCTATAAATGGGGATTGGACATTTCTATTTTTCTTTGTACCTTTGCACCCGCAAATAAAACATGATTTATGTGTAAGAAATACATATTGTTATTGGGCGCTTTCGTGCTTGTTATGCAGGCGAAAGCCCAGAAACAGGATGACATGCGGCAGGCGGTGGAATACCTGGCTTCGCAGGAACTGGGTGGTAGATATCCAGGTACATCGGGCGACACGCTGGCCTCTGAATTTATAGCCGACCAACTTCGCAAACTGAAGTTCAAGAGAATCGTTAATGAAAAAAGGAATAAGGGTTATTATCAGGATTTTACATACGGAAAAGATGTAAAACGTACTACCCATAATATCATCGCCGTACTGCCTGGTAAGGATAAGAAGTTGAAGAACGAATTCATTGTTGTCGGATCACACTACGACCACTTAGGTATGGGCGGTGAAGGCTCTGGCTCACGTCGTCCTGACACCTTAGGAGTACACCCTGGTGCCGACGATAATGCCAGCGGCGATGCAGTTGTGCTTCAGTTGGCTAAGCACTTCAAGAAAGTGCGTTCGCCGCGTAGCATCATTTTCATGTTCTTTGGTGCCGAGGAACAAGGTCTGATAGGCTCGAAGAACTTTATTGAGTGGATGAAACGGGATGACAACCAACGCAAGAATCTGCCTAATGATATAAAAGGTATAGTTGCTATGGTGAACCTGGACATGGTGGGACGTATGCGCGACAATGCGCTGAGTGTCTCAGGTACGGGCACCAGTTCGGAGTTCAAGGCGATGACTGAGCGTGTGGCCGAGCAGAAGAACCTGCACGTTACCTGTACCCCCGACGGCTATGGTCCCAGCGACCAGGCATCGTTTGTGGCAGCCGATATCCCCGTGCTGTTCCTCACGACGGGTGGACACATGGAGTATCACACGCCTGCCGACGTACCCTCAACCCTGAACTATGACGGTATGCAGCAAACCTTGGAGTACACCCAGGAGTTGGTTGCAAGGTTGGCCAGCATGCCGACGACGCCTGACTTCATCAATGTGCCCAGTACACAGACGATGAAGCATGCGAAGTTCAAGGTGACATTAGGCCTGATGCCCGACGTGATGGGTGCAAGCACCATTCCCGGACTGCGCGCCGACATTGTGGTGGCAGGAAAACCGGCACACAAGGCTGGCATTCGCAGTGGCGACGTCATTCAGGAGATAGACGGCAAGCCCGTGAACAACATGGAGGAATACATGCAGCGTTTGTCGGAACTGACGGCTGGTGCCACGATTCCCGTGAGAGTCCTGCGTGGCGAAGAGACATTGGTATTTCAAGTAGAATTAACCCCAGCTACGAAATGAAGAAACCGGTATATTGGCTTTTAGCCGTTGTCATCACGCTGGTACTGAGTGTTTACCAGCGCATGACGGGGCCTACGCATCCGAAGAGCGTGACCATTGAACTCGACGGAAATAAATACCAGATGAAGTTACCCAGAAGTGGGGTGCAGCAGGATGAGCAGGTGACCTTGAAAGGTGTTTCGTCGAACACTACGGCGCAGTTGCATTACCGTCGCTATCCGACGACTGACGACTATACTACGGTGGACTTCAGGTGGAATGACCATGAGTTGCAGGCCACCTTGCCCGTACAGCCTGTTGCGGGTAAGCTGCAGTACTATATCACCATCGGCGGCAAGGACTATCCTGCCGACGAACCCATTGTGATTCGTTTCCGCAACGACGTGCCCGCCAGCATCCTGGTGCCCCACATTCTGCTGATGTTTGCCGCCATGCTGTTTGCCGTCTATACGTTCCTGTTGGTCGTGACGGGCAGGAACTACCGTCGTTGGCTCTGGATAACAACGGCGACGCTGTTCGTCGGTGGCTTTATTTTGGGCCCGATGGTGCAGCATGCGGCGTTTGGCCCTTGGTGGGCTGGATTCCCTTACGGTACCGACCTGACGGACAACAAGACACTCCTGTCGTTCCTCTTCTTTGTAGCTGCACTGGCTACGTTGAGGTGGAAGTTCAATAAGTGGGTGGTCGGGCTGGCTGTGCTGTTCATGATTGCCATTTTCAGCATACCCCACAGCGCGTACGGTTCAGAGTATGATTACGAGACGCAACAGTTGAAAAAGTAAAAAAGTAAAAAGGTAAAAAATAATAAGGTAAAATGATGAAGATTAAAAGTTTGATGATGATGGTCGCTGCGGTGGCTTTGGTTATTGGAGTTAGTTCATGTGGTGATGACAACGATGAGCCGGAGGTAGTAGCTGCCGCTCAGGTGGCAGGTACCTATACGGGTACTGAGGTTGTCATGGTGATGGGAGAGGAATCGTCTAACGAAACCAAGGACTATGTGATTTCCAAAGCCTCAGACACTTCCGTTGATATCAAGATTCCTGAAATGGGAATGGGAGGAATGACTATTCCGGCATTCTCGGTGAAGAACGTCCCCTTGAAGAAAAATGGTAACGCCATAAGTGGAGAACTTACTTCTTATACAGGTAGTGTGACCGATGCAAAGGGAGCGGAGAAAGCATTTACCATTACTGGTATAGTCGTCCTTGTTAGTGGTAATGAGATTGTCGTGACCTATTCCTTGAAATATGGTAATATGCCGATGTCTATGGAAACCATTTTCACGGGAAACAAGAAGTAATTATTTTGAGGTACGAAGTACGAGGTTCGAGGTACGAGCGTACACGGATGGCGCTAAGCATGATGCTGGCGTTGTCTGTGTGGGCACAAAGAGTAGCTGCCCAGAAGACGTTCCGCGACTCCGTTGAGCTGGAGCCTGTTGTGGTGACGGCTTCCCATTCGCCCAAGGCGCTGAAGGATGCTCCCGTCGTCACGCGGCTCATCACGCTCCACGACATCAAGATTACCGACGCCACTAACATTCAGGACCTGCTGATACAGGAAATCCCAGGACTGGAGTTCGGCTTTGCCATGAGCCAGGAGACTTCGCTCAATATGAGCGGCTTCGGCGGCAATGCCGTTCTCTTTCTGGTCGATGGTGAGCGGATGGCTGGCGAGACGATGGACAACGTGGACTACAGTCGCATGAACCTCGACAACGTCGGACGCATCGAGATTGTGAAGGGGGCTTCGTCGGCCCTTTACGGTTCTAATGCGGTGGGTGGCGTCATCAACATCATCAGCCGTGAGAACCTGGAACCCTGGACAGCTAACGTCAACTCACGCTATAACAGCTTCGGCCACGAATGGCGCAACGGTGCTAATTTCTCGTTCAATACCGAGAAATGGAACTCGCAGACCAGTTTCCAGCATACGACGGTTGATCCCATTAACCTGCCTAAGGCACACTCTTCCGAGGAGATTGCCATAGAACTGATGAAGAAGGCGCAGGGACTGCCCTACGATGAATCGGTGTTGACGGACGACTCCAACCTGAGCCGACTCTACGGACAGACGACCTACAACGTGAAGGAGCGACTGACGTGGCGGGCTTCAGAACGGCTGACACTCATCGGGCGCGGCAGCTATTTCTTCCGCACCAGCGAGCGCGACACTCACGACTACCACTTTAACGGCTATAGTGGCGGACTGAAGAGCCGGTATAATCTCTCCTCTCTCCACTCTCCTCTCTCCTCTGTCCTCGAACTATCGTACGCCTTCGACCAGTATGACAAGGCTAATTTCATGCCCGACGGCAACCGTACCCACGACCACGACTACAGCAACCGGCAGCATGTCCTGCATGCGCTGTACAGCCATACCTTTGGTCAGAACACCCTGATACTGGGTGCCGACTACATGAACGACTATCTCTCGACCTATCAGTTCCTGACGGGCACGAGTCACTCGCAGGACAACATCGACGGCTATGCACAGTTCGACTGGAACATCACGCCGCAGTTGAACATCGTGGGCAGCGTCCGCTACGACTATTTCTCGGCTTCTTCCCAGCAGGCACTCACCGAGCGGCTTGCCGTCGTGTATAAGTTCCCCTGGGCGACCCTTCGTGCCAACTATGCCAGCGGATTCCGGGCTCCTACGCTCAAGGAGATGTATATGCACTTCGACATGGGCAACATGGGCTATATGCTGCGTGGAAACCCCGACCTGAAGCCTGAGAAGAGCAACAACTTCAACGTTGCCATTGAGCGGACCAACCGTATCCGTAACAGCGGATTCCTCGACGGACGCTACAACTTCACCCTGATGGGCTACTGCAACGTGTTCGACAAGCGCATCACCACCATTGACGGCGGAATGTTCGAGGGGATGGAGAGTGCGCTCTATTGGAACGAGGACGGCATCACGGTGTGGGGCATCGATGCCAGCCTGGGCCATATCTGGGACTGCGGCCTGTCGCTCAGGCTGAACTACTCATGGATGAAAGAAACGGGCAGCGTCTATTATTCCGACTTCTATCAGCCCCGCTCACACTCCATGACGTGGCGGTTAGGCTACGAGCACCGCTTCTCGTGCTACTACGCCCTCGACGCAGCCCTTTCTGGCCGCAGTCAGGGTAAGCCTCAGTCGGGCCGTAAGGATGTAGACCAGGGTTATACCATCTGGCGCCTGATGCTCCAGCACCATCTCTGGCGCGGCATCCATCTGAACACCGCCGTCGACAACCTCTTCAATTACAAGCCCAAGTCGTATTTTTATTGCTCGCCGCTGACCACAGGAACCTCCTTCAGCGTGGGCGTTTCAGTCGATTTAGACCGACTATTATAAGCGTGAAAAGGTAAAAAAAGTGAAATTCACCTTTTCTCCTTTTCACCTTTTCACCTTTTTTCGTATCTTTGCAGCGGTTTAAACAATTAAAACAGAAAACAATGAAAAGAATCATGATGACTATGGCGCTGGCCGTCAGCATGCTGATGGGAGCGCAAACCGTAAAGGCACAGGACGTGCTGACCCCTGAACAGCAGGCCGAGATGAAGGCTCAGGCCAAGGCACAGAAGGAGGCTGAAAAGGCCGCCAAGAAGGCTGAGAAGGAAGCCAAGGCTGCTCAAAAGGAACAGAAGAAGAAGGAGAAAGAGGCTAAGAAAAAGCAGAAGGAGCAGGAGCGTCAGGCCAAGCTGGTGAAGAATGCCGAGAAGGCCCGCAAGAACGCTGATAAGGCTAAGGAGAAGTATGCGAAAGCTGCTGCTGCCGTTGCCGAGAAACCTGGTGACAGCAAGGTGGAACTGAAGGCTGCCAAGGCTAAGGTTGCCTACGAGAAGGCTGTTGAGAAGGCTGAGAAGGCTGCTAAGAAGGTAGATGATTAAAGAAAAATGCTGAATAAGAAGATTATCATACCCCTCGTGGTTGTCATCCTGGCCTTGATAGGAGGTCTGGCTTATCTGTTTATGAACCTGCAGGAACAGAAGCAGGTGAACGAGGACATGCAGGAGTTGGCCCGTTTGGACAAGCAGGAGATGGAGAACGAATACGAGCGCTTCACCCTTCAGTACAGCGAGATGATGACGAAAATCAACAACGACTCCATCATCGCCCAGTTGACCGAGGAACAGCTGAAGACGCAGCGCCTCTTAGAGGAACTGAAACGGACGAAGGCTGAGGATGCCCGCGAGATTACCCGACTGAAAAAGGAACTGGCCACGGTCCGTGCCGTGCTGCGCGACTATGTGATGCAGATTGACTCGCTGAACCGCCAGAACGAGCAGCTCCGTGCTGAGAATTCGCAGGTGAAGGAACAGCTGGCAGAGCGTAATACGCAGATAGCCGGTCTGAGCACCGAGAAAGCCTCGCTGTCGGAGAAGGTGGCCATTGCCGCCCAGCTCGACGCTACGAACATCCAGCTGAAGGCCCTGAAAAAGAACAACAAGGAGGTGAAGAAGATTAAGGACTGCACGACGATGCAGACCAGTTTCACCATTTCCCGCAACGTTACTGCCGCGAATGGTACCCGTACGGTGTATGTCCGCATACAGAACCCCGGCGGCAACACCCTGAACGGTGGTGGCACCTTCAACTACGAGAACCGCAACCTGCAATACACCATGAAGAAGAACATAGAGTACACGGGCGAGGAGACCAGCCTGACACTCTTCTGGCAGGTGTCGCAGATGCTTGAGGCAGGCGACTATCGTGTCAGTATCTTCGTGGATGGCAATATGATAGGTAGCAGAACCTTTTCTTTTAATTGAATGATATGAAGAGATTGTTGGCTTTTGGCGTCGGGATCTTTGTTCTTGGTGTCCTGCCTTCAGAGGGGCAGCGGTTGCTGACGCTCGACAGTTGTCGGGCGATGGCGCTGCGCAACAACAAGCAGCTGAGTGTCTCGAAGGTGAAGCAGGACATTGCGGCCAACCTCAGACGGTCGGCACGTACTAAGTACCTGCCCCACGTCAGCGCTTTGGGCACGTATATGCATACTACCGAGCCCGTCCAGCTGCTCAGCAATGACCAGCAGCTTACGCTGTCGAACATGGGAACGGGATTGGTCAACAGCCCCGACTTCCAGACGGGTGTTGGTGCCATGCAGGAGATGATGAGCGGGCTGAGTAAAGCCGGGTCAATACTGAGCCTGTTTGGCATTACTGAAGACCAGCTGAACGCGCTGTCAGGCTTGCTGCAACAGTCGCCTCAGAAGATTGAGGGAACGTTGAACGCCTTCGGTCAGAAACTCGTTGATGCCTTCGATACCGACACCCGTAACATGTGGGCAGGAACCGTCATGTTGACGCAGCCTGTGTTTATGGGTGGTAGCATCGTTGCCTTGAACCGTCTGGCCGACCTGAACGAGAAGATGGCGCAGAACAGCATCGATGCCAAGGAGCAGACTACCATCTACGCCGTCGACAAGGCTTACTGGCAGGTGGTGTCGCTGCGTCACAAGCAGCGGTTGGCACAGGCCTACCTCGACTTGGTGAAGAAGCTGGACGAGAATGTCAACAAGATGATTGTCGAGGGTGTCGCCACCCGCAGCGAAGGCCTGAGCGTCGACGTGAAGGTGAACGAGGCCGAGATGACGCTGACGAAGGTCAACGACGGACTGGTGCTATCGCGGATGCTGCTGTGCCAGACCATCGGACTGCCCGTGAACGAGCAGATTGTACTGCCCGAGGAGGAATCCGAAAGCGTGGCCACCGTGGTGCTGCAACCGGAGCTGAACGTCGAGCAGGCGTGGGATAACCGTCCGGAACTGAAACAGCTGGAGAATGTGGCCGACATGTCGCGTCAGGTGACCAACATCCTGAAGGCTGCCAACCTGCCCCAGGTGGCGCTGATGGGCGGCTATGCCGTGTCGAACCCCAACGTACTGAACGGTTTCCAGAAGAACTTCGCTGGGTTCTGGAACGTCGGTGTGATGGTGCGTGTGCCCATCTGGAACTGGGGCGACAATATGTATAAGGTGCGCGCATCGAAAGGTGCCACCACCATCATCAACCTGGAACTGGCTGAGGCCCGCGAGAAGATAGAACTGCAGACCACCCAGACGGCTTACCAGGTGGAGGAGGCCAACAAGCGACTGGCATTGGCTGAGACCAGCGTGAAGCGGGCTGACGAGAACCTGCGCACGGCTAACGTAGGCTTCAGCGAGGGCGTCATCACGCCTACAACGGTGATGGAGGCCCAGACGGCGTGGCTGCAGGCCAAGTCGCAGTTGATTGATGCCGAGATCGACGTCCGCCTCTCGCAGGTGAACATGAAGAAGGCGATGGGCGCACTTCGTGCTATTGAGTAGTGAGAAGTGAAAAGTGAGGAGTGAAAAGTTAGAAGTCAATAGTGATAAAGGATTAAAGATATAGGGAGATATGAGTGCAAAAACACAGCATAACAACATTCTGCTCGCCATCTTGGGCTTTGCTTTGGTAGTCATTGTCGTAGCCTTGATAGGTTTCTTTACGTTAGGCCGCGACCCGGAGGTGATGCAGGGACAGGTGGAAGTGTCTGAATACCGCGTGTCAAGCAAGGTGCCAGGCCGTATCCTGGAACTCCGAGTGAAGGAGGGCGACTACGTGAAGGCTGGCGACACGCTGGCCATCCTCGATGCCCCCGAGGTACGTGCCAAGATGGCGCAGGCCCGTAGTGCTGAGGATGCTGCGTCGGCTATCGAACTGAAAGCCCAGAACGGAGCCCGCAAAGAGCAGATACAGGGAGCCTTCCAGGTGCTGCAGCAGGCCAAGGCCGGACTGGAGATTGCCGAGAAGTCGTACGGCCGTGTACAGCGGTTGTTCGACGAGGGTGTGCTGTCGGCTCAGAAGCGCGACGAGGCCTACGCCCAGTACAAGGCGATGGAGGCACAGTGCAAGGCTGCCCAGAGCCAGTACGACATGGCTGTCAACGGTGCCCGCCGTGAGGACAAGCTGGCTGCCCAGGCTCAGGTGGGTCGTGCCCGCGGAGCTGTGCAGGAAGTCAACTCCTACCTGGGCGAGACGGTACAGATAGCCCAGATGGAGGGCGAGGTCAGCGCTGTCTATCCTAAGGTCGGCGAGTTGGTGGGAACGGGTTCGCCTATTATGACCATCTCTATCATGAGCGATATGTGGGGCACGTTCAATGTCCGCGAAGACCAGTTGAACGGCCTGAAGGTAGGCTCAGAGTTCACGGCCTTCGTGCCCGCCTTTAACAAGGACGTGAAGATGAAGGTCTACTACATGAAGGACCAGGGCTCGTATGCCGTATGGAAGGCTACGAAGGCCAACGGTCAGTACGACCTGAAGACCTTTGAGGTGAAGGCCCGTCCTGTGGAGACGCTCGACGGTCTGCGTCCGGGCATGTCGTTGGTGGTGAAAGCGCTTCGCTAGTGGATAGTGAATAGAGGATAGTGGATAGAGTAGGGTGAAGAGTTTAGGTCAGATAGGACGCATAGCGCTTCGTGAGCTTCGGATTCTCTGGAAGAATCCCATCTACGGCTTCTGCATGGTCGTCTTCCCCATCGCGTCGATGTTCTTCTTCGTGTCGCTGATGGACGACGGACTACCGAAGGACATGCCTGTGGGCATCGTCGACCTTGACAACACTACCACCTCGCGCTCGCTGATACGGAGGCTCGACGGTTTCCAGAGCACCCGCATCGTGGCCCACTATCCCAGTGCTGCCGAGGCGCGTCATGCCATGCAGCGCAACGAAATCTACGCCTTCTTCTACATTCCCAAGGGGACAACAGAAAAGCTGATGTCGAGCCGTCAGCCCAAGATTTCCTATTATTACAACCTGTCGTCCATCATGGCGGGTTCGCTGCTCATGAAGGACCTCAAGACCATCTCCACCCTCGGTTCCGCTGCCGTGGGGCAGGCCACCATGAGGGCCAAGGGAGCCACCGACGACCAGATCATGGCCTTCCTGCAACCCATACGCCTCGACCTGCACCAGATAGCCAATCCCTGGACCAACTACAACGTCTATCTGTCCACCATGCTTGTGCCGGGTGTCATGATGCTCTTCATCTTCCTGATAACGGCCTACAGCATCGGCACAGAGATGAAGTTCGAGCGCTCCAAGGAGTGGCTGGCTATGGCCGACAACCGCATCGTGGTGGCGCTGTTAGGTAAGTTCCTGCCGCAGACCATCATCTGGCTGGCCATCGTCTTTGCCTACGAGTACTACGTGTTCGTCTTCCTCCACTTCCCCTGTCCCGGCGGCCCGTGGGCTGTCATCCGCTTAGGACTGCTGCAGGTCTTTGCCGCCCAGGGCTTTGGTATCTTTGCCTTCGGACTGATGCCCTCGCTGCGCATGTCGATGAGTGTCTGCTCGCTCTGGGCTGTGCTGTCGTTCTCGATGGCCGGTTCTGCCTTCCCCGTCATGGGCATGGACGGAGCCCTGCAGTCGCTGTCGTGGCTCTTCCCCCTGCGCCACTACTACATGCTCTACCAGATTACCGTCTTCAACGGCTTCCCGCTGCTCGAGTCGTGGTTCCACTTTGCAGCCCTCGTGGGCTTCATCCTACTGCCCTGGCTCGTCATCAACAAGATAAAAAACGCAATGCTCACCTATGTCTATATTCCATAGTATCAGAGAAGCCATCAGCGATGCCTGCTATATCTGGGCACAGGAGATGAAGCAAGTCTTCCGCGACGAGGGCGTGCTCATCTTCTTCGTCATCGTGCCGCTGGTCTATCCGCTGCTCTACTCATGGATATACAACAACGAGAACGTCCACGAGGTGCCTGTCGTTGTTGTCGACGACAGCCACTCCGCACTCTCACGTCAGTTTGTGCGTATGTGCGATGCCTCGCCCGACATCAAGGTGCTCTGCCATGCTGCCGACCTCGACGAAGCCAAGTCGCTGGTCAGCCGTCAGCTGGCAAAGGGCGTCTACTACATACCCTCCGACTTCGACGTCAGCCTGAGCCGCATGCAGCAGACCACCGTCAGCGTCTATTGCGACATGAGCCTCATGCTGGCCTACAAAGCCATCTACCAGACCGCCGTCGCCATTACACAGCAGATGGGCGCAGAGATACAGGTCAAGCTGTCGCAACCCTACACCAAGCGCGAGGCACAGATAACCGCCCGTCCACTGGACTTCGACGATGTCCCCATCTTCAATCCCACCGGCGGCTATGGCAACTTCATCCTGCCCGCCGTGCTCATACTCATCCTGCAGCAGACGCTGGTGCTCGGCATCGGACTCTCGGCAGGCACAGCCCGCGAGAAAGACCGCTACCACCAGCTCATACCCATCGACCGCCACTACCAGGGCGTACTGCGCATCGTCGGTGGCAAGGCCCTCTGTTACTTCATGATTTACGCCGTCATGGGAGCCTACCTCACGATGGTCGTCCCGCGGATTTTCTCCTTTATCACCCTCGTCAGCTGGCAGGACCTGCTCACCCTGATGCTCCCTTACCTCCTGGCCTGCATCTTCTTCGGCATGATTGTCTCCTGTGTCGTCCGTTACCGCGAGAACGTCATGCTTCTCATCGTCTTCGTCAGCGTACCCCTGCTGTTCCTCACAGGCGTCTCCTGGCCCCAGTCCGCCATTCCCCGCTTCTGGCAGAGCATTTCATGGCTCTTCCCCTCCACCTTCGGCGTCAGGGCCTTCGTCCGGATGAACACCATGGGTGCCACGCTTAGCGACGTTATGCTCGAGTACCGCGTCCTCTGGCTTCAGGCCCTTTCCTACTTCTTCGTCTGCTGCATCGTCTACCGTCATCAGATCATCCTCTCCCGTCGCCATGCCCTCGACCGTCTTGAGCGCATCGGTCGCAAGCTCCAGGTCGTTGGTCAGATCCGCCGCCGTAAAGCCGCCCGCTAATCTCTCCTTCCCTTCCTTTCCCGCTACCTACCGGGTACAGGCCCTGTAGGTAGTACCTAGCGGGGCTGTAGGTGCCGGGTAGCAAACCAAAACCATTATTATAATGATTTTTTTGCTCAATAAGAAATTATTCCTCAATATGCGATAGAGAGTGGGCGAACGAGGTGAAGAAGTTGGTCATTGTCTCGGCGGGGTAGTACTTGAAGTATTTGGCCGAGCGGCGTACGCTCCACATCATAGCTGACGAGTTGGAGGTGTGGACGAAGATGTCCTTGCCCTGCGAGAAGTACCACTCTTCGGCATGTGAGTTCTTCTGGCGGAACATGTCGCGTATCTGCTTTTCCATCTGCTCGTCGGTGACCTGCTGCATGAAAGGCAGCTCGTCGGGCTCGAAGGCTAACAGCTTTACCATCATCGCCGCCATCAATTGCACCATCGATGTCAGCTTCAGATCCTCAATCCAATGCTTTAGTTTGTCGTAGTCAATTATGCGGGAATTCTGACGGATGAATACACCCAATTCGGCAATACGCTTCACGGGTATGCCGGCGTTCATGATAAAACGGCTGGTGCCCAGGAGGTGGAGTAGGGCGGTGCGCGTCTCGGTGTTCGAATCCTCTTGGTCGAGTATGTTCTGCAGCTTGTGGTCGAGTAGGGGGTTGGTCAGGTGGTCGGGTGCCAGCATATCGTTCTCGTCGTCGGTACCATGACACTGGGCCTGGCTCCAATGCTGCAGCAGTTCGGCGGGAATCTGCAGGAAGAACTGGTCATGGCAGCGCTCAATACCTTTATATAAGAGAGGTGCCACGTCGTGCATCTCGGAGAGCTGGTACAGTCGGTTCCATTTCCACGTTGAAAGTGGCTCTATCTGCTCTTCGGTGCCGAAGGCTCCGGCACGTAGCAGTCGGTAGAAGTTTCGTTCAATGATATTCATGAGTATCTTCTTGGGTAACGTAACAGAATTGCAAGCAGGGCAGTGAGTCCCAATACGAAGGGATAATAGAGGTAGGGCAGTATGGCCATCGGGTTGAGTCCTGCCAGTCCTGCCGCCATCAGCATCTGTGCGCCGTAGGGCAGCAGTCCCTGTGTGAAGCATGAGAAGGTGTCGAGAATGGAGGCGCACTTGCGGTTGTCGAGTCCGAAGCGGTCGCCGATGTGTTTGGCGATGCCTCCTACGGTCAGGATGGCTACCGTATTGTTGGCCGTGCAGACATTGACCAGCGATACCAGTGCAGCTATTGACAGTTCGGCGCCGCGCTTGCCATTTACATTGCGTGTCAGCAGTCGGATGATGAAGTCGATGCCGCCGCGCTCACGAATCAGTTCCAGTAGTCCGCCCGCCATCATCGTGACGATAATGAGTTCGCCCATACCTGCGATGCCTTCGCCCATAGCTCCCAGCCAGCCGATGCCGTCGTAACTGCCCGCCAGGAGTCCGATGACGCCTGTCAGGAGGATGCCCAGGGTGAGTACTGCCATCACGTTCATGCCGCAAATGGCTGTGACCAGCACCACGAGATAGGGAATGACCTTCACGGGCTCTAACGGCAGCACCTCTGTGGGAGCCTTCACCTCAGCTCCCATTAGGATGTAGACCACGAAGACCACCAGCGCCGCCGGCATGACGATAAAGGAGTTGACGCGGAACTTGTCTGACAGTTTGCAGTCCTGTGTCTGGGTCGCAGCTATCGTCGTATCGCTGATAAACGACAGGTTGTCGCCGAAGAAGGAACCGCCGACGATGACGGCAGTCATCATGGCCACCGAGGTGCCCGTCTGTGCAGCCACACCTGCCGCCACCGGTGTCAGCGCCACGATGGTGCCTACGCTGGTGCCGATGCTCAGCGAGATGAAGCAGGCGGCTAAGAAGAGTCCTGCCAGCAGCATCTGCGGCGGCAGCAGCCATAGTGTCAGGTTGACTGTTGCATCGATGCTTCCCATAGCTTTCGCCCCGCTGGCAAAGGCACCCGCCAGGACGAAAATCCATATCATCAGCATCATCTGCTCTGATGCCGCTCCCCGTGAGAAGGTGTTGATGCGCGACTTCAGCGGCATGCCGCCACTCAAGGCTACGGCATAGACTGAGGCTGCCATGAACGCCACGGTGACGGGCACACGGTAGAAGTCGCCGGCGACAATGCCGCTGACCAGATAGAGTGTGATGAACACCGCGAGCGGTGACAGAGCCAACAGTCCTTTCTTCATTTAGTCTTTGGCGATGGTGATGCGCCCCTGGGGCTTCTCATAGGCGGTGCCTAAGTCGCCGTGAAGGGTATGCTCCATGTAGTCGGTAATGATGTCGCGGGTGAGGTCGGTGCCCTCTTTCAGTACGCGGCAGGGTTTCAGTATGTCGTAGAAGCCGCCACCTTTATAATAAGTGGTCACGGCTACCGTATAGTTGCGGGCGGGGTCGATGGCGACGTAGTCCCCGTAGCAGCATCGAGCACCAGTACATCGCTGACGGTGTGGCTGGCGGTATGGATGGTGTAGCGGATACCTGAGCATTGGGGGAAGTTGCCGTCGTACTCAGGGGTCAGGGCTGTACACTTCTGTAGCATGGTCAGGATTATGGAGCCCGGCACCTCCAGCTTCACCAGATGCTGGTCGTAGGGCGAGAGGGCGGCAATGGCACCATAGGTGATAGTACCACCCTTCACGTCGTTGCGGATACCGCCGCCGTTCTCAAAGGCGATGTCCGTCTGCATGGCCTGACGGTAGGCGTCGGCCACGAGGTCGCCGGCATTGGTCTCTGCGCCGCGTACCAGCATCTCGCCTTCATCATCAGTCACGACGAGTCTGTAGTTGCTCTTGCATATCTCGCGGTTGACGAGTTTGTTCATAAGTCGCTTGATGCTGTCGGTGGCAGCGGTCACCTGCGGGTTCTCGTAGATAATCACCGACGAGGGAACCAGCGTGGTGGTCATGTGTCCGTCCTTGCTGATGATGAGCTTACCGATGTTGGCAAACTGCGTACCCGTCTGGGTAATGCCGATGGACTTACCCTCAAGGTTGGCCTCCGTGTCGTGGGGGATGGTGGCGTGGCTATGACCGTCGAGCACCACGTCGATGCCCTTGGTGGCGGCAATCAGACGGTGGGAGTCGAAGCCCATGGACTGCGTCTCCTCGCCGACGTGCGAGATGAGTACCACGTAGTCGGCTCCATTGCTGCGGGCGTCGTCAACAGCCTTTTGCACCAGTTGGTAGAAAGTGCTGGGCATCAGGTCGTAGATGACCTTGCCGTTGTCGTCGTGGAAGGCATAGCTCTCCAGGAGCATGGTCTCGGGGGTGACGGCACCGACGAAGGCGATGCGCTTGTTGCCCACGGTCTGGATGACGTAGCTGGGGTAGTAGGACTGTGCTGCGCCGGCATCATAGAAGTTGGCACAGACTATCGGGGCGTTCATCTGGCTCAGCAGCTCCTTCATGCGGGGGACACCGTAGTCGAACTCATGGTTGCCCAGCGTGACGGCGCTGTAGCCCACATGTCGCATGATGTCGACGGGGTACTGGCCACGGGAGATGGCTCCCGAGGTGCCGCCCTGCAGGTAGTCACCCACGCAGACGGCGACGGCATAGGCGGTGTCGCTGCGGTTGATGGCGTCGCGCAGTCCGGCAATCTTCGTATAGCCGTCGATGTTGCAATGCACGTCATTCTCGTAGAGCACGACGATGCTTTTCTGCTGCGGCTGCAGAGTGGGCGTGGTCTTGACTGTTGCACACGAGGTCAGCATCACCACGGTGCCGGCCAGTGCGGTGGCCAGCGTGGCGGAACGGTGGAGTAGGGTAAATGATCTTTCTTTCAACATAACGAGTGCAAAGGTACAAAAAATTCACCATGCACAATGCATAATTCACAATTATTTCGTATATTTGCAACCTGAAAGCGAAAAAGACTTATGACAGGAATCATCGTTGCAGCAATTATAGGCTTTGGCGTGGGTGTTGTGGTCGCCTACTTAGTGGCTAACCGCCGTTACACGGCTTTGCAGGTGCAGGCCGAGGTGACGGCCAATGCCCTGCAGTTGCAGAAGGAACAGAACGCCGCCGAGACCCGGCTGCGCCAGGAGCAGTTCCAGGAGCAGTTGAACGTCGTGCGCGAACAGTTTCAAAATCTCGCCGTCCGAGTGCTCGACAAGACCAGCGACCAATTGAAGACTGAGAACCGCGAGGCGATGGAGCACATCACCAAACCCATCGGCGACAGCTTTGCCGAGCTGCAGAAGGCCATCCAGGAGAGCGACCGCGAGGCTGCCAAGACCGCTGCCTCGCTCACCGAACGGCTGCGGCAGGTGGGCGAACAGGCAGAAAAGATGGACCGTACCGCCACCCGACTCACCAATGCCCTGCGCGGCGACTCCAAGCAGGCAGGCGACTGGGGCGAGCTCGTGCTGCAGGAACTGCTCGACTCGCAAGGTTTTAAGCGGGGCTTCGACTACGACGTGCAGGACACCATCACCGATCAGGACGGCTTTATCGTCCGCAACGAAGACACCGGTCGCTCCATGCGCCCCGATGTCGTGCTCCACTATCCTGGCAATCAGGACGTTGTCATCGATGCCAAGGTCTCGATCAAGGCCTACTACGACTATGTCAACGAACCCGTCGAAGCCGTCCGTCAGCAGATGCTCGACCGCCACGTCCAGAGCCTCCGCTCCCACGTCAAGGAACTGGCGGTAAAGGACTACAGCCGCTACATCCAGCAGCCCCGCACGGCCATCGACTTCGTCATCATGTACGTCCCCAACGAGGCAGCCCTGCAGGTAGCCTTGGCCCGCGACCCCAAGCTGTGGACCGAAGCCTTCGATAAGAAGGTCTTCATCTCCAGCACCCAGAACCTCTTTGCCATCCTCCGCATGATACAGATAGCCTGGCGCCAGCACTCGCAGACTGAGAACCAGAAGAAGATTGTCAGTCTGGCCGAACAGCTTGTCTCCCGCATCGGCCTCTTTGCCGAGCGCACTCAGAAACTCAGCCGCGACATCGACATGCTCACCACCGACTTCACCGACATGCAGAAGTCCGTCGACGGCACTCGCGGTATCCTGCAAAAAGCCAACGAGATGAAGAAGCTCGGCATCAAGGAGGACGTCAAGCATCCCCTGCCTGCAACGGAAGAAGAGGAGTTACAGCCGACCAAACCCGATTGAGGAGAGTACATAGAAAGAGGAAAGGGAACTGAAGACAGTTGAATTCTCGAGAGAATTTAAGAGTTAGGTGGCACCTTTCGGTTGCTTAGGTGGCACTTTAGTCGCCAATTCTCGAGAGAATTCAAAAACAAACGGCACGGTTATTGCTGTATTGTAAGTAGTAACGATTAACTCAGGACGTACCAAAGACATCAACAAAGCACAGATACCCTTAAATGCCAAATAAATAACAGTATATGAAGTACAAAATCGTCAAAGAAACCAAGCCGACACTAAAGACCTTCGGCAAGTATAAGGCAAAGGCCGTACACTATGGAGAAGTGGGCACACGTCAGATTCAGAAAGAGGTGGCCAAGCACCTCGGCGTATCTGAAGGCGACGTCCTCGGTGTGATGCTGGGATTGTCAACTGTCATCAGCCGCCACCTGCGTCATGGCGACAAGGTGCGCCTCGACTCCTGGGGCCTGATGAAGCTCGAGATTGAGAGCGACAAAGTGGACGACCCCACAACGTTCCGTGCGAAAAAACACATCCGCGGCGTTCGCCTCCACTTCCTTCCGGAGAGTGAGAAGGGCAAGCCCGAGCTCTATCAGGACCTCACGTTTGAGAAGGAGAAAAGGTAGAATTTCACCCTTTTTCTGCCGCTCCCGCAGTTTGATGCTGAGAGGGCGGCGTGGTAAGGGATAAAAAAACTTAATAGTGAGCGCGGGGCGGACGGTATGTCATGATAAATGCGTACTTTTGCGGACGAAAACCATTATCAATAATTAATCACTCATGAAACGATCATTATTATCATCACTCCTGATGCTTCTCGTGGCATTGCAAACGTACGCCTACAAGAAGCAGTCAATCGACATTACCGTGAATAACCAGAAACGCAACATGGTGGTGTTCACGCCTAACTCGCTGCCCGCCAAGTCGCCACTCTTCATCGTGACCCACGGCATGAACCAGAATCCGGAATACCAGTACGGTGCTGACAAGATGTACGAGATGATTGACACGGCGAAGTTCGTCATCACCTACCTGCGCAGCAACGGCAGCACGTGGGACACGGGCGGCACCAACGACCAGAATTTCGTCATCAAGACCATCGACGAGATGGCCACCCGCTTCGACATTGACAAGGATCGCGTTTACTGGTCGGGATTCTCCATGGGTTCGATGCTCATCCACCATTGTATTGCCAACATGCAGGGCAAGATTGCAGCCTTTGCCCCCACCAGCGGCATACAGTTCTCTGAGCAGCCCTGGAACAACTGCAAGAAGCCCGTCAACCTGATAGAGTGCATAGCCTACGGCGACGACGTCTTCGGCTACGAGCAGTACGGCATTCATGCCTACATCGAGAACTACGCCAAGCACGACAAGCATACTAACTACAGCAAGACCACGGGCTATAAGCCCATCAGCAGCAGTTGGTATAACGGCGACCTTGAGAAATGGACTGGCGGTGCCAACGGAGGCGAGGTATGGCTCTACTCCTATAACAACGGCGGCCACTGGCCCATGGACCTCAACCGCCACCTCATCTGGAACTTCTGCAAGCGCTTCTCGCTGAACATGCCCACGACGAAGATCACCGTGCCAGCTGGCGAGACCACCAACCTCTACATGGCACCGAAGACGGAGTGCTCGTACCCCGACATCACCCTGACGGCCACCGCCAAGGCCACGGGCAGCAAGGTGGCCAAGGTGAACTTCTACGACGGAAAGACGCTCGTGGACTCTGTTAAGGCAGCGCCCTACACCACTACGCTGGCGGCTCCCGCCGCCGGCAAGCACAGCCTGCGTGCCGAGGTGGTCGGCGAGAACGGCAAGACGGCCTCCTACTCCTGCCTGGTCAACAACGTGGCCTCGCAGGCCACTTACAGCCTGAACCAGAACTTCAAGGCTGAGGGCATCGTGCCGCAGGACTGGTACGTCACCAGCGGCTCTACGAAGCGTATAGGCGGCGGACTGCCCTACACCAGCGGTACGCGACTCCTGCGTTTCACCGGCAGCACTAAGGCTTTCGAATACGGTCTGCTCGTCCAGAATACTTTAGGCAAGGAGAAAGCCGCGTGGGCCAAGTTCGGCGTTGAGACGGCCCGCTCGACGATGACTCTGCACACCGGCCATTACATTGTTAAGTATAAGGTGTGCAACTGGAACCAGCCTACGTTCACGCCGGTGACCGTCGCTATCGAGGACATGAACGGACAGGAGATGGCTTCGCAGACCTATACGCCGACCGTCAACATCGGTAATAACACGGCCAATAAGTTCAGCGGAGTCAAGCAGCAGACCTTCGAGTTCGACATAGCCGAGACGGGACGCTACGTCATCGTCTTCTATACCGACGCTGCCAAGAACGCCGACTTCGTCTTAGGGCAGGTCAGCATCCAGGCGAAGTCGTTCGAACCAACCGCCATCCGCGAGGTTCAGAATGAATCTTCATCCGCCCGTCCCGATGCCGTCTATGACCTCAGCGGTCGACGCATAAAAGGCGACCTGAAACGCGGTGTTTATATCATCGGCGGCCAGAAGACGGTCATACGGTAGTAATCAAAAAGAGAATGGGACTCGCAAGCGGGTCCCATTCTCTTTTTCAGTTATTGTATTTATTTGTAGCACTCGAAGATGCTGTCGACGGTCTGTTGCGGCAACTTCTTGCTCAGCAGACTGACAATCCAGACGACGGGGAAGCCGCCGACCATAGCGATGGCACCGCAGTTGATGGGGTTGATGGGGTTGCCTGCCAGCATGTTGATGACGGTCAGACCAACGCCCCAGATGAAGCAAGCCCAGACGGAGGCTGTCGTGACGCCGCGCCAGTAGAGACCCAGCATGAAGGGAGCCAGGAAGGCACCGGCCAGGGCACCCCACGAGATACCCATGAGCTGGGCGATGAACGTCGGGGGATTCAGCGCGATGAGCAGCGAGATGGCGATGAAGAACATAATCAGTACGCGCATGACGACCACCTTACGGCGCTCAATCTTCTCGGCCACGATGTCGTCGATGGTACCGTCCTCTACCTCGCCGGGCAGCGACTTCTTGTCGCGGTAGATGAGGTCGAGGGTCATCGTCGAACTGGAGGTGAGCACCAGCGAGGCCAGCGTCGACATCGATGCCGACAGCACCAGCAGCACCACGAGGGCGATGAGCACGTCGGGCAGGGTGACGAGCATGGCGGGAACGATGGAGTCGAAGGCTATCTTGCCTGTTGCTTCGTTGATGACGGGGTCGTACAGACGGCCGAAACCGCCGAGGAAGTAGCAGCCGCCAGCCACGATGAAGGCGAAGATGGTCGAGATGACGGTGCCGCGCTTGATGGCACTCTCGTCGGTGATGGAGTAGAACTTACCCACCATCTGGGGCAGTCCCATCGTGCCGAGCGACGTCAGGATGACCACGCCGAGCAGTCCCCACGGATCGGGGCCGAACCACGAGGCAAAGCCGCCGTTGACAGCCGGGTCGGCATCCGAGGGAATCTGAGCCAGCTTCTCGACAGCCGTTGTCAGTCCGCCCTGTGCATTCAGCACGGCAGCGATGACGGCCACAATGCCGAAGAGCATGATGATGCCCTGTATGAAGTCGTTCATGGCCGTAGCCTTGTAACCGCCGATGATGACATAGACAGCGGTGAGGACGGACATGATGATGACGCAATACTCATAGGGGATGTCGAAGCCCATCTCGAAGAGACGCGAGATGCCGCTATAGACGCCTGCGGTATAAGGAATAAGGAACACGAAGGCGATGACGGAGGCCACCACACGCAGTCCCTGGTCGTTGAAACGGGTACCGAAGAAGTCGGGCATCGTGCGCGACTCTATATGCTGCGTCATCAGCTTCGTACGGCGACCGAGGATGACCCACGCCAACAAGGAACCGATAATGGCATTGCCGATGCCAATCCACGCACTCGAAAGACCGTATTTCCATCCGAACTGTCCGGCATAGCCCACGAAGACCACAGCCGAGAAATAGGAAGTACCAAAGGCGAAAGCCGTCAGCCAGGGGCCTACGGCGCGTCCGCCTAACACGAAACCGTCAACACTACTGGCCTGCTTGCGTGAGTAAACGCCCACACCTACCATCACGGCCAGGAAAATGATTGTTAATAAGACTTTGATTATCATAACCTTTTACTTTTCACTTTTCACTTCTTACTAAAACGCCACTTGCACCTGTGCCTGGAGCCAGTTGTAGTCCTTGCCGATCATGTCGCCGCAGAGGCAGCGGGTGTACTGTAACTGCAGACGGCACTTCTTGTAGTACCAGTACTGCAGGCCCAGCGTCAGGTTTGTCTGGTCCCAGCCGTCCACAGAGGTGTTGCGGTCGAAGGTCTCGCCTGAGGCCACGACGTCAAGAGCATCGACCACGGGGATGCAGGCTGTGACATAGCCGCCACGTGAGCCGACCTCGCCGTCCTCACCGCCGAGCCACTCAGCACGGATGCTGGCGGGACGAGCCTCTTTGTATTCGCCGGGCGAGTAGGGCTTCGTCTTATACTCGGCACCTACGCTATAACGGTTGCGCTTATAGTTGTCGCCTACCTTGATGTCAGGGTTCCAGCGGGCGGTTCCTACGGCATTGCCCGTTCCGAGATAACCTGAGCCAACGATGCGCAGACCGTCCATGGGGCGCACCTCAAGTTTGGCAATAAAGTCTTTCTGATTGTTGTTGTCCTTGCGGTTGATACCCTGACCACTCATCAAGGCAAGGTTATAGTGCAAGAAACCCTGAAACAGGTCACCGTAGAGCTCAAGACCCATGTCGCGACCGTAGTTCACACCGTTCAGGGGATCGGGACCTTCACCGGCCAGGTAGAGCACGGCCTGTGAGTACACGTCGATGAGCTCCAGCTGAGTGGGCGACATCGGGTTCTCCATCGTGTACGAATGCTTGAATTGTCCCAGTCGGGCGGTAAGTGTGTTGTCCTTGGTAATGCGGTAGTCGGTGTAGAATTCCTGGACTACACTAGAGAAATCGTGCATAAACATAAACGACCAACGGTCAGTGATGCGGGCTTTGGCCCAGAGGAGTGTGCGTTTCAGGTTATAGGAGTTCGTCTTCACGTCGTTCGGGTCTTGGTACGACCACCCTCCCTGTGCATAACCGTTTAACGTAATACGGCTGGTGAAGTCCTTCATCCAGTCAATGTCTGAGTCACTCTTTTGCCCCATAGCAGCCGTGCTGCTGAACGCTGCCAGCACTACTGCCAGCGTCAGGCTTTTCATTGTTTGTTTTTTCATTGTTTTGTTACCATTTGGTTAAGTTTGATTGTTTATGCGCTGCAAAATTACAACAATTATCAGAAAAACGAGCAAATTATCTTAAAAAATGTTGGTTATTCAGCGGAAAAGGCGTAACTTTGCGGCCTAAATAGCGAAAACAAGTAACAAAATGAAACATCAGTTACGTAGTGCCGTATGCACAGAAGGCCGCCGCATGGCGGGAGCCCGCGCCCTCTGGGTGGCTACGGGCATGAAGCAGGAGCAGTTTGGCAAACCTATTATTGCCATCGTCAATTCATTCACCCAGTTCGTGCCTGGGCATACCCATTTGCACGAGATTGGACAGATAGTACGCGAGGAAATCGAAAAGATGGGCTGCTATGCCGCCGAGTTCAATACCATCGCCATCGACGACGGTATCGCCATGGGTCACGACGGTATGCTCTATAGTCTGCCGAGCCGCGACATCATTGCCGACTCCGTTGAGTATATGGTCAATGCCCACAAGGCCGATGCCATGATCTGCATCTCCAACTGCGACAAGGTGACGCCGGGCATGCTGATGGCTGCCATGCGACTGAACATTCCTGCTGTTTTCGTTAGCGGCGGTCCGATGGAGGCCGGTAAATGGCGTGGTGAGAACGCTGACCTGATAACGGCAATGGTGAAGGGTGGTGACCCGACGGTTAGCGATGAGGAGCTGGCTGAGATTGAGCAATGTGCCTGCCCGGGCTGCGGAGCCTGTTCGGGTATGTTCACGGCCAACTCGATGAATTCGCTGACGGAGGCCATCGGCCTGTCGCTGCCCGGCAACGGCAGCATCCTGGCCACCCACGTGAACCGCATACAGCTGTTCCGTGACGCGGCGAAGCTGATTGTGAAGAATGCCTTGAAGTATTACGAGGAGGGCGACGAAAGTGTGTTGCCCCGCTCGATTGCCACGCGCGACGCCTTCTTGAATGCCATGACGCTCGATATCGCTATGGGCGCGTCGACCAACACCGTGCTTCACCTGCTGGCCGTGGCCCAGGAGGCTGGCGTGGACTTCCGTATGCAAGACATCGACGAGCTCTCCAAGAAAGTGCCCTTCCTCTGTAAGCTGGCACCCAACTGGCAGAAATACTCCATCCAAGAGGAGAACCGCGCAGGCGGCATCCTCGGCATCATGGGCGAACTGGCTAAGGGCGGACTGCTCAGGCTGGACTGTCAGCGTGTGAACGGTGCGACGCTGGGAGAGGACATCAAAAAATACAGCATCACGGGTGCAACGATTGAGCCGGAGGCCGAGCGCATCTACCGCAGCGCCCCGGGCGGACGGTTCTCGACGGTGATGGGTTCGCAGTCAGAAATGTGGGATACACTCGACACCGACCGTACTAACGGTTGCATCCGCGACATCGAGCATGCTTACATGAAGGATGGCGGTATGGCTGTGCTGTTTGGCAACATCGCCCAGGACGGCTGCGTGGTGAAGACGGCGGGTGTGGATGAGAGCCTCTGGCACTTCGAGGGTCCGGCTGTGGTCTTCGACTCTCAGGAAGATGCCTGCGAGGGCATTCTTGGGGGCAAGGTGAAGAAAGGCGACTGCGTGGTCATTACCCACGAGGGACCGAAGGGAGGTCCCGGTATGCAGGAGATGCTCTATCCCACCTCTTATATTAAGAGTATGCACATGGGTAAGGAGTGCGCCCTGATTACCGACGGCCGCTTCTCGGGTGGTACGAGTGGACTCTCCATTGGCCATATCTCGCCGGAGGCTGCCAACGGTGGTAACATCGGCAAGATCAAGGATGGCGACATCATCGTCATCGACATTCCCTCGCGCAGCATCAACGTGAAGCTCACTGACGAGGAACTGGCCCAGCGTCCGCAGCAGCCGCTGAAGCGTAACCGTCAGGTTTCCAAAGCTCTGCGCGCCTATGCTCAAAGTGTTGCCTCGGCTGACAAGGGCGGTGTTAGAATCATTGAGTAGTTAAGAAACATACGCATATCTAAACACTAAAAGATGAAAAGAATAGTTTTGGCTTTGGTCTGCCTGATGACCATCGCAAGCACTAATGCACAGAATGTTCAATACTATAACACAAAGCATGAAGTAGGTATAACCGTCGGCTCTGGATCAGTAACCCAAATCTTCAGCGGACTGGCAGATTTTATGACGATACCTATCTCTGCCCTGGTGACGTCTACGATTTCTTTAGGTTCCTATACAGGACATTATTCCTATGGTGACGAGAGCTACTTTCCCGCCATTACGGCTGAGTATTACTATCACGTGAACGAGCTTATCGGCCTTGGCGGTTTTCTGGCTTTCAACGGCATGAGCCGCGATATGTATGTGGAGGGAACCAACAACTATACCGGCGTGAAGAGCAAGTGGAAGACCGGTGAGGCCAGCCGCTACAACTTCAGCCTTATTCCAACGGCCAAGTTCGACTGGCTGCGTAAGAAGAATTTCGGCATGTATTCGAAGGTGGGTGTCGGCGTCAGTTTTATGTTCGAACATCAGAAGGACGAACTGGACTCCAATAGCAGCGCAAAAGCCACCGACGAAACCGATACCACCATCATCCCCAACCTGCAATGCTCGCTCTTAGGTCTTGAGGGCGGCAGCGAGGCTATCCGCGGCTTCGTGGAGCTGGGTTTTGGTGAACAGGGTATCATGCTGGCCGGTGTCAAGTATAAGTTCTAAGAGACAAGAAACCAAAACGTTTATGAGAGACAGAATCACTGGTTCGAAAGCGCTGATGAGGGCGCTGCAGGCGGAGGGCGTGAAGACCATCTTCGGCTACCCCGGTGGCACCATCATGCCCGTCTATGACGCGCTGTTCGACTATACCCGTGGAGAGAAAAAGTGTTTTGACCATATACTGGTGCGCCATGAGCAGGGTGCCACCCATGCCGCCGAGGGCTATGCCCGCGTCAGCGGCGAAGTGGGCGTGGCACTCGTCACCAGCGGCCCCGGCGTGACCAACACGCTGACGGGCATTGCCGACGCTATGCTCGACTCGACGCCCATCGTGGTCATTGCCGGACAGGTGCCCATCACCGCACTGGGTACCGACGCCTTCCAGGAGGTTGACCTCGTCGGTGTGTCGCAGCCTATTTCTAAGTGGTCGTATCAGATACGCCGTGCCGAGGACGTGGCGTGGGCCGTCAGCCGTGCCTTCTACATTGCCCGTACGGGTCGCCCTGGCCCTGTGGTGCTCGACTTCGCGAAGAATGCGCAGACGGAGGAGATTGACTGGGAACCTCGCAAGGTAGACTTCGTACGCTCGTACGTACCTTATCCTAAACTGGACAACGAGGCCGTGCGTCAGGCTGCCGAACTGATTAATAATGCCAAGCGCCCGCTGGCCTTGGTGGGGCAGGGCGTGGAGCTGGGTAATGCTCAGGAGGAGCTGAAGGCGTTCTTGGAGAAGGCCGACATCCCTGCTGGTCGCACGATGCTGGGACTGTCGGCACTGTCCTCGAACCACCCGCTGAACGTCGGTATGCTGGGCATGCATGGTAACTATGCCGTCAATCTGAAGGAACAGGAGTGCGACGTGCTCATCGCCATCGGCATGCGCTTCAGCGACCGTGTGACGGGCAATACGAAGACCTACGCCAAGCAGGCAAAGATTATCCACCTGGACATCGACCGCTCGGAGATTGACAAGAACGTGAAGACCGACGTGGCCGTCGTGGCCGACTGCAAGGAGTCGCTGCCCGCATTGACGGCCCTGCTCAATAAGAACAACCACGAAGAGTGGCGCGCGTCGTTCAAGGAACTGGACGAGAAGGAACGTACGAAAGTCATCGAACCGGCCATCCATCCGAAGGAGGGTCCGCTACTGATGGGCGAGGTGGTACACACCGTGGCCCAGCAGGCCGAGGACGACGCCATCCTTGTGACGGATGTCGGTCAGAATCAGTTATTTGCGACACGTTACTTCAAGTATCACCATAAGCGTAGTATCTGCACCAGCGGCGGTCTGGGAACGATGGGTTACGGCATGCCTGCCGCCATCGGAGCCACTTTTGCAGCTCCCCAGCGTCAGGTGTGCTGCTTCATGGGCGACGGCGGTTTCCAGATGTGCATCGAGGAGTTGGGCACTATCATGGAGCAGAAGGCTCCGGTGAAGATGATCCTGATGAATAACCACTACTTAGGCAATGTGCGCCAGTGGCAGGATATGTTCTGGATGCGCCGCAAGTCGTTCACGAAGATGAAGAATCCCTGCTACGAGCTGATAGCCCAAGGCTATGGCATCCCCTACGTAGCTGTCACCGACCGCAAGGAATTGGCTGCTGCCGTTGAGAAGATGCTGACGACCGACGGGCCGTTCATCATGGAGTGTGCCATCAAGGAGGACGACGACGTGCTGCCGATGACACCGCCGGGTATGAATGTGAATGATATGATGCTGGAAATTTAGAAGTGAAAAGTGAAGAGTGAAAAGTAAATAATGGAACAGAACAAACTATACACCCTGTTGGTCTACTCTGAGAACGTGGCCGGTATCCTGAACCAGATAACCGCCGTGTTCACCCGCCGTCAGGTGAACATCGAGAGCCTGAACGTGTCGGCATCCAGCATCCCCGGTGTGCACAAGTACACCATCACCGCCTGGAGCGACGAGGACCAGATTATCAAGATTACGCACCAGATAGAGAAGAAGATAGACGTCATCAAGGCTAACTACTTCACCGACGACCAGTTGTTTATCCGTGAGACGGGACTCTACAAGCTGTCAACTGAAAAGGTGATGGAGAATCCCGAGATATCGCGTACCATCCGCCGCTTCGGCGCCAGCATCATCGAGGTTAACCCCACCTACGTCATCGCCATGATGTATGGCGTTACCGAGCAGATAGTGGAGCTTTACCGCGAACTCGATGCCTTCGGCTGCGTATTCCAGTACACCCGCTCAGGCCGCATCGCCGTCACCCGTGGCAAGCAGGAGCAGGTGAGTGCGTTCTTAGAGGAAAGAGAGCAGCATCATGGATAAGGTAGGACGCTACGAGTTCATGGCCGAGCCGTTCCATTGCGACTTCTCAGGCCGTCTGTTCATGGGGCACTTGGGCAACCACATGCTCAATGCCGCCGACTTCCACTCCACCGACCGAGGCTTCGGCATGAAGCGGCTGATGCAGATCAACCGCTCGTGGGTGCTGTCACGACTGGCCATTGAAATGGTGGAGATGCCGGCACAGTATACCAAGTTCAACGTCGAGACCTGGGTGGAGTCCGCTATGCGCTACTTTACCAGCCGTAATTTCGCCGTCGTCGGAAACGACGGCCACGCCTACGGCTACGGACGTTCCATCTGGGCGATGATCGACACCGAGAGCCGCCAGCCGACGGACATCTACTCCATAGACAACGGAGCCATCAACGACTGGATCATTGCCGACAAGGAATGTCCTATCGACAAAGGCGGTCGCGTAAAAATGTCCGATGATGCCCAGCTCGTGCGTACCATCGACACCTATTATAACGACGTAGATATCAACGGCCACATCAACTCCGTGAAATACATTGAGCACGTGCTCGACCTCTGGCCCCTCGACTGGTACCGCAACCACCAGGTTCGCCGCTTCGAGATAGCCTACGTAGCTGAAGCCCATGCCGGCGACCAACTGAGTTTCTATATGGAAGAGACCGACGCCCAGACCTTTTGCGTAAGAATTGTCCGCACCGACGGCACCGAGTGCTGTCGCAGCAAGGTCGTGTTTTAATTTCTAATCTTTGCCGCGATAATACATTAGACTATATGAAACAAGTGCTGTTATCTGTGATTGCCCTGACGCTAAGCATGACGGGCAACGCCAAGGACGTGTTTGTGAACACACCGAAGACGACGCTGATGCTCGCCGTGAATGAGGGTCAGACGCCACGTATCCATTATTATGGTTCGCGCCTCAAGGCTGACCAGGCCCACGAGGTGTACGACGCCATGAGTATCAACTACGACGCCTATCCGGCCTTCGGGCGCAACAGCTTCGACGAGACGGCGCTGAGCGTGACCCATGCCGACGGCAATATGTCGACGGAACTGGCGGTGACGGGCTCACGTACGGAGGGTGACCTCACGATTATCTCTTTGAAGGACAAGAAGTATGACTTCTTCGTAGACCTCTATTATAAGGCTAACGATAAGAGTGACGTCATTGAGACGTGGACGGTCATCCGCAACGGCGAGAAGAAACCTATTAAGCTGGAGCAGTACGCCAGCGGCGTGATGACCTTCCGTCAGGAGGGCCTGCGCCAGGGCGATGGCACGTGGGGCAGGGGAGCGTGGCTCACCCATTTCCACGGAGCCTGGGGCCAGGAGGCCGGCATGACCGAGGAACCGCTGACGGCGGGCGTGAAGGTGATTGTGAACCACGACGGTGTGCGTACGGCAATGGACGACCGTGCTGAGGTGATGATATCGTTGGACGGTCGGCCGCAGGAGAATAGCGGACGTGTCATCGGTGCTGCCCTCTGCTGGACGGGTAACTACAAGTTGCGCATCGAGACGCGCGGAAAATATCGCCACACGCTGCTGGCTGGTATCGACGACCTGCATACGGCCTATACCCTGAAGCCGGGCGAGCAGTTTACGACACCAGTGCTGGCACTCGCTTACAGCGAAGAGGGCAAGGGCGGTGTGAGCCGGGCCTTCCACCGCTGGGGACATAACGGTCAGTTGCACAACGGCAAGGCTTTACGCGAGATACTACTGAACTCGTGGGAGGGCGTCTATATGAACGTCAACCAGGAGGTGTGCGAACAGATGATGGACGGCATCAAGGAACTGGGCGGCGAGCTCTTTGTGGTGGACGACGGCTGGTTTGGCCGTAAGTACCGCCGCACGGACGACACGCAGTCGTTGGGCGACTGGGTGACCGACACCCAGAAACTACCCAACGGTGTGCCTGCCCTGCTGAAGGCTGCCGAGGATCGTGGTCTGAAGTTCGGTATCTGGATTGAGCCCGAGATGACCAATAGCAAGAGTGAACTCTTTGAGGCCCATCCCGACTGGGTGGTGGCTCATCCCACGCGTGAACTCTCTAAGGGTCGTGGCGGTACGCAGTTGGTGCTCGATTTGTCGAACCCCAAGGTGCAGGACTTCGTGGTCAGCATCGTTGACAATCTGGTGAAGGAGAACCCGCCCCTGCATTATATCAAGTGGGACTGCAATATGTCGATGCAGAACTTCGGTAGCAGTTACCTGACTGCCGATAAGCAGAGCCACCTCTTCGTGGACTACCACCTAGGACTGCGCTCGGCCTTGGAGCGCATCCGCAAGGCCCATCCCGACCTCGTCATCCAGCTGTGCTCCAGTGGTGGCGGTCGTGTGAACTGGGGAGCGATGCCTTACTTCGACGAGTTCTGGGTGAGCGACGACACCGACGCCCAGCAGCGCCTCTTCATCCAGTGGGGCACCAGCCACTTCTTCCCGCCGATGGCGATGGCCCAGCACGTCAGCGCCTCGCCCAACCACCAGACGGGTCGCGTCATCCCCTTGAAGTTCCGCTTCGACGTGGCGATGACGGGCCGATTAGGTATGGAGATGAAGCCTAGCGACCTCAACGCTCAGGAGCATGAATATGCCAAGAAGGCGGTGGCGTTCTACAAGGAGATACGTCCCATCATTCAGTTGGGCGACCTCTACCGCCTGCTGTCGCCCTACGAGGGTAACGGCTTTTGCAGCGAGATGTTCGTGAAGGAAGACAAGTCGGAGGCTGTGTTCTTCTGCTATAAGTTCGAGAACTACATCGGCCTGGAGACTCCCCGCTGGCACATGGCCGGTCTTGACCCCGATGCCACCTATGTGTTGAACGAGTTCGAGGGAACCGAGCGCAGCCGCTATTTCGAGGGTAAGACCTTCAGCGGGAAATTCCTGATGGAAACAGGTATTGACGCTACGCTCGGTCGTCAATTTGCCAGTCGGGTCATCCGTCTGAAGCGAATCTGAAACGAATCTGATTCAAAGAAGTAAAAAAATCAGCGAATTGTTTTGGTAATTCGCTGATTTTTTGTACCTTTGCACCCGATTTTCTAAAAAACAGTGGATGAAGAATGACAAATTGAAGAATCAGTACCGCGTTAATGAACAGATACGCGTACGTGAAGTTCGCATCGTCGGCGACAGCGGTTCAACCGTAATGCCTACCCGCGATGCTCTGAACATGGCCCGTGAGCAGGGCGTTGATCTCGTAGAGATTTCGCCTAACGCCAACCCGCCCGTCTGTCGTCTCATCGACTATTCAAAGTTCCTCTACCAGCAGAAGAAACGTGCGAAGGAAATGAAAGCCAAGCAGGTGAAGGTGGAGGTGAAGGAAATCCGCTTCGGCCCCCAGACCGACGAGCATGACTACCAGTTCAAGCTGAAGCATGCCCGTGAATTCCTGGAAGATGGTAATAAGGTACGCGCGTATGTATTCTTCCGCGGCCGTTCCATTTTGTTCAAGGAGCAGGGCGAAGTGCTGCTGCTGAGATTTGCCAACGACCTCGAGGAGGTCGGCAAGGTGGAGGGCATGCCGTCGTTGGAGGGTAAGAAAATGTTCCTCTATCTGGCTCCGCGCAAGGCTGGCGAGAAGAAGAAGAGCCAGCAGGCCCGCGACCGCGAGGCAGCTGTGGAAGCCGAGAAGAAGGGAGAAAGGAAAGAGGTAGAGGAGAGAAATGCTCCTATCTCCGAGATTGATGCCGAGACTCCCGCAAACGGCGGTTTGTTTGCCAATGCGAAGATCTCAGCCGATGCGCTGAAGAAGCTGACCAATACAGAAGAAGAGTAAGGTGGCGCGCCCGGTATATGCGTAGCTGCCGATTTTAAATCATTATAAGTTTAAAAATTAAAAATTAAAAAACAATGCCAAAAGTAAAGACAAACTCCGGTGCTAAGAAGAGATTCTCGTTCACCGGTACAGGTAAGGTTAAGAGACATCACGCTTACCACAGTCACATTCTGACTAAGAAGACCAAGAAACAGAAGCGTAATCTTTGTGGTTCAACGCTCGTTGACGTTACAAACATGAAGCAGGTTCGCGACCTGTTGTGTCTCCGTTAAGCAAACCTATTGTCGAACATTAAAGAAGTAAAATTATGCCAAGATCAGTAAATCACGTTGCATCAAGAGCAAAGCGTAAGAGAATTTTGAAGCTTACCCGCGGCTACTTCGGAGCCCGCAAGAATGTTTG
>CACZDV010000020.1 GCA_902780025.1 uncultured Prevotellaceae bacterium
TCCTTAGTGCAAATTCTTGTAACTCTAATACATCTAAATCTTCTGTTTTCTCCATTTTTAAACGTTGTTTTTTTATTCAACGTTTTTCAGGGCAAGACACTTTGTAAAATCTCAATCAAAAATTTTTTTTTCGCTCTTTTTTTTGTATTTTGAGCTTCGCTCGAAGATACTATCGTTCGGAAAAGCAAAAGAAAAAACTTTTTTTTTATTGCTTTTCGCTCACTTTTTTGTATCTTTGCACCGTGTTAGGAACATATTGATCAACTATACCAAACCATGGCAACGAAACAGAAGAAAGAGGAATATATGAAACCTGCGATACAGGTGTACGAAGTGGAAAGCGGTGAGGTGATTCTTGCCGGCAGTATGGAAGGTAGTAGGGACCCCTACGGTGACCCGATAACTGATGATTGGAATTAAACGACAGGAGGGCAAGACTATGAAGATGATATCAAGAATCAAAGTATTAGTGTATACCTTCCTGGCAGCAACCCTTCTGACAGGACTGACCGCCTGCGCGGACAGCGACGACGCTATTGAGCAGAACACGCTGGATATTCCGAAGACCTACACCCTGACCGTCGAGGCCGGCAAGGGCAGCGACGCCACTCGCGCACTCTCGCTCGGCGGCGCCGACGGCAAGACACTCAACGCCACGTGGGCCGTAGGCGAGGAAGTGAAGGTGTACCACGTGACGAATCCCGACACGTATGAGGAAAATGAATCCCAATACCCCGTCGCCACGCTCTATGCCCAGAGCGAAGGTGTGACAACCACACTCTCGGGGCGGTTCGTTGATACGTTCACCCCAGTTGCAGGCCAGGTACTCAGGCTGAAGTTCAACGAGAGCCCTAACTATACTAGTGCTAGTCAAGGTGGTACACTCGACTACATCGCCACGCATTGCGACTATGCTACGGCCAAGATTACCGTGAAAGAAGTTAAGGCCATGCCTGAAATAACATATGGTGCCGGCGCTTATGTCGTCACTCCCACCGCCCCAGCTCAGTTCGAAAACCAGCAGGCCATCGTGAAGTTCTCGCTGTATAAGGGCAACGGCACCACGCCCCTCATGACTAACAACCTGACGGTGACGGTGAAGAAGACCATCTACACCGTGACGTCCGACGCGCCCGCCAGCGAATTCTTCGTAGCCGTCAAGGAAGCCTCGAGCAAGCCGGTGACGCTCAGCACCACCGTCAATGATGTCACCTATACTTATGAGAAGGCAAGTGTTAGCTTCGAGAAGGGCAAATACTACGCTATCAACGTTATACCGCGGCGTATCATTACTACTGCCGACACCAACGTGACGCTCTATGACGGCGACGTGGTGAGCGGCACGGGTGGCGCGAACACGAGACTCTTCATTGCCGACAACGCTACCGTGAAGCTGGCCGGCGTGACGAACAACAGTTTCACCGGCGAGATGTATGACTCCAACCAAAGATATGCCGCCGGCATTGAGTGCAACGGCAACGCCACCATCATCCTGGCCGACGGCACGACGAACACGTTCACAGGCCACTGGGATCGGGCCGCCGTCTATATCCACGCCGGCAATACGCTCACCATCCGCGGCAGCGGTATCCTCATCGCCGACAACACGACTAACGAAGCCAATGGCGCGGGCATCGGCGGCAGCTATTGGAACGACTGCGGCAACATCCTGATTGGGGGTGGCACCATTATCGCCAAGGGCAGCCAAGGTGCTGGCATCGGTAGCGGCAGTAACGGTCACTCCTGCGGCAACATCATCATCAGCGGCGGCACCATCACGGCCACTGGCGGCAGCAACGGTGCGGGCATCGGCAGTGGAAATGATGGAAGCTGTGGCGCTATCAGCATCGACGGCTCTGCCATCGTTACGGCTACGGGCGCTAATAATGCTGCGGGCATCGGTTGCGGTGGTTTGAGCTGGAATCGCGATATCGCGAACACCTGCGGCGACATCACTATCAGCGGCTCGGCCCACGTCACGGCCACGGGCGGCGACTATGCTGCGGGCATCGGCAGCGGATGTGCCTGCCAAGCCGCAAACACTTGCGGCGACATTACCATCGAGGGCTCAGCAGACGTCACGGCCATGGGCGGCGACCGTGCTGCGGGCATCGGCAGCGGAAATGTAAATTCTTATAGCGACAATCCTAGTGTCAGCAGTTGCGGCGCCATCAGCATCACGGGCGGCACGGTATCGGCTATGGGCGGCAACTATGCTGCGGGCATCGGCAGTGGAAGCTATGGTAAGTTCGCCAGCATCCATATCACCGGCGGCATCACCAGCGTCACCGCCACGAGGAGCAATAACTCCTCGAATGTCCCCATCGGCAAGGGCAACAACGACCAGGGCAGCGGCAGCATCACCATCGACGGCCAAGCCATCAGCGATAACATGACGAAAGGCACGGCAGACCTGCCCACATTCCCGAACCTCAACGTCGCGATATCAAATGGCTACAACTCCGATGACGGTAACTTCTCCAACGGCACGTGGATTATCACGAAGCAATAACCCCTTATGATTCGTACTTTTACAGGCATCCAATAACAAAAAAATACTGAAGAAGATGAAACAAGATTGTGGAAAAAGACTGTTGCGGCAGTTGTTGGCGCTGACGCTGCTGCTGATGCTCGTTGCGGGCATGCAGGCCAAGACTGCGCGGAAATTCACGTTGAACCTGACGGCCGACGGCAAGGCCCAGATGGTATGTTTCCTGCCGGAGAAGCCTACGGGCCAGGCTATCGTGGGCATACCGGGCGGCGGCTACTCTATGCTGTCGAACAGCCACGAGGGCTATCTGGCCTCTGAGTGGCTCAACGACCGTGGCACCGCTTATTTCGTGGTGAACTACCGGCTGCCAGAAGGTGACCGTACCAAGCCCATCAGCGACGTGGAACAAGGGTTCCGTATTGTTCGCGACTCGGCTCAGGTGTGGGGCATCAACCCCGACAACGTGGGCATCATGGGCTTCTCGGCCGGCGGTCACTTGGCATCGGTCATCTCCACCCATTCGCCCTATGAGGTGCGCCCCAATTTCAGCATCCTCTTCTATCCCGTCATCTCGATGGACGAGCGCGTCAGCCATGTGTGGTCGTGCCGTAACTTCCTGGGCGAGGACCAGAAGAACCCTGCCTTGGTGCGTGACTTCTCGACGAATAATGCCGTGCGCCGACACCTGACGCCGCCCGCCTGCATCATCATGTCGAGCGACGATGCCCTGGTGCCGCCGCTCACGAACGGTCTGACCTACTATACGGCGATGCGCAACGTCGGCAATGAGTGCGCCCTGTTTACCTATCCCACCGGCGGTCACGGCTACGGCTTCGGCCCCTGGTTCCAGTATCACGACGAGATGCTGGCCAACCTCGGCAAGTGGCTCGACGCACGGCAGGCTCCGAAGCCCGGCGCCATCCGCGTGGCCTGCATCGGCAACAGCATCACCGACGGTCACGGCATCGACCTGGCGACCGTCAACGGCTATCCCGCACAGCTGCAGCGACTGTTGGGCAACGACTACTGGGTGAAGAACTTCGGCGTCTCGGCCCGCACCATGCTCAACAAGGGCGACTATCCCTACATGAACGAGATGGCGTGGCGCGACGCCTTAGCTATGAAGCCCGACATCGTCATCATCAAGTTGGGCACCAACGACTCGAAGCCCGAGAACTGGCAGCACGGCTCTGAATTCCGTCAGGACCTGGAGCAGATGATAACCACGCTGCGTCCCGACCTCGCACAAACTTCCAAAAAATCCAAGAAGTCAAAGAAAGCCTCCCCTAAACAGGGGAGGTTGGAGGGGTCTGGGTCGCCTAAGATCTACCTCTGCACCCCCATTCCCGCCTTCAAATCGACGTGGAACATCAACGACTCGGTCATCATGAATGCCATCATCCCCATCCAGCAGCAGGTGGCTAAGCAGTACGGCTTGCAGGTCATCGACCTCCACACGCTCTTCGCTAACGACGGCGACAAGATGCTGACCGACGGTATTCATCCTGACGCCAAGGGTGCCCGCCGCATGGCAGAGATTATAGCAAACGAAATCAAGAAATAAAACGATGAAGAAAAGACTTTTGACAACCCTGTTGCTGACCGTGACCTGTATGGCCGTCAGCGCACAGTCCCACCGTATGTGGTACTCCAAGCCCGCCAGCCACTGGCTGGAGGCCCTGCCCGTAGGCAACTCCCACCTGGGCGCCATGATCTATGGCGGCACCGACGTAGAGGAAATCCAGTTGAACGAAGAGACCTTCTGGAGCGGACAGCCTCACAACAATAACTCCAAGAAATCGCTGGCCGTCCTATCCGAGGTGCGTAGCCTGATTTTCCAGGGCAAGGAGGGTGAGGCCTCGAAACTCATCGACCAGAACTTTATTCCCGGTCCTCACGGCATGCGCTTCCTGCCCCTCGGCTCGCTGAAGCTGTCGCTGGGTCACAAGGACGTGACCAACTACCAGCGGGCGCTGAACCTCGGCGACGCCACCGCCACCACCTCTTACAGTTATGAGGGCGTGAAGTATGAGCGCACCGTCTTTGCCTCGCAGGCCGACAACGTCATCATCGTCCAGCTGAAGGCCTCGAAGAAGGGCGAACTGGAGTTTGATGTCAACTTCGATAGTCAGCTGCAGAAGAAAGTCTTTACCGTGTCAGAGCACGAGGGTATCAGCGGAAAGGTCAATGAACTGGCCGCTGTGGTCGACGGTGTCGAGCAGGAGGGCATCAAGGCCGGACTGAAAGCCGAGTGCCGCGTACTGGTAGAGACCGACGGTGAGGTGAAGCGCGGCGTCGACAAACTGAGCATCGACGATGCCACCACCGCCACCCTCTATATTACTGCCGCCACCAACTTCGTCAACTACAAGGACATCAGCGGCAATCCCGTGAAGAAGAACAACGAGACGCTGGCCAGCGTCAAGGGTAAGCCCTACAAGCAGTTGCTGGCTGCCCACGTCAAGAAATACCAGGAGCAGTACAACCGCGTGTCGTTAAGTTTGCCGAAGTCGGCAAACTCTAACTTAGAGACCGACCAGCGCGTGGCTGCCTTCGAGAAGGACGCCACCGACCTCGATATGGTGGCGCTGATGATGCAGTATGGCCGCTACCTGCTTATCTCCAGCTCGCAGCCCGGCGGTCAGGCCGCCAACCTGCAGGGCGTTTGGAACGACAAGATGAACGCTCCTTGGGACTCGAAGTACACCATCAACATCAATGCTGAGATGAACTACTGGCCCGCCCTCATCGGCAACCTTGCCGAGACGCAGGAACCGCTATTCACGATGATTCGCGACCTCAGCGAGACCGGTGTCGAGACCGCCCGCACGATGTATGGCTGCGGCGGTTGGGTAGCCCACCACAATACCGATATCTGGCGCATTGCCGGACCCGTCGACGGTACGCCCTGGGGCATGTTCCCCACTGGTGGCTCATGGCTGACCACCCATCTGTGGCAGCACTACCTCTACACCGGCGACCGTCAGTTCCTGGAGTCCTACTACCCCGTGCTGAAAGGCGCTGCCGACTTCCTGCTGGACTACATGCAGGTGTATCCCGCCGCCGGTGAGGTGCGCCAGGCTGCCGGCTGGCTGATGACCGTTCCCACCGTGTCACCCGAGCACGGCCCGCGTGGCAAGAACACCAACGTCACCGCCGGTTCGACGATGGACAACCAGATAGCCTTCGACGTGCTCACGCAGACCGTCGCCGCCGCCGAGGCACTGGGTAAGGATGCCGAATACGTCGCCCGACTGAAGTTTGCCATCTCCTGTCTGCCCCCCATGCAGATAGGCCGCTATGGCCAGCTGCAGGAGTGGCTCATCGACGGCGATGATCCGAAGGATGAGCACCGCCACATCTCCCACCTCTACGGCCTCTATCCCTCGAACCAGATTTCGCCGTACACCCATCCCGACCTTTTCACCGCCGCCGCCAATACGCTTGCTCAGCGCGGCGACATGGCCACGGGTTGGAGCCTCGGCTGGAAGACCAACTTCTGGGCCCGCATGCTCGACGGCAACCACGCCTTCACCATCATTAAAAATATGCTGCACCTGCTGCCCGACGACCGTGCTGCCCGTCAGTATCCTGCCGGCCGCACCTATCCCAATCTCTTCGACGCCCACCCGCCGTTCCAGATTGACGGTAACTTCGGCGTCTCGGCCGGCATCTGCGAGATGCTCGTCCAGAGTCACGACGGTGCCGTCCACCTGTTGCCCGCCCTGCCCAGCGACTGGCAGAAGGGTAGCGTCAGCGGACTGCGGGCCCGTGGCGGTTTCATCGTCAGCGAGCAGTGGAGTGGGGGACAGGTCACGTCGGCCACCGTCCAGAGCACCATCGGCGGTACCCTGCGCCTGCGCTCCTATGTTCCCCTCCGTCTGGCCAAGGCCCCGAAGGGTGCCCAGCTGAAGGTTGCCGAGGGCGACTGTCCCAATCCCCTCTTTGCGCCTGCCGCCATCCGTGAACCCCTGCGCTCGCCGGAGCTGAAGGACTTCCAGCAGCGACAGTTGCAGAAGGTTTACGAGTATGACATCGAGACCGTAGCAGGACAAGTCTATCGTATAGTCTCAGAATAAGGAAATCAAAAAAAAAGTCCGGCTGTCAGTATGAACAGCCGGACTTTTTTTTTCTTTTTAGTTAATGAGGAAGATTTTGGTTTGACCCTTATAGGTGGCCTTGACGGTGGCACGACCCTCGACGATGGGGCTTACCTCGCACTTCACGCCAGGAACGTCAGACGTAGCCTTCAACTTGGTGCCTGCCTTCAGCGGACCATAGACCTGATAGCGAATCTGGTCGGCGTAGCCGTTCTGGTTGTTGAAGCGGATAGGCGTTGCGGGGATGTTCAGCTTCTGGCCGTCAGCAGTAATGGTGAGCTGAGGAACGACGGGAGCCGTTTGTTCTGCACCCTTTGAGAAACTGATGCCGTGGAGGTCGAAGAGACCCTGCGGACGCTGCGGCTGCTGGGGACCGCGACCGAAGCCACCAGGACGTCCCTGCGGCTGCTGGGGCTGCTGCACCTCGGGACCTTCAGCTACGAGGTAGATGGCGTGCTTGCCAGCAAGACCTTCGGTAGCAGGAACGGCAGCATAATACATCGCTGCCTGACGGGCAGCATCGGCGGGTACGTCAACCACGCCAATTTCCTGACCCTTCCAGGGGTCGTCGAGCTTGACGTGAATCTTGAAGGCGCCTTTGCCGCTGGCAGTCAGATGGAGGCCGATGGTCGTCTTGTCGCCAGCCTTCGTGCCTACAAAGGCCTTGCAGCCCTTGGTGTCCTGAGCCAAGCCCCCGAAGCCGAAGTACTTGAAACCGACGATGCCGCCGTTCTGGATGCCGGCGAGGTCCATCGAGTTATTCCATACGTCGTGGTTGTCCTGCATCCAGTTGTTGGCATTGGGGCCATAGACGAAGCAGGCGTAGCCGGCGCTATAGTAGTTGTAGGGAGGCAGACCGAAAATCTGGAAGCCCTCGCTGGTGACCTCGGCACCCGTATATTCGTTGCCGTCGGTAGCCTTAGCCGTCCACACATTATTCTTGGTAAAGGGGTCGTAGCCCGTAATCTTCACCACGCCGCCCTTGGCAACGGGCTTCTTGTCCCACGTAATCTTCACGGGAGCCACCATCGTCTGGCGGGCATTTCCGAAGCCGCGCGGGGGGCGGTGATAGAAGACGTACCACTGGCCGTTGATCTCCTGCAGCGAACCGTGGGTGTTGTGGCCGAAGTTGGTGGTGATGAGCTTAGAGCCGTCCTCGTTGAGCACTACGCCGCGAGAATCGACGAGCACACCGCCTGAACGCCAGGGGCCGAGGGGAGAGTCGCCGAAGGCATAGCGCAGGGCCGAGTTGGTGTTGCCCAAGCCGTACTCCTTGCCGCTGTAGCCGGAGAACACCATCACGTACTTGTTGCCCACCTGACGGATAGACGAGGCCTCGAAGAAGTTGAAGTCGAGCGGGTTCTGGCCCTTGTAGAGCGCCTTATACTCGCTACCCTCTTTGTCCAAAAGACGGCCGTCGGCGCTGCTGGCGGGGATGAACGGGTCGATGGGCTCGGTGCCCTCGCGCTTCGAGTACATGGTCTTCTGGTCGAGCTCAACAGCCGTCGAGTGCTGGAAACCGTAGAACACGTAGGCACGGAAGCCGATGTTGTAGTCGGGGTCTTTTTTGTCGGTAATGTTCTCGATGAACACCGAAGGGTCGAAGTCAATCAGCGAACCCGGGAGGCACTGGCGTCCGTCCTCGGTCAGGTTGATGGGCGTGAAGGGACCATCGGGGCGGTCGCCCTTACACACCATCGGCGTACGGCGCCATCCGCGGCTGTGAGGATAGAGGTAGTAGGTCTTCTTGCCGGTAGCCTTGTCCTTTACCTCAACGAGGTCGGGGGCATACATCGTGTCCCACTGGCCGTCGACAAACCATGTGAAGATGGGGCCTTCGTCGCGCCACTGGGAGAGATCCTCGACAGGAGCCGACCACATACGGATGTCGGGGCCGCAGTAGGCAGAGTAGTTCACATCGTGCGAGCCGATGATGTAGGCGCGGAACTTGCCGGGTTGGTCAGGATCCTCGAATACACGGGGTTCGCCATCGGGCACATGCTCCCACAGAGGGAGATACGGGTTCTGTGCGTTAGCCGCAGTAGCAGCTAAGAGCAGCATCAGGTTTAAAAAGAGTTTTTTCATAAGTAGTTGGGTTATTTAATAAAGAATTTCTTTCCGTTCTTGATATAGAGACCCTTCGAAGGCCGTTCTACCTGTTGGCCTTTCAGGTTATAGTATTTCCCGTCGTCAGCCGTTGTCTGGCTGATGCCGGCCACGTCAAGTGTCTCGGTAGAGGGAACGAGATAGGCGGCAGTGACATTGGCACTGTTGCCGCTGTTCACCTTCAGGGCATTGATGTGTACGAAGCTGTCGTTACGCGTCTTACCCTCATTGGTAGTGACGGTTTTCAGATCGGCCAGGGGCAGGACGATGGCCTGTAGCACGGGGTCCCAGTAGCGGTCGCTGCTGTTGAACGACACCATAATCTGCTTGTAAGGCCCGTGGTCGGTCAGCCGGTTGGCCAGTATGCGCAGTCCGCTGCCCGTGCCGCGCAGCACCAGCTTATCGTACAGACTGACGTCGGCAAATAGGTTATAGCTGACTGAGGTGAAGCCAGCCACGGTACTGCCTCCGCTGACGTTTCGTTTCATGTTCCACTCGGTATTGACGACGGTGGCTGTCGGCTTAGCGTTGGCTCCCGTCCCATTCCACTCGTGGAACATCGATGCCGTAAACTCCGTCCAGTCGTCAGGAGCCTCGAAGTCGTCGATGTCAACATAGTCCATGATATAGCTGAGCACATTTGCGGTGCGCACGGGGAAGTACTGTGTCAGCAGCCGTTGGCGCTCGGTCATGTAGTGGTCGTCGACGGTGTAGAGCTGACCTCGCGACTGCCAGGGGTGAACGTCGCGGCGGTAGTCGCCCCAGCGGGCAGCCTCGGCGTAGATGGCACCCGAGATGGTGTTGTAGAGACTATCCCACACCTCGACCACGCTCTGCTGTCCCAGCAGTCCGTCGTCGGCCAGCAACTCCTTGGCGCGGCGCAGGTAGCGGCGGGCGAAGTTGTCGTTCCGCAGCAGGTTGTGGAAGATGCCGGTGGGGAAGCTGTTGCCGTTGTTCACGGCGAGAATGTTCTCCCGGGCACTCTCGAAGATAATCTCCGAGTCCCAGCAGAGGAAGCGGAAGCCCCGGCTCACGGTGCTGTCGTTGTTGTGGCGGCGTATGGCATACCAGTTATGATGGTCCCAGTCGGTGTTGCCGCCATACTGGTTGATGAGCATATAGTCGATGAAGGCATCCACGTCGAGCAGCGTGTCTAACTGCTGTAGCGGAGCGTCGCCGGGCAGGTCGGCTACCGCTTTGACCATCTGGTTCCAGACGTCGAGGGTTCCCTCGGCAGCTTCCAGGTGGTTACCGCCGTCCTCCTCAATCTTGACCACGTCGATGTCGCTCTTCTTGCCGCCTAAGTGATCCTTGCCGAACTGTTCGTCCACGCGCTCGGCAATATTGTAGAGTCCCCAGTACATACCATTAATAAAGAGGTGTACGTAGAGCGCGTTGACGCCCAGTCCGCTGATGCGTCGCTGCATGCGTCGTGCCCAGACGTCGCGGGAGTACTGTGCCTTGGTGCGGTTGCTCTCGCCCCAGTGCTGCCAGGCGTTGCCAAAGTGGCAGCGCACCACCAGCTGGTCGAACTTCGACGGCTCGTCGCTGCCGAAGACGGGGTATTGCAAGGTCTTCGGACCGTATTTCTCCTTGAACACCAGTCGGAAGGAGTGCTTGGGGTTCTTCTCAGCCAGTCGTCCGTGGCCGCCATGTAGACGGATGCCGCAGGTGGTACTCATATCGTGCTTCTGAGGGCCGCCAATTAGTTCGACGCTGGCCGGACGTGTCCAGCCGTGACCAGTGGCATCGCCGACGGGAGGACCTGTGAAGATGTAGATGCCTCCCGTCTCTTCATCGTTCTCATGGCTGAAGAAGTTGTCCTTATCAGAAACGATGCTCAGGATAGGCAGGTCACTCAGTCCTTTTTCTATCTTCGTGGCAAGTCGCTGGTTGCCGGTCATCTCAGGGTCCATGCCGTAGTCGGCGATGGCCGTACCCCAAATCTGGCAGTATTCGCCCCAGGTGTCCGGGTAGCCTGCAGGATTGTCCGGCTGTGAGAGGACGGAAGAAGTGAAGATATAGGAGGCCGTTGTGACAGGTGAGAGGGAGTCGCCAATCACCTCGACGGCGCGCAGGATGGTGGTCTTGCTGAATTGCAGGGGTTTGGTGTAGCGCGGACTGGCTGCAGTAGGGGTGCTTCCGTCAAGGGTGTAATGAATTTCCGAACCGGCAGCACTGATGCTGACAGTAATGGAACGACTCGTGTACAGGCCGTGTGGCTGGTCGAAGGTTGGCTGCGCCCATGCAAGGATAGTAGTAAGGGCGATGGCGATGGTGGTTAGTATGCGTGTCATATTGCTTGCAAAAGTACAATAAATAATGTAAAAAAGGATGTGAGAAAGGAAAGATTTTTCCGAAATGAAACATAAACGAAAGAATGAGACACATAATAAAGTGTCAAATTGGCGGATTTGTCTTAACTTTGCACCCAGATGTAACCAAACCTTACAACAAAATGAAACAAATTACTAAACTGGCCCTTACTGCAGTTGTAGCATTAAGCAGTACTGCCACCTGGGCACAAGGACTGAAGGATGTCTATAAGGACTACTTCATGATTGGTGTCGCTGTCAATCAGCGCAATGTGACTAACCCCGAGCAGCAGGCTCTTGTCAAGAAGGAGTTCAACAGCATGACTGCTGAGAACGACATGAAGCCCGAGCCAACGGAACCCCGTGAGGGCGAGTTCAACTGGGAGAATGCCGACCGCATTGCCAACTTTGCCCGTCAGAACGGTATCAAGCTGCGCGGCCACTGTCTGATGTGGCACTCGCAGATAGGCCGTTGGATGCTCGGCGATAATCCCACAAAGGAAGTCTTCTACGAGCGCATGAGAAAGCACATCCATGCCGTCGTTTCCCGTTACAAGGACGTCATCTACTGCTGGGACGTAGTGAACGAGGCTATGGAAGACAATGCCAACGCTACCGACCCCTATCGCCAGAGCGCTATGTACCGTCTCTGCGGCGACGAGTTCATCGAGAAGGCATTCCAGTATGCCCGCGAGGCCGATCCGAAGGCTCTGCTGTTCTACAACGACTACAGCACCGTCGATCCTCACAAGCGCGACCGTATATATAATATGGTAAAGAAGATGAAGGCCAAGGGTGTGCCCATCGACGGTATTGGCATGCAGGCCCACTACAACATCTATTACCCCTCTGAGGCCCGCCTCGACTCCGCCATCACGCTGTTCAAGACCATCGTGAAGCACATCCACATCACCGAGTTCGACATCCGTGTGAACGAGGAGATGGGTGGCGGTCTGCAGTTCAGCCGCGAGGGTGCTGCGGTCACTGACTCCGTCAAGCAGCACCTGGCCGACCAGTATGCCCGCTGCTTCCGTGTGTTCCGCAAGCATAAGGACGTCATCGACTGCGTCACCTTCTGGAACCTTGGCGACCGCGACTCCTGGTTGGGTGCCGCCAACTATCCCCTGCCTTGGGACTCTGAGTATAAGCCCAAGCTGGCCTACGAGTATATCCGCGACATGAAGGCCCCGAAGTGGGAACTGCCCGCACGCCCCCCGCGCCGTGCCCGTCCGCAGGGTCAGGGTGGCCCCGGCCGTGGCTTCGGTCAGGGTGGCCGTCAGGGTGGCCGTCGTGGCGGCCCCGGTGGCTTCGGCCAGCAGCGCCCGCCGTTCGACGCCAGTCGCGCCTTCCCCCAGCAGCCTAATGTCAAGGAGGATTTCGTTCCTTCTGAGCTGAACCAGCCCGGACAGCAGTATCCGCAGGTGAACTCTCAGGGTTATGCCCGTTTCCGTGTGGAGGCTCCTGATGCACAGGCCGTTAGCGTTAGCCTCGGTCTTGGTGGCCAAGGTGGTACCAAGCTTAGCAAGACCTACGATGGCTCATGGGTAGGCACCACAGCAGGCCCCATGGACGAAGGTTTCCACTACTATCACCTCACCGTTGACGGTGGTACGCTCAACGACCCCGGTACCTGCAACTTCTACGGTTCTACCCGTTGGGAGAGCGGTATCGAGATTCCCGCCAAGGATAAGGACTTTTACGCTATGAAGAACGTGCCTCACGGAAAGGTATCGCAGGTTCTCTTCTGGAGCGAGAGCACTAAGCAGTGCCGTCGTGCCTTCGTCTATACCCCGCCGACCTACGACAAGGATGCCAAGACCAAGTACCCCGTACTCTATCTGCAGCATGGCTGGGGTGAGGACGAGACGGCCTGGATGAACCAGGGTCACGCCAACCTCATCATGGATAACCTCATTGCCGAGGGTAAGATCAAGCCCTTCATCATCGTCTGCACCTATGGTATGACCAACAACATCCAGTTTGGCGGCCTCGGCGGCTTCACCGCCCAGGACTTCGAGAAGGTGCTCTGCGACGAGCTCGTGCCCTACGTCGATGCCAACTTCCGCACCATCGCCAAGAAGGACAGCCGCGCCATGGCCGGTCTGTCGATGGGTGGTATGGAGACGCACACCATCACGCTGCGCCGTCCCGAGATGTTTGCTTACTACGGACTGCTCAGCGGTGGTCAGTACACGCCCGAGGAGATCAAGGACAAGAAGCAGGTGAAGTACATTTTCCAGAGCTGCGGTTCGAAGGAGAGTCCCGATGCTATCAAGAAGAGTGTCGAAGCCCTGAAGGCTGCCGGCTTCAACGCCGAGGGTCACGTATCCGAAGGTACAGCCCACGAATTCCTGACTTGGCGCCGTGCGCTCCGTCAGATGGCTCTGAGCCTGTTCAAGTAAGACTGTTTGTAACATTTTTCAAAGAATACGATACAAAATGCGGCACGTGTTGCCGCATTTTTTTATTATCTTTGCACCGCTAAACTGTAAATATGAAAAGAAAACTACTCCTACTGTCTTTCGCCCTGCTGTCGGTGGCTCTTTATGCCCAGCGGGCAACGGTACGCCTCGATGCCAGTACCAAGTATCAGCACATTACCGGTTTCGGCGGCTTCGTCTGCTCACCGCAATTCCAATATGGTCATATGTCGACCTCTGACATTAAGAAGGTGTGGGGTGAGTCGAGTACCGTGGGGTGTAACATCATGCGACTCTACATCCCCATCGGCAAGGACTCGTGGAGCCATTCGTTGGCTACGGCTAAGCAAGCCAAGCAGATGGGCCTCATCGTGTTTGCCTCACCGTGGGGACAGCCCGCCGAGTGGAAAACCAACGGCACCAGCAACGCTAAGAACAGTGATGGAACCCTGGGCTACCTGAAGAAAGAAAACTGGGCCGACTATGCCCAGTACTTGGAAGAATATGTACAGTACCTTAGAAAGAATGGTGTAGAACTTGATGCTATTTCCATACAGAACGAGCCCGACTGGCAGGCAACCTATGCCGGTTGTATGTGGTCGGCCACCGATATCGCCAACTTCGTGAAGACCTACGGTAAATCCATTAGTTGTAAGGTAATGGCACCTGAGACACTGGCTGTCAGCGACAGCTACGCCAATGCCCTCAACAAGACCGATATCCTCGACTGTTTCGACATCTACGGCGGTCACCAGTATGGCGGCATCCAATCGGCTTACAAGAACCTTGCCAAGAAAGGAAAGGAGATTTGGATGACCGAATACCTGATTAACTGGAATGAGAACATAAAAGAAACAGATCCGAACTATCGTAAATGGGACTTTTCGAAAGACTTCTTTAACTTTTTCCGTGCTATTAATACCTGTATGCTCGGCGACTTCAACGCCTGGATTCACTATGCTGCCAAGCGTTTCTACGGTATGTTGGGTGATGGCCAGTGTGGTACCTCTAGTGGTGTTGTCACCAAGCGCGGCTATATTATGGCACACTTCGCCAAGTTCGTAACGGGTATGGACCGCATCGGCGCTACGTTCAGCGGCGGACTGGAAGGCTCTGCTTATCAGTCGCAGTCGGGTGATACCGTAGTGGCTGTCATGGCCAATGCTACGGACAACGAGTTGACGACTACCCTTGACTTGCCGTTCTATACTGACCAGGCGGCTGTCGTCACCACCACCAAGGCGAAGAGTTATACCAAGACTTCGTCCTCGTATGAGGAGGAAACCTGCCGTCCCGTCGTGAAGGTTGCCGCCCAAAGCGTTTGCACGGTGCTTTGCATTCGGAAGCATGACCGCCAGCCTTCCAACATGAAGGGTACGGCTACTCGCTTCGACCGCATCGATGATATGGCGACAACGAAGACCAACTTCGGCACTTCTTATAAACTGTCGGGCAAGACCAAGACCTTCGACAGTTCCAATTCGCTGATTTCCAGTCGTAAGAATACTACCTACGGCTATGTGGCCCTGAACAACCGTTACTCGCAGTTGGTGATGCATGTCAATAAGGTGACCTCCACTAATTCGCTGACGGCAGGCAAGCCGACGCTCTATTACGTCAACGCCAAGGGTGAGGCTGTGAACCATGAGTATGAACGCTTGGACTTGAGCAAGGGACAGGACTTCGACCTCGTATTCGACCTCTCTCCTGCCACGCTTCAGGACGGCTGCATCGGATTGCTGTCGCTGACCTGTGATAATTCCCAGTCGCATCTGAGCATCACCTTCGGCGATGTCTATTTCGGCCAGGATTATGCGGGTAAGCTCAGCGGTGCCTTTGTGGCCGACGATTCCAATGTGCTTGACTTTAGCGACGACGCTGCTTGCACCAGTATTGATATGAGCAATGTCACCGATCTGCCAGCAGAACTGCCGTGGCTCACAGGTAGCAACCGTGTGGCCTATGTTGCCGAGGGTACTCCGCTGACGGGAACAAACATCGTGGCGGGAACCGTCTGCCGCAGTCTTGTGCTACGGGTCGATGGTGGTGATTTCCGTCCGGCCACTGCCTTTACGGCTGATGCTGCCACGTTCACTTGTACGGTCGACGGTCTGCGTCTGCTGATGTTGCCGTTTAGTGCCAATGCCCCTGAGGGTGTCAAGGTATATTCCATTAGTGATGATCTGTCGTTAGTTGAGATGCGTTCCGTTCCTGCTCATCAGCCTGTGCTGATTGAGGGCAGGGGAGAAGTAACCTTTACGGGTGAGGGTGAGGTTTCTTACTCCGCCAGTCCTCTCGATGCCGTGTTGCGTGGTACTTATGCCGCCGCTCCGCTTTTTGCCGGTGACTATGTCTTAGGACAGCAGGACGGTCAGTGGGGACTTGTCCGCCTGACGTCTGCCTCTACGTTGTCGCCTTTCGGTGTTTATGCAAGTATGACAGCTACCGATGCTTTCCTGCCGTTCTTTGGGGATGGCTTTACGGGAATCAATACGATATCACTCAATGACAAGAATAGCGGCGTGATCTATAACCTGAAGGGACAGCGCGTCAGCAGTCCGAAGCACGGCCTGTATATTATTGACGGAAAGAAACGATACATCAAATAATGACTATGAGAAGAACCGTTCTTACAATCGCAGCTCTGTGGACTATGCTGTCCGCAACAGTAGCGCAATCTTATAAGGTGTTGGTCTCGGAAGACCATGAGCCCATGCAGCAGGGCAAGTATGAACCCACGTGGCAGTCGTTGGAGACTCACCAGACGCCCGAATGGTTCCGCGATGCCAAGTTCGGCATCTGGGCCCATTGGGGCGCACAGTGCGTGGAAGGCTCTGGCGACTGGATGGCCCGCGGCCTGTACCTGGAGGGTTCCGACCAGTATAACTACCACCGCGAGCACTACGGCCACCCCTCGGAGTTCGGGTATAAGGACATCCTGCCCTTATTCAAGGCCGAGAAGTGGGATCCGGAAGCATTGGTGGAGCGCTATAAACGTTGCGGCGCACAGTACTTCTTCGTGCTCGGCAATCATCACGACAACTACGACCTTTGGGACTCGAAGTACCAACCTTGGAACTCTAAGAACATCGGTCCCAAGAAGGATATCCTCGAAGGGTGGGCACGTGCCGCCAAGAAGGCCGGCCTGCCATTAGGCATCTCGTTTCATGCTGACCATGCATGGACGTGGTTCGAACCCTCACAGCGCTATGACCTGAAGGGCGACAAGGCGGGTGTCTACTACGACGGTAACCTGACCAAGGAAGACGGTAAGGGCAAATGGTGGGAAGGTCTCGACCCGCAGATGCTCTACCAGCAGAACCACCCCATGAGCCAGGGGTCGTGGGACAACGGGCGCATCCACTCGCAGTGGGGCTGGGACAACGGCGCCTGCCCGCCGTCGCAGGAGTTTGTGACGAACTTCTACGACCGTACCCTCGACGCCATCAACCGCTATCAGCCCGACCTCATCTATTTCGACGTCACCGTGCTGCCGTTCTATCCTATCAGCGACGCTGGCATGAAGATTGTCGCCCACATGTACAACAAGAACCCGCGTGCCGTGGTCTTCGGAAAGATCCTGAACGAAGACCAGAAGAAGGCCCTGACATGGGACGTGGAGCGCGGTGCTCCCAACCAGATGATTGAGGAGCCGTGGCAGACCTGCAACTGCATCGGCGACTGGCACTACAATACCAAGACCTATCAGCGGGGCTACCGCACCGCTACGAACATGGTGAAGCAGCTGGTGGACATTGTGTCGAAGAACGGTAACCTGCTGCTGAACATCCCCCTGCGGGCCGACGGCACCTACGACGAGAAGGCCGCCCAGTTCCTCGACGAGCTGGAGGCCTGGATGACCCAGAACGGCGAGAGCATCTTCGGCACGCGTCCCTGGGTGAAGTTCGGAGAAGGCCCTGTGGCTGAGAAGGATATCAAGATCAACTCGCAGGGTTTCAACGAAGGCCAGTACAATGGCATGGACTATCGCGACATACGCTTCAACCAGACGAAGAAGTACCTTTATGTCACCGCGATGGGTTGGCCTCAGGACGGACGTCTGGTCATCAAGTCGCTGGCTAAGGGTAATCCTGATTTCAAGAAGAGCATTTCCTCCGTCTTCCTGTTAGGACATGGAAAACTCAAGGCTCGTCAGACGGTAGAGGGACTGGTCATTGACCTCCCGAAGCAGCCCGTCAACAAAATCGCTCCTGTAGTAAGAATTAATAAATAACCAAAAGAGTATGAAAAAGACAATCATTACAAGTTTATTGCTGGCCTTGCTGCCGCTGTGCGCTACGGCTCAGACGGCTCCGACGGAGAAAATCCAAAACCCGATGCTGTGGGCTGACGTTCCCGATCCCGATGTTATCCGTGTGGGTGATACCTTCTATCTGGTATCCACCACCATGCACCTGATGCCGGGTGCTCCCGTGATGGCTTCGAAGGACCTGAAGAACTGGGAGACCGTCGGCTATATCTTCGACAAGCTGACCGACTCGCCGAAGTACGACCTGCAGGAAGGTACCGTCTATGGCCGTGGTCAGTGGGCTACCTCGCTGAAGTATCACGAAGGTAAGTTCTGGGCACTTTTGGCTCCCAACGAGGCCGGTCCCATGGGTGATACCTATATCTTCACGGCACCGAAAGCCGAAGGTCCCTGGACCATCCACTCGCGCCTCCGCCACTTCCATGACGCTACGCTGTTCTTCGACGACGACGGCACACCCTACGTATTCTTCGGAACGGGTGAGATGTGCCAGTTGACACGCGACCTGAAGGGGGTCGTCGAGGGTAGCCTCCGTCACTATTTCCAGCGCGAGGAAGACGAGCGCGGTCTGTTGGAGGGCACCCGTGTCATCAAGTACCGTGGTACCTACTATGCACAGTTGATTTCCCATACCTATGCCCCTGGTCGTCATCGCCGTGAGGTGTGCTACCGCACAAAGGACCTGAACGCCAAGTGGGAGAAGAACGTCATCCTCGAGAGCGACTTCGGTGGTTTCTCCTATCTGGCACAGGGTACTATCGTCGACTCTGAGTCTGGCGACTGGTATGGTATTATGTTCCAGGACCGTGGCGGTGTAGGCCGTGTGCTGACGCTGTCGCCTGTCCGCTGGATTGACGGTTGGCCGATGCTGGGCGACGAGAACGGTAAGGTGCCCGACGTGATGCGTCCCTACAAGAGCGGTGAGCCCACGAAGAGCATTGTACTGGCCGACGATTTCAGCGCCTCGAAATTAGGACTCCACTGGCAGTGGAACCATAACCCGATTGACAACGCTTGGAGCCTGACGGAACGTCCGGGTTTCTTGCGTCTGAAGACCAACCGCGTGGTGCCTAACCTTTACTTGGCTCCTAACACGCTGACACAGCGTATGTTCGGTCCGACTTGTAGCGGTGCCGTCTGCATCGACTTCACGAAGATGAAGGATGGCGACTGTGCTGGCTTTACGGCCTTCAACGGCGACTCCGGCGTGTTGACCCTTAAGAAGAATGGTAAGAAGGTAACGCTCGAGATGAGTGAGCAGAAGGTCAGTCTCACCGACCGTGAGAAGGCTGTCACCAATGTCGACGAGAAGGTCGTCGAGACCGTTGACCTGCCGAAGCTCAAGACGCAGAAGATTTGGCTGCGCATCGACGGTGACTTCCAGCCCCGCCACAATGATGCTGCCAACTTCTACTATAGTCTTGATGGTCAGGAGTGGACGCAGATAGGCACCAAGGACTACCGCTGCATCTTCGACTATCGCCGCTTCTTCATGGGCTCTAAGTTTGCCATCTTTAACTATGCCACGAAGAAGGCCGGAGGATATATTGACGTTGACGAATTCAAACTGCTGTAAACGATGAGAAAGACCATTTTGACGCTGCTTGCCCTGTTGGCTGTATGCACAGGACTACGTGCTGCCGAACCGTTTGTCACCTTTACTCCGCAGGCTGATGCCCTGCCGTTGAAAGGGGCCACCATCGGATATAGTGAGCAGGAGAATGAGGGCGTAAAAATCGCCATCCGTAACCTGCAGGCCGACTTTGAGCGCGTCCTCGGCACTGTGCCCTCCACTGTGCCCGATGCATCTCCATCGGGCCCCACCATCCTCATCGGAACCCTCGGCAAGAACAAGGACATCGACCGCCTGAAGCTCGCCGACCTGAAAGGCAAGCGCGAGAAGTATATCATCACCACCGTCGGCCAGCAGTTGGTCATCGCCGGCAGCGACCGTCGCGGTACGATCTATGGTATCTATGAGCTGAGCCGCCAGTTGGGCGTGTCGCCCTGGTACTGGTGGGCTGACGCTCCTGTCGCTAAGCACGATGAGGCTTATATCATAAAAGGTACGTACACGGACGGGGAGCCTGCCGTCGAGTTCCGCGGCATTTTCCTCAACGACGAGGCGCCCTGCCTCACCGGTTGGGTGAAGAACACCTTCGGAACGGACTATGGCGACCACCGCTTCTATGAGAAGGTCTTTGAGTTGATCCTCCGTCTGAAGGGTAATTTCCTTTGGCCTGCCATGTGGGGTTGGGCTTTCTATGCCGACGACCCGGAGAATGGCAAGTTGGCCGACCGTATGGGTGTCATCATGGGTACCTCCCACCATGAGCCGATGGCTCGTAACCATCAGGAGTATGCCCGTCACCGTCAGGAGTGGGGTGCTTGGAACTACCAGACCAACCAGACCAAGCTCGACCAGTTCTTCCGCGAAGGTATTGAGCGCATGAAGGGTACCGAGGACATCGTGACCATCGGTATGCGTGGCGACGGCGACGAGGCCATGAGCGACAAGGCAGACACCAAGCTGATGGAGCGCATCATCAACAACCAGCGCAAGATTATTAAGGACGTGACACGTAAGCCTGCCGAGAAGACCACGCAGGTGTGGGCACTCTATAAGGAGGTGCAGGACTACTACGACGCTGGCCTCCGTGTGCCCGACGATGTGATGATCCTGATTAGCGACGACAACTGGGGCGACATCCGCCGTGTACCTACCGCTGCCGAGCGCAGCCGTAGGGGAGGGTGGGGCATCTACTACCACGTCGACTATGTGGGCGCTCCTCGCAACACCAAGTGGCTCAACGTCACCCAGACGCAGCAGATGTTCGAGCAGCTGTCATTAGCCTATGACTGGGGCATCCAGCGCATGTGGATTCTCAATGTCGGCGACTTGAAGCCCATGGAGTACCCCATCCAGCTGTTCATGGATATGGCTTGGAGTCCCAAGGACTACACCGTCCAGACCGTCACCGACCACACCCGCCGCTTCTTTGCCCAAAACCTCGCCACTACGGTGCCCGCCGCATCTCCGGCGGCCATCACCGCCACCGTTCCCGCTGCTTCTCCAGCGGCCATCGCCGACGAAGCCGCCTCTATCTACAACCGCAACTGCCAGTACATGGCTCGCGTCACCCCCGAAATGCTCGATGCCCGTACCTATAATGTCGAGACGGGTGAGTGGAAACAGGTGGCCGACGAGTATGCCCGCCTTGAGGCCCGTGCCCTGCGCCTCTATCAGGAAATCCCTGCCGAGGCCCGCGATTTCTATCGCCAGCTGGTGCTCTTCCCCGTTCAGGCAATGGCTAACCTCTATGATATGTACTACGCCCAGGCCATGAACCAGTATATGGCCAAGGCTGGCAGTCCCGATGCCAACGAGTGGGCAGCCGAGGTGGCTCGTTGCTTCAAGCGCGACTCCCTGCTCTGTGCGGCCTATAACACTGAGATTGCTGGAGGCAAGTGGAACGGCATGATGACCCAGAAGCACATTGGCTACCGCTCGTGGAACGACAACTTCCGCCGCGATATGCTCCCCCAAACCACCACCGTGCCTGTCGCCTCTCCGACAGGCGACTACACCTTCACCCCCAGCAACGGCTACGTCTCTATCGAGGCCGAGCACTATTACAGCGCTACGGCGCCCGCAGGCATGCAGTGGACCATCTATCCCTACTATGGCCGTACCCGCAGCGCCGTTGCCCTGACACCTAATACGACAATCTCCACCGGTAATGCTGGACTGACCTATCGGTTCACACTGCCTGCAGATGCTCCTCAGACGGTGAAGGTGCATGTCGTGGTGAAGTCGACGCTTGACTTCCTGAATATCGGTGGCTTCAGTTATACTGTCAGCCTCGACAACTCAGAGCCTCAGGATGTGAACTTCAACGAGAAACTCGTTGACCGCCAGCCCTATATGTACTCAGACTACTATCCTGCCGTCGCCCGCCGCATCGTCGAGAAGGTGGTGGAACTGCCCGTCGGCAAGGACGTTACTACCCATGAGCTGACGCTTCGTCCGAAGCATCCCGGCATCGTCTTCGAGAAGATTGTCGTCGATTTCGGCGGTTACAAGCCCTCGTATCTGTTTATGAACGAGTCGCGTTACGTCAAGGAGTAACGCTCAACAGTTTTATCATTAAGTGCGCCGCACGGTTGGGAGCGTCATTCTCGCCCAACCGGCGGTGTACTTCTTCATAGTCGTCGAGCATCCGCTGCCGCTCAGCACAGCCCGGCAGTATCTTTTCCAGTTCGCGGCGGATGTTCTCCACGCTGAAGGTCTCGGCAACCAATTCCGTTACCACCTCGCGGTCGGCTATCAGGTTGACTAAGGAGACGTACTTCACTTTCAGCACTATCCGCCGCATCATGCCGATGAACCGTTTCAGCGGCGTATAGTAGCACACCACCTGCGGCACACGGAACATACAGGTTTCCAATGTTGCCGTACCGCTGGTGACGAGGGCTGCGGTGGCCTTGGCCAGTAGCGGATACGTCTGGTTCATCACCAGCCGTACATGACTGCCCACCAAGAACTGCTTATAGTAGTCTTCGTCAATCGATGGCGCTCCCGCCAGCACGATGTCATACTCGCCAGCCAAGTGTCGTGTGGCCTCAATCATAGCGGGCAGGTTGTCCTTAATCTCCTGCTGACGGCTGCCAGCCAGCAAGGCAATACATTTCTCGTACCTCGTATCTCGTACCTCGTACCTCGAAAGAAACTCCCTCACCTCCTGTGCCGTCGGATTTCCCACATAGTGGATAGGGTAGTGGTGCTTCTGTTCGAAGAACGCCACCTCGAAAGGCAGGATGGAGAACAGTTCGTCCACATCGCGCTTAATGGCCTTGATGCGATACTCTTTCCACGCCCATATCTTCGGCGAGATATAGTAATAGACTTTCGGAACTCTCGTACCTCGTATCTCGCACCTCGTACCTCGCATCTCATGCACATACTTCGCTATCTTGAGGTTAAAGCCCGGATAGTCCACCAGTATAACCGCGTCAGGCTGCCATTCCGTGATGTCCAGCTTACACCGCTTCATGTTCCTTAGGATGGTTCTCAGGTGCATCAGCACGGGGATAAAGCCCATATAGGCCAGTTCGCGATAGTGCTTGACCAGCGTACCACCCTCGGCGGCCATCAAGTCACCACCGAAGAAGCGGAACTCCGCTTCCTCGTCTTGCTCCTTCAGTGCCCGCATCAGTCGTGATGCATGCAGGTCGCCGCTCGCCTCACCAGCTATCAGGTAGTATTTCATCGGTGCAAATTTACGAATAAAATCCTAATTGCCATCATTTTTGTGGGAATTATTTCATAGCAGGCCTCACTCATCGCTACCAAATCTCAGCAGACGAGTATCCGTAGCAATGCATATTTCATGTGCCAAGTCGTTCAAGGTGTGAAAGCGGACGTAGTCCGATTCGCCCTCCATCTGCCAGGGTGCCAGTATCAGAAGCCGGCCTGCAGCACAGGCATAGAAACGCCCCTGAGACGGTTTCCAATACTCAGTAATGGGCTCCTTCTGTAGGATGATGAGCGGCAGATGGCCTGTTAAGGCGGCAGTGGCAACCTCCTTTTCACCCTTGGATATGCCTGGTGTCACCAGTACGGCTCCTTCCTCGGCGCGTAACAGTAGCTGAGCCTTCTCCTGGGCATACTCGGGAGTCAGGTGCGTCGGCGTCCCTTGTGCATTCTTGCGGTGGAAGAACACCTGCAGTTTATCCGGGTTCTTCAGTAAGAATAGGTTGCCGAAGGCCGCATATTCGCGGTTGTGTATCCATAGGTGTAGGCGGCGTTGCATCAGGTTTGGGCATTCCTCCCTCAGTCTGGCCCTGAAAGGGTTCTCGTCCATATATCGGCAGATATTCTCCAGCATCCCGTCCCTGATGATGATGCGGTCATGATAGCCCGCCTCAAACAGAACGGGCCGCCAGCCCGAGGGAGAAGCCTCGGTCACCGTGCCCTCCACCGTGCCCTCTACCGTGCCCGGCGCATTTCCGCCGGGCTTCTTTCCGCCGGGCCTCCTTCCGCCGCTCTCCCTTCCTCCGGCCCTCCTTCCGCCGCTCTCATCCTGCAGTTTCCACCACGCCCTTGTGCATCCCGTCTTGAATCCACGAACGACGCTCCCCAGGTGCTTCTTCTCCGGCAGCCTCCCTTTCACCCTCACTAAGAGGTGAATGTGGTCAGGCATCAGCGCCACCTTACACACCTCCACCATCGGGTAGAACCGTGAGATCTTCCCCACCTCTTCCTGAAGTATCAAGGCCCCTAACGTTGAGCATTGCAAATGAGGAAACTCAGCCGTCCCTCTTGCCCCTCTCGTATGTCCTACGATACTGCCAAACAGGCGCTGCCGTCCCTCCGTCACCAGCGTTATCATATAAACGCCGGGACGGTTATAGTCGTGAAAATACGCCCTGCGGTGCCCGTTATGCTTCGTTTCCTCAGGCGTCAATCCCGCAGCTATCACCTCTTCTCGTGTCATACCTCGTAAATCTTTGCCACAAAGTTACGAAGTCTTTTCGAGAAATCCAAGCAAAGCTGCAAGAAATGTTTCTACAGGACGTGGTCTAACTCCAAGAACAGACGGCTGTCGGCATTTTCCGGGTTGTCCGAAGTATTCTCATCTACATCCACAAAACCATCGCTGGCGGCAACCATTCGTTCAAGTTCCATCTCCAAGATAGCCACGTCGGGTTGCATATTAAGTCCATTTTTTGCTTGGCTTTGCAAAGACTTACGGATACGGGCCTCTCCGAATTTCATGGTTCGCTCTTCGAGTTTAGTTATCTCTATCGTTCCAATTTTACACGAATTTCGCAAAAGACCTCACCACCTCACCCGATATGGCTGAAACATCGATGTGCAAAGGGTTTGCAGAAGGTGAGGTGTTCACCAAACACCTCCCCTGACACCTCTCCTTCACCTCCCTGCCAGTTCATTCTTGAAGTGAGGTCTCAAGTGAGGTCTTAGGTGAGGTGTTTGCAAAAGACCTCACGTGGCTAAGAGCCCCTGTATATCGATGTTTCAGCGGTGTTGGGTGAGGTGGTGAGGTGTTTTTACGAAAAGCCCCTCTTTTTTCATCCAGAAGGGCCACTTGGCGATGATAAAGAGGCCATGTAGCAGGGCTATATAGGTCATGTGGGTTTAGTCCGACCAAAGGTAGGGTTTAGTCGGACTAAAGGTGAGGTTTGGTCGGACTAAAGGTGCCGGGTACAGGGGCGCTACCCGGCAGGTAGCGGGGCTGTAGGTAGTAGGTAGCGGGCCTGTAGGTACTGGGTAAAGAAAGCGATACGGAGGATTACTCGAAAGTCATGTTGAGACACTCGTGGGCGGTGACGTCGAAGGTGGTGGGGGTGATGGCGACGTAGCCGTGGGCGAGTGCCCAGTTGTCGGTATCTTCGGCCTCGGGTTCATCGTTCTGATAGTGGCCTACCATCCAGTGGTAGTCGTAGCCGCGTTGATGATGGCAGGTGGTAATCTCGTTTAGCCATGAGCCGTGGGCCATGCGGCAGACGCGAACGCCACGGAAGACCCCTTCCGTCTCCCCCTGTTTAGGGGGAGTGTCTTGTTCTCCCCCTAAGCAGGGGGAGTTAGAGAGGGTCTCGGCGTTTGGGAAGTTGATATTCAGGCAGACGCCCTTGGGCAGGCCGTGCTCCAGGACGTAGCGGGTGTACTTGATGACGTAGGGACGGAGGGGTTCGAAGTCGGCATCAGGGGCGTGGTCGCAGAGGGAGAAGGCGACGGAGGGGATATACTTCATACATCCCTCCATGACAACGCCCATCGTACCGCTGTAGTGGCTGTTGACGGAACCGTTGTCGCCGTGGTTGATGCCGCCGATGACCATATCGGGACGGCGGTCGAGGATGCGGGCAAGGCCCAGTTTGACGCAGTCGACGGGGGTGCCGTTGCTGGACCACACCTGCAGTCCCTCTTCCTCGCGTTGCAGATGCAGCTTGAGGGGAATCTCCGCCGAGAAGGCGCAGGAGTAGCCGGAACGGGGGCCGTCGGGGGCGCAGACAACGAGGTCGGCCAGGGGTCGGAGCATGTCGATGAGGCTGTTGATACCCTTGGCCTGATAGCCGTCGTCATTTGAAATGAGTATTAACGGGCGTTTATTTTCCATAAATTTTCATGTTTTTGGGTGCAAAGATACAAAATAAATCAAACATCAACCGTCAAAATTCAAAAATAATGTGTATCTTTGCAACCTGTTTTTTAAGTAAAAGGATTGAAAATGGGAAAAATCATTGCATTAGCCAACCAGAAGGGCGGTGTGGGAAAGACGACAACGACGATCAACTTGGCAGCCTCGCTGGCCACGTTGGAGAAGACGGTGTTGGTGGTCGATGCCGACCCTCAGGCCAACGCTTCGAGCGGCCTGGGTGTTGACATCAAACAGATAGACTGCTCGCTCTACGAGTGCATCATCGACAAGGCCGATGTGCGCGATGCTGTCTATACGACTGATATCGAGGGACTTGACATCATCCCCAGCCATATCGACCTGGTTGGTGCCGAGATTGAGATGCTGAACCTGAACGACCGCGAGAAGGTCATCAAGCAGATGCTGGCCCCGTTACAGGGTGAGTACGACTACATACTGATTGACTGTTCGCCGTCGTTGGGCCTGATTACGGTGAATGCCCTGACGGCAGCCGACTCGGTCATCATCCCTGTCCAGTGCGAGTACTTCGCCCTGGAGGGTATCTCGAAGTTGCTGAACACGATTAAGATTATCAAGTCGAAGTTGAACCCGCGGCTGGAGATTGAGGGTTTCCTACTGACGATGTACGACTCTCGCCTGCGTCTGGCCAACCAGATTTACGACGAGGTGAAGCGTCACTTCCAGGAGCTGGTGTTCAAGACGGTCATCCAGCGTAACGTGAAGTTGTCGGAGAGTCCCAGTCACGGTCTGCCGGTCATCCTCTACGATGCTGACTCTACGGGTTCGAAGAACCATCTCGCGTTGGCGAAGGAAATTATTAATAAGAACAAGTAATGGCTGTAAGAAAGAAATTCGCAAGCAGTAGCGTCTTGGGACGCGGACTGGACGATATAGGAAACGGACGCGGACTGGACGCCCTGATTGACACGTCGGACGTCAGGACGCAAGGTTCGTCGAACCTTAGTGAGATACCCCTGTCGCAGATTGAGCCCAACCCCGACCAGCCTCGTCGCGAGTTCGACCAGGAGGCATTGGAGGAACTGGCAGGCAGCATCAAGACGTTGGGCATCATCGCTCCTATCACATTGAGACAGGTGGCTGAGAACCGCTACCAGATTATTGCCGGTGAGCGCCGCTGGAGGGCTTCGCAGCTGGCTGGCCTGACGGCTATTCCGGCCTACATCCGTACCGTCGAGGACGAGAACGTGATGGAAATGGCACTGGTAGAGAATATCCAGCGCGAGGACCTGAACGCCATTGAGATAGCCCTGGCCTATCAGCATCTGGCTGAGACCACCGGTATGACGCAGGCCAGGATTTCGGAGCGCGTCGGCAAGAGTCGCGCCGCCGTCACCAACTACATGCGACTGCTGAAGTTGCCGGCACAGGTGCAGATGGCGCTGAAGGACAAGGAGATAGACATGGGTCATGCCCGTGCGCTGCTGGCCCTCGACAGTCCCAGCCAGCAGATCAAGCTGTTCAAGGAAGTTCAGAAGCAAGGCTTTTCTGTCCGGAAGGTCGAGGAGATGGTGCAGCTGATGAAGAACGGCGACGATATTCAGGGTGCCAAGAAGGTGATCTCAGTTAAGTCGCAGTTGCCTGAGGAGTATGACGCCTTGCGCCGCCGGCTGGCAGACTTCTTCCAGACCAAGGTGCAGATGACCTGTTCGCCGAAGGGCAAGGGCAAGATCAGCATCGCCTTCTCAAATGAGGAAGAACTGGAGCGCATCATGGGCGTGTTGGATAGGAAGAAGTGAGAATATTGAATTGTGAATGGAAATGAGGACGACGGTTATTGCTTTGCTGCTGCTGATTGGCTGTTTGGGCGGATATGCCCAGACGGAGGTCGACAGCGACTCGCTCTTCACCATCACCAGCGACTCGGCCCTGTTGCAGGACATGGCTCCGCTCGACACGCTGGCCCGTGAAGACCTCCGCCGTCTCGATACCCCAGCCGTGCTTGACAGCCTACAGGAGACTGAAAAGCCGAAGAAGCGCGACTGGTCAACATGGACGCCCAACCCCCAGCGGGCTTTGTGGCTGGCACTGGTCATCCCGGGCGGTGGACAGATCTACAACCGTAAGTACTGGAAACTGCCTCTCGTCTATGGTGGATTCTTGGGCTGTGCCTACGCGTTGACGTGGAACGACATGATGTATAAGGACTACTCACAGGCCTATATCGACATCACGGACGGCGACCCCACGACGGCCAGCTATAACAAATTCATGCATCTGGGACGCCAGATTAATGACAAGAACATCGACCGCTACAAGGATATCTTCCGAAAGCGCAAGGACAAGTACCGCCGCTGGCGCGACCTGAGTTTCTTTGTCATGATAGGTGTCTATGCCATCTCGGTCATCGATGCCTACGTCGATGCCGAACTGTCGGTGTTCGACATCTCTCGCGACCTGAGCCTGAAGGTGCAGCCCACCGTCATCGGCACGTCGCTGTCAAACAACCCCATCTACGCCTCGTCGTTAGGCGTCAACTGTCAATTGAACTTTTAAGGAATTATGAAGAAATACTGGATACTGTTAGTGACGATGATGTTTGTCTGGCCGATGATGGTGCAGGCACAGGTAGTGTTGGATGACGATGACGAGGAGGACGAGGAAGAGATTGTGGAGGGAGTAGATGAAGATGACGACGAGGATGAGGACGAGGAGATGACCGAGGACGAGCTGATGGTCGTCGACGAGGAAGGCAACGAGGAGGTGATAGACTTCCCCGAGGCAATGACCTACGACCTGGACTCGCTGATGAACCTCTATATGTCGAAGACCTACCTGAGTCAGGACGACGACTGCCGCACGGCTGCCGAGAACCCCACGTTCGACCGTGAGACGTACATTGACCGGCTGAGGCGTATGCCGACGGTCATGGAGATGTCGTATAACGACGTGGTGCAGCAGTTCATCGAGCGCTACAGCGGTCGCCTGCGCTATTCCGTCAGCTATATGCTGGGCGCCTGCAACTTCTATATGCCCATCTTCGAGGAAGCCCTTGAAGCCTACGGCCTGCCCCTGGAGCTGAAGTATCTGCCCGTCATTGAGTCGGCCCTGAACCCCAAAGCCGTCTCACGGGTCGGCGCCACCGGACTGTGGCAGTTCATGCTGGCAACGGGTAAGCAGTACGGTCTGGAGGTGAACTCGTTGGTCGACGAGCGCCGCGACCCCATCAAGGCCAGCTATGCCGCTGCCCATTGTCTGAGCGACCTCTATAAAATCTTCGGCGACTGGAACCTGGTCATTGCCGCTTATAACTGCGGGCCGGGCAACATCAACAAAGCTATCCACCGTGCTGGCGGAGCAAAGGACTATTGGCAGATTTATCCTTACCTGCCGCGAGAGACGCGAGGCTACGTGCCCGCCTTCATCGCCGCCAATTACATCATGACCTACTACTCGGCCCATAGCATCTGCCCGCTGCGGACCAAGCTCCCCCTGAAGACCGATACCGTCGTGGTGAACCGCAATGTCCATCTGGCACAGATAGCCGGCGTGTTGGGACTCGACCTCGACATGCTGCGTACGCTTAATCCTGAGTACCGTCGCGACATCGTGCCTGGTGCCACCAAGCCGTCGGCCATCAAGCTGGCCTTGAACGACGTTACCCGCTTCATCGACAACCAGGACTCAATCTACAATTATAATACCGCCGAGTTGCTGACCAAGCGCGACGAGGTGACCATCAACGACGATGTGCCCACTTTCGTCTCGAAGAAGAAGGTGAGCAAGAAGCGTAAGACTACCCGCCGCAAGGCCACCACCAGGAAGACCACCAAGAAGTCCACCGCCAAAAAAGCGACGGCCCGCAAGAAGACGACAGCCCGCAAGGCTCCTGCCAAGAAAAAGGCTCCTGCGAAGAAAAAGACTGCCGCCAAGAAAAAGACTGCCGCCAAGAAAAAGCGCAGATGAAACTATATATAATAAGGTATAAGGGAAGGACAACACTATGGATGAAGATGACAGAATACGTGAGCAGGCTGATGATGAGTTGATAAACGGTGCGTTCCAGACATTGTTGGACAGCTACCTGTCCTCGCGCCACCGTAAGAAAGTTGACCTCATCACCAAAGCCTTCAACTTCGCCCGTCAGGCCCACAAGGGTGTGCGCCGCCTGTCGGGTGAGCCCTATATCATGCACCCCATCGCCGTAGCACAGATAGCGTGTTCGGAGATTGGACTCGGCTCCACGAGTATCTGCTCAGCCCTGTTGCACGACGTGGTCGAGGATACCGACTACACGGTGGAGGATATTGAAAATATCTTCGGCCCGAAGATAGCCCAGATTGTCGACGGACTGACCAAGATCAGCGGCGGCATCTTCGGCGAACAGGCATCAGCCCAGGCTGAGAACTTCAAGAAGCTGCTGCTGACGATGAGCGATGATATCCGCGTGATCCTCATCAAGATTGCCGACCGCCTGCACAATATGCGAACCCTTGAGTCGCAGCCTGCCAACAAGCAGTACAAGATAGCCGGCGAGACGCTATATATCTATGCCCCGCTGGCTCACCGCTTAGGACTCTATAAAATCAAGTCCGAACTCGAGAACCTCAGTTTCAAGTTCGAACATCCCGAGGAGTATGCCTTCATTCAGAAGAAGTTGGCCATGACACAAACCAAGCGCCATGAGCTCTTCGATGAGTTTATCGTGCCTATCGAGGTGGAACTGCTGAAGATGGGACTGACCTATCAGATCAAGGAGCGTGTCAAGACTCCGTACTCCATCTGGTCTAAGATGCAGAACAAGCACGTGACGTTTGAGGAAATCTACGATATTCTTGCCGTGCGCATCATCTTCACACCCCGTAATCGTGAGGAGGAGGTCAATGAGTGTTTCAACATCTACGTGGCCATCTCCAAGATTTACAAGAGCCATCCCGACCGTCTGCGCGACTGGCTGAACCACCCGAAGGCCAACGGCTATCAGGCCCTGCACGTCACGCTGATGTCGAAGCAGGGACGTTGGATAGAGGTGCAGATACGTTCTGACCGCATGGACGAGATAGCTGAACAGGGACTGGCCGCCCACTGGAAGTACAAGGAGGGCGACGACGATGAGGAGGAATACACCGAGGACGAGGCCGAACTGAACGAGTGGCTGCGTACCATCAAGGAGATTCTGGACGATCCCCAGCCTGATGCGATGGACTTCCTCGATGCGATTAAGCTGAACCTCTTCGCCTCCGAGATATTCGTCTTTACTCCCAAAGGTGAAATCAAGACTATGCCTGCCGGCTGTACGGCCCTCGACTTTGCCTTCTCCATCCACACGTTCCTCGGCAGTCATTGTATAGGTGCCAAGGTGAATCATAAGCTGGTGCCCCTGAGCCATAAGCTGCAGAGTGGCGACCAGGTGGAGATACTCTCGTCGAAGTCGCAGCATGTGCAGCCTGACTGGATCAACTTCGTGTCGACCGCCAAGGCCAAGGGTAAGATACTGTCCATCCTGCGCCGTGACAACCGTGAGGTGCAGAAACGGGGTGAGGAGATACTGACCCAGTGGCTGCAGAAGAACAACCATGAGTTCTCTATCGCCATCGCCGACCAACTGGCGGAGTACCACGAGATACGGCGTCGCGAGGACTTCTTCCAGGCTTTGGGCGAGAAGACCGTGCTCTTGGGCGAAAAGGACCTTGACGAACTCGCAGGCAAGAACAAGAAGAAACAGACGGCCAATGGCGGTTGGCGTAAGTACGTGCCCTTCGTCAAGACCAAGAAACAGGAAGAGGAGGACGAGGTGGAGCTGTTTGTCGTTCCTGAGAAGTTCAACCGCAAGAAGCCCATCTATATTACCGACGAGAACATCCGTCAGTATAAGTTCCCCACCTGTTGTCACCCCATCCCTGGTGACGACGCCCTGGGCTATATTGACAACAAGAACCAGATAGAGATTCATAAGCGTACCTGTCCTGTAGCGGCTAAGCTGAAGTCGGGTTTCGGCAACCGTATCCTCGATGCCAAGTGGGACATGCACAAGAAGCAGTTCTTCATCGCCACCATCCGCATCGGAGGTATCGACCGCGTCGGACTGCTCAATGAGGTGACGCAGATTATCTCAGCGCAGATGAGCGTCAATATCCGCAACCTCAACATCACCTGCGAGGACGGCATGTTCGACGGCACCCTGGAGCTGCGTGTCCACGATCGCGAAGACGTACAGCTTATCATGGAGAACCTGAAGTCCATCAACGACCTCAAGGAAATCAGCGAAATCATGTAACCCGACGACCTCAAGGAAATCAGCGAAATCATGTAACCACCAACCCAACCTTCTATGAACAAACTACTAACTACGCTCGTTGTCCTCTGTTGTCTATGCTGCGACCTCGTCGCAGCCAACTACGACAACCCTGACACCATCATCGTTGCTCGCGACGGTAGTGGTCAGTTCCGCACCATCGGCGAAGCTATCGAGGTATGTCGCGCCTTCATGGACTATCACAAGGTGATCTATATAAAGAAAGGTACGTATAAGGAGAAACTCATCATCCCACAATGGTTGCAGAACATCGAGCTCTGCGGCGAGGACCGCGACCAAACTGTCATCACCTACGATGATCATGCCAACATCGTATATGCCCCTACAGGTAAGGGAATGGGGACTTTCCGTACTTATACCTTGAAGATAGAGGCCAACGACATTACCCTGAAGAACCTGACCGTCGAGAATAACGCCGCCCGTCTGGGACAGGCCGTTGCCCTGCATACCGAGGGCGATCGTCTGGTGTTCCTTAACTGTCGCTTCCTGGGACATCAGGACACCGTCTATACTGGTATGCCCAATACCCGTCTCTACTTCAAGGACTGCTACATCGAGGGTACCACCGACTTCATCTTCGGCCCGTCGACTGCCTGGTTTGAAGGCTGCACCATCCATTGCAAAATCAATTCCTATATCACCGCTGCCTCGACACCGCAGGACGTAGCTTACGGCTATGTCTTCAACAACTGCACCGTCACCGCCGCCCCTGAAGCTACCCAAGTATATCTTGGCCGTCCTTGGCGCGATTATGGCTATACGCTCTTTATGAATTGTGAACTGCCGAAGTCCATCCGTCCAGAGGGTTGGCACCACTGGCAGAAGGAGCGCGAACAGACTGCCCGCTACTTCGAGTTTGGAAATAAGGGGGAAGGAGCCGACACCAAACAGCGAGTCGCGTGGAGCCGCCAGCTTACGAAGAAAGAGGCGCAGCAGATTACTCCTGAGGTTGTATTCAACATTCAGAATAGCTGGAAGCCCAATCTATAAGTTCTTCTTGAAGAACTCCAATACCCGTTGTTGTGCTTTCAGCGGACAACTGTGGGGAATGTCCCAGAGCTCTGTCTCTAAGTTCTCGTCGGCTCCCTGTGATTTCCATACGTCACGCATGATGGAAAAGGCTTTCTCGGCAGCAGGGACAGGAAACAGCTTGTCCTGGGAACCGTTGATGAAGAGCATGGGCTTGGGACAGGCCATCGAGGCGACATGCGGATAGTCCATCCAGCGGCGCAATCCTGGGAAACAGTTGGCAAAGCCGCCATTCTCTGTACGGTTGTACTTAAACGACATTTGCTCGTCGGTAGTTGTCATCCAGCAGATGGCGGCTCCAGCCTTGATACGGTCTGAGAGGGCCGACAGCATCCAGGCACGGTAGGCTCCCATCGAACAGCCCATACAGCCGATGCGCTGTGGATCAACCTCGGGCATCTGTGCTAAGAACTCCGTGCCGCTGAGGTCGTCGTAGGTCATGTAGGCCGAGAGGTCGATGCCGTACATCATCATATTGCCGGCAATCATGTCGTAGCGGTCGCGTCGCGGTCCTTCCTCCTGACCGCGTTCACCCCACATCGGGGCATCAGCGGAAAAGACCACATAGCCGTGACGGGCCAGATAATCTCCTACGAACTGCCCTTCGTAGAGGGAGGCAGCCCACTCGTCGGCATCCTTGATGACCGTAGAGTCCTCGCAGGCCAACGGCCGTATCATCTTCTCCTTACCGATAAAGAGATGGGCACCGTGGTCGTGCAGGGCATTGACAGCGGGGAAAGGTCCCTTCCCGTCAGGAATAAGCACGTAGGCGGGAACGGTGTAGTAGCGACTCAGCTGTATCTCAATCTTTCTGGCCTTGTAGCCCTCGCGCTGCTCCTCGTACAGGACGGTGAAGCCCGCCTGAGAAGCGCCGGGAACAGGAGGTGGCGGTGTCAGCATACAGTCAAAAACCTTCTGACGTGCTGCACGTCTCCACTCATTGAAGTCGTTAATGGGACTGTTGCCCCACGCCATAGGGTAGGTGAGGTCTTTCAGTAGCGAGTCGGCATAGACGGGCAGGTTACGCCGAAATTCGAACTTGCTGCGCTTTTGCGCCGCTATGCGGCTAACGAAAAGAGAACAGTGAAGAGTGAATAATGCCGCGATTATTATCCACCTGATGTTTATAATCCGGTTCGTCATCTCTTCACTCTTCACCCTTCACTCTTCACTCTTCACTCTTCACTTTTCACTTTTCACTAGGCACGAAGTGCCGTAGTGCCGCTACTGTAAAAAGTCCATCTGCCGTCGGAGTGCCTGCAGCTCGTCACGTACACTGATGAGGCGGCCCAACACATCGGATGTCTTATCGGCACCCTGACGGTTGTTGTTGATGATCTTCTTGGCGGCAGCCAGCTTGAAGCCGCGTACTTTAACCAGGTTGTGAATGAGCTTGATTTGTTCGATGTCCTTGTCCTGATACTGGCGCACCTTTGCCGGTCCCGAGGTCTTAGGCTTCAGGAAGGGAAACTCCGTCTCCCAGTAGCGCAGGGTACTCTCGTTGAGGCCGAACATCTCAGCCACCTCCTTAATGCTGTAGTACAGCTTCTTCGGTTGATATGCGTTTAGTGCCATAGTCACGTGGATATCTTAGAATATGTAAATCTCCTCTGACTCTGAAAACTCTCGGCTCCCCTCAATTTTAGGGTCTTCTATCACTGCTGACGGACTACCAGCCAGCAAATCGTTAACCTCAGTATCGAACATCTCCGTCTGCGGAGTCATATATATTTTCTTGTTCATAGTTGTATCCTTTTCTTTATTTAATCATCTTTTTACCGTTCACAATATACACACCCTTCTTCAGGTTGCCCTTCACCTTACGTCCGTCCAGCGTATAGATGCCGTCAGGTGTCGCGATCTCAGCAGGCAACTGACCAATGGCCGTTGTCTTGCCGTCAACAGAGCGGATGGCGAGGCGCGATGAGTTTGCAACCATGGATGATCCAGCAAAATAAGCCTGGAAGGGCAAAATGTTCACATCTTTATCACTGTGCTTAAATGTCATGCCGTCTGTGTCAAGAGCGTAAATGCCTTCAAGATTTTGTGATGTCATTGTTCCAACAAACTTGAAGTTGTCACCAGAAGTTACAGACTTATTGCTACTTACAAGGGTATTTGTACCCGTAAATACCAAGGTTTTATCAGTCATATCCCAATCCTCCCCCCATTTACTGCCAGGAACGGCGATGATATACGGAGTATTGGCTTCTATCCTATCAGTATAGTCGAAATTAACGCCACCTACTTCGTCTGTAACAAACTTCTTCACCCAGAAATGCTTACCTGTTTCTGTACTATTATGGAACCAATCCTTTTCTACTCCATCAACGGTAACTTTATCAACATTAAACGGAAGTACTAAAGTCATCCATCCACCATTTGTTCCATCGGTAGTTCTTTCAACCTGACGCGAATAAGAAATGGTTTGGGCCTTGAAACTAATAGGCGAGTAGAAATCTTTCTTGTCCTCTATTGTGATAGATGATGCAGTTGTTCCTTGCACAACGTTTTTGTCTGCAATTTCATTAGGAATTTGTTTGCCTTCATCCAATAGATATAGACAATTTTGATTATCGTTTGGATTGATAGTAGGCAGGTCAGTTAAACCACGCAAGTCAACAACAGCAGATTCGTCTGGGATGTTGACATCGTCAGCAGGAGCCGTAGCAACGACGTTACCATAAGCATCAATGGTTACAATACCATGAGAGATAGTATATACACCTAGATTAGTATCGTAGTAGTAGTTTTTATTGCTTTCATAGTAATAATACCTACAAAGCAATACATACCTTTCACCATATTCCAAACCTTTGAAATCGAATTCGACATACTTGACATCTCCTACTTCAATGACATCATCGAAGTTTATAGTACCAACATTCGAATAATTGTATTCCCAATAGTTTCCATTTTGAACCCAATTATATGTCTTTCCTAATGTGATTCTTATTCCGCGCTTGTAAGGCAATTTATCATTATTGGAAATTTGAATAGTTCCTTTGATACTGTTGCCATATACAGTTGTCCCCTGGGAGTTTTCCAAGTCAATCAATTCTATTTCAATTTTTTTTGCGGTATTATCTGTCTGAGAAATAGTCACAACCTCTGAACACAATTGATTACCTTTATTGAAAAGACCATCAAAAACAGCTAGACTCAAAGAACCAGCGTGTGATGGCTTTATCATTAGCTTTACGATTTTTGATTCACCAGCTTTTACATCAACACTTGTTCCGCTAAGCTTTTCAATAGTCGGTTGTCCCTGATATGTAAACAAAAGGCCAAGAGAAATGTCCCCGTGATAATCTCCTTCACCATTGTTTGTCAGGTGAACAGAAACTTCCTGAGACTGCCCCATAGACAAATCCTCAGTGCCAGTAATATCTGTAACTGTCAAGTTCGCATTTGTCGGTTTTACTACGTTCAATGTGAGCTTATTCCCATCAATTATTGCATTGATATAATACTTATCCGCATCAAGACATTCAGCCCATTCTCCGACACTTGCTAATTTGCAAATAGCGACAATTTGATAGGTTCCGTTCGCCAGACCTTTGCCAAACCAAGTGCTGTTCCCAGGAATTACTGCTGAATTTCTTCCGATGTTACTACCGTTATTAGACCAAATGAAATCTTGAACTGTTTTGCCGTCTTTCTTCAAGCGGACTCCGTATTGATAGGTATTGTCAGAAGCAGTATAATTCCAGAAATGACCTGTGAGTGTTACGTCCGTAAAATTAGAATTAGAGTTGCTACGCGTATATTCGACGGACATATTATTATTATTGTATATCTCCAAATCACTAATTGTCAGAAGGTCGGAAGCTGCGGGCGAGCCCTTATCGGGTTGTACACCAATGGCAGCTCCTACTGACATGTTATATCCATCGCTTGACGAACTTCCTCCAGCACCCTGAGAACTGGGAGTGAGCATACTGAGTCGATAGTATCCATTGCTGGAACCGCTCCATCCCCAGTTGATATGGAAAAAGTCCTCCTCGTCATATCCGTCACACACAAAAGCATGTCCACCTCCTGACGATTGACCACCCATGACAACTGGGCGCTTGTTGAGTAACTCTGTATAGAGTAAAGCTATCCATTCAGAATAAGAGTATTCACTGCGATAAACATACTTTGCCGCTGCATCATAATCGAAATACTTAACAAGGGCAATAGGAACATTCTCCGTCGCAGCAGAAGAACCACTCGTTCCGTAATCCATTTCTACACTGTGACCACAATATTTCATCAAATTGGCTACAGCATTGTTTGCATCTTCCGACTCTGCCCCAGAATACACATTTTTCATGTTATCCCAATCGAAAGTCGTAGCAGGTAGACTATTGTAGGTTTTAGACGGTGCGTTATCAAACTCCAGTGTATAGCTTGGAATACCACTAATAGTATCCTGTGGACATTTATGGTAATACATCACCTGAGCCATAGCTGTAGCTACGCAACCAGTCAGATTACCTTTCAGGTAATTATTAAATGGCGCATGTTGATCCCATAAAGTATTCAAAAGAGGACTTATACTTGTTCGAGTTGCAGCCTTTCGTATCGCTGCACTCCTTGCTCCTGCCACTTCTGGCGTATTCTTCAGCTCTTGAATCTCGTCTGCATATCCCTGCAACCAAGCCTTCATGTTGCTGGGAATGTTGGCGGCATCAAACTGACCCTCATCGCTGTAGCCGAGGATCTCGGGGGCGCGGTCGTCGCCACTGACGATGACGAAGCCCTGCTGGCCCGTAACGTTAAAGACGTAGTAGTTGTCACCGTCGGTAGTCGCTAACTGCAGGCTGGGGGTAGATGTACCACGGGCCGCTGCAATCTTGCCCGAAATAAACTGCTGGGCCTTCTTTTGTGCCTCCGTCTTGCTGACAGGAGCAGCCTGAATTACTGCTGCAAAAAGCAGTAAATTGATCAGAAGAGATAGTTTTTGCTTCATATTATCCAAGTTTTAATAAGGTCATTACTTAATTTATGTTTGCAAAGATACGAAAATTCTGAAATATTTCGTAACTTTGCAGCCAAAATTTTAAGAAAATCCAATAAAAAGATAAAAATGATGACAGCAAAAGAGATTCGCGACTCGTTCAAGCAGTTCTTTGAGTCCAAGCAGCACGCTATCGTACCGTCGGCCCCGATGGTCATCAAGGATGACCCCACGCTGATGTTTACGAATGCAGGTATGAACCAGTGGAAAGATATTATATTAGGTACGCGCGACCCAGAACCGCGTCGCCGTGCCGATACCCAGAAGTGCTTGCGTGTCAGCGGTAAGCATAACGACCTGGAAGAGGTGGGCCACGATACCTACCACCACACCATGTTCGAGATGCTGGGCAACTGGTCGTTTGGCGACTACTTCAAGGAGGGTGCCATCGATATGGCCTGGGAGTATCTGGTCGATGTCTTGAAGCTGAATCCTGAGGATTTGTATGTTACCGTCTTCGAGGGTGACCCGAAGGAGGGTTTGGAGCGTGACGACGAGGCTGCCGGCTACTGGCTGAAGCACGTGCCTGCCGACCACATCATCAACGGCAACAAGCACGACAACTTCTGGGAGATGGGCGATACGGGTCCCTGCGGTCCCTGTTCGGAGATTCATGTTGACTCCCGTCCTGCCGAGGAGAAGAAGAACGGCAAGCCCGGTCGTGAACTCGTGAACCAGGACGACCCGCAGGTCATCGAAATCTGGAACCTCGTGTTCATGCAGTATAACCGCAAGGCCGACGGCTCGCTGGAAAAGCTGTCGATGAACGTCATCGATACGGGTATGGGCTTCGAGCGCCTGGTCCGTATGCTGCAGGGTAAGCACTCCAACTACGATACCGACATCTTCCAGCCTATCATCAAGATGGAACAGCAGATTACCGGCCTGAAGTACACCACTTTTGAGGAAGAGAATGAGACTAATGGGGCTAATGAGACCCAGGAGCAAATCAATGTTGCCATGCGTGTCTGTGCCGACCATCTTCGTGCCGTCGCTTTCTCGATTGCCGATGGTCAGCTGCCCTCGAACGCCAAGGCCGGCTACGTCATCCGTCGCATCCTGCGCCGTGCCGTCCGCTACGCCTATACGTTCCTTGGTCAGAAAGAGGGCTTCCTCTATAAGCTGCTGCCCACGCTCGTTGAGGAGATGGGCGACGCCTTCCCCGAGTTGAAGGCTCAGCAGACGCTCATCGCCAAGGTGATGAAGGAGGAGGAAGACGCCTTCCTGCGCACCCTCGACAAGGGTATTGGCTTGCTTAACGATGCAATGGAGGAGTTGAGGAGTAAAGGTAGTAAGGAGTTGAGTGGTGAAAAGGCCTTCCGCCTGTTCGATACCTACGGCTTCCCCCTCGACCTGACGGAGCTGATTTGCCGCGAGAATGGCTTTACGGTCAACGAGGAGCAGTTCAACGTCGAGATGCAGAAGCAGAAGGACCGCGCCCGCAATGCCGCCGCCGTCGAGAACAGCGACTGGGTCACCGTGCCCGAGGGCGCTCCCGAGGGCATCGAGCAAACCTTCGTCGGCTACGACTACACCGAATACACCTGCCATATCTTGCGCTACCGCAAGGTCACCCAGAAGAAGAACGAGTACTACGAGCTCGTCCTCGACTACACGCCGTTCTATGGCGAGATGGGTGGTCAGGTAGGCGACCAGGGCGTGCTCGTCTCTGAGAACGAGACCATCCAGATTATAGACTCTAAGCGTGAGAACGGCCAGACCGTCCATATCGTCAAGCAACTGCCCAAGGACCCCTCGGCAGAGTTCATGGCTTGCGTCGATACTGACAAGCGCGACGCCTCGGCTGCCAACCACACGGCTACCCACCTGCTGGACTATGCCCTGAAGCAGGTGCTCGGCGACCATGTCGAACAGAAGGGCTCCTTCGTCTCGCCCGATACGCTGCGCTTCGACTTCTCACATTTCGAGAAGGTCAGCGACGAGCAGCTGCGTGAGGTGGAGCGCATGGTCAACGATATGATTCGTCAGGACCTGCCCCGCGACGAGCATCGTGATATGCCGATGGAGGAAGCCAAGAAGTTAGGGGCCATCGCCCTCTTCGGCGAGAAGTATGGCGACAAGGTTCGTGTCATGCGCTTTGGTCCGTCGTGCGAGCTCTGTGGTGGTATCCACGCCACCTCTACCGGTCGTATCGGCTTCTTCAAGATTATCAGCGAGGCCAGCGTGGCTGCCGGTATCCGCCGCATCGAGGCCAAGACGGGCCGTGAGTGCGAGGAACTGCTCTACAATATCGAGGACACGCTGAAGGCAGTAAAATCGTTCTTCAACAACGCCAAGGATCTGCAGGGCGTCATCCGCAAGTATATTGAGGAGCACGACACGATGAAGAAGGAGATTGAGTCGTTCCAAGCTCAGGCTGTGGAGCGCTACGCCAAGCAGCTGGTGGAGAAGGCGAGCGACGTCAACGGTGTGAAGGTCGTCACCGCCGTGATACCTTTGGATCCTGCCGCTGCCAAGGATTTGGCCTTCAAGATTCGTGCTGCCGTTGAGGGTTCCTTGCTCTGTGTCCTCGGCACCAAGTATCAGGACAAGCCCCAGCTCTCTATCATGATGAGCGATGACATGGTCAGCGACCACCAGTTGAACGCTGGACAGATGGTGCGCGAGGCCGCCAAGCTCATCCAGGGCGGCGGCGGTGGACAGCCCCACTTCGCCCAGGCTGGCGGTAAGAGCGCCGACGGCCTCTCTGCCGCCGTCGACAAAGTTCTCGAGTTGGCAGGTGTTACGAGGTAATCATTCCTCACAAACGGTGTAGATGTAGTTACGCTCCAACTGCTCGATGGTGGTGAAGCGATAGCGGGCGGAGTCAGCGAGGGCGGACTTCAGGTCATCGGTGATACCCTCGCCCGTCAGTTTCAGGCGGGCTTCTTTCATGGTCCATAGGCGGATGAAGGCAACGTCGGGACGTGGAGCGGCAGCTATCTGCTGGAGTTCACGGTCGTTCATGGTGTAGAGGGCTACGCTGTCATTGTATCGGCTGACCGACTCAACGTCGATGCCGATGGGGTGGGGACTGACGGCACAAGCAACGGCTTCGCGACAGTGGCTGAGGTTGAAATGGATATCGGGGTGGCCGATAATGGAGGGCTTGCCGTGAACGTTGTATTCGAAGATGGGATTTTCATGGATGCCGTACTCCTGACGCAAAGCTTTCCTTAATAATAGGTAGGCGAGGACACAGGTGCGCTGTCCCCGTTCGAATTTGAAACGGAGAGCCTGTTCTCGTCGCTGCTCACTGATTTGCTGCAACGCGGCGTCGAGATCGAAGTCCATAATATGTTCGTCGATATACACCATTTCTGAGTGCAAAGTAAGCTATTTTTGTGGAGTTTAAGGAGCGAAAGGAGTTAAAAGGAGTTAAAGGACAATACTTTTTGCGCGAAAATCACTATCTTTGCCCAACAAAATCCTATTTATCAACCGCTAAAAACTTAAAGTCTATGGATTACAAGATTATCGACATCGAAGGTGTAGGCGACGTGTATGCTGAAAAGCTGATTGCCGCAGGTATTAACAAGGTGAGCGAACTGCTGGAGAAGTGCGCTGCCCCCAAGGGCCGTAAGGAACTGGCTGAGGCTACAGGCATCTCTGAGAAGCTGATTCTAAAGTGGACAAACCACGCTGACCTGTTCCGCATCAACGGCGTTGGACCGCAGTTTGCTGAACTGCTGGAGGCTGCCGGCGTTGACACCGTAAAGGAGTTCCGCCACCGTATGGCTGAGAACCTGCAGCCGAAGTTGGCCGAGGTGAACGAGCAGAAGAACATCTGCAACCGCGTACCTGCCGTCAGCGAGGTGCAGAAGATGATTGACCAGGCTAAGGAACTGGAGCCAAAGATGACGTATTAAACTACCTAATGGTTTTGAAGAGGGGCGCTTCCGTAATGGAAGCGCCCCTCTTTATTAATGGGCAGGATGGGCATTCTGGGCAGGATAGACCTATATTGTCCATTATGCTCATCTGACTTTACTTCATGATGACCTTCATGGTCTTTCCGCCATTTACGATGACGTTCACACCACGCTGCAGCTTGTTGGTCTTCACGCCGGTGAGGGTGTAGATGCCGTCAGCCTGGGCAGCAGTGCGCTCAACAGCATCGATGCCGTCGGCGATGGGGCCTTCCCAGCCTGTGTTGTCGCCCTTTTCTGTGAGCGTCAGTGTCCAACCACCGACAGAGTACCAGTTTCCAGCAAACACCTTCTCGGTCTGCAGAGCCTCGCTACCGGCGCAGGTACCGATGGTCAGCTCATGGTTGGTCACCTGGATGCCAGCCATCTCCTGATGCTTCCAGCCGCGTCCGATGTATTCGCCCTCAACGTTGTTGATGGTGTAGATAGTGTACTCGTCATCAGTGTAATCACCCGACTCGTAGGCGGCCTTGGCTGCCTCCCAGATGGGACCGTGGTTGTCGGATGCAATCATCTGCACTTCCTCGCCTTCCTCGTTGGTGCCCATATAGTAGTCCAGAGGAATCTCGACATAGGTAGTGTTGTCGCCTACGGTGTTGAAGATGTAGGCGCCCTCAGCCGGTGTACGTGTATAGACGCCGACGGTGTAAGTGCCGTTGGGCAGACCGGTGATGAGCTGTGAGGCAATGTAGCCCGTCAGGCCATTGGAGTTGTAAGAGTCGATGTAGCGGGTGCTGGAACCGTCAAGCCACTGTCCGCTGGTCGTGTTGGTGTTACCGTTACCCTTGCTGAAGGTCCAACCAGTCTCGGCTTCCAGCTTCGGGTTCTTGATGAAGGCGGTGTAGTCGGTGGCGTCGGGATTGTCGTAGATGTTCTGCATCTCAGCCAGAGCGACGACGTTATTCAGTCTCTCCGCATATTCCTTCACGGTAGCCTCGTCCTTTATCTCGCTGATGAGGGCAGCTTTCTGCTCGGCCATCAGCGACTCGATGGTAGCCTTGGCCTTGTCGGCAGCGGTGAGCGTTGCCTCGGCAGCGGCGTTGTAGGCGGGAGTATAGGTGTTGAGGTAGCTCTTCAGCAGGTTGACCTGAGCATCGAAGTACTGGTAGGAGGCGGTGTCGTTCTCAACAATCCAGTTGGTGACGAAGTCGTAGGCGAACTGCATAATGTCTTCAGCCTAGCCGTAGCCCTCGCCGCCGTTCTTCTTCAGGGTGAACTGCACGGTGGGCAGGGTCTTGCCCTCGATGGTGCCGTCCTCGGGGATGTACTCCTCGTACTTGTCAAGACTCTTCTGGGTCTCGGCGATGGTGGCCGTCAGTCCCTTCAGACCCTCAATGTAGTCGGTCGTAGCGCTGTACTTGGCGATGGAATCGTTGATAGCCTTCTTATCGCCCTTGAACTTAATCTTCTCAGCCATCTCCTGAGCGGCAGCCACCTTAGCGTCGAAAGCAGCCTTGGTAGCCTCGGCAGGAGCCTCGCCTAAATAATGGAGGTGGAAGTTGGTTGCCAGGAACCATCCGGCGGAGGCATTGCCGTCGCCTGTACCCTCGGCACCAATGGTCAGCTTGCCGTCAACCACGAGCACCTTGTCGTCGGCCGACATAGCGATGGTTTCCCATTCGCCCTCATCGTATCCCTCAGACTCCAGTGCCTTCGTAGAGGTCTTCTTCTCGGCAATGCTCTGGGCAAAGACGCGCTGTGACTCGTTGGCATAGCCGCTCTGGGTAACGAGGTCGGCAGCGACGGTATAGTAACCGTTGGGCAGACCCTCGATGTCCTGGGCAATGGCCAGCGTGGTTGTAAAGCCAGAGTTCCAGGCGTTCCAACAGCTGCGTCCAGCCTGGAAGTTCAGACGCTGGTCGCCACCGCTGGCACCTGCAATGTACCAGCCTGTGCTGGTCAGGTCGGGGCTGGATGCACTACCTGCTACGTAGCGGTCGACGCCGTCTTCGTCATAGCGTAGTGGGTAAACCCATTCATCGTCAATCAGCGCAGGTTCGGCCTTGGTCTCGATAAACCAGGGGTGCTGGATGAACAATGTGTAGTCGGCGGGTTTGTCGATGCTGGCCTCCTGAGTCAGGGTGTAGGCCTTGATGGCATCCTCACATTCGGCAACAGCTTCCAGAATCAGTGCATAGAGGTTCTCGGCACCTGCTGCATTGTCCTGATAGGCTTTCACCTTGTCGTAGGCAGCCTGAAGGGCGGTCTTGCCGGCATAGTCGGTAGTCTTCAGCAAGTCGTCCATCTTCTGGAGGATAGCATTGACGTTGTCAAGTTCGGCAATAGCCTCACGGAAAGCCTCAATGCGGGCATTTACCTCCTTCAAACTTGCTTCCATCTCGGCCTGGTTGTCGCCATCGGCCATTTCCTCAATCTCAGACTTGTAGTCGCCAATTTCGCCTGCCAAGCCTTCATGGCCCTTGCTTAAGGCATCGCCCAGCAGTTCGTCGCACGTAGCGGCGGCATCGAGGAAGTCAGACTTCAACAGCTTTTTCTTCTTTCCTCCAAGTTTTTAACACGTTTTATGCGTTTGGAACTTTAAAAAAGTTCCCAATGCTTCGCAGCATCGGGAACCGTTGATTTGTTTTGTATATTAGTCAGTAGTTGGGATTCTTTATCGGGGCAGGTTGAAGGCGACCGTCATCTCCTTCATCTGCTCGTCGCTCATTCCTTCAGGTTCAAAGCCCATGCACTTGGCATTGATGTAGATCTTTGCTGACTTCGAGAGTACGTCAATCTGGTCGAAGGCATCCATCACATCCTTACCCTTGGCAAAGACGCCGTGTTTCTCCCACATCACCACGTCGTAGTCCTCCAGTTCTTTCAAGGTCGCGTCAGCCAAGGCGTTGGAGCCGGGTAGGGTATAGGGCACGATGCCGAGTCCTAACGGACAGAAGGCCTTTGTCTCAGGAATCATCGACCAGAGAATGCGTGTCAGTACGTCCTTTCCGAGGAACTCACGTTTGTGGCTCATGGCTACGAGCTCGATAGGGTGGGTGTGGACAGTAGCTTTATAGCCGCTGCCTGTTTCAATCTGACGGGCATGAACGGTCAGGTGACTGGGCAGTTCAGAGGTTGGCATCACGGCTTCGTCGGCAATGATGACGTAGCTGGCGCAGTCGTCGAGGATGCGGATGATAGAGCCGTTGTCCATCGGCCAGCGGGCCAGGTCGCGCATACGCTTTCCCGTTCCTTTGCAGTAGAAATAACAGCCTTTCAAGGCGGGCAGGGTAACACCGATCTGCTTGACATCGCTGATGGCGGGCAGTTGGCGAATCTCGTCATCGACGTACTCCGTGATGTTGACCGTGATGTTACCGCCGTTGCGCTCAGCCCATCCGTTCTGCCATAGGTAGCCTGCCACTTCTGCTACCTTGTCAATCTCTGTTTTCAGGGCTGTACGACCCTCTAAGATACTCTTCATTGATTTGATGTTTCTTTTCTGCTTGCAAAGGTATGCCTAATTCTTGGTATTGCGGCACAAAAAATGATTTTTGCCCTACAATTTATGATTTTTCGCTTGACTTATATCAATTTGAAAAGAAATGCCCAAATTATTTCGTTATCTCAAATTTTTGCCGTACCTTTGCAGACTATGAGTGAGAATGTAATCTTAGTCGATGCCGACTATGTGGACAAGGTGGTTTTCGACCTGACGGTGAACTTCGAGCGGATGATTGGCCGACGCATACCGCAGGCCGACTTGGCCCGATGGGTAGACTGTGTGGCTCTGGACGGCGGACTGCGTGAAGGGAAGAATGAGACGCAGGTTGTGCTGATTCATGAGAAGGAGTCGGAGGAACTGAAGTTCTTCGTGCCAGGCCATTTCGAGAACGATTTGAACGGAAAGGCCTTCAGCGACCACTTGGGAGAGTTTGTCTTTGAGGTATATCCTGTGGAGCCATTGACTACAAAGGAGGACTATTTTGCCGATGTACTACAGACAGTCTGTCAGCAACAGGAGGTAAACCGAGTGATGGTCGTTCCTGGTGAGGGTGACATATATAATAAGGTACGCGAAACGTTGAACCGTCTGGATGAGTGTCAGAAGCATATCACCGTGTTCACCATGCAGCCCATGATGGGTGGTTCCTTCCATCAGGAGATTCTGGGCTACTCGCTGATGGCAGCCTTGGGCATCCGAGGGGAGGAGTTGAGGATGGAAGATTGAAAATTGAAAATTGAAGATTGAAAATTGAAACATTATGATAGAAAAGATATTTTCGCCAGAGACCTATGCGCTGTTAGGACAGTGGGCATTTGGCTTTTGTAAGAGTTTGATAGTAGCTGCCATCGTCTATTTCGTAGGCAGCCGGTTGATCAAGTTGGTGTCGAAGATCGTCACCAAGGCATTGGAACGCAGCAAGGTTGATCCGTCGCTGTTCTCGTTCCTGACGAGCATCGTCAATGTGGTGCTGTGGCTGGTGTTGGTCATCATCATCATCTCCATTTTCGGCATTGAGACCTCGTCATTCATTGCCCTGTTCGCATCGGCTGGTATGGCCATCGGTATGGCGCTGAGCGGTACGCTGCAGAACTTTGCCGGCGGTGTGATGATTCTGCTATTCAAGCCCTACAAGGTGGGTGACTTCATTGAAGCGCAGGGTTATGCCGGTGTGGTGAAGGAAATCCAGATCTTCAACACCATTATCCGTACAGGTGACGGACAAATCATCATCATTCCTAATGGTGGACTGTCAACGGGAACATTGAAGAACTCAACGAAGGAACCCTATCGGCGCGTAGACCTGGAGTTTCAGTTTGAGTATGGTGCGGACTACGACGAGGTGAAGGCTGCCATCCTTGAAATCCTCAAGCAGCACCCGCTGGTGATGCAGGCACCTGTAGCCGACTCCCCTGTGGTGGCAGCCCCCTGGATTGGTCTGTCGAAACTGGGTGATAGTGGTGTCGTCGTTGCCACCAGGTCGTGGTGTAAGGGTTCTGACTATTGGACCGTTTACTTCAATCTGAACGAAACAGTCTACCAGATGCTGAAGGAGCGTGGTTTCATGTTCCCCTTCAACCGTGTGGATGTGAATATATTAAATAAGGACTAAGAATATGGCAAGAGTACTAATGATTGGCGCCGGAGGCGTCGCAACGGTGGCAGCGTTCAAAATTGCCCAGAACGCTGATGTGTTTACGGAGTTTATGATTGCAAGCCGCCGCAAGGCGAAGTGTGACAAGATAGTGGAGGATATCCACAAGGCTGGATACAAACTGGACATCAAAACCGCTCAGGTCGATGCCGATGACGTGGAGCAACTGAAGACGCTGTTCAACGACTACAAGCCCGAACTGGTTGTCAACCTGGCATTGCCCTATCAGGACCTGACCATCATGGATGCCTGTCTGGCTTGTGGTTGTAGCTATCTCGATACGGCTAACTATGAGCCGAAGGACGAGGCACACTTCGAATACTCCTGGCAGTGGGCTTATCGCGACCGCTTCCGTGAGGCTGGCCTGACGGCTATCCTCGGCTGTGGATTCGACCCAGGTGTGACCAGCATCTATACGGCCTATGCTGCTAAGCATCATTTCAAGGAGATTCAGTATTTGGACATCGTCGATTGTAATGCCGGCGACCACCACAAAGCCTTTGCCACCAACTTCAACCCAGAAATCAACATCCGCGAGATTACCCAGAAGGGACTCTACTGGGAAGACGGCAAGTGGGTGGAGACTGAGCCATTGGAGATTCACAAGGACTTGACCTATCCCAACATCGGCCCGCGCGACAGCTACCTGTTGCATCACGAAGAGATAGAGTCGCTGGTCATCAACTACCCGACGATCAAGCGCGCCCGCTTCTGGATGACCTTCGGACAGCAGTACCTGAAGCACCTGGAGGTGATTCAGAACATCGGCATGAGCCGCATCGACGAGGTGGTCTATGAAGCTCCGCTGGCCGACCCGTCAACTTGTCAACTTGTCAACTCGTCAACTGTAAAGGTAAAGATCGTCCCCCTGCAGTTCCTGAAGGCCGTGCTGCCCAACCCGCAGGACCTCGGCGAGAACTACGAAGGTGAGACCAGCATCGGCTGTCGCATCCGTGGTATCGGCAACGACGGTAAGGAGCACACCTATTATGTATATAACAACTGCTCTCACCGTGCTGCCTACGAGGAGACGGGTATGCAGGGCGTATCCTACACTACTGGTGTTCCCGCTATGATTGGTGCTATGATGTTCTGCAAAGGTCTCTGGCGCAAGCCCGGCGTTTACAACGTCGAGGAGTTCGACCCCGATCCTTTCATGGAACAACTCAACAAGCAAGGACTGCCCTGGCATGAGATTCACGACGGCGATCTGGAGCTTTAATAACGACATAACGATAAAACGAAATAATCAAAAACTATGGCAAAAAAAGAAGAGAATGTGGAGCAGTTGACTCCGCAACAGCAAAAGATGAAAGCCCTGCAGGCTGCAATGGCGAAGATAGAAAAGGACTTCGGCAAAGGCAGCATCATGAAGTTGGGCGACGAGAAGATAGAGAACGTGGAGGTGATACCCACTGGTAGCATCGGTCTGAACAATGCACTCGGCGTGGGCGGCTATCCCAAGGGCCGTATCATAGAAATCTACGGTCCGGAATCGTCAGGTAAGACGACGCTGGCCATTCATGCTATTGCTGAAGTTCAGAAAGCAGGCGGCGTTGCGGCGTTCATTGACGCTGAGCATGCTTTTGACCGTTTCTATGCTGAGAAGCTGGGTGTTGACATCGACAACCTGTATATTTCGCAGCCTGACAACGGTGAGCAGGCATTGGAGATTGCCGATCAGCTCATCCGCTCGAGTGCTGTTGACATCATCGTGGTCGACTCTGTGGCCGCCCTGACTCCCAAAAAGGAGATAGAGGGCGATATGGGTGATTCGGCCGTCGGACTGCATGCCCGTCTGATGAGTCAGGCTCTGCGTAAGCTGACAGGTACTATTGCCAAGACCAATACCACATGTATTTTCATCAACCAGCTGCGTGAGAAGATTGGCGTGATGTTTGGTAATCCTGAGACGACGACGGGTGGTAACGCGCTGAAGTTCTATGCCTCAGTACGTCTGGACATCCGTAAGGTGACCAGCATCAAGGATGGTGACAACGTGATTGGCAACCAGGTTCGTGTGAAAGTGGTGAAGAACAAGGTGGCTCCCCCCTTCCGCAAGGCGGAGTTTGAGATTACCTTCGGTGAGGGTATCTCGAAAGTCGGCGAGATTCTGGATCTTGGTGTTGATAACAACATTATCAAGAAGAGCGGCTCGTGGTTCAGCTACGGCAACCAGAAACTGGCACAGGGACGTGATGCTACCAAGGCCCTTTTGAAGGATAATCCCGAATTGTGTGAGGAGCTGGAGGCAAAGATCATGGATGCGATTGCCAAGAATGGCTCTATCACTCCAACCAGTACGACAGAAGAGCCAACAGAATAATAATAGAATAAAAATCGAATAGCAATCGGGCCGTCCAGAGTTTTCTGAACGGCCCGATTCTTATGGGGCTTTGGTCTTGCCACTACTTCTTGGTGGCAGTCTTCTTTTTCGTCGTTGTACGCTTCTTGGTTGTCGTACGCTTGGCGTTTGAACGGTCTACGTTCGTTCCGATAACCTTGCCATTACCGTCGAACTGCACAATCAGCAATTTGCCGTCCGAGCGGTTGTAGATCCAGTCGTGACGACCGTTGCTGCTCTCTGCTGTCTTGTTAGGCTCACCCATAGCCAAGATAACCTCATCCTCCGTCATCTGCAGGATGACACGTCCCTGGCGGATGGCAGCACGGGCAGCCTGACTTGTTGCACGGGCCTTACCTTCGCCCATAGCAAACAGATAACCGAAGTAGTCCTCGCGGCGTCCGTCAATGTCACCAGTCACGTTGTCAACGTTCTTAAAGGTCACATCCTTGAAGTACATACGGCGCGACTCGTTCTCTTTAAGTGTCAAAGTGACATAGTTGCTATTGTTCTTGGGAGCTACGTTCTCAATGGTAAAGGTCGTCAGGCGCGGCACTTTCAGCGTACGCTCCTTGCCGTCGCCACGCGAAACCATCTCTGTCGTGTACTTGGTGTGAACGGTCTGGCCAATGTACTTAGCCAAGTCCTGAGATACTGCCATAATGGCATCCTGCAACTCGAAGGAGCCGGCAAACAGGTGCTTGGTGTTGTCCATAATGAACTCATTGTCGCGCATACCGCTGTTGGTCTTCGAGATGGCAACGTTCTGGAAGAACTCCTTACCGTTCTTGTCCTCAACGATAATCTTCACAGGGAAACTACGGGTGCCGACGCCAACGGCAGTTACGGTTACTGGCTCGTTCGGAGTCACGGTAATCTCCTGAAAACCTTCACCGTCGTATTCCGTGTCGATGCAATACTTGTCTGTACGGGTAAACATGGTTTTACCTATCAACTTCTCGCGGGCTATGTCCACATCACCTAAATAAGCCAGTGTGGGAATGCCGAACTTGCTATAGCAATAGTCGTCGAATGTGCCGTTGGGAACTTCGAAATAGTAATTACGACCGTTGTCCTCACAGTAAAAGTTGACACGTGCATGACCGTCGGAACTTTCCGTATGGCCTTTATATACCATAATCTTATGGCGGAGCGTCATACTGCTTACTTCCTTTCCGTTCAAGGTAGGATCGTGGAAGGTCTTCACCACCATGTCGTACTTCTCGGGCATCACCATAAACCTCATGCCCTCTTTCCAGTCGCAGAGACTGTAAAATCGGAAATTCTCGGAAATGAAATCATGGGCTTTTTCCTCCTCAGCCTCTTGATTGCTTAGGGAGTCGGTTGATTCACTCACAACAGCTTTCTTGACGTTTTTGGTCTTTACCAAATAGTCCTCAGACTTCGTTTGGGCGAAAACGACACCAAACAGAAAGGACAAGCCAGCTGTCAAAATCACTTTTTTCATATACCTTACGTATTACGTTGATGGAAATTCTGCTGCAAAGATACGATTTAGTGAGCAAAAAACCAAATTTTATGTGCCAAAATGGCGCAATAAAAAAGATTTTTCTTCAAATAAGCCTGTTTTGGCACGTGCTTTGCTACCTGTTAAGCGGTAAAACATGAATAATAACAATTAAAAACGATACAATTATGGGAAAGATTATTGGAATTGACTTAGGAACTACCAACAGCTGCGTTGCCGTATTCGAGGGTAACGAGCCCGTAGTGATTGCCAACAGCGAGGGTAAGCGTACAACGCCTTCAGTCGTTGGCTTTGTGGAGAACGGTGAGCGCAAGATTGGCGACCCCGCCAAGCGTCAGGCCATCACCAACCCGAAGAAGACCGTTTACTCGATTAAGCGCTTCATGGGTGAGAACTGGCAGCAGACCGAGAAGGAAATCTCGCGCGTACCTTATAGTGTAGTAAACGAGGGTGGCTATCCCCGTGTCGACATCGACGGTCGTAAGTACACGCCGCAGGAGATTTCTGCTATGATTCTCCAGAAGATGAAGAAGACTGCCGAGGACTATCTTGGACAGGAAGTGACCGACGCCGTCATCACCGTACCTGCCTACTTCTCTGACTCTCAGCGTCAGGCCACCAAGGAGGCCGGTCAGATTGCAGGTCTCAACGTCCGCCGTATCGTCAACGAGCCGACGGCTGCCGCTTTGGCATACGGTGTCGATAAGGCAAACAAGGATATGAAGATTGCCGTCTTCGACCTCGGTGGTGGTACGTTCGATATCTCTATCCTGGAGTTCGGCGGCGGCGTGTTCGAGGTGCTCTCGACCAATGGCGACACTCACCTCGGTGGCGATGACTTTGACCAGGTGATCATCGACTGGCTGGTTCAGGAGTTCAAGAACGACGAGGGTGCTAACCTGAAGGACGACCCGATGGCCATGCAGCGCCTGAAGGAGGCTGCTGAGAAGGCTAAGATTGAGCTGTCTTCAAGCACCAGCACCGAAATCAACCTGCCGTATATTATGCCTGTCGGTGGCGTACCCAAGCACTTGGTGAAGACGCTGACACGTGCTAAGTTCGAGCAGCTGGCTCATGAGTTGATTCAGGCTTGTCTCGTTCCCTGCCAGAACGCTATGCGCGACGCCAGTCTGAATACTGCTGATATCGACGAGGTCATCCTCGTAGGTGGTTCGAGCCGTATCCCCGCTGTGCAGGCTCTGGTAAAGAACTACTTTGGCAAGGAGCCTTCAAAGGGTGTCAACCCCGACGAGGTGGTGGCCGTAGGTGCCTCCATCCAGGGTGCCATCCTGAACAAGGAAGGCGGTGTGGGCGATATCGTGTTGCTCGACGTGACCCCGCTGACACTGGGTATTGAGACCCTCGGCGGTGTGATGACCAAGCTGATTGAAGCCAACACGACCATCCCCTGCAAGAAGAGTGAGACCTTCTCGACGGCAGCCGACAACCAGACCGAGGTGACCATCCATGTGCTGCAGGGTGAGCGTCCGATGGCAGCACAGAATAAATCCATCGGTCAGTTCAACCTCACTGGCATTGCACCCGCCCGTCGTGGTGTTCCTCAGATTGAGGTAACGTTCGACATCGACGCCAACGGTATCCTGAAGGTTAGCGCCAAGGATAAGGCCACTGGCAAGGAGCAGGCCATCCGCATCGAGGCTTCGTCAGGTCTGTCGCAGGACGAGATCAACCGCATGAAGGCCGAGGCCGAGCAGAACGCCGAGAACGACAAGCGCGAGCGTGAGCGTATCGACAAGATGAACCAGGCCGACTCGATGATCTTCCAGACTGAGACCTTCCTCAACGAGAACGGCGACAAGCTCGGTGCCGACAAGGCCAACGTCGAGCAGGCCGTCCAGCAGCTGAAGGACGCCCACAAGTCGGGCGACGTCGCTGCCATCGACAACGCCATCAACAACCTCAACAACGTCATGCAGGCTGCATCACAGAAGATGTACCAGCAGGCAGGTGCCCAGCCTGGTGCTGATCCCAATGCCAATGCCGGTGCCGGTTTCCAGGGTGGCCAGCAGGCTCAGTCGAATCCCAACGACGACGTCCAGGATGCCGACTTCGAG
>CACZDV010000021.1 GCA_902780025.1 uncultured Prevotellaceae bacterium
AGGCTATATCTTACAGAGAAGGAAATGAACAGCCTCAGATGGAATAAGGATAAGATGATGAAGGCTGTCAAGGACAAGAAGAAACTGCAACAGGCTTTCAAAGCAATTTATAAAAGAGGCGAGTTTGTCAGCAATCAAGAATTGAAGGAAAGGCTTTCAGAGCAATTCAAACGGCTTGGAATCCTGTTGTCACCAAAGGCAACACAGATCAAGGAGTGCAGTATCTATAAAGTAGAACCATGCAGTCAATACATAGATGGTAAAAAAGTGAACGGCTACCGATTTGGAGATACTATCTTTGACTATAGACTGTAATGGGTTATGCTATACTTCATAAAAAGTGGGAACTACTGCAAAATCGGCTACTCCAGAGACTTAAAAGCTTTATTCAACAGATTGAAAAACTACCTAACACATAATCCGTCGTTCCAGATACTCGATTTAAGAAAAGGCGACAAGATAAGAGAGAGTCATATCCACGCATTGATTCCACCAGAGCTATATCATTACGGTGAATGGTGTGTCTGGAGCAAAGAGATTGCAAGATTATGGTTACGTCTTTACAATGTCAATCCAAAAGAATCTTTAGAGGAATACTTCATCAAGAAGAACAAAGCAATTAACAAAGCAATTGTCAAGGAATACAGAGATACACCATACCTGAACTTCATTAGATATTTCAGCAAAGAGTCCAATTTGGATTTGTCAGAACCAGATGAAACAGAATGGCGCACACCATAATCATAGCAAGTGGTACACCTGAGAGAGAATTCTTCAAAGGTGTGCCATTTTTCTTTTTCTCACAAATTCGGAAATAGAGTAACAGACATTAGCAAGAAAATGATGATATATGATTATTTTTATCGGCTTTCACTTTTTTAACGCGGAACATACCTATATGTCGAGTAAAAACACTAATTTTACACCCGTTAAGCCAGTAATGTTGACCTATAGTTGACCTCTGGTTTATATGAGAGTTCCATAACATGCTGATATTGAGACTTCTGCAACGCAAAAGGAGTGAGCCTTCTAAGCTGTGGGTCTTGGGTTCGAGTCCCAACGGAATCACGCAGAGAGCCTCAATCCGCAGATGGAATGAGGCTCTTTTATTGTTTCTATGAGAAGATATCTGTTGTTTTTCATGCTGCTATGCTGTCTGACAGCAGCAGCCGGACGCCCCAAGGTTGGGCTCGTATTTGGCGGAGGCGGTGCCAAAGGTGCTGCCGAGGTGGGTGTTCTGAAGGTTATCGAGAAGGCCGGAATACCTATTGACTACATTGCGGGCACCAGCATCGGCTCCATCGTAGGCGGACTCTATGCCGCAGGCTATACGGCCACCGAGCTCGACACCATGTTCTGCCGTCAGGAGTGGCTCACGCTGCTGACCGACCGCCGCAGCGACATCGGGGGTGAGCCCTACATCGTGAAGGACGGCGTCACCTATATCTTCGGATTTCCCATCATGGGCGAAATCAAGGAGAGTGTCATCGGAGGATTCGGCGTCATGAGGGGCGAGCGCGTGGAACAGCTCATCGACTCTATGGCCCGCTGCAAGGGTATCAACGACATCACGGAATTGCCAACGCCCTTCCGCTGTGTAGCCGCAGAATTCCGCACGGCCAAGGAGGTGGTGCTCAAAAACGGCCCCTTGTCAAGGGCTGTCCGTGCATCGATGGCGATTCCCGGCATCTTTAAGCCCGTCAACCAGGACGGCATGAAACTCGTTGACGGCGGCATGATGAACAACTTGCCCGTCGACGTAGTTAAGGCTATGGGGGCCGATATCATCATCGCCATCGACCTGCAGCAGAAGATTGACAAAAAACCAAAAAGCGCTGACTATGAACTTACTATGGTCACCGGCTTTGCCGAGCTATTAGGCATCGACGGACTGATCAAGTGGGTTTTCAACCGCCCCGATATCAGTAAATATAAAGCAAATGTCAAATTAGCCGACATATACATTCATCCTCCCCTACCCGACATGGATGCCTCCAGCTTCGGCAACAAGAACAGTGCGCGCATGATTAAGGTTGGCCAGGAAGAGGCCATGAAGCACTGGGACGAGCTGATGACGCTGAAAAAGCAATTAGAATAAGTTTTTGAGTTACTGCAGGGTGACGGCCATGAGGCCGATGACGACATCGTTGGAGAGAGTGCGGACGGTCAACGAACGCAGTTCCTTCTGCGGATTGAGCGGCATTGAGAGCATTTGGGCGGCACCACCGGGAATCTCGCGTTCGGCAGCACCCTTGAGCCCCAGCACCTCACCGAGATCGCGACTGACGATGGGATGATGGTCGGAAGTTACCATACCAAGACAGATGCGCAGGGGTCTGCCCATAGAGACAGTGCGGAACGCCTTACCGTCGATGTAATAGTCCTGCTCAATGGGACACCAGTTATAGGGATTGTATAACTGCAACGTATCTGACGAATTGTCAGTATAGGTTACGATGACGAAACCGTTGTCAATATGGCTCTGCATGTGATTCGTGGAGCCTGCCATCAACAGATAGGCAGTCGAGGCCTGTCCCTTCAATGGGATGATGACGCTATCGGGATAGTTATCCCAAAGTGAGGTGTAGACGATGTTACGTCCTTGCTTCGGCGTATGGAAGGGAATGCCTGCGATAACCAAGTTATCGCCTACAATCAAAGAACGGAAGACCGAGTCGTTGATGTCAGCGGTCTGTTCGGGGTGGCACCACTCGCCGATACCCTGCACGGGAATCTGTAGCGTCGTAGTCTGCGGACGGGGCGAGAGATACTTGTTTTTGAAGATGTCATCGACGTTAGAGTTAAAGTAACGGTCGATGACCTGAGGATAAGATGGATTCATTATATTGGGTTCGCCAAGGCCCAGGTTACGGCCACGCTCCGGCATGGGATGCTTGCTGCTCAGCACCATGCCGGGGTCTTCCACCTCAATAACCTGATGCTGTTCGGCCGTTCCCTCGGTATCGATATAACGGCCCAGGCCGGTGTTCTGATGGATGACCATCTTCAGCGGCTGACGGAAATGCTGGGTAATCTCGTAGCGCTCCACCCCACCCTTACGCGTGTACGTATAAGAAAGGTAGGGCGTCTTGACGGCCACGCTGTCCCACCCTGCCGGGAAGTCGGGACGGATGATGCACTTTCCGTAGAGCGCCTGAGGGACGATGCCAAAGAGTCCCTGGATGAGCGTCCTTGAAGAGATACCAATACAGTCGCCGAAGTCGCGATAGCACTCGCCACGGGCCGCATCGTACTTACTGATCTGCCCGAAGTTGGCTGGTGACTGGCCGTAGTACATCTGGTCGAGGATGTTGGCCTTCATCAGGTCGTAGCCTGAATAACCGGCCTCGAAATAGGCCAGCGCCGTATGCATGACCTCAGCCGCCGCCACGTTGTTGATGCTCCACGAATAGGGCATCCAGTTGGAGGTGGCAATGGTATGATAGTCTGTATCGGCTACGTGAATATGGGGAATAGATGCCGACACCCAGCGGACAGCCTGGAAAGCCTGCTCCGACGTACAGGCGCCACAGTCGATCGGCGTATAGACCGACCATACGGCAGGACTCTCATGCAGCCGACGCAGTCCCATCTCGTCCTGATACTCCGCCCAGACGCCCTTCGTCGGCATCCATAGCCGCTGGTTCATGGCCTGGAGGATGGCCTCGGCCTCCTGGGCATAGGGTGTAGCGTCCTCACCAATGATTTCGGCAATACGGGCGGCAAGCTTGTTTCCACGATAGTTATAGGCCGACGAGTGGGTGACAGCCCCCCCGCTGTAATAGAGTGCGTCCGAGGCCCAGATGCAGCAGTAGGCATCATAGAGGTGGTCGCCGTCGGGGTCGTAGTTACGCTTTTCCCATGCCAAGTGCGACTTGATGACAGGCCACATCTTACGCATATATGCCGTATCAGCATCATACTGGAAGTGCCAAAGTAGTTCGTCGATGTAATTCAGGTTCATGTCGTAGTGGTGCATTTGGTCGTTGCGCTCAGGATTACGACAGATATAGCCATTGGAGTACATCTGCGTGCCCCACCTCTTCTCCGCCCTTGCCATGTTCATCTTCGGGTCCTGCGAGGGATGCGGAATGGTGGGCTCCACATTGGTCACCTGACTCTTGGCATAGGCATCGAAATGAGAGCGCTGACGGTCGTGCCAGCCCAGTACGTCGCCCACGTAGGCAGCCCGCCAGCCGGCCAAGGGCATGCGCCAGCCGATACAACCGTGGAGCCACGTCTTACCGTCCCAGTCACCATCAGCCGCAAAGACCAGGGCACTTGCCAAAGCATTGATATAGGGGTCAGGGGTACTGAAGCTGATACGTCCGGCCAACTCCTGATTGTGAATGACGGCCTTCTGAAAGAGACGGCGGGCCTCGTCGTCACTATAGTTAGTAATCTTATTGATGGAGTCGATGACAAACCACGTTTCCCGTCCACCCTTCCACGTTTTTGTCATCAGGTCCTTCTCATCAGCCGTCGCCTCGAAGACACCGGGTTTGTCGACACCAATGTCGCCGTTACGGTGGAGTTTCGGATTGGCGATGGCACAAACACGAGCCTCGAAATTAACTGGCTTAACGAAATGGCGGTCATCGAAAAGCCACACAGCCCCCTCCCTGTCAGGCAGTGCCACCACCTGCAACGACAACTCGGCCTCACTGCCCCAACGCTGGTCACGCAGACTATAGATACGCATGCCATTGACATACGTAGCGCGACAGTAATTTGTAGAGTCAAGAGGTATGCCGTTGACGCGGAAGCGGATATTGCGGTGAAAATCCTTCTTCACCACCGCAAAGACAGGACGATCACTAGTTTCCAAACGCCAGTCACTCCACCCGCCATAAAGGGCACGGGTGAAGCGGTTGACACCGTTCACACAGACAAAGCCACCGTCCACTGGCTCGTATGACTGCGCATGGATAGTCAAACAGCTAAGGAGCAATAGTAATAAGACGAGTTTCCGCATACGTTTGCAAAAGTACGAATAATTTTTGAAACACGCAAACGAATAGAGAACAAAAGACGGGATGTCATCACGACATCCCGTCTTCAAAACAAACTACTTAAAAACTAATCTACTAAAACAAATCAAAAAATCTTTTCCTTTCGGGCTGCAAAATTACAGCTATTTGTTGAAGTGACCAAATAAATACGTCTCAAAAAGTTTTCAAAATTGGTCAATGCCTTATTGTATACCGTCTTCACGCAGCTTTTCCTGCCATTTCCAGGCTGAGCGGAGTACCTCGTCAGTAGGAGTTTCAGCCTTCCATCCCAACACCTCGTTGGCCTTGGTCACATCACCCCATACCTGCTCGATGTCGCCTTCGCGACGTGGAGCATAGGTCCAATTCACTTTCACGCCGGTTGCTTTCTCAAAGCCTTCGACGACCTCGAGGGTTGACAGTCCGCGACCAGTACCAATATTAAACACCTCGACGGCATCGGTTTCAGGCTTGTCAAGCACTCGCTCCATAGCCTTTACATGAGCTTTCGCCAAATCAACGACATAGATGTAGTCGCGGATACAGGTGTGGTCGGGGGTATTGTAGTCGTTGCCGAAGATTTTAAGTTGTCCACGGATGCCCATAGCCGTCTGTGTGACAAAGGGAATCAAATTCATAGGCACACCGTTAGGCAGTTCGCCGATGAGAGCCGTGGGGTGCGCACCGATGGGGTTGAAATAACGCAGGATGATACTCTTGATAGGCGCTCCAGAGTGGATGTAGTCATGAATAATCTCCTCATTAATCTGCTTCGTGTTGCCATAGGGCGACATAGCCTTCTGGATGGGAGCCTTCTCCGTAACAGGCAGGTTCTCCTGTGAAGGTTGGCCATAGACGGTGCAGGAACTTGAGAAGATAATACCCTTCACATCGTACTTCGGCATAAGTTCCAACAGGTTGATGAGGCTGGTGAGGTTGTTGCGATAATAGAGCAATGGCTTTTCCACAGATTCGCCCACGGCCTTCGAAGCGGCGAAATGAATGATGCCTTCAATTTTGGGGTATTTCTTGAACACACCCTCAAGTGCTTCGAAGTCACAACAGTCAACCTTCTCAAAAGCGGGACGTATGCCCGTTATCTTCTCGATACCATCAATGACGTTAGCGTTAGAATTCGAGAGGTTGTCAATGATAACTACTTCATAACCTGCCTGTTGCAGTTCAACGGTGGTATGACTGCCTATGAAGCCTGTGCCACCTGTGACAAGAATTGTCTGTTTCATATTGTTTGTTGTTTTTAGGAATTGATACGCTGTTTGTTAGTAATCGTTTGCAAAGATAGATAAAAAAGCCGAAAGTGCAAAACTTTCGGCATATTTATTTTCACCATCTCTTATCAGCGCGACGGTCCGATATAAGACGGCTGCAGTCCGCCCCAATCGATAATGATACGCTGTATCATCTGCCCCGAGTCACCTTGAATGCGCAGATTATTTATCTCACGGTGCTTGTCAACGGCGAAGCGCAGACGACAAGAGATGCCATTGCGCATCACCTGGTCTTTCCATGTACGGTCGTACTCCTTGAATTTATTATCGAAAATCTGGACAGACGAATTGTCTATACTGACGTAGATACGGTTCGTTTTCCCCTTATAGAGGGACCAGAAGGGCACGGCGTAGATGATAATGTCGACAGAGTCTTGCATGGCCTTGAATTTATATTCGATGGCTTCATGCTTGCCGTCCTTAGACTCTTTTGATGGGTCGCCAAACTGCAGGACTTGTCCGTCGTAGCCTAAGCCTTTGATAATCCTGACACCCTCCGTCTTGCCATGCTGACGGAAGTCAGAGGGAATGATAACCTGGCAGTCCTTAGGCTGAATGCCTCTGAGTGGTGCCAGTACTACAGATCGTTCCCCAACACCATCGAAACGCTTTACCTCTGGCTTCTGATAGTACTGGCAGGTGGGAGTGAAACTGGTAGAGAGTGCCATCATACCATCCCACTTTCCATTAAGTTGCCTGTTGTAACGGCGATTAAGGGCCTCTATACTGTCGTAAGCCTCTTCCATCTGACGGGCAGCCCAGTTCGCCTCGGCATAGCGGCCCTCAGTGGCTAATTCCTGATTCAACTGTGCCATGAGGAACTTGCGATTCATTTGACAGGCACCCTGAACGGAGAACTGTAGCAGTTCGAAGAAGGCAGTAGCCGCCTCTCCACTTACCATTTTCAATCTCTCACTTATTACTTCTACTTCGTCGCTAATGCGCTGGTAGTCAGCCAATCGGCGTTGGGCCTCGTCATAATGTTTAAACGAGTACTCCGTAGGCTTCAGCCCCGTATGTTCCTTGTCATCCCATTCGTAGTCCCAACCCATAAACTCGGGCTTGCGGCTCCATGCTAAGCGGTAATAGTCATCAAGGACAGACTGGAAAGTGGAGAGTGGAAGACCAAAAGTCTTGGCAAGGAACTCAGCTTGATGACTGTAGGCATCTTCGAAGGTAAAATCATCGTCTTCATCAATGTTCCACGCCATATCGAAGAAAGTCTGCATGCCCAGTTCCATGGGCTTAATGTCTCCCACATTGAGTAGCCAGTAGCGGTCGGCACCGTTATCGAAAGCCTTGCGCAGTTCCTCATACATCAGCACAGGCGGTGTAGTGTTGAGCCACAAATAATCGTGTGGTGCTCCTAAATAGGAAAGGTGGTAGTAGACGCCAGCCCTACCCGACCGTTTCTGCTCCTCAGGATTCGATACACGTTTCATATAGCCGTAGTTATCGTCTACCCAAACCAACGTAATATCGTCAGGCACACGAAGGCCGTTCTCATAGATGTCCATCGTCTCTTTGTAGGGGACAAAGATTTGGGGAACTTCGTGGGCAGGCTGCAAAGTACAATGCTTTTCAAGCAGTTCGCGCTGTTCTTTGATGACCTTCTCAATCAGTGGTACGCGCTCCTCCATAGGAAGACTGCCGCGCAGACCTTCATCATGGACGCCACGCATAGCCACAGTATAGATATTCTCGTATTGAGCGGCTTCGCTGAGACGATTGTTCCATTTCTTATAGATGGTCTCGCGGTTGGTCTTGTAGTTCCATTCACCATCGCGTCCTGAATCCCATTCGCTCTTAGCGGCATTATTCAATAGCAGCGGTTCACAATGGGAGGTGGTGATGATGATGCCAAAGGAATCAGCAACGACCTTACTTTCAGGATGGCTGTAAAAAGCCCCCGTACAAGAATGCATAGCAGGTGCTAGCATATTGGCCTTCAAACGTAGTAATAACTCGCAGACACGCGCATAGGTGCGAGGGCCTATGTCACCCAACTCTTTCTCATAGTTCTTCGAAGCCCACGGTTTCAATCCCCAGTCCTCGTCGTTGATAAAGATACCACGATACTTAACTGAAGGCGTATGGGATGTATAATCGGCAGAAACATAGAGATTGTCACGATGAGGTACAGGTACATCTGCCCACCAGTACCAAGGTGACACACCCATTGCCTCGGACAGCGACAACACGCCGTAGGCCGTTCCGCGACGATCACTGCCAACGATGACAAGACGTCCATCCACCACTTTCAACATATACTGCTCCCAGCCCCCACGAATGGCAGACACATCCAACTTCCCACGGGCTATTAAACGGTCGATGTAGGAGTTATGACCGATGGTGCCGATAACGACACTCGCCCCTGACGGTTTATTGGTCACCACAGGAAGCACTCCAGTGACACGCTGCACATCAGTGGCCAGTAGATGGGCTACCTTTCTCACGACAACAGATTCGCCAGATGACACCGACACAGCGGCGGCCTTCCCTCCTTGGACGATGGTGAAGGCACCCGACTGGGCACTAACCTCAAGTTGATTAACTGCTGACACTACATCGACTGCCAACCACATTACGAAAAGGAAACAATAAAAACGGCTGCTCATATTCTTTGAACTAACTAAACTGCTGCAAAGTTAGAACAAAAAATATGAACAGCTCAAGGAAAACGTCTCAATCACATACGAAAACGTTCTATTTATCCTTATGAGATTCAATATATTCTGTCGGTGACAGTCCGAAGTGGGCTTTGAACGCTGTTGAGAAGTGTGCCTGGTCAGCATAACCCACCAAGTCGGCTACTTGTGAAATGTTCACTTTCTCCTCACGCAACAGTCGCGCCGCCTGCTCCATACGCAGGTTGCGGAGGAACTTTCCTGACGACAGACCAGTAATCTCCTTCATACGGCGGTGAAGCTGAGCACGGCTGATGCCTACATCACTGGCCAGCATATCGACGCTGTATTCCGGGTTTGACATATTGGCGTTGACGGAACGCATGATACGCTCCATCAGACTGTCATCATAGCTCTTCACCTCAATGTTCTCCACACGTTCCTCCTGAGCCACGGCTCCACTGAACTTGCCACGCAGACGACGGACGTTATCAATGAGGTTGTCTATCTGGATGTGAAGTTCCTCCATATTGAAAGGCTTAGCCAGATAGGCATCGGCGCCTAACTTCAGTCCTTCCAGTTTATTCTCTACCTCAGCCTTCGAGGTCAGCATAATGACTGGCAACTGAGATATCTGCGGGTGTGACTTAATGCGCTTCAGCAAGGTAAGGCCATCCATTTCCTCCATCATCACATCGCTGATAACCAGATCGTAACTGCCTGTCAGCAAGGTCTTAAGCGCCTCCTTACCATTGGGTGCATGGTCAAACTTGTAATAACTGCCCAGTTCACCGATGATGTAGTCGGCAATCTCGCGGTCGTCGTCGACCACCAGCACTTTGAACTGACGGAAAGGCTGACGACCATCCTTGTTAGATGACAATATTTCACGGGCAGGCGTATCGGTGAGTATTTGTTCAGGAGTAAGGTGCCTGTTACCCTTAGGCAAAGTCACCGTGAAGCAGGCACCCTGAGGCACATCAATACGATTTTGTGCCTTAATCTGACCGCCATGCATCTGCGTAATGGCGCGGCAGAGGTTAAGTCCGATGCCTGTTCCCTGCATGCCTATATCGCCCGAGTTACGTCCTTGGTAGAAACGGTCGAAGAGCCGTTCGGGGTTCTCATCCTTAAAACCGATGCCGTTGTCAACGACCTGTATATCCACCGTCTTCTCCGTATCGCGGAGCACCACTTTTACCTCACCACCCTCAAAGGTATATTTGAAAGCATTGGACAACAGGTTAGAGATGACCTTATCAAAGTTGATGCGGTCGACCCAAGCCATCACGTGGTCTTTCTCATGCTCGAAGGTGAAGGTGATGTTACGCTGCTCAGCGCTGAACTGGTAAAGCTTACAGATACCACTGATGAAGTCCACCAGGTTGGTCTCCCGACAGTGCAGCTGCATTTGGTTCTTGTCGATGCGCCGCTCATCGAGTATCTGGTTCACAATTTGCATCAGGCGTTGAGCGTTGCGGTCTATCGTGTCGATATAGCCTTTGCCTTCATTCTCGCCGACAAGGTCCTTCAACTTGGCCAGCGGTCCCATGATGAGCGTCAGCGGCGATCGGATGTCGTGGGTGGCATTGATGAGGAACTTCATCTTCTCTTCAGCCAGCTGCCGCTTGGTACGGCGGCGCCAAGCCCAACCTGACCAGATGATGATACCCAGCAATGCAATAATATATATAAGGTATGCCCATGTAGACAGATACCAGGGAGGTGTCACGGTTACAGTAATGACGGTAGGCTTGGAATAGACATCTGCAGAGAGTGCGCGAACCTCAATGTTATACGTACCAGGCTGCAGGTGGCTCAGTTGGATGGAGTTCTGTCCCTCAGGAGCCTGAATCCACTTGCCATTGTTGATGCGGTACTCATAGATAATGCTGCTGGGATTGTTGAAGTCGAGCAAGGAGAACTCCAGTGAAATTCCTGTGTCCAGATAGGAAACACGATAATGGTTCTGCTCAGACAAGCGGTTGGTGCTATTGCCTGCAATATAGAAGCCCGTCATCTTGACATCAGGCAGCTCCTTGTGACTACCTGTCACCTTCGAAGGCAGGAACACCGTCAGACCGTCGTTGTTAGCTAAATACACCATATCGTCAGCCGTATGCATTCCCACGCAGTTGATATACTCCTTGGCCGTCAGACCATTGCCACTGACATGGCCGATGAACTTCTTCTTCTTGACGTCATACTGCCAGATGCCCATAGACGTAGAGCACCAGATGTCGCCATCGGCAGCCTCGACGATGTAGCCAACCACCTTGTCGGCAAGGACGCCATCATCATCGAAGGGAACGGCCTCGTCAGCTCCGGCAGCATAGCGGTATAGTCCCTGGTCAGTGCCGATGAGTATCTCACCCTTGCGTGTCTCACAGAGCGAGTAGCACATCCTGCCGTCCAACTGTTTCTCCCATCCATAGGGATGGAAACTGTCGTCCTTCGGATCGTAGGCACAGACACCTGACGAAGTGGCCAGCCACAAACGGCCGTTATGGTCGAACATCATGGCCAGTATCCAGTTGTTCCACAGCTTTCCCTTGACAGGATTCTCGTCTGTAGAAAGGTACTTGCGCACTTCGTGAGTCAACGTGTTGTAAATACAGAATCCGCGAGAATAGGTTGAGATATACAGATTGCCGTCGCCGTTGTCAATCATGTCGTTCAGTTTCTCACAAACCAATGAGATATGACGCTCTGAACGTCCTGTCAACGGGTCGTAGGCGTACAAAGCCTCGTCAGTACCAATCCAGTAGTTCTTGTGCTTGTCACGATAGATGAACTCGGCAGCCGTAGGGGCTGACGGATGGGCAACGATACGTCCGTGATTGTCAAAACCATAGACACCATTACCCTGAAGTGTACACCACGTCATCCCCTGATTGCCCTCACAGACGGAGGTAATGGTAGAGCTGACGCTGTAACGCTGAGCCAAGAAACTCCATGACGAGAACTGCGGCTGCAAGCGGGGAAGCATCACCAGTCCCTTCGACTGACACCCCAGCCAGATATTCCCCAGACGGTCTTCCTGGATAGCCATGATTTTGGCCGTGTTCAGGTCGATACCTTGCAGACTGCACTCCACGCGATTCAGTGTCCTGCTGCCTTTCGACAGCTTGAAGAGTCCGTCGCCTCGGGTGCCGATGTAGAGATTGTCATCACGGTCCAGATAAGCGCTGCACATCACGACATCCTTGCCGGCAAAGGCTGACATATCGATATTCGCCAGCGAGAGTTCACCGTTGCGATAGCTGTAGATGCCATGCAGACAGATGATCAGGATCTCGTCGCCGACCTCGACCAACTTCACCACCATACCCTTTTCAACGAACAACTGATGAACCTCGCCGTGTTCCATGAACGTCACCTCTTCGCCGTAGCCGCACTTCCAGAAACGTCCCTTGCTATCCTCCATCATCTGGTTGAAATACCATTTACCACCGCTGGAGGAGTAGCCGTCTGGTATCTTCTGAAGTGAGTCGCCTGTTAGCAGGTGGAGTCCGCGGCCTGAGGTACCTACCAGGAAATCACCGTTACGACGTTCCATCATGCTGATAACACGGGGCGTCTCATTGTTGGAAAAGGGATATTCGACAAAGCGCCCTGAACCATAGTCAAAGCGGGAAAGTCCCAAACGGGTACCAACCCACAATCGCCCTTGGCTGTCGTTGTAGAGTTTGACCACTATATTGCTGTTCAGCGTGGACTCGTTGCCCGACTGGTGCAGGTAGGTCGTGAAGCGATAGCCATCGAACTTGTTCAGTCCGTTCTCGGTAGCTATCCAAATATATCCGAACTTGTCCTGACATACATCATTGATGAGACCGCTTGAGAAGCGCTCCGAAGGATAGTACTGGCCTGTCTGACCATAAGTCAGGGCGACTACTGTAAGAAGGACTGACAACAATAGATTCCGCTTCATAACTGCAGGGTTTTTGTTTATTAGTTCTTGATGTAATTGACAATCCACTGCCCTACTTCAGCAGTACCATACTGAGGACTGCCTTCCACCTGAATCTCAGGGGTACGTACATGGGCATCGAGCGAGGCATTGACGGCATCGCGGACGATACGACCTTCACGCTCCAGTCCGAAGTGCTCCAGCAACATAGCGGCAGAGAGAATCTGTGCCAGCGGATTGGCCAGGTTCTGACCAGCAGCCTGGGGCCAAGAGCCGTGAACGGGTTCAAAGAGCGGTGTATGCTCACCCAACGACGATGAAGGCTGTAGGCCCATCGAGCCCGTGATGCACGACGTCTCGTCAGTCAGGATATCGCCGAAGGTATTCTCCGTTACAATGACATCAAAGAAGCGCGGCTCGGTGAGTACGCGCATCGAGGCATTGTCGATGAACATATAGTCGGTCTTGACCTCTGGATACTGTGATTCCATCTCCTTGGCCACCTGGCGCCACAGACGACTGGAAGCCAGCACGTTGGCCTTATCGACAACAGTCAGGTGGCGGCGGCGCGTCATCGCCATCTCAAAGGCGACCTTCAGGATACGCTCAATTTCCGGACGGGTGTAGATGTTGGTATCATAAGCCTTGTCGTTATCCTGATACTTCTCGCCGAAGTACATGCCGCCTGTCAACTCGCGGATGACAACGAAATCGGCACCACGCAGCAGTTCTTCCTTCAGAGGCGACTTGTGGAGCAAGCAGTCGAAGGTGGCCACAGGACGAACGTTGGCATAGAGTCCTAACTTCTTACGCATCGCCAGCAAGCCCGTCTCAGGACGTACCTTCAGCGTGGGGTCATTGTCGTACTTCAGGTCGCCGACGGCAGCAAAGAGGACGGCGTCAGCCCGCATACAGGCATCGTGGGTGGCTTCAGGATAGGGGTCGCCGACGGCCTCAATGGCACAGGCTCCCACCAGCGCCTCTTCATAGACGAACTCGTGTCCGCACTTCGCGGCAATGGCATCCATCACGGCCACACCTTGTTTCATGATCTCCGGACCGATACCGTCGCCCGGCAATATGGCTATTCTCAGTTTCATAACTTGTTGTTGATTTCGTTTTCAATAATGTTCAGCATTTTAAAGGTGGCCTTGATGGCAGCTTCCGTCTGGTCGGCATCCAGGCCGCGGGTGCGAAGCAGCCGACCGTTGTCGTCCCAGGTGATGACGGTCTGCACCAACGCATCAGTACGACCGCCGGGGGGGATGGTGACGGCGTAGTTGGCCAGGATGGGGAACGTGCGGTCGAGATACTTCTTATAGATGAAGCGCAACGACTTGACGAAGGCGTCATACTGACCGTCGCCCGTTGCTGAGGCCTCGTACTGCTGACCGTTGATTTCCACTTTGATGTTTGCCCCAGGCTTCAGTCCGTAAGCCGTTGATACCACGTAACTTACCAACTTCACCTTATCGTCGGGCGTATCGTGCTTCAGTACGTCGCTGACGATGTAGGGCAGGTCTTCCTGTGTCACGAGTTCCTTCTTGTCGCCCAGCTCCGTGATGCGTTCCGTCACGCGCCGCTGCTGCTCAGGCGTCAGTTCCAATCCAAGCTCTTCGAGGTTCTTGGCAATGTTGGCCTTGCCACTGGTCTTGCCCAGGGCGTATTCCCGTTTGCGTCCGAAGCGCTCAGGCACCAGGTCGTTCTGATAGAGGCGGTCTTTCTTGTCGCCGTCGGCATGAATACCAGCCACCTGCGTGAAGACGTTGTCGCCGATGATGGGCTGGTTGGGGGCAACGGCAATGCCGCTGTAGCTCTCCACCATCCGGCTGATGGCGTTGAGCTTGTCCTCGACAATGCTGGTAAAGGCGTGGAACTGGTCTTTCAGGATGACCTGCACACTCGACAACGGGGCATTACCACACCGCTCGCCAAGTCCGTTGACGGTGACGTGCAATCCGCGGGCACCGCTATAGACGGCTGCCAGCGAGTTCGACACAGCCAGGTCGTAGTCGTTGTGGGCGTGGAAGTCGAAATGGGTGTCAGGATAGCGTTTCAGCATCTTGCGAAAATAGTCGATGACCTGCAGGGGGTTCATGATGCCTAACGTGTCAGGCAGCATGAAACGACGTATGCCGCTGTCCACCAATTCATCCATCAGCTGATAGACATACTCAGGGGAATCTTTCATGCCGTTCGACCAGTCCTCCAAATAGAGGTTCACGGTGATGCCCTGCTGACGGGCGTAGGCCACCGACTGACGGATATCGCTGATATGCTCCTCAGGCGTCTTGCCCAACTGCTGCTGACAATGCTTCAGCGAGCCCTTGGCCAGCAGGTTGATGACCTTACAGCCGCAGTCGGCAATCCAGTCAATGCTCTTGTTGCCGTCCACGAAGCCGAGCACCTCGACCCGCTCCAGACAGCCTATCTGCTGGGCATAGCGGCAAATCATCCTCACACCGTCCTTCTCGCCGTCGCTCACCCGTGCCGACCCCACCTCAATGCGGTCCACATTGAGGTCGTGCAGCAGCATGCGGGCTATCATCAGCTTCTCGTGCGGCAGGAACGACACGCCGTTGGTCTGCTCGCCGTCGCGCAGCGTGGAGTCTAATATCTCAACAAACTTTGTTTCCATGTTCCCATTGTTCGGTTTTGTCCTGGTTCTGCATCAGGAAGTCAATATCGTCAAGCCCGTTCATCAGGCAATGCTTCTTGTAGCCGTTGATGTCGAAGTGCTCGCTGTGGCCCGTGGCGAGGTTGGTGACCGTCTGGTTGGGCAGGTCAACCCTGACCTCGGCCTTTGGGTCGCTTTGGATGGTCGCAAACAATTCCTGCAAGAACGGCTCGCTGACCTGCACGGGCAGCACGAAGTTGTTCAGTTCGTTGTTCTTGTGGATGTCGGCAAAGAACGACGAGATGACCACGCGGAAGCCGTAGCCCGCGATAGCCCACGCAGCATGCTCGCGGCTGGAGCCTGAGCCGAAGTTCTTGCCGGCCACGAGGATGCAGCCTGAGTATTGGGGGTTGTTGAGGACGAAATCCTCAACCACGGTGCCGTCGGCCCTGTAGCGCCAGTCGCGAAACAGGTTGTCGCCAAAGAAGCGTTCCTCGCGGGTGGTGGCCTTCAGGAATCGGGCGGGTATTATCTGGTCGGTGTCCACATTCTCTATCGGAAGGGGCACGCACGTACTGGTTATTACATTGAATTTCTGTTTCATAGCATTTCTCGTGGGTCGGTTATTACTCCTGTTACGGCAGCGGCAGCAGCGGTCAGCGGCGAGGCTAAGATGGTGCGGGCACCAGGTCCTTGGCGACCTTCGAAGTTGCGATTCGAGGTTGAGACGGCTAACTTGCCCGCAGGCACCTTGTCGTCGTTCATCGCCAAGCAGGCTGAGCAGCCTGGCTGACGGATCTCGAAGCCTGCTTCTGCCAACACCTTGTCGAGGCCCTCGTCCTCAATCTGCTGACGGACGGCCCATGAACCTGGCACCAGCCAAGCCACCACGTCGTCAGCCTTCTTGCGGCCTTTCACGATGGATGCAAAAGCACGGAAGTCCTCGATGCGGCCATTGGTGCAGGCGCCGAGGAAGACGTAGTCGACCTTCGTACCCAATAGTTGCTGGTTGGGGATGAAGCCCATATATTTAAGAGAACGCAAGACCCCCTCCGTCTCCCCCTGTTTAGGGGGAGTGTTGGTAGCCTCCCCTAAACAGGGGAGGTTGGAGGGGTCTGGTATGCGCTCCGTAATCCCTATTCCCATCCCTGGATTGGTTCCATAAGTGATTCGCGGCTCAATGTCTTCCGCATTGAATGTCAGTTCCTTATCAAAAACGGCGTCATTGCCACTTCGGAGTGTGCGCCAGTAGGCGACTGCCTTGTCCCAAGCCTCGCCCTTGGGGGCAAACTCACGACCTTTTATATAGTTAAAGGTCACGTCGTCAGGAGCGATGAAGCCACCACGTGCCCCCATCTCTATCGAGAGGTTGCAGAGCGTCAGGCGACCTTCCATCGACATAGTGGTGATGACGTCACCTGCATACTCCACAAAGTAGCCCGTAGCGCCCGAGGTCGTCAGCTGCGACATCAGGTAGAGGGCCACGTCCTTGGCAGTCACGCCCTTCTGCAGCTTACCGTTGACGTTGATGCGCATCGACTTGGGCTTCTGCTGCAGGATGCATTGCGAGGCCATCACCATCTCCACCTCCGAGGTGCCGATGCCGAAGGCGACAGCGCCCATAGCGCCGTGGGTCGAGGTGTGGGAGTCGCCACAGACGATGGTCATACCAGGCAGCGAAAGCCCCTTCTCAGGGCCTACGACGTGGATGATACCGTTGTCGCGTGTGCCCATACCGTAGTGCGTCAGTCCGAACTCACGGGCATTGCGCTCCAACGTGTCCACCTGCTGCTTCGAGACGGGGTCGACGATGGGCTGGTCCTGATCGTGAGTCGGTGTATTGTGGTCGGGCATGCAGTAGATCTTCTCTGGACGGAAACACTTCAGTCCGCGAGCTCTCAGACCGTCGAAGGCCTGCGGCGACGTCACCTCATGGCAGTACAGACGGTCGATATACAGTTGTGTGGGGCCGTCGGCTACCTGTTGCACGACGTGCTGGTCCCAAATCTTGTCAAACAGCGTATTCATTCTACCTTGAACTTATTGATACAGTCAATATATGCTTCTACGGAGGCTGTCACGATGTCGGTATCGGCACCAAAGCCATAATAGAGCTGGCCGTCGTACTCCACCTGCATGTGAACCTTACCCACATCGTCGGAGCCTTTCGAGATGGCCTGTATGGTAAACTCCTTCAGCGTCATCTGTTTCATGATGATGCGCTTTAGCGCCTTGATGGCAGCATCCACAGGGCCGTTGCCCGAGGCGGCAGCCTCAAATTTCTGACCGCTGATATCAAGACCTATCGAGGCCACCGACTTCACACCCTTACCCGTCGTCACCTGCAGGAAGTCCAAACGGACGGCATGCTGGTCGGCGGTGTCGGCACCTGCCAGCATCAGCACATCGGCATCGGCCACCTCCTTCTTCTGGTCGGCAAGTTGCAGGAACTTTTCATAGATCTTATCGAGTTTCGAATCCTCGACATCGACGCCGTTAACGTGCAGGCGATGCTTCAGGGCGGCACGTCCAGAGCGGGCCGTCAGCACGATGCTATTGTCATCGATGCCCACGTCCTTCGGGTCCATAATTTCGTAGGTATGCACGTTCTTCAGCACACCGTCCTGATGGATGCCCGATGAGTGGGCAAAGGCGTTGCGTCCCACGATGGCCTTGTTGGGTTGTACGGGCATGTTCATCAGGCTCGACACCATGCGGCTGATGGGGTATATCTTCGTGGTGTTGATGTTCGTCTCGATGCCTATCGACTTGTGACATTTCAATATCATGGCTATCTCCTCCAACGAGGTGTTGCCAGCCCGTTCGCCGATGCCGTTGACCGTCACCTCAACCTGACGGGCTCCTGCCAACACACCATTCAGCGAGTTGGCCGTTGCCATTCCGAGGTCGTTGTGGCAATGGGTCGAGATGATGGCACGGTCAATGCCGTCGACATGTTCCATCAGGTACTTGATTTTCTCGTAGTACTCCTGCGGCAGACAGTAGCCCGTCGTGTCAGGAATGTTCACTACCGTCGCACCAGCCTTGATGACGGCCTCCACCACCCTTGCCAGATACTCGTTGTCCGTACGTCCGGCATCCTCGCAGTAGAACTCCACATCGTCCACGTAGCGCTTGGCGTACTTCGTGGCCTCTACCGCCCGCTCCAGAATCTCCTCACGGGTAGAGTTGAACTTGTACTGGATGTGCTCGTCTGAGGTGCCGATACCCGTGTGGATGCGCTTGTGTTTGGCATACTTCAGGGCCTCGAAGGCCACATCGATGTCGTGCTCAACGGCTCGCGTCAGCGCACAGATGGTAGGCCACGTGACGGCCTTCGAAATCTCAATCACTGAGTTGAAGTCACCAGGACTGGACACAGGAAATCCTGCTTCAATCACGTCGACGCCCAACTGCTCAAGCGCCTTAGCCACCTGTATCTTCTCAACCGTGTTGAGTTGGCAGCCAGGCACCTGTTCACCGTCGCGCAGCGTCGTGTCGAAAATAAACAATCTGTTCATCTTACAATTTGACTATTTTACTATTTGACTATTTGGCAATTTCACCTTAACGAAAAAAGCCTCTCTACACCCGGAAGTGAGAAAGGCTTTGTATTGTCGTTGTTCGTCTTACGTCTGATTATACACACACCCCGTCACTTCCGGCCGCCTTGCGCAGTCGAATAATAATGAGGCTGTTAATCAGGTTCAGACTTGTCATTTTTACACGCTTTTTACGTTTATCGGCTGCAAAAGTACACATTTCTCCTGAAACCACCAAACAATTTGTCACTTTTTTTCTGTTTGGGCAACTCTTTACTCTTTACAAAAACGGTTACGGTTGCTGCTATGACCGTTTGGTAGGTAGCAGAAAGCGGGGACTTTAGTCCGACCAAAGGGGGTAGTTTACTCCGACTAAAAGGTGAGTTTACTCCGACCAAAGTTACAGCGTCAACGGACGGTCATGTGAAAGCAGCCCTGCTTCACCTCATACTTGATGTAGCAGCGGCCCTGCTGGCGCATATCGCGGAGCACTTCCGAGAGCACAAACTTCAAGGTATCGTTGCGCACTTCGCGGCGGCGGGGACCGTCAGGATCCTCCACCGTCTCATAGCGGTTGTAGCAGATGTCGAACGTCGTGCCGTATAAATGGCAGGAGTTCTCGGTGGCATTGCCGTTGAAGCGGCGCAGGCGGTTTACGTCCTCCTCCGTACGCAGCACGCTGGTAACGATGAAACGGTGCAGGGGTACACCTTTTATATATAAGGAGTCGAAGAAAGCCTGTCCGATGTCTTGCAGCAAGACGGCAGCACGGGGCACGAGGTAGGGAATGCTCTGACGCAGGGGGTCGACGTGATAGTAGGGCGAACTGGCGACATAGACCAGTTCCTTTTTGCGCGCCTCAGCATCGGCACGGTTCTTGACGGGCGTCACACCCCATTGCTGGGCAGCCACAAGCTGGACGGCATTGGTATCGGGGAACTCCGCCTTGTAGCTGGGCACACTCGTGATACGATGCGGACGAGTGTCGGCAAACGATGTGGGTTTCGGCGGTTCTTGCCGCCGCACCTGCACAGGCTCAGTCTCCATCGGCTTTTCCTCGGGAACTTCTGTCTCGACAACCGCTGTAGGCTTGGCAACGTCGGGGAACACCGAGCGCACCACTAGTAGCAGAAGTGTGACAACAATAAAGCCCTGCAAATATCTCTTTTTCGTCAGTTTCATAAAAAAATTCTGTTTCGAGGTGCAAAGATACAAATATTTTGCGTAACTTTGCAAGCAAAATTAAAATTTGTATACAGATTGATAGAGAAGCACATCGTTTTGGAGGATATTGACACCGTGGTGTTCTACGGTGTCGGCAATTGTCATCTACAGATGATCCGCTCGCTCTACCCCAAGTTGAGGGTCGTGGCACGCGACAACGTGATTCGCGTCCTGGGCGACGAGGAACAGATGGCAGCCTTCGAGGAAAGCATTGAGCAGATACGGCGTCACATCCTGAAGTTCAACTCGCTGACCGAGGAGGACATACTCGACATCATCCGAGGCGGACACACCAAGGAAGTGCCCGACGACGTGGTGGTCTACACAATGTCGGGACGCCCCATCAAGGCTCGCACAGAGAACCAGCAGCGGCTGATAGAGGCTTACAAGCAGAACGACATGGTGTTTGCCGTAGGACCGGCGGGAACGGGTAAGACGTACCTCTCGATAGCGTTGGCCGTGAAGGCGCTGAAGGAGAAGACGGCCAAGAAGATCATCCTCTCGCGACCCGCCGTCGAGGCAGGCGAGAAGTTAGGTTTCCTGCCCGGAGACATGAAGGACAAGATTGACCCCTACCTGCAACCGCTCTACGACGCGCTAGAGGACATGCTGCCGCAGGTGAAGCTGCAGGACATGATGGAGAAGCACCAGATACAGATAGCGCCGCTGGCCTTCATGCGAGGAAGGACGCTGAGCGACGCCGTCGTCATACTGGACGAGGCACAAAACACGACACCCGCGCAGATACGGATGTTCCTCACCCGCATGGGATGGAACACGAAGATGATTATCACGGGCGACATGACGCAGATTGACTTGCCGCGACCGCAGAAGAGCGGACTCATCGAAGCACTACGGGTGCTCGACGGACTGGAGGGCATCGGCGTGGTGAATCTCGATCGCAGCGACATCGTCCGCCACAAGCTCGTCACCCGCATCGTCAATGCCTACGAGCAGTTCGATAAGGAAATGAAGGAGTAGCAATTGTCTAATAATGAAATAGTAAAATTGTCAAATATAAAGATGAAAGCATTAACAAAGACTGATTTCCACTTCAAGGGACAGAAAAGCGTGTACCACGGAAAGGTACGCGATGTGTATGATATCAACGACGACCTGCTGGTGATGGTGGCCACAGACCGCATCTCGGCATTCGACGTAGTGCTGCCCAAGGGTATCCCCTACAAGGGACAGGTACTGAACCAGATTGCCGCCAAGTTCCTCGACTTGACTACCGATATCTGTCCCAACTGGAAGCTGGGAACGCCCGACCCGATGGTGACCGTCGGACTGAAGTGCGAAGGTTTCCGCGTGGAGATGATTATCCGCTCCATACTGACAGGCTCGGCCTGGCGCGAGTACAAGAACGGTTGCCGCGAACTCTGCGGCGTTAAGCTGCCCGACGGCATGAAGGAGAACGAACGCTTCCCGGAGCCCATCATCACCCCGACGACCAAGGCCGACGAGGGTCACGACATGAATATCTCGAAGGAGGAAATCATTCGTCAGGGACTCGTCTCTGCTGAGGACTACGCCATAATGGAGGACTACACGCGCCGCATCTTTGCCCGCGGACAGAAGATTGCCGCCCTGCACGGACTCATCCTCGTCGATACGAAGTACGAATTCGGCAAGCGCGACGGCAAGGTCTACCTCATCGACGAAGTACACACTCCTGACAGCAGCCGTTACTTCTATGCCGACGGCTACGAAGAGAAGCTGGCCAAGGGTGAGCCTCAGAAACAGCTCTCGAAGGAGTTCGTACGCCAATGGCTCATCGAGCACGACTTCATGAACGAGCCCGGACAGGTAATGCCCGAGATTACCGACGAGTATGCCGAGAGTGTCAGCGAGCGATACATCGAACTCTATGAGCACATCGTAGGCGAGAAGTTTGACAAGGCTGTAGAAGAAGGCGACATCGCCGCCCGTATCGAGCGCAATGTCAGCGAGTGGCTGAAAAACAGGTAATAACCCAGAAGTCCCAGTAGCCCCAGAAGCACCATGTCATATCAGCAGGAAAAAATAGTCCCCTACAACGACGGCGAGAAAGCCCAGCAGGTGGAGGCGATGTTCGACAACATTGCACCTACCTACGACCAGCTGAACCATAGGCTGTCGTGGGACATTGACCGCGGATGGCGACGAAAGGCCATTCAGCAGTTGGTGCCCTACAAACCCGAAGCCGTGCTTGACATAGCTACAGGGACGGGCGACTTTGCTATCCTCGCAGCACAGATGCTGCAACCCAAGCGGCTCGTGGGAGCCGACATCAGCGAGGGCATGATGCAGATAGGCCGACAGAAAGTAGAGACGCTGGGACTCAGCAACATCGTGACGTTTGAGAAGGAGGACTGCCTACACCTATCTTATAATAATAACACATTCGACGCCGTCACCGCCGCCTTCGGCATCCGTAACTTTGCCGACCTCGACCGCGGACTCTCTGAAATGTGCCGCGTACTGCGACCAGGAGGACATCTGAGCATTGTGGAACTGACCACCCCACCCCGCTTCCCTATGAAGCAGCTGTTCCACCTCTACTCACACACCGTGCTGCCCGTCTACGGACGGCTCGTCAGCAAGGACCGCAGCGCCTACTCCTACCTGACACAGACCATCGAAGCCTTCCCGCAGGGAGAATTCATGGTCGACATACTGCGTAAGGCGGGATTCAGCGAGGCAACCTTCAAACGGCTCACCTTCGGCATCTGTACGATGTATTTTGCAACTAAATAAACCCTGAATATGGAAAGATACGGACTCATCGGCTACCCCTTAGGCCACTCGTTCTCTATCAGCTACTTCAACCAGAAGTTTGCCGACGAAGGCATCAATGCCAAGTACGAGAACTACGAAATCTCAAGCATCGACCAGCTGCAGGAGATTCTTGATACTGTCACAGATCTGCGAGGGCTGAACGTCACCATACCTTATAAGGAAAAGGTGATTGACTTCCTCGACAGCATCACGCCCGAGGCACAGGCTATCGGGGCCGTCAATGTCATCCGCGTGACCCATGAAGGGAACAAAGTCAAGCTGAAAGGATACAACAGCGACGTCATCGGCTTCACGCAGAGCATAGAACCCATGATTGATAAGAAGTGGCACAAGAAGGCACTCATACTCGGCACAGGCGGAGCATCGAAGGCCATCAACTACGGACTGAAATCATTGGGGCTTGAGACGGTCTTCGTCAGTCGCTACCAGCGACCAGGAACCGTCCAGTATGCCGACATCACGCCCGAAGTCATCCGTGAGTACAATGTCGTCGTCAACTGCACACCCGTAGGAATGTACCCCCATACCGAGGAATGTCCGCAACTGCCCTACGAGGCGATGGACTATCACACCATTCTCTACGACCTGATTTACAATCCTGACGAGACGCTGTTCATGAAACGTGGACGCGAACAGGGAGCCGAGGTGAAGAACGGACTCGAGATGCTACTGCTGCAAGCCTTTGCATCGTGGGAGTTCTGGCATGAGAAATAATTGAGAGACAGAAAGATTGAGAAATTGAAGATTATGGACAATAGATATATGCAGCGCGGCGTGAGTGCCGCCAAGGAAGACGTACACAACGCCATTAAGAATATTGACAAGGGACTCTATCCGCAGGCTTTCTGCAAAATTATCCCCGACATACTTGGCGGCGACCCAGAGTATTGCAACATCATGCATGCCGACGGTGCAGGAACCAAGTCATCGCTGGCATACATGTACTGGAAAGAAACCGGCGACCTCAGCGTCTGGAAGGGCATCGCACAGGATGCCATCGTCATGAATACCGACGACCTGCTTTGCGTGGGTGCTACAGACAATATCCTCGTATCGAGCACCATTGGACGCAACAAACTGCTGATTCCAGGTGAGGTTATCTCGGCCATCATCAACGGAACCGACGAGCTGCTGCAGGAACTACGTGACATGGGCGTAGGAATATGGCCTACGGGTGGCGAAACGGCTGATGTCGGCGATCTGGTACGCACCATCATTGTCGACTCCACCGTCACCTGCCGTATGCGCCGGGCTGACGTCATCGACAATGCCAACATCCGTCCTGGCGACGTCATCGTTGGACTATCCTCCACAGGACAGGCCACCTACGAGAAACGCTACAACGGCGGTATGGGAAGCAATGGACTCACCTCGGCACGTCACGACGTCTTTGCCAAATATCTCGCAAAGAACTATCCCGAAAGCTACGACCACGCTGTACCCGACGACCTCGTCTACAGCGGCAAGTACCGACTGACTGACAAGGTACCGTATGTTGACATATCATGTCAACAACCAGAACTTCCCAACATGGGCCAGCTCGTCCTCTCACCCACACGCACCTACGCTCCAGTCATTAAGCGACTGCTTGACCAGTTGCGTCCCGAGATTCACGGTATGGTACATTGCACGGGTGGCGCACAGACCAAAGTACTCCACTTCGTAGGCGACAACTGCCGCGTCATCAAGGACAATATGTTCCCGGTACCCCCGCTGTTCCAGGCTATCCACGACTGCTCGCAGACAGACTGGCGCGAGATGTACCAGGTATTCAATATGGGGCACCGTATGGAAATCTATGTACGTCCGGAGGTGGCCGAGGAGGTCATTGCCGTTGCCAAATCGTTCAATATCGATGCTCAGGTAGTAGGACACATCGAGGAAGGTCCCCGTTCGCTGACTATCAAGAGCGAATATGGAACGTTCGACTACAAATAACCGTTAGAAGTCGGTCAGGTCGCTGTTCTTCAGCTTCAGTTTCGAGTTGGCAGGCGTCTGCAGTCCTTCGTAGACGATGCGTACCATCGCCATATCGCGGATGAAGTCGACGGCTCCCACTTCCACCTTGATGATTCTCACGCCTAAGCGCTTCTCAAGATCGGCCTTCAGCTCGTCCTTCTTCTCGGGCACCACAAGCTCCATACGGTCGTACTGGATGTACTTCGTGGGCTTCGTCTTCAGCGTGGTCTCGAAAATCCAGACGGCAGCAAGGATAATAAGATTGGTAAGAATCAGTTCGAACATGGGCACTCCCTCGGCAATGGCGTTCACCAGCGCCAGCGCGATGATGACAAACAAGTAAGTCATCTCACGCACAGGCATAGCGTCGGTACGATAGCGCATAATGGAGAAGATGCCGAAGAGTCCGATACCGATACCCATCGAGGTCTTACCCTTCATATCCTCCAGCACAAAGACCATGAAGAAGACAATGAAGAAGATGGCAATGGAAATAAGCATAAACGTGAAGCAGAACTCGCGGTGCTTACTCTTCTTGTAATACAAGCGGAAGATGATGAACCACGTTACGACTAAGCTGATGAACAGTCGCACCAGCATCTGAGCAAAGCTCGGGGATAAATTTAAAAAATCAATCATATTAATTTTGAGTTTTAAGAATTGACGTTAGAATTAAATCTGTTATTTCTTCACTAACAAGCGCTCTATGTCATGAACCTTAGGCTTCATGCGGTTGCAATGAAGCTGGCAGTTGGTAAGCGCAGAACCAATGACATATTTGGAGAAACCATGAGGCTTGATACGCAAGTCGCGGAGCATACGCAGGATGGGTGAAGGCACCAGTCCGTCGCGCTTCAACTCGATGATAACGATATCATCCATAGAGCGGTCGGTATTGGTTGCCACATTATGGAAACGCAGGTTGGTGTCGATAGTCAGACGTTCGGTCTTACCTTTGTTCACCAGCGTGATACGGCTGAAACGGTTCTCCAACTGACGGCTCAGGATCCGTGGATCATAGCGCAAGTTGGTACTCAGGAACTCTGTGAATGTTGATTCGAGCAGGTTGAAGGCAGAGTTGTCGTCTGGATTGAAGTCGTCGAGCGCAACGCGCTTTTTCTTCGTACGCCCACGATTGTTCTTGGTTTTCACCTCAAGGAAGTTCAGGTGGGAGTCGACATAAGAACGCACACGCAGCTTCTGACGGTTAGTGTGACCAGTCTCATGAACAGTATACATATTGCAGTCGGGCGTGTCGAAATAGACGGTATAGTAAGCTGCAATACGCTGTCCATCAATGTCCTGCGCGAAATAGTCGTCCCGCGCCATCGCGAGCAGACGCTCCAGCATAGGACGTGTAGTGACAAACTTGGTGTCAGTACGATTCATTAGCCGGATGCCGCTCATCTCGTCGAGCGTAATGGGGTCAAACTGTTTTAGGATTTCTTCCATAATCATCTATTTTAGTTTTGGTTTCAGTTCGTCAGGCGAGTCGTTGGTGAACATGTTCACGGCCGGAGCCTGCTTGGTAAAGAAGTGGGTGACTTGCTCAGGCGTCAACTTGAGACTGGGCTTGAAGTCATTGCTCTTCATATAGTCAAGGATAGCGGTACGCATCTGGCGAGCCACGTGACGATGATTGAGGTCGCCAGCGATGTCCATCGTTGTCATCAGTAGACGTCCCTTACCCACATAAGCCTCAATGAGCATACCCAGTTTACGAGATACGTGCCACGTGTCGATAGGCTGTATGGGTGACTGGTAGTCACGGGGTAGTTCCATGAGGTTCATCACCTGAGCACGGTTCAGCAACTCCCACCAGTTGAGGTTCGACCACGAGTCGGTGGGGAAGCCATGCTTGAACAGTGGATACGAGGTGTCGATGTAGGCACCTGTGGTGTGAGGTGGTCGCATCTTGAACCACGAGGTGTTCCAGAATACAGGCAGATAATGCTGCACTACGTCGCTGCCCAGCTTCACCTTGCCGGCAGCAGTCAACAGCACGGTCTTCCCTTGCTTCAACAAGGTAAGTGCCTTCTGGTAGTCATGGGTCTCTATGACTGACTGGGCAGAGCCCGCAATCTCAGGCTTTACCTTTGGTTCAGGATACACCCAGAAATCCCAATGGTTCTTGAAATTCTTGGAGAACTGCACGTGAAGTGTCAGCTTGACAGGAGCCGCCACCTGGTCAAGAGCCATTTCAACGGTACCTAATGGATGGTTCTTGCCTAAGGGGATTTCAGTTGTTGACAGTACGCCGTCCTTCACGATAAGCCCGCTGTCGTTAGTGATATAATAGGTAGCTTTGGCCTCCGTCACCTTGTTCCTGAAAGCATTATAAGCCTCTACAGGCACACGGAGGGTGTCACCTGTAGTGTAGACGAAGCGTGGGAAACGGGCAAGAGGAACCAGATAGTTGCTGAACTCGTTCCAATCGTTGTCGGTCGTATATCCTTTTTCACGCCAGAAGACGTTAAGAGGACCTACCAACGCTGTTCCCTGACCGCTATAGTCGTTCAAACTAAGCAACTGGAATCCAGCGTAGTCCTTGGTACGGAGGTTGCGTTCTATCTCATATTTATAGCAAAGCGTCTGGAGTTTTCCGCTGGCCATCAGGAACTTTTCAGCCATCTGCTCCATACCGTTGTCATGTAGCAAATCGCGAAAGATTTCAAAGTTGCAAGCCTTATAGACACCAGTATACTGCGGTATTTCCTTGAAGTCCGGGAATGCACACCATTGTCCCTGCTCGTGGGCAATGATGGGTGTATTGTTAGGCCCCGGTCCTTTATAGTTGCGTGGGAACTCAATCTGTCTGTAATAGTCGTCATCGCTACTGGGAGCGTGGCTGTCCCAGTCAAGACCTCGGGCACCGCCTTTGACATGATACTCCGAACCGTTGTCCCATGCCCAGCCACCACCAACGGAAGCGCCACAATATACTTTCGTTGAATCATAGTCATGCATCTGCTTCACCCAGTCATTGCAATAGTTCACCCAGTCACCGGCCGGCTCATTGCCAGCCGCCATCATGATAAAGGAAGGATGGTGTCCGAACTCATCAACAATGCGCTTTGACTCTTCCTGCAGATATTGGTCAACGGTCTGTCCGCGACGAAGCTTCACGCCGTGGTTAGGCCATGAAGGTCCTTCGGGCTGCAGATAGATGCCCAAACGGTCGGCAGCAGCAAAGGCAGCCTCAGGAGGACAATAGGAATGGAAGCGCACATGGTTAAGGCCGTATTCCTTGATTTTGCGGAAAATGCGAAACCACTCTTCTTCATCAGTTGGCGGATAGCCAGTCTCTGGAAAACAGCAGTTCTCAACGGTGCCACGCAGGTATAGCGGACGACCATTAATATAGAGTTGGCGACCCTTGACACTGACTTCGCGCAATCCGAACGTCACAGGTACATCCCACCCTTTGTAACTGATAACCTGCGTGAAAAGGTGAGGGTTGAACTCATCCCACAGCTGAGCATTGGGAATTATCTTGGCACGATAGGTATATTCATTGATGATGATATCGACAGATCCTTCTGCCAGATGAGTAATAACCTTCTTGCGCCAGATATTAATACCTGCCTGCAACTCAATGCGACCTGTGATTCCATTCCAGTTGCCTTGTGTCTGGTCGGTAACGGAATGGGAATCCTGTCCCACACAGACGTTCTCAATACCATTATAAACACGAATGGCTATCTCGTTTGTCTCGCCAGGAAGAAGAAGGCTTGTAATGTTATAACGATGGGGAGTTGACAACGACATCTGATGACCAGCCTCTACGCCATTCACGTAGACGGTAGTCTCAATATGCGGACGCTCAAGATACAACCATATACTATCGCCCTTCCACTTCTCTGGCACATAGACAAAGCGTCTATACCAGGCATTTCCAACATAATGACGTTCTGGTGTCAGGAAAAAAGGGAACTTCATCTGACCCTCTACACGGTACTTTTCCATGTAAGGATTGAAATAGAAGCTGGAATCATAAAGAGAGCCCGTCCATCGGGTGTTCACTGAGACAGGATCACCCTTACCATTTGTCAGCATAGAGCCTGGCAGCATCACATAGTCTCCATCGTAACGGGCAGAGTCGCCAACGGCAAAGTCCCAGGAGCCAGCCAGACTCAGAATATCCTGAGCTTGGGTATAACTGAAACCCAGTATAAGACAGGTATATAAGAGTATTTTCCTCATATCATTCAACATTCTTCATTCTAAAGTAATCAAACTGCGCTGTTCCCTTATCACCATAGCAATAGAGTCCGACTCGGATACCTTTCCAGTAACCACCACGCATGGCAAACGGCTCACCACCAGGCTCGTATGTCACACCGTCCGTGCTGTAGAAGAACTGGTGGGAGTTGTTGAGACAATCATTATCCACACGCAAGTAAAGCTCTTTAAACGTTCCTAGTTTGACAATTGTCTTAACACCTCCGACCTCAATATAGACGCCCTCAGGACAAAGCCCAATGCCCCTAAACTGTTTGCCAATACAGAACAAGCCCGCACGGCATGAACCTTTGGCTGTCAGTCGGGTAGTCGACTCACTGTGGTAACCGACAACCTTTTGCGTTAGCATATTATGACTGGCTTTCAGACTGTCTGCAGGGAGTGCTTTCAATGTCAGCCATCCCTTACGATTGGTCAGGTTCCAATGGCTATCTACGGGGTTATGGTTCCACTGCCATTGCAATCCCAGTTGCAAACCGTTGAATTCATCATCAGTAAGAAGTGGTTCAGAACGATGACTGGAAATAGGTTTCTGCCACACACTGACAGGTTCGCCCACGCCATTGCCGTCATAGTCAACACCCATCAGAGGCCAACCATCCTCCCAGCGAGCGGGCTGCAAATGGACGACACGTCCTAAAACTGGTGTCTCTTGGAAATGATAGAACCACCAACTGCCGTCAGGGGCATCTACCAATGCTCCCTGATGAGGGCCATTGACAATAGTCGAGCCTTGTTCAAGCACCACACGACGCTCATAGGGGCCATAGATGTTGCGCGAACGCAGTACCGTCTGCCATCCCTGCCCTACTCCGCCTTCGGGAATAATCAAGTAGTAATAGCCATTTCGCTTCAGCCATTTCGTACCTTCAGCCACAGGACCAGTATAGACCGTCACACCCTCGTCAAGCAACTGACGGCCATCGGTCGACATCTTGTGGACTATGATAGGACCAGCCCCATGACAACTACGTCCCAAATAAGCTTGCCCATCATCATCCCACAGCGGACAGGGGTCTTCCCACTTCTCAACACGCTTTACCAAGTGTAACGGAGACCAAGGTCCTCGGGCATCGGTGGCCGTTGACATATAAAGGCCCTCATGGGGGGTACAGAAGTAAACATAGAAACGTCCATCGTGATAGCGGATGGCTGGAGCCCAGGAACCACCAGCATAACGTTGGTTGTTGTCCCATCCTGGTTCGTCAAAGCGGTGGTATATCTGGCTCACATACTGCCAGTTCACCATATCGTCAGATTCAAGGACTTGCATGCCGAGAAAATGGAAGTCGGAGGCTACCATGTAATATTTTTGTCCCACGCGAATTACGTCTGGATCAGAGAAGTCGGCATTCAAGACGGGATTGGCGAAGGTGCCGTCGCCTTGATCGCCCCATGCAGGCATATCATCATCTGCATCATCGCGAACATAAATCGGACGGACATCTGGCTCGTCTGTCGTAATACTGATATTCTTAAAATAAACATGATGAGCATGACGCAAGTAAAATCCTTTGGCAGGGAGATTTCCCCACATAGTAGCCTCGGGATAGCTGCGTTCCTTCTCGTCTTTCAAACTATCGGCAATAGCTGGCAATTGTTCTGCAGTCACACCACCACGATGGTGCAGCGTAACATTCTCAATCCAGACATTCTTCACTCGGTGTCCAGGAAGTCCCGTGATGGAACAGCCTGTACTCCCTGCATTACGGATATCAATGTTGCTCAAGTGTATGCCACGTATGCTACCCACATGATCAATAGGAATCAATGCTCCGATGGTATCGTCATTTCCATTACCACTCAGTTGTTTTTGTTTGCCATTTTTGAACATATAACCTCGTCCGCGATTACCCAACCGGATGAAAATAGGCGACTCAGTACCTTCCACCTTGAAGTCATTTAACGTGACGTTTTCCATCACGCCACCATCGACAATTTCCAATGAGATAGCTGACGAGCCCCGCCACTGGCCAAAGAACTTTTCCTGCTGATTGGCGCTCGGCTTTACGACAATGCCCGTAATGTAGATATTGCGAAAACCACCATTGGTTTCCGTTCCTAACTTCACAGCATTACAGTGGCTTGACACCACGCAGTTGCTGATATGTACATTTTCACACAATCTGGGCGATGTTGACTTCAGCGTGATAGCGTCATCATCAGAGTCGGCCTCAACATTTCTTACCGTCACCTCGTGACAGCCGTCTATATCCAGCGCATCGTTATTATAGTTATTGCGGTTTACCACCTTGATGCCTTCAATCGTTACTCGGTCACAAGCCAAGTAGTGCTGCATCCAGCAACCGCTGTTTCGTAACGTCACATCACGCACGATGATATCATTGCTCTGAATGAAACGTAGCAGATGAGGACGTGTAATACCCTCGTCGTTCCACGACATCTTTTTGAAAGCGCGACCTCGCCCGTCAATGGTACCATGACCGCTGATAGTCACATTCCGTACGCCGTCAGCATAAATAAGCTGGATAGTCGTTGTCTGTGTACGAAGAGATACATAGTCCGACTTCATAGGCTGGTAGTCCTCCAATCGTGTACTACCGTAGAGCGTAGCCCCTTCTTCCAGGTACAGATGAACATTGCTCTTGAGTACGATAGAGCCTGTCTTGTAGCTACCTGAAGGTACCACTACCCTACCGCCACCTGCAGCCGCACATTCGTCGACAGCACGTTGCAGAGCTGCAGTCGAGAGCACCGTTGTGTCGGCCTTCGCGCCGTATGTCACGATGTTATAGTCAGCAGCACCAGCCAGGAGGGAGGTCAGGCAGAAACAGCAAGACAGAAGGACATTTCTCATTCTTTCATTTTATCAATCTGTCATTTGCCTTCATACCATTTTTTCATGATATAGAAGGCTTTTTTCTTCTCACCTTTGTCGCTAAATAATCCCTTACGATTGTAGTAGTCCTGAATACCATCGAGCACACGACGGGGAGAACGGAAGTCTTTCAATATCCAAGGTGTCGTACCACAAAGACCGTCAATCTTGTCGAGCATCGCCGTATTCTCAATATAGAGGTTCTCCTGGAACTCTTCCGTCCAACGCTGGTTCTTTGCTCCATGCAGACCGTACCTTGCCCCGCCGCCAAACTCGCTGACGATGACAGGTTTGTCATAGGGAATCTCCCATTCCATCTTCGGAGCATCATTCACATCACGATACCAGCCGATATACTGATTGAACGATACCACATCAACATATTCATGCATATTATCACGCAGGCGGTTCTTGTAGTTTGAAGCCCCCGTCACCTCCATCGCCATCGAGATAAGGCGTGTGGAGTCGAGACTACGGGCATACTGTACCAAACGGCCCAGGAACTGGTCGCGCTCCTTGGAGTGCGGTGTCTCGTTGGCAATACTCCAGATGATAACGTTGGCACGGTTCTGGTCACGGCGTATCATATCGGTCAGCTGACGTTGGGCGTTCTCATAGGTAGCCTTGTTTGTCCAGGCAATAGTCCAGTAACAAGGAATCTCGCTCCAAACCATCATTCCCATGCGTTCTGCTTCGCGAACGGCATACTCATTATGCGGATAATGAGCCAGACGTACAAAGTTACATCCCATCTCCTTCGCCCAGCTAAGTAGCGTGTGGGCATCTTCTGTCGAATTGGCTCGGCCGCCACCATTAGGCTTCTCTTCATGGATACTCACTCCTTTCAAGAACACAGGCTTGCCATTCAACAATATCTGCTTCCCGCGTGTTTCGATAGTACGGAAACCTACCTCATCATTGAGCGTCGTTTCACCACACCGTATCTCCACCTTATATAATTTCGGTGTCTCCGGACTCCATAACACAGGCTTAGCCTTCATTTCAATAGAGGCTGTTCCGTCAGCAGACGTTGTTAACGTTTTCTTGATTTTCAGTTCGGGAATCGTCAGCGTCACCTCACGATTCGCTTCGGCCTTATTCAGTTTCACGCTGAACGACACCCGCCGTCCTTCAAGACTGGCCAACTGAAGACGATAGTTCTCCACGTACACCGGTTCAACATCCACCAACAATACGTCACGCGTAATACCACCATAATTCCACCAGTCGAAAATCTGCGTCGGCACATCCTCAGCATGACGTTTGTTATCCACCTTTACGATAATCACATTCTCACCGTCCTTCAACTTGTCAGTCACATCGTAGTTAAACGGCGTAAAGCCACCCACATGGTGACCCACCTCGCGAGTGTTCACCCATACACGACAGTCATAGTTCACCGCACCGAAATAGAGCAGCGTCCTGTGGTTCTCTTGTTTCTGATAATTGAACGACTTTTTGAACCACACGGTACCTTCGTAGAAAAACAGCCTTTCGTCCTGAGTGTTCCAGTCGCCAGGAACGTTCATCGTCGCAGCCTTGTCGAAATCGTACTCTATCAAATCCTCCGGACGTTGCGGCTTGGCATTCTGGAAGAATCCCCAGCGCGTGGGATTCATGCGGTAGTCGTAGTAACCCTCCTCCTGCACGTCGATAATGTAATTCCACTTACCGTTCAGAGAAACAGTATTACGGCCAAGAACATTGGCCACTTGTGGCACTTCCTGTGCCCCTGCCGACAAAGCAATAGTTGTCAGCATCATGATTGTTGTCAGTAGCTTTTTCATGTTTGTTATTGGTTGATGCTGCAAAGATACTAAGAATCATTCAGCTAAACGAATCTTTTGGGAAATTTAACAGCTGATGATTCATTATTCCCAACACTCCAATTCATCTGCTATATCCGGCATGTCATTTCGGTGAAACTGGGGATCGCGGATTCCTTGTCGTTTTTGCAACCGATAGTCGTCGAGTAGGCGGAAGGCGTACTTGCCCAAGGCGATGATGGCCACAAGGTTGCAAACTGTGAGCAGGGCCATGCAGAAATCGACCATATTCCACGCCATATCGAGGGTGACCAAGGCACCCAGCATCACCATCACGCCACCAGAGAAAATGCGGTAGACGGTTATCACGCTGCGACTCTTCGTCATGAAGCGGATGTTGGCCTCGCCGTAGTAGTAGTTGGCAATGATGCTGGAGAAGGCGAATAGGAAAATGGCGACGGCTATGAAGACAGGACCAGCGGTTCCTATATTCGACTGGAGGGCCGACTGCGTCAGATTGATACCATTGAGCTCAGGCGACTCATAGAGGCCGCTGAGGAGGATGATGAAGGCCGTGCAGGAGCAAACGAGCAGCGTATCAGTGAAGACACCAAGTGCCTGGATGAGCCCCTGCTTCACGGGATGGGTGACATCGGCCGTAGAAGCAGCGTTGGGCGCACTACCCTCGCCCGCCTCATTAGAGAAGAGTCCGCGTTTGATGCCGTTCATCATAGCAGCACCAATGCCGCCTCCCACCACCTGCGAGAATCCGAAGGCATCCTCGACGATGACCTTTAAAACATGAGGCACAGCAGTGATGTTCATCACGACAATGTAGACAGCCAGGAAGAAGTAGCCAATGGCCATCAGCGGGACGAGAAAGGCACTGACACTGGCTACGCGGTGAATGCCCCCGAAGACAACAATGAGAGCCAACACAGCGATGACGGCACCAACAGCAACAGGCGACAAACCAAAGGCCTGACTCATGGCTCCACAGATGGTGTTGGCCTGTGTCGTGTTGTTGGCCAGTCCGAAGGTAAGGGTGATGAGGATGGCGAAGAGGACGGACATCCATCGGCCACTGTTGCGCAGGGGTTTCCACGAACAGTAGCGCATACCCTTGCTGATATAATAGGCAGGACCACCAATAAAGTAATCACCGGCGTGTTGCTTGAAGAGCTGGCCGAGGGTGGACTCCACAAAAGCGGTAGCGCCCCCGACAAGTGCCATCACCCACATCCAGAAGACGGCACCAGGACCTCCGACGGCAATAGCTGTAGCCACACCCGCTAAGTTACCTGTGCCCACACGTGAGGCTACGGAAACGGCGAAAGCCTGGAACGAGGAGATGTGCTTCTTGGTCGACGACTGCCGACTGCCTGAGACTGACGATACAGAGGCATCAGTGAGCAGGCGTACCATCTCGCCAAGCATACGGAACTGAACGAAGCGCATGCGCCATGTGAACCAAAGTCCGCAGCAGACGAGGACCACCATAATGACATAGGTCCACAGGATGTCATTGATTTGAGTTAATATGTCGTTCATATGCGTCGAAGGATACTTTCAGCCAAACGTTCGTAGACTAATCCGAGATCGGCAAAGCGGTTGAGGCAATTGAGGGCAGCCTTGCGAACAGTGACGTTAGATGATTGAAGTGCTACATGAGCCTGGTCAAGAAACTCGTTGATGCCACGCTCGTTAGGTTCCTGCCTGTTCATGAAGATACGGCTCAATACATGGAAGCCACAGAGCTGGTAGAGTTCCTTGTCGGAGGCTATCCACTCGAAGGCCTTCATGGGGGCATAGGGCAGGTACTGGTAGAGGTTCATCGAGGCCTGTTCGGCTATCTCGACGGTCTCCGTCTGCTCCATCCAGATGTCGACCACCTCGGGCAGTATGACGTCAGCCGGCATCACCATCGTAGCCAGAATCTTGCACTCACGCACGTTCTCTTTCCAAAGGGCGATGGCAAGGTCGTAGTTTTTGCCGATTTCATCGGCCTTCTCACGCAGTCGAGGCAGTATGACGCCCCAGTTGAGGTGGTAGTCAACGCCTTTGTCGCGCATGGACTGAGCGACGGCACCGTCCATCATCTGGCGGAACGACTGCTTGATTTCCTTGATTCTATCGTTCATATTAGTGTGGCGTATTCAGAGCTGTAGCGCAACATTTGGTGGGCATAGCTCTCAGCATAGTTTAGTTGGATGTCGATGATATTACCGTTAGCATCCTTCACGGGCATCATCTGCGGATTAATAAAACCCTTGTAGGGTGCTAAGTTCAGGCGTTTGTAGCGCGCTAAGACCTCAGCGTGGAGGTCGGCATCTACCTTTACAGCGTAGCGTTCTACCAAGTCGCGGGCAGCCTCGTAGTCGCCCTCGCTCTTGATGCGCTGCACCTCAGCCAGCAGCTTCGCGAAAAGCTTTCGCAATCCATCGTAATCGCTTATCTGTAAGTAGGTTTTACCGTCACGCTTAACTAACTTTACAATATCACTTTGGGCTGCGCACCAATGGGCGATGAGGGCACGATTACGCATGTGAGCCTCCTCAATCTGGTTGCCTGGCGTGATGCGGATGAGCTGCGTCATCAGACCGTTCATCATATAGGTGTAGTACTGCGACTTGTAGGCTTCGCCGTCAGGTACCAAGCCCAGTTCCACCAGCTTGGGGTCGGCAATGTAATAAAGGCCGAAGAGGTCGGCACGGGCTTCTTCGATGGTATTGCCGTAGGCCTTCAGCGCATCAGGATCGACGCCAGGCAGCAACTGTCCGCTACCGTGTCCCAAGCACTCGTGGAGGTCGGTATGGAGGTCGTCGCAGACGTCGCCATACTTCTCAATCAGCGCCAGCGTGTCGGCATCGATGACGAACTCTTTCTTGAAGCCGCTGCCGTGGGCCGCCTTGTTATAGGCGTCTGTGATATTCGAGATGGTGATGCTCTTCGAGCCGTACTGGGCACGTATCCAGTCGGCATTGGGCAGGTTGATGCCAATGGCCGTCGAAGGATACTCCTCGCCACCAAGCATGGCCGCGCAGATGACGTTGGCTGAGACGCCCTTGACAACGGGCTTGCGGAAACGTGGATCAACAGGCGAGTGGTCCTCAAACCACTGGGCGTTCTGGGCAATGGTGCGGGTGCGATGGGTTGCCTCCTCGTCGATGTATTCGACAAGCGACTCCCACGAGCCTTTCAGTCCTAAGGGGTCACCATAAACCTCGATGAAACCGTTGATAAAGTCAACTCTGCCCTCCAGGCATTGCAGCCACAGGATGCTGTATTCGTCGAACAGGCGCAGGTCGCCCGTCTCGTAGTACGCAATCAGTTTGTCGATGACCTGTCGCTGACGGTCGTTCTCAGCCACTTCAGTCGCCTTGCGAAGCCAATAGACGATATGGCGTATGGCGTTTCCATAGCGTCCGTTGCTACACCAGACCTCCTCCGTCAGCTGTCCGTCGTGCTTCACCAGCGTCGTATTCAGGCCGTAGGAGGGCGGCTGCTGGTCGTCGGCATTCTTCTTGCCATTATAATATTCCTCAGCCTCGGCCTGCGTCACACCGTCATAAAAGTTGCAGGCAGAGGTCAGCAGCAGGTCTTCGCCGTCGGCCTTGTTCACGCGTTTGGGCAGCACCGTGGGGTCGAAGATGACTGGAAACAGCTCGTCGCAGAGTCCGTCAACGGTCTGCCCGCTGTCCAAAGGCAGCCGACGGGCATCCACCTGATGCAACGCCCAGCGCAGATATTCCTCGTTGAAATCGGGTATAAACTTCTCTGTGCCATAGTGGTGATAGATGCCGTTTGAGAACCAAAGGCGCTTCAGGTAAAGCTCTAAGGCACGGAATCCGTCAGTCTCGTGGTCGATGCGCAGATCGGTATAGGCCGTCTCCAACATCTTGCGGATGCGGAGGTTATAACGCCCGTACTGGTCGAACGTAATGTCACGTCCGAACAGTGCTGCTTTCGATAAATAGTAAATTAGACGTTTTTGTTGTAATGATAGTTGTTCGAATCCCGTCAATTGATAACGAAGCATCTGCAAATCCGCAAAACGTTCGTCTGTATAGCAAAAGTTACTCATCCACAAAAAAACTGTCGTCCGTTTTATTTCTTCTTTTTCTTTTGAACCTTCTGAACCAGCTGCGGATGCTGCTGAAGGTGCTGAACACGATATTCACGCGGTGTCATTCCCATAATCTTGTAGAACGATGCGTAGAACGACTGCCTGTTGGCAAAGCCAACCATGTCGCTTACTTCCTCCATCCTCAACTTTTGATAACGCTTGTCGACCAGAATGGACATAGCCTCTTCGATTCGGTATTTGTTAATGAACGAGGCATAGTTCATGTGGAAGCGGACATTAACAACGGCGGACACATAGCGGGTATTCGTACCCAGATCTTCAGCCAGCTTCTTGGCAGAATAGTCCTTGTCTTTATACTTCTTCTGCATGACGATGATATTCAGGATTTTCTCCTTCATCTCATCCATCAAGTCGGGGCTCACCAGGCTTCTATAGACGGCCTCCTTCTCCTTTTTTTCTGTTAAATTATACTTTGCCATACTTTTCAAGATTGATAATGGTATAGTTTTCCGTGCAAATATAAGCATTTTTCACAATATTTCCAAATAAAAACAAAGTTTTTTCCAAAAAAGTTGTAATTTTGTCGGAGAAATCTACAATTGGAATGGAAATTAATGTTCTTTTGAGAAAATATTTTGGATATGATTCGTTTCGACCGAACCAGAAGGAAATCATTCAAAACGTCATATCCGGAAATGACACGCTGGTACTGATGCCTACCGGTGGGGGTAAAAGTATCTGTTACCAAATCCCGGCTTTGGCGATGGAAGGAACGGCCATCATCGTGTCTCCTCTTATCAGTCTGATGAAAGATCAGGTGGAAACTTTGAAAGCCAATGGTATAGAAGCGGCAGCACTAAATAGTGAAAACAATTCAGAGGCTGATACCCTCATCCGACGTAAATGTATAGCTGGTGACATGAAACTGCTATACATATCACCTGAAAAGTTATTGACAGAAATTCCATATTTGCTCAGCCATATCCATCTATCGCTGTTTGCTATTGATGAAGCCCACTGCATCAGCCATTGGGGACATGATTTCAGACCTGAATACACTCAGTTAGGCCTTCTTCGTGAGCGTTTCCCACAGATTCCTATTATGGCATTGACAGCCACAGCCGATCGAATCACCCGGCACGACATTATCACCCAACTTCATTTACAGAATGTTCGCGAATTCATTTCAAGCTTTGACCGTCCCAACCTTAGTCTAAGTGTTAAACGCAACTTCCAGGCTAAAGAGAAGACGAACTTCATTTTGAACTTCATCAAGGCCCGTCCTTACGATGCAGGCATCATCTACTGTCTCAGCAGGAAAACTACAGAGAAAGTTGCTACCACCTTAAGGGCTAAAGGGATAAAAGCAATGCCTTACCACGCCGGATTAACTAATCAGGAACGCAGTCTGGCGCAAGAGCAGTTCAAGAACGACGAATTGCAGGTGGTGTGTGCTACTATCGCCTTCGGCATGGGCATCGACAAGAGCAACGTGCGCTGGGTCATCCATTATAATATGCCGAAAAGCATTGAAAGTTTCTACCAGGAGATTGGACGTGCCGGACGTGATGGAGCACCAGCCGACACCGTGCTGTTCTACTCGATGGCCGACATCATCCAATTGACGGAGTTTGCAAAATCAAGCGGCCAACAAGAGGTGAATATGGACAAGCTGAAGCAGATGCAACAATACGCCGAATCGAATGTTTGCAGACGCAGGATTCTTTTGAATTATTTTAACGAACAGATGGACCATAACTGTGACAACTGCGATGTCTGCCAGAACCCGCCCCAACGGTTCGACGGCACTCGCTACGTCCAGATGGCGCTTAGTGCCATGAAGCGTACAGAAGAACAGGCGCGTCTGTCGACCATTGTCGAGATACTGAGAGGCATGAATTCATCGACAGTCACCAAGAAGGAGTACAACAAGCTGAAGACCTTTGGCGTAGGACGCGAAGTCAGCGTACAGGACTGGAACGACTACCTGCTGCAGATGATGCAGATGGGTTTTTTCGACATTGTCTATAATGAAGGACGTCGCGCCCAGGTCACCCCACAGGGCGAAGATGTGCTGTTTGGTCGAAGGACAGCCGAACTATGCGTCATTGACCGCAGCATAAAGGAAGAGTCCAAGCAACGTAAGCCACGCCTTACGCTGGAAATACCCACCATCACCATCCCAGGTCTTCCCCCTACCATTGGCATTGAAGACCCAAAACTGTTTGAAGCCTTGCGTCAATTACGACGCCTTTGTGCGGAGGAAGAAGGATTTCCGCCGTATATTGTGTTCAGCGATAAGGTGCTACATACCCTTGCTACCCAGAAACCAACTACCATCGAACAATTCGGCTTCATCCCAGGTGTCGGTGAGCATAAACGTCAGAAATACGGCAAGAGATTTGTCGAACTGATACAAAAATTCGTATAATCAAATCAAAAAGCCACCTATTTAATAAATAAAAGCAGCAAAAATGCCACGCGTATCATATTTTTTTAGTACCTTTGCCCCGCAAAAAACGTAAAAAGCAAAGAAACTAAATGAAACAAACAGCAATTCTGCTTCTCCATTGCCCTGACCAACAGGGTATTATCACAGAAGTGACGAAGTTTATTACTGACAATAAGGGTAACATCGTCTACCTTGACCAATATGTAGACAAGCTCGACGGCATGTTCTTTATGCGCATTGAGTGGGAACTGGAGGGTTTCCTGATTCCCCGCGACAAGATCTACGAATACATCACGACGCTCTACGCCCAGCGCTATAAGATGAAGTTCAGCCTGTACTACAGCGACAAGAAGCCACGCATGGCTATCTTCGTCTCGAAGATGAGCCACTGTCTCTACGACCTGCTGGCCCGCTGGAAGGCTGGCGAGTTTGCCTGTGAGATTCCGTGTATCGTCTCCAACCACGAAGACCTGCGCTATGTAGCCGACCAGTTCGGCATCCCCTACTACGTGTGGAGCATCAAGAAGGACCACTCGAACAAGGCCGAGGTGGAAAAGGCCGAGATGGAACTGCTGAAGAAGGAGGATATCTCGTTCATCGTCCTGGCCCGCTACATGCAGATTATCTCTGACGACATGATAGCCGCCTATCCGCACCATATCATCAACATCCACCACTCGTTCCTGCCCGCCTTCGTGGGTGCCAAGCCCTATCATCAGGCCTGGGAGCGTGGCGTGAAGATTATCGGAGCCACGAGCCATTACGTGACGGCCGAGCTGGACGCAGGGCCCATCATTGAGCAGGACGTGACACGCATCACCCATAAGGACACCCCCGAGAGTCTGGTGCTGAAGGGCAAGGACCTGGAGAAGATAGTGCTGAGCCACGCCGTGCAAAAGCATATTGAGCGTAAGATACTGACATATAAAAATAAGACGATTATTTTTAGTTAAGAGGTAAGAGGTAAGAGGTAAGAGGTAAGAGGTAAGAATTAAGAGTTATGGAAGTTGCAATCGTAAAATACAACGCAGGAAACATCTACTCGGTGGTCAATGCCCTGAAGCGATTGGGCATAGAACCGTTGTTGACGGACGATGCCGAGCAACTGCAGCAGGCTGACCGCGTACTGTTTCCTGGACAAGGCGAGGCCCGTGGAGCAATGGAGTACCTGAAGGTACGCCGGCTGGACGAGGTTATCCGCTCGCTGCGGCAGCCTGTCTTAGGCATCTGCGTAGGCCAGCAACTGTTGTGCCGCCATTCTGAGGAGGGCGATGTCGACTGCATCGGCGTGTTCGATGCCGAGGTCAAGCGCTTTCAGCCGCAGCGCCATGAGGACAAGGTGCCGTGCATGGGCTGGAACCAGCTGTACGATACCAAGTCGCCGCTGATGGAGGGTATTGAAGGCGGTTACGTGTACTTCGTCCATTCCTATTATGTTCCCCTGTGCCAGGAGACCATCGCAACGGCAGACTACATACTGCCCTACTCTGCAGCCATGCACAAGGACAACTTCTACGCCTGCCAGTTCCATCCCGAGAAGAGCGGCAAGGTGGGCGAACAAATCATTAAAAACTTCCTTGCAATATGATAGAACTGATACCCGCCATAGACATCATCGACGGCCAGTGCGTACGCCTGACCAAGGGCGACTACGACCAGAAGACCGTCTACCGCGACTCACCGGCTGAAGTAGCCAAGGAGTTCGAGCAGTTGGGCTTTAAGCGGCTGCATGTCGTCGACCTTGACGGTGCCAAGTCGAAACACATTGTCAACAGTCCGGTACTGAGTCGCATCACGACGGAAACCCAGTTGACGGTTGACTTCGGCGGCGGCATCAAGACCGACGAGGATATCGAAAAAGCCTTTGCGGCAGGAGCCTCGATGGTGACCGTCGGCTCGATAGCCGTCACGCAGCCCGAGCTCTTCATGGGTTGGCTCGCGAAGTACGGTGCCGACCGCATGATATTAGGCGCCGACGTCCGCAACGGGAAAATCAGCATCAACGGCTGGAAGGAGGACTCCACGGAAGACCTGCTGCCCTTCCTGAAGAAATACATTGAGGCAGGCGTGAAGACCGTTCTCTGTACGGAGATTTCGAAAGACGGCACCCTGCAAGGTCCGGCCATTGAACTCTACAAGGAAGTGATGGCGGCCTATCCGCAGCTGCACCTCATTGCCAGCGGCGGTGTGTCATGCATCGATGACATACGGGCACTCGATGCGGCAGGCATCCCCGCCGTCGTCTTCGGCAAAGCCATCTACGAAGGGCGGATTGATTTGAAGAAGTTAGGAGAAGTTAGAAGAAGTTAGAAGAAGTTAGGAGAATATGGGATTAGCTAAACGAATCATACCCTGCCTGGACGTGAAGGACGGCGAGACCGTCAAGGGCACGAACTTCGTCAACCTGCGCTCGGCGGGCGACCCGGTAGAACTGGGCAAAGCCTATTCGGAACAGGGTGCCGACGAGTTGTGCTTCCTGGATATCACGGCAAGTTTCGAGGGTCGCAAGACTTTTACGGATATGGTGACACGCGTGGCCAAGGAGATAAATATCCCCTTCACCGTTGGCGGCGGCATCAACGAATTGGCTGACGTAGAGCGGCTGCTCTATGCAGGAGCTGACAAAGTGAGTGTCAATAGCGCCGCCATCCGTCGCCCGCAGCTCATCGACGAGATTACCACCCGCTTCGGCTCTCAAGTGTGCGTCTGTGCCATTGACGCCCGTTTCGATGAGGACGGCTGGCATTGCTACTTGAAAGGCGGTCGTGAGCGGACGGAGCGCGGACTGTTCGAATGGGCTCATGAGGCTCAGGAACGTGGTGCAGGAGAGATACTGTTTACATCGATGAATCACGACGGCGTGAAGGAAGGCTATGCCAATGAAGCCCTGCGCGAACTGGCCGACACGCTGAACATCCCCATCATCGCCAGCGGTGGTGCTGGTAAGCGCGAGCATTTCCTTGATGTTTTCACGGAAGGTCATGCCGATGCGGCGCTGGCCGCCAGCGTTTTCCACTTTGGCGAAATACCCGTACCCGAGTTGAAGCAATATTTAAAAAACGAAGGAATAAACGTAAGATTATGAAGATAGATTTTGAAAAGTGCGGCGGTCTCGTACCCGCTATCATTCAGGACGCTCAGACTAAGAACGTGCTCATGTTAGGATACATGAATCAGGAAGCTTTCGACAAGACGTTGGAAACGAAGAAGGTGACTTTCTGGTCGCGCTCACGCAACTGTCTTTGGACAAAAGGTGAAACAAGTGGAAACTTCCTGAACCTGGTTGATGTGAAGATCGACTGCGACAACGACACATTATTGGTTCGTGCCATACCTGACGGGCCTACGTGCCACAAAGGTACTGACACCTGCTGGGGCGAAGACAACAGACAGAATCCCCTGCTGTTCCTCACGGAGTTGCAGGACTTCATCAATCGTCGTTATGAGGAGATGCCTGAAGGTTCCTATACCACCTCGCTGTTCAAGGATGGCATCAACCGCATCGCCCAGAAGGTGGGTGAAGAAGCCTTGGAGGCTGTTATCGAGGCAACCAACGGAACCAGCGAAAAGCTTGTCTATGAGGCCAGCGATATGATTTATCACCTCATTGTCCTGCTCACCAGCAAAGGGCTGCGCATTGAGGATGTGGCTGCCGAATTAGCCAAGCGCCACGACCCGAACTGGGACAAGCAGCGTCGCGCTGCCAAAGCTGCAGGAACGATGGAGTAAGAAATGAGAAGTGAAGAGTGAAGAGTGAAGAAGTGAAGAGTTATGCTGATAAATTATAAGAATGTAGATATTTTCCATAAGGATGGCGATACCGTACTGCGCGGTGTTGACTTCCACGTGGAGGAAGGTGAGTTCATCTACCTCATCGGACGTGTGGGTTCCGGTAAGAGTTCGCTATTGAAAACCATCTATTGCGAAATGGACATTGACGATGCCGACGAAGCTGTCGTTTTGGGGCATGACCTGCTGACAATCCGTCAGAAAGAGATTCCCGAACTGCGCCGCAAGATGGGCATCATCTTCCAGGATTTACAGTTGCTAAGTGACCGTAATGTCTACCGGAACCTGTATTTCGTGCTGAAGGCAACGGGGTGGAATGACAAGGATGCTATCAACAAGCGCATTGATGAAGTATTGGAGCAAGTGAACATGAGCGACATGAAGGAACGTATGCCCCATGAGTTGTCGGGCGGCGAGCAGCAACGCATATCTATAGCCCGTGCGCTGCTTAACAGTCCTCAACTCATTGTCGCTGATGAGCCTACTGCAAGTCTCGACGTTGAGACGGCAGACACCATCATCAAACTTCTTCGCGAGATTTCGCTTCGTGGGACGGCAGTTATCCTGACCACTCACAACCGCTCACTCTTAAACAAGTATCCTGGCATCGTCTATCGTTGCAACGACGAGAGGTTGGAGGAAGTGACCAACGCCTACAATCAGATGCAGCTGTCAGAAGAAGAATTGAAGGATTGAATAATTAAAACATAAGAAGGACTATGAAAGTTATGAAATTCGGCGGAACCTCCGTAGGTACGCCACAGAGAATGAAGGAAGTAACCGGTCTCGTCACCAAGTCAGGCGAGCCTGTATTCGTTGTACTCTCAGCTATGTCGGGAACCACCAACTCGCTGGTGGAGATTTCTGACTATCTCTACAAGAAGAACCCTGATGGTGCCAACGAGGTCATCAACCGTTTGGAGTCCAAGTACATGAAACATGTGGAAGAGCTCTACACCAAGGACGATGCCAAGCAGACCACCCGTGACTTCCTGAAGGAAGAGTTCAACTACCTGCGCTCGTTCACCAAGGAGATTTTCACCTCGTTCGAGGAGAAGGCCATTGTGGCCCAAGGCGAGATGATGTCTACCAACATGGTGGTGAACTACATGAAGGAGCAGGGCATCAAAGCCGTGTTGCTGAATGCACTCGACTTCATGCGTACTGACAAGAACGCAGAGCCCGACCCCGTTTACATCAAGGAGAAGCTGAGTGCCATTATGGCCGAGAACGAGGGACAGCAGGTTTACATCACGCAGGGATTCATCTGCCGTAATGCCTATGGCGAGATCGACAATCTGCAGCGTGGCGGTTCCGACTATACGGCATCGCTCATCGGTGCCGCCCTCAATGCTGAGGAGATTCAGATCTGGACGGATATCGACGGCATGCATAACAACGACCCGCGTATCGTCGACAAGACACAGCCTGTTCACCAGCTGCAGTTCGAGGAAGCTGCCGAGTTGGCTTACTTCGGTGCAAAGATCCTGCACCCGACGTGCGTCCAGCCCGCCAAGTATGCCGGCATCCCCGTCCGTCTGCTGAACACGATGGACCCTGATGCTGAGGGCACCACCATCTCGAACCAGACGGAGTACGGAAAGATCAAGGCCGTCGCTGCCAAGGACAACATCATCGCCATCAAGATCAAGTCATCGCGCATGCTGTTAGCAACTGGTTTCCTGCGCAAGGTCTTCGAGATCTTCGAGTCCTACCAGACGCCCATCGATATGGTTTGTACCTCTGAGGTAGGTGTCTCCATGAGTATCGACAACTCTTCCCATCTGGGCGAGATCGTAGACGAACTGAAGAAGTACGGTACCGTTACCGTTGACACCGGCATGTGCATCATCTGTGTGGTGGGCGACCTCGACTGGTCGAACATCGGCTTCGAGACCCAGGTGATGGATGCCCTGAAGAACATTCCTGTTCGCATGATCAGCTATGGCGGTTCCAACTACAACATCTCGTTCCTCATCAAGGAGGAGGACAAGAAGCGCGCCCTTCAGAGTCTGAGCGATAACCTGTTTAACTGATAGAAGGTTTATGAAAGGTATATTTCCAGTAGAACGGTTCCAGACTATAAGGACACCGTTCTACTACTACGACACAGAACTGCTAAGACAGACATTACGCGCCATCACGGCCGAGACCAGCCGTCATGAAGGATGGCACGTTCACTATGCCATTAAGGCCAATGCCAACCCCAAGTTGCTCACCATTATCCGTGAGGCAGGCTTGGGTGCCGACTGCGTTAGCGGCGGCGAGATTGAGGCTTGTATTCGAGCAGGCTTTCCTGGCTCAAAGATTGTCTACGCCGGCGTAGGCAAGAGCGACTGGGAAATCAACCTCGGACTGGACCGCGACATTTTCTGTTTCAACGTCGAGAGCATCCCTGAGCTGGAAGTCATCAACGAACTGGCAGCCGCCAAGGGCAAGGTGGCCCGCGTGGCTTTCCGACTGAACCCCAATGTAGGCGCTCACACCCATGCCAACATTACTACCGGCCTGGCCGAGAACAAGTTCGGCATCGCCATGCGCGACATGGTGCCCGTCATCGAGCATGCCAGCCAGCTGAAGAACGTCCAAGTCGTAGGACTGCACTTCCACATCGGCAGTCAGATTCTGGACATGGGCGACTTCCAGGCACTCTGTAACCGCATCAACGAGCTGCAAGACGAGTTGGAACGCCACCGCATCCGCGTAGAGCACATCAACGTGGGCGGCGGACTGGGTATTGACTACGAGCATCCCAACCGTGTTCCCCTGCCCGACTTCAAGGCTTACTTCGACACTTACGCCAAGAAACTGAAGTTACGTTCTGGCCAGACCCTGCATTTCGAACTGGGTCGTGCCGTTGTGGCACAATGCGGCTCGCTTATCACGCGTACCTTATATATAAAGAAGGGGGCTGTGAAGCAGTTTGCCATCGTCGATGCCGGTTTCCCTGACCTGATCCGTCCTGCCCTCTATCAGGCCTACCACAAGATAGAGAACATCACCAGCGAGGAACCGATGGACACCTACGACGTAGTGGGCCCCATCTGCGAATCGACTGACGTCTTTGCCAAGCAGATAGATTTGAACGGCACCAAGCGCGGCGACCTCTTGGCCATCCGCTCAGCAGGAGCCTACGGCGAAATCATGGCTTCACAGTACAACTGTCGCCAGCTGCCCGTAGGTTATACCAGCGACGAACTCTGATCATGACTCCCTACCCTCGCCTTTGAGCGTGGGCAGGGAGATATGATAGCGTACGGCAAGGAAGCGAATCACACAAGTAGTAAGAAACGATATGGTGGCTGTCAGTTCTACTGGCAGCCCTATTTCTGTCAGGCCCCAATAGGCGACACCTCCTAAGACACAAGCCATTGCGTAGATTTCCTTGTGGAAGATGACAGGCTCGTTGTTCAACAGCACGTCGCGGATAACACCACCCGCCGAACCCGTGATACATCCCATGATGATAGCCACCCAGAAAGGCTGTCCGAAGGCCAGCGACTTCTGTATGCCCGCAATGGTGAACAGGGCCAGTCCCAACGTATCAAACACAAACCACGCATTCTTCAGCGGTTCCATCCATCGTCCGAAGAACGCCACCGTCAGCAGCGCCACGGCCGTACATATCAGATAGATAGGTGTCGTCATCCAGAAAGGCGTGGTGCCCAGCATCACGTCGCGCATCGTACCACCACCTATAGCAACGGCAATGCCACAGATATAGCCGCCAAACCAGTCAAAATGCTTGGCAGCTGCGTGACGAATACCTGATATGGCAAAGGCAAACGTACCTAACAGCTCAATAATCCTAATAACAATATCTTGTTCCACTCCTCTCCTTACTCCTTACTCCTTACTCCTTACTACTTACTCCTTACTCCTTACTCCTTACTCCTTACTCCTTACTCCTTACTCCTTACTCCTTATACCTTCCCCCCCAATACGCTACCATCCGTTCGTAAAGCTTCTCCTCCGACGGCGAGTGCTGTCCGTGCCACAGCCGTTCGCCCACGAGCGCATCAGGCAGATACTGCTGAGGCGTGAAATGGCCTGGAAAGTCGTGCGGATATTTATAGCCGTCGTGATAGCCCAACTCCTTCATCAGCTGCGTGGGGGCATTACGGATGGGCAGCGGAACGGGCTGATTACCAGTACGTCGCACTAAGTCGAGGGCGGCGTCGATGCCTAAGTAAGCCGAATTGCTCTTCGCCGATGTCGCCAGATAGACCGTACACTCTGCCAAGGGAATACGACCCTCAGGCCATCCTATCTTCTGAACGGCATCAAAGGCCGCATTGGCCAGCAGCAGGGCATTGGGATTTGCCAACCCGATGTCCTCAGCCGCCGAGATCACCAGTCGGCGGGCAATGAACTTCGGGTCTTCCCCACCCTCTATCATCCGCGCTAACCAGTAGAGAGCCGCATCAGGGTCGCTGCCCCGGATGCTCTTGATGAAGGCCGAGATGATGTCGTAGTGCATCTCGCCGTCCTTGTCGTAGGCCAGCGGGTTCTGCTGCAAGCGGGTCAGGACGATTTCATCGTTGACAACGACCTTTTCGGAAGCATCAGCCTCTACCACTAACTCCAGGATGTTCAACAGCTTACGGGCGTCGCCACCGCTGAATCGCAACAAAGCATCCGTCTCAGCCAGTTCAATGTCACGCTCCTTCAGGATGATGTCCGTCGTGACGGCCCGATGCAGCAACTGCAGCAGGTCGTCCTTCTCTAATGACTTCAGCACATAAAGCTGGCAACGCGACAGCAGCGGACGGATGACCTCGAACGAAGGATTCTCCGTCGTAGCACCTATCAGGGTGACGATACCCCGCTCTACAGCCCCTAACAACGAGTCCTGCTGTGACTTCGAGAAACGGTGAATCTCGTCGATAAACAGGATGGGCGAAGCCTCGTTGAAGAAGCGCCCCTTCTGAGCCTTCTCTATCACATCGCGCACATCCTTCACGCCGCTGGTCACTGCCGACAGCGTATAGAACGGCGTCTCCAGCCGGTTGGCGATAATCTGCGCCAGTGTCGTCTTTCCCACGCCCGGCGGTCCCCATAGTATGAACGACGAGATGCGTCCTGAGTCGATCATCCGACGCAGGATAGCCCCCTCGCCCACCAAGTGCTGCTGTCCGATATAGTCGTCGAGCGTACGGGGTCTCAGTCTTTCAGCTAATGGTTGTGACATAATTCAGATACAAGGTACAAAATTAAGCAATTATTTGGAAAGAACCAAGAAAAATAAGCAGAAAAGTCAACGAAGGGGCTTCACTCTTCACTTCTTCCCTCTTTTTCATTGAGGTTTAGTCTGACTAAACCACCCCTTTTGGTCGGAGCAAAGGTCGGGTTTAGTCCGACAAAAGTGTCGCTCGCAAGTGCCCCTCCCCGCACGCAGACAGTCTATTTAGGTACTCCCTGCGTTACGCCCGTTACGCGTTACGCGTTACGTTAACGTGTCACACAACCATTATATTTATATATTATATATATATAATATATAAATATAAAATAAAATATCAGAATTATCAATGAGTTTGTCCTTTATTTTTGTTGCTTAACGTAACGCGTAACGGCGTAACGCAACACATGATTATCCTCTATTTCTGCGGAAAGTGGCGAATAATTTTGGTGTTTACCGAAAAAGTTGAATTGAAAGACATAGAGCCAGCTTGGGAGAGTGGACGTCAGGGAAATTTTTCCCTCACGTAAAATATAATAGGAACATGAGCTGAAGTTTGAGCTCTCGTCGAACAAAACCAGGAACACGAATCCAAATTTGGATGGATGTTTAACGGGCGCAATTTTGCGCTCGTTGGTTACACGGACTTCGAGCGTGTTAAATTAGTGTTAAAGGCACCGGGAGCTATTGTTTCCGGGGCTTTTTCTTTGTAACTTTGTGTTGTCATCGGAAAGGAGCGACAAGGCGCCTGTCAGCATCCTGCCGAGCGACAAGAAACCCGCTCGGCTTTGCCGCTTTTACAAAGGCGACAGCCGACTAAAAGAACAACAAAAACTAACAAAATTATGGCAAGAGACATTATTACCATGCTGGTGAATCTGCGCAAGTGCGAGATTTCCACCTCCAAGAACTACGGTGCCTACTTCTACGAGGTAGAG
>CACZDV010000022.1 GCA_902780025.1 uncultured Prevotellaceae bacterium
GTGCTATCAGAACGATGGTGACTCTGTCTATCGTCTGTTCTACGACACCGTGAAGGGTGGTGACTATCGTGCCCGCGAGGCCAACGTTTATCGTCTGGCTGAGGTATCAAACAATATTATTGACCAGTGCGTAGCTCAGGGCGTTCCCTTCGCTCGTGAGTATGGCGGTATGCTGGCTAACCGTTCGTTCGGTGGTGCTCAGGTAAGCCGTACGTTCTACGCTAAGGGTCAGACCGGTCAGCAGTTGCTGCTGGGCGCTTATTCTTCACTGAGCTGTCAGGTTCAGGCTGGTAAGGTGAAGCTCTACACCCGTTATGAGATGGAGGATGTGGTGATTGTTGAAGGCCGCGCTCGTGGTATCATCGCCAAGAACCTCGTTACTGGTAAGTTGGAGCGTTTCTCAGCTAACGCAGTAGTCATCGCTACTGGTGGTTATGGTAATACTTACTTCCTTTCTACCAACGCTATGGGTTGTAACTGTACCGCAGCTGTTCAGTGCTATCGCAAGGGTGCTTACTTTGCAAATCCCTCTTACGTTCAGATTCACCCCACCTGTATTCCTGTTCACGGCGACAAGCAGTCTAAGCTGACGCTGATGTCTGAGTCGCTGCGTAACGACGGTCGTATCTGGGTTCCCAAGAAGATTGAGGACGCTAAGGCTCTGCAGGCTGGAACCAAGCAGGGTTGGGAGATTCCTGAGGAGGATCGCGACTACTATCTGGAGCGCCGCTATCCTGCCTTCGGTAACCTCGTTCCCCGCGACGTTGCCTCTCGTGCCGCTAAGGAGCGTTGCGATAAGGGCTTCGGCGTGAACAACACCGGTCTGGCTGTGTTCCTCGACTTCTCTGAGTCTATCAACCGTCTCGGCATTGATATCGTTATGCAGCGCTACGGCAACCTCTTCGAGATGTATCAGGAGATTACCGACGTCTTCCCTGGTGAGAAGGCTAACGTCATCAACGGCGTTCAGTACTACAAGCCCATGATGATCTTCCCCGCCGTTCACTACACGATGGGTGGTATCTGGGTTGACTACGAGCTGCAGACCTCTATTCCTGGTCTGTTCGCTATCGGTGAGTGCAACTTCTCTGACCACGGTGCCAACCGTCTGGGTGCTTCTGCGCTGATGCAGGGTCTGGCCGATGGTTACTTCGTGCTGCCTTACACCATCCAGAACTACCTCGCCGACCAGTCTATCTGGGGCAAGATTAGCACCGACCTGCCTGAGTTCGACGAGGCTGAGAAGAAGGTGGACGCTGAGATGGACCGCCTGCTGAAGATTCAAGGTAAGCGCTCAGTTGACTCTATCCATAAGGAACTGGGTCACATCATGTGGGAGTACGTTGGTATGGGTCGCACCGCTGAGGGCCTGAAGACAGGTCTGAAGAAGATGCACGAGCTTGAGAAGGAGTTCGACACCAACCTGTTCGTTCCTGGAACGAAGGAGGGTCTGAACATCGAGCTCGACAAGGCTATCCACCTGCGCGACTTCTTCACCATGGGTCAGCTCGTAGCCTTCGACGCCCTCTCTCGTAACGAGTCCTGCGGCGGTCACTTCCGCGAGGAGTACCAGACCGAGGAAGGCGAGGCTAAGCGCGACGACGAGAACTACTTCTACGTAGGCTGCTGGGAGTATCAGGGCAAGGGCAATGAGCCTACTCTGATTAAGGAGCCGCTGGAGTATGAGGCTATCAAGGTACAGACACGTAACTATAAGAACTAAAGGATGAAAGGGCTAAATGGTTATCTGAAGACAAGTATCGTACTAAGTGCTTGTATTTTCATAATAGCAATAGCAGATGTTACTGGAGGAATAGCAGATGTTACTGGAGGGTTTCAATCGGAGGCAATCCATTATCTCGTCTTAGGATCGCTTTTGCTGCTAAACCAGATTTTAGCTTATCGCATCAATAATAAAAACAAGTAAATTATGGCTAAAAACATAAGTTTCACTATCAAGTTCTGGCGCCAGAATGGCCCCAAGGACCAGGGACATTTCGACACCCACGAGATGCACGACATTCCCGACGACACCTCGTTCCTCGAGATGCTTGACATCCTGAACGAGGAGCTCATCAACGAAGGCAAGGAGCCCTTCGTATTCGATCACGACTGCCGCGAGGGTATCTGCGGTATGTGCTCACTCTACATCAACGGTACGCCTCACGGCAAGACCGAGCGCGGTGCTACCACCTGTCAGCTCTATATGCGCCGCTTCAACGATGGTGACGTCATCACCGTCGAGCCTTGGCGCTCAGCTGCCTTCCCTGTGATTAAGGACTGTATGGTCGACCGCGGTGCCTTCGATAAGATTATCCAGGCAGGTGGTTACACCACCATCCGCACCGGACAGGCTCAGGATGCCAACGCTATCCTCATTCCTAAGGAGGATGCCGACGAGGCTATGGACTGCGCTTCCTGCATCGGCTGTGGCGCTTGCGTAGCAGCTTGTAAGAACGGCTCAGCCATGCTCTTCGTATCGTCGAAGGTGTCTCAGCTCGCCCTGCTTCCCCAGGGTCGCGTAGAGGCTGCCCGCCGCGTGAAGAACATGATTGCCAAGATGGATGAGCTCGGCTTCGGTAACTGCACCAACACTCGCGCCTGCGAGGCCGTCTGCCCGAAGAACGAGACCATCGCTAACATCGCCCGCCTCAACCGCGAGATGATCAAGGCCAAGCTGGCTGACTAATCGCACGTACAATATCTATTAATAAAAGCGCCGTAGGGAAAACCTGCGGCGCTCTTTTTGTTGTTCTGCATGTTGCCGTCCATTTGTTCTGCATGTTGCTGTGCCACAGCAACAAACTCTACAGCAACAAACTCCACGCTTACCTCTCGCAGATTGCCCTCGCCATCTCGTTCAGCTCCAAGCACTGCCCCCTCTTTATCGTCACCTTCTCATTATGATGCTCCCAAGGAGCCAGGATCAGCAGTTGCCCTCTGGCACAGGCATCCATTCGCATTCCACTTGGCTTTGCCAAATCCGTAAAACCGTTTTCTTGCAGGTAGACCAGCGGCAGCCCTTCCTCGAAAGCTGCCCTCATGATAGCCTTCTCACCCTTTGAGATAGCAGGCGATACCAGTACCGCCCCTTGCCTTGCGGCACGAAGACATTCATCCATCCTCGCCTTGAGTTCCTCCTCGCTGATACTCCTCGAGCACTGCACCTGGATTTTTAAAGGTCTTTCCAACAAAAACCGATTGCCAATAGCCGAAAGGCTTAACCCTCCAAATGTCAGTCCTCTTTGAACTCTAAAGAGGTCAGGGTTTTCCCGCTTCATCAGTAATCGCCTTGGGTTATCCTTCAGGTAGTTAAGCCATCGCTCCAGCTGTCCATCTCTCAGCAGTATCTGGTCATTAAACCCCTTCGCAAACAGCAGCCCGTTCTCCCTGCTCTGTTGTGCATGTTGCTGTGCCAAAGCAACAAACTCCCCAGGCATCACTTCCCTAAACGCATGATTACACGCCTGCTTCACGCCCAGCAACACCTTCCCTAATGGTTTCTCCATCTTTTCCCTCACAAACAGAATAGCATGCAGATGATCGGGCATCATCTGTAGCGCCACCACTTTCACCTCCGGATGATGACTACCTATCGTTTGCCATATCTCAGCTACTGCCTCTCCCAATGGCGACAGTGCAACACGAGGCACTTCCGGCGACGGCTCTACGGCTTCGCTTCGCCCCACCACCTGACCAAACAACGGCTTCCGTCCCTCCGTCACCATTGTTATCATATACATCCGCCGGGCGGTGTAGTCATTATCTACACACCGCCGCTGCATCGAGGCCTTCTTCTCACCAGCGAATGCCTTTTGGCTTTCAAATGTCTTTCTGTCCATATTATTTTTTGCAAAGATACGACTTTTCCTACAACTTTCTTTGTCCTTTCAAGAATTATTCGTATATTTGCCCTCAGAATTATAGTTAACTGGAAGTTGAACCCATTAAAAACAGATTTGCCAATGACATAGAAACAGAACGAACAACGCTTTTCAACCTCTTTTGCCGAGGCTCAGCCTTGCGAGGTTACAGAGACTATTAAACAATCTTATTAACTTACAGATTAGCGTTTCTGTTCGTACTTATACATAGATATTGAGCTTTTGCTCTTGTTCTTCGCACTCGAATACCGCCAAACATTCAATCGTAGAAGAACAAGCAGATGAAGGTTCACGCTTGATGGGCGTGGACTGTTCGTGCTTGTTTTACGATAGGTCTACTTGGCGGTAACCAGAGTGCAGATAAGTATCGAATGGTTCCGCCTTTTTTGTTATTATGATAAAATCGTATTTTATTTGTATTATTATCGCATTAGTCTTTTCAATGGGATTAAATGCGCAAAGCGTCGTGAAATTTTCTCTTAAACCAAATGGAACATTCTCCACAGAGGATGATAAATCATATACCGTTATAGAATTTGAGGGTAAAACAGCACAAGAATTGTATAATATGATAAAAGCAAATGCATTGACATTATACAATAATCCCCAAAAAGTATTACATGAAATAGAACCGACAAACATTACAATTAGAGCTCTATCAGATGTTTTGCTGAATACATATAAATTGGGGTCTGGAATTACAGAATATAAAGCAATGTATACATTAGTTTTTCAGTTCAAAGATGGTAAAATTAGGATAAGTGCTCCAGAAATAGATAGGAATCTTGTAGTTAATGCTATGGGTGTTCCTTTTTCTAAAACATTTATTAGCCTTATTGACGACTGGTTTGATAAGAAAGGAGCAATAAAGAAAAACAAACAGGAAAAAGTTTTAAAAGTTGAAGCTATATTAAATTACCCCATCAATTATCTTCTTGGGAATTTCAACAAACAGCCTAAATCCGAAACAGAGGATTGGTAGAATCAAAGTAGCGGGGGTGTCTGTCGACATTCCTACGGCGGGAATGGTTTGTTCCCAGACAGGGAATATAGCGTTCCCGCCGTGGGAATAATCAGCTATCGACTGGCAATTTGTAGTGTACTGATTTTGGTTGACAGTTTTGTTTGTTATTCCTAACTTGGTTTACACTCTTTGTTCTTTATTCCTACACAGGTTGTCAGTTTGAGACTTTATTCCTGCTTGGGTTGATCTGTGGTCACACGGCCTATGGCCCTCATTTTTCATTCTTGTAATATTACCTCTTACCTTTTAGCTTTTACCTCAAAAACATCTCCATCCCTCCCGTCGAATGCTGCAAAGCCCTTTAAATAAAGGGATTTCGCGTTTTTCATCTCCCCCGTCATCTCTCCCATTTCTCTCCTAAATCTCTCCCGTCATCACTCTCGTCGTAGAAGGCTGCATGAGAGGAGACGGGAGAGATATGGGAGGGATAAAAATAATCTCTCCCGTGCCCAAACCCCTTTCTACAAAGGCGATTCCAGCGATGATGGGAGAGATGGAGATATTTTTAAAGGGACAGGATTTTTCTTATATGGGGGGCGTATTGTTAATCTTTTATAACAAGCGGGCTGGTGCGTTTGACTTTCGACGGTCAATGTCGTCTAATGATCTGAACATATTATCAACCTAATGTATTCATAACCTATGAGAAAAATTATTTTCATGATTGCTGCCTTTGCAGCAACGACGGCATCAGCTCAGTTTGGTGCCCCCAGATCAAACCCCATCGTTCCGTCAGTTCAGGCTGAAGCCGAGGACTTCAAACCGGCGTCTACCAACCAGGAGAACAAGCAGTTCCCGGCTGTGAACTCCAAGCGTCAGGTTCGTGCGCAAATCCTGGCTCCTAAGGCAACGTTCGTCGGACTGGACATTGCCGGCAAGATCTACGAGATGACCAAGGACGAGAACGGTCTGTGGACCGGTACTTCAGAGCCGCAGGACGTGGGTTTCCACTATTATCAGCTGAACATCGACGGTGCCAATGTGCCCGACCCGAACAGTCTCTACTACTATGGTGCAAGCCGTTGGGGCAGCGGTATCGAGATTCCTTCCGACGACCAGGATTTCTGGCAGGTGAAGAATGTGCCGCAGGGCTCTGTCAGCGAAGTGTTCTACTGGTCTACCTACACCGAGCAGATGCGTCGCTGCCATGTTTATCTGCCTCATGAGTACTTCACCAATCCCACCAAGAAGTTCCCCGTCCTGTATCTGCAGCACGGTATGGGTGAGAATGAGTACGGATGGGCAGAGCAGGGCCACACCGCTCAGATTATGGATAACCTGATTGCCGAGGGTAAGGCCGTTCCTTGCATCATCGTGATGGACAATGGTCTGAACACGCGCCGTCCTGGCGAGCAGGGTGGCTTTGGCGGCTTCGGCGGACAGCGTCCGCGTCCGCAGGGTGCTCAGGGTGCTCCTCAGGGACAGCGTCCGCAGGGTGCTCCCGGACAGGGTGGTCCCCGTCGTGGTGGCTTCGGTGGTTTCTCCGAGGGCTTCAAGAACGTACTCTTCAACGACATCATCCCGATGGTCGAGAAGAACTATCGCGTGATTGCCGATGCTCAGCATCGTGCCTATGCCGGTCTTTCGATGGGTGGCATGCAGGCCCGTGAGATTACGCTTGCCAATCCTGAGAAGTTCGCCTACGTAGGCTCTTTCAGCAGCGGTGCGTGGAGCGTTGACCAGGTAAAGGGCTCGGAAGGCTTCGCCAAGAATGTCAAGCTGCTCTTCATGAGCGGTGGTGGCAAGGAGAACATGGGTTGCGTAGAGGCCGCCAAGAACATCAAGGAGCAGGTCGGCATGAACGCCGTCGGCTATGAGTCGCCCGGAACGGCCCACGAGTGGCACACCTGGCGTCGCAGCCTCCACGAGTTTGCGCAGCTGATGTTCAAATAACAAAAATACCAGGGGGAACAGCTGCGTATCTCAAATAATTGTTGTATCTTTGCAGCATGAGTTACGAAGAACTGTGGAAACCCCTGACAAAACTATATGATGCCCGCGAGGCGAAAGCTATAGCACGGCTCGTTATGGAAGAGCGCTTCGGCTTGACAATGGCCGATGTACTCTGCGGAAAGACGGGTGACGACGCTGTTCTCCGCCACATTCAGCAACGGTTGCTACAGGGTGAACCTGTGCAGTACGTGCTGGGTGTGGCGGAGTTTGGTGGACGCCAGTTCCGTGTAGCGCCGGGAGTGCTGATACCTCGGCCCGAGACGCTGGAGTTGTGCCAGTGGGTGCAAGAAGAGAGGAAAGAGGAGAGAGGAGAGAGGAGAGGAATCACCATTCTGGACATCGGTACGGGCAGCGGATGCATCGCCTGTACGTTGGCAGCAGAACTGCCGGAAGCACAGGTGACGGCGTGGGATATTTCGGAAGCGGCACTTGCCATAGCCCAAGAGAATGCCAAACGCACCAATGTTCATGTGTCGTTTGAACAGGTTGACGCTTTGAACATTCCCCTGACCCCTGACAAGTGGGATATCATCGTCAGCAACCCACCGTATGTCTGCGAACAGGAGCGGGCAGCGATGGAGCGCCACGTGCTGGACTACGAGCCCTCGCTGGCGTTGTTTGTGCCCGACGACGACCCGTTGCTGTTCTATCGGGCCATTGCCGACTATGCTCGGCAGTCGCTCACAGCGGGCGGTAGTCTGTTCTTCGAGATTAATCCCCTCTATGCCGAGCAGCTGAAATCCCTGCTCAGCGCGATGTCGTACCATCACATCGAGGTAAGGGATGACCAGTATGGAAAACCAAGAATGATAAAAGCACAACGATGAAAGAAGTAAGCGAACAAGGTGCCTATCTGCAACTGGCACAGCTTTGTGCCCGTGCCGAGCATTGCCAGTACGAACTGATAGAGAAAATGCGGCGGTGGGAGATGTCGGAAGAGGCGCAGGCCCGCGTCATGCAGCGGCTGGTCAGCGAACGTTATGTAGACGATGAACGCTATGCCCGTGCTTTTGTGCGCGACAAGATACGCTACAACAAGTGGGGACGTCGCAAGGTGGAGCAGGCGCTGTGGATGAAGCATATCGACGACGACATCCGCAGTCGTGCGCTCAGCGAGGTTGACGATGAAGAGTATCTCAGTGTGCTCAGGCCGCTGCTGAAGCAGAAACGGCGCAGTATCAAGGCTGCCAGCGACTATGAGCGAAACCAGAAGCTGGTGAAGTTCGCCCTTGGGCGAGGCTTTACCTTTGACATTATCCGCCAGTGCATTGACGGCGACGTTGACGAAGTGGATGAAGAAGATTAGCTTCTGGCACCGGCTCCTCGACCTGATAGCCCCTCGACTCTGTGTGGTCTGCGGACGAAGGTTGGCACCGTCGGAGGAGGTTCTTTGTGCTGCTTGTAATCTGCACCTGCCTCGGACGGGCTTCCAGCTCAGCGCCTATGACAATGTGATGGCCCGCCTGTTTTGGGGTATTATCCCTGTGGAGCGGGTGGCGGCGTTGTTCTACTACGAAGGTGGTTCCAAGACGGCCAACATCCTGTATGACCTGAAGTACCACGACCAACCCGAAATAGGAGTGGTGATGGGGCGGATGATGGCAAAGGAGTTTAGCGAGGCAGGTTTCTTTGACGGTATTGACCTGGTTGTTCCCATACCATTGGCACGTAGTCGCCAGCGACATCGTGGCTACAACCAAAGCCGCTGTCTGGCAGAAGGTATCTGTCAGGCTACAGGATTGGCCCTATACGACCGCGTAGTCTGCCGCAAGCGGTTTGAGAAAAGCCAGACGCAAATGGGACGCTGGGAGCGTCAGGAGAATGTAGCCAATGTCTTCGAACTGAAAGACCAGGCGGCCATTCACGGCAAGCATCTCTTGCTGGTGGACGATGTCGTCACTACAGGAGCAACCATCACAGCCTGCGCCCGCGAACTGCTGAAGGCGGGCGATGTCAAGATCAGTCTGCTGTCGCTTGGCTTTGTGAAGTCGTAATCACACAGCGCTATAGCCTGTAGTGGCTATGGTGCGTATCACGTCCTTGATGTTCAGTTCGTTGTAGCCGTTCTGTTCCAGCGAGCACTTATTCTGGTCGAGCACAGCCTGCTCCTGCTCGTTATTGTTGTAAGTCACGAACTTGCCCTTGGCCTCGGCAATGAACCAGCCAACGAGGGCGATGATGATGAATGCTGCAATAGCAATGATGGTAGTCATATCTTCTATGGTTTTCGTTTTATTCTTTATTTTACGCGCCAGACGTTGAGCACAATACCCTGGAAGCCCTGCGAGAAAGAGGGCGCACAGAGGAAGAGCGAGTTGTTCAACCACGCATATTTGCTGTCGGCAGGAGCCTCAAACTGGGGAGCACAGCGGAAATAGAACGAGGGCTTTCCCTCGGCATCCTTGCTGTTGGCGATGATACCGCGGTTGCGGATGTGGATGTAGACGCCGTCGTCGGTCTTAATGCAGTAGATGGCTTCTACCTCTGAACGTCCGTCGGCACCGTTCAGCTGATAGTCAGCACCGCCGTTGACGATGGTGCCCTTCAGTCCGGGGCCCTCGAAAGTACCGCCCGTGATGGGAATGACGGTGCGCCGTCCGTGCTGGGTGTTGTTGATAGAGAAAGCCTCGCCGAGCGTAACCTTCAGTTGCAGGGCAAACTCCAGCTGGGGAGCTTCAGGGGCGTTTGACTGAGCGCTGACATTCAGGGTAAGGGCCGCCAGCAAAGCCGCAAAAATCAGTTTCTTCATACACCTACTTATATTAAGGACGGGACAAAGTTACAAACTTTTTTTGAAATAATGCATGCCCACAGGTATTTTTATTCTATCTTTTACCGTCCACACATAGTTAATGATTCTAAAGAAATATCGCCAAGTGTTTGGAAGTTGTCCGAAAAACACTATATTTGCAGTGATTTTATTAACTAAAAACAATCAACTTATGGATTTAGGTGCATTTGGTGCATTCGGCGCACTTTTTGGTTTGGTTTTAATGTTGGTGGGTTTTGCCTGGACGATTTTCTGTATCATCCTTATGTTTAAGGTATGGGGAATGTGCAACGATGTCAGAAGCATTCTGGATAATCTAAGGTCCAGAAACTATTCCCGCGACCCGCAATGACTCGTGTGAGTGACGGTTTTCCGCTTCGCTACCTGATTTTACTGGCACTTTGCATCTGTGGCCTGGCTGTTGAAGTGGGGGCACAGACGTTCGATGACTATTTTGAAGACCGCACTTTGCGGTTAGACTATGTCTTTGGTGGTAATAACAGGGAGCAGCACATCTTTTTCGAGCAAGCATACGTCACGACGCGATGGGCTGGGCGCAAGAGCAGGTTGACGGAGATGCCGTTGTTAGGCAACGGGCAAATCAAACTGAAGGACGTCGCCACAGGGCAGTTGCTCTATGTCCACACGTTCTCGACGCTGTTCCAGGAGTGGCAGGCCACTGAGGAGGCTACGAAGGTACAGAAGTCGTTCGAGACGAGTTATAACGTGCCGATGCCCAAGCAGCCAGTCGTCGTGGAGGTGACATTAACCGACTTTCACGGAAAGGTGATTGGCGAGATGTCGCACACCATCGACCCGAAGGACATCCTTATCCGGCGACTTGGGCAGAACGCTATTCCCTACCGCTATGTGTGGTCGGCTGACAGCGTACCCGACCTGACTCGCTGTATAGACCTTGCCATCGTGGCTGAGGGCTATACGGAAGCAGAGATGGACAAGTTTGACAAGGACTGTCAGCGGGTGGTGGATGCGTTGTTTGCCCACGAGCCGTTCACGTCGCTGAAGAACCGCTTCAACGTGGTGGCCGTAGCGCCTCGTTCGTTGGATAGCGGCACCAGCGTACCTCGCGAAGGGCATTGGAGCCGTACACCTGTGGGTACTCATTACGACACCTTCTATTCCAACCGCTACCTGATGACGCAGGACGTCCATCGGCTGTACGACCTGTTGTCGGGTGTTCCCTTCGAGCATATCATCGTATTGGTCAACAGCGCCATCTACGGCGGTGGCGGCATCTATAATCAGCTGTTAGTCACGACGACTGACCACCCGACATTCCGTCAGGTACTGGTACATGAGTTCGGTCACAGCTATGGCGGACTGGGCGACGAGTACGAATATGGCGATGCCTCCGAGTCGATGTATCCCGCCGATACCGAGCCCTGGGAGCCGAACCTAACGACAAAGGTGGACTTCGAGCGGAAGTGGGCCGATATGCTGCCCGACCCGACGGGACGTGTAGGGCTCTACGAGGGTGGCGGCTATCAGTCAAAAGGTGTCTGGCGACCCTCGAAGGACTGCCGTATGAAAACAAACGAGGCAGAAAACTTCTGCCCCGTCTGTCATCGCGCTATTGTGCGGATAACCGATTTCTATACCAGCCACTGATACCGGCTACATATAGCCCAGCCAGCGTAGGATGTCGTTCAAGTTGGCTACCACCATCAGTAGTATCAAGATGCCGAAGCCGACATACTCGGCACGAATCATGAACTGTTCCGACGGTTTGCGGCGCGTAATCATCTCGTAGACGAGGAACAGTACGTGACCACCATCGAGTGCCGGAATAGGCAGGATATTCATGAACGCCAGGATAATCGACAAGAACGCCGTCATCTTCCAGAACATATACCAGTCCCACATCGGCGGGAACAGGCTTCCGATGGCTCCGAAACCGCCCAGCGACTTGGCACCGTCGGCGGTGAAGACGTACTTCATATCGTCGACGTAGGAGGCCAGCACGTGCCAGCCGTACTTGATGCCGGCGGGGATGCTCTCGAAGAAGCTATACTCACGGGTGTAAGGCTTATAGAGCGAAGACAATGCGGGAGCCATGAAGCCTAACTTCAAGTCCTCTGTCAGCACCACTTGCATGGTTGTGTCGCGTTCCGCTCCTTGGAAGCCGAGCATCACCGTGCGCACCTTCATGCTGTCCTCGCGGGTCTTGGCCACAGCTAATTGGTCGGACAAGCGTCCCAGTTCAAAGAGGAAGGTGTTGTGAGAGTCTATCGGGCGACCATTGAGCGACAGGATTTTATCGCCTGCCTTCAAGCCAATTTTATCTGCTGGAGAACCGCTGAGCACACTATCAATCCTGGCGGGCAGGAAGGGCTCGACGAAGCGTGGCTCGGACTTCAGCATATTGAGCAGGTTGAGTTCGCCGGGCAGACTGACGTGCTCGTGCTTGCCGTTGCGGACAACTTCAACGTCGTGAGCCTCGGAAATCATACGGTAGAGGTCGGCCGAGAAGTCCTTGAACAGCTTGCCGTCGGCAGCCACAAGGACATCGCCGTCGCGGAATCCGTAGGACTTAGCCTCCTCGTTGAACTTCATGTTGACCTCGCCTACAGGGATGTAGGTGTCGCCCCAGTAGAAGAGGATCATCGAGTAGATGAACAGCGCCAGCAGGAAATTCACCAGTACGCCGCCAATCATGATGAGCAGGCGCTGCCACGCGGGCTTGGCGCGGAATTCATACTCCCGGACGGGTTGTTTCATCTGTTCGGTGTCGAAACTCTCGTCAATCATGCCCGCAATCTTGCAGTAGCCACCTAACGGCAGCCAGCCGATGCCATACTGCGTATCGCTGCCCTTAGGCTTCCACTTGAACAGGCTTCCCTTCCACTTCCAGATGCTGGGGTCGAAGAACAGGTAGAACTTGTCGACACGTACACCAAAAAGCTTGGCGAAGAAGAAGTGGCCACCCTCATGGAGCAGCACCAGCAGGCTGATAGCCAGCATGAATTGTAACAGTCTTATCAGAAATACTTCCATTGTCGTTTATTTGATTAATTCGGTTGCGATGCGGCGGGCTTCAGCATCCGTCGCGATGTAAGTCTCGTAGGTGGGGTTCTTGTCGAACGTGGCTCGCTGCATGGTCTCGGCAATGACGTCGCCCATCTGCAGGAAACCGCAACGGTCTTCGAGGAAGGCGCGGTTCACGATTTCGTTGGCAGCATTGACGATGCACGGCATATTGCCGCCGCGGTCGAGGGCTTCGTAGGCCATCGCCAGACAGCGGAATTTCTTCAGGTCGGGCTCAAAGAACTCCAGATGCTGGGCCTTGAAGAGGTCCAGTCTTTCGCCACTTAATGGCAGACGGCGAGGGAACGAGAAGGCATACTGGATGGGCAGCCGCATGTCGGGCACGCCGAGTTGAGCCTTCACCGAGCCGTCCTGGAACTGCACGGCGCTGTGGACGATGCTCTGCGGATGGACGAGTACCTGAATCTGCTTGGCATCGACACCAAAGAGCCACTTGGCCTCAATCACCTCAAAGCCCTTGTTCATCATCGATGCCGAGTCGATAGTAATCTTGGCACCCATGTCCCACGTCGGGTGACGCAGGGCGTCGGCCTTTGTCACATGGGCTATTTCCTCCATCGACTTCAGGCGGAAGGGACCGCCCGAGGCCGTCAGCAGAATCTTTTCTATGGGGTTCTGGTCTTCGCCCACTAATGACTGGAAGATGGCAGAATGCTCGCTGTCAACGGGCAGGATGGGCGTGTGGTATTGCTGAGCCAACTGCAGTATCAGCTCGCCAGCCACCACTAACGTCTCCTTGTTGGCCAATGCAATAGCCTTACGGGCCTTGATGGCGTGGATAGTAGGGCTGAGTCCTGCAAAGCCCACCATGGCCGTCAGCACCATATCGATAGGCTGTGCCTCGACGATTTCGTCGAGCGCCCTTGCGCCTGCATAGACCTTCACGTCGGGCAGGTCGTCCATCAGCCGCCGCAACTCGTCGTAGCGCTGCTCGTTGGCAATGACCACCGCCGCAGGCTTGAACTGATGTGCCTGCTGAGCCAAAAGCTCCACCTTGTTGTTAGCCGTCAGACAGTAAACCTCGTAGAGGTCTGCGTGTTCCTCGATGACCTCCAGTGCCTGCGTACCTATCGACCCCGTAGAGCCGAGAATGGCTATCTGTTTCTTCTTATTCATTGTAACGTTACAAAAACCGGGCGCAAAATTACAAAAAATAAATGACATCGCCCTCATCCATTCCTATAAAAGAATCTAAAACGCCCGAAAAACGTCCCGGTGTCCGTTGGTCATAAAGGCTTACCTGCACTTGACGTCCAGAACCCGGCGCTCTTCGAGCCACCCTTCCAGCAGGTCGCCGATATGGACGGGACCTACTCCCGCAGGAGTGCCTGTATAGAGCAGGTCGCCGGTCTTCAATGTGAAAAACCGGGAGAGGTAGGCAATCGTCTCGTCTACCGTGAAGAGCATGTCTGAAGTGCAGCCTTCCTGCACCGTCGCTCCGTTGATATCAAGGTGGAAATGGATGCGTTGGATATCCAGGAACTTCTCTTTGGGCACCCAGTCGCCAATGGCTGCCGAACCGTCGAACCCCTTGCAGATGGTCCACGGCTGACCGTTTTGGCTGGCACGGCGCTGCAGGTCGCGGGCGGTGAAGTCGATGCCGACGGTAACGGCGTCATAGTAGCGATGGGCAAAGCGGGTGGGGATGTTCTTGCCTAAGCGGCAGATGCGTACCACCACCTCGGCCTCGTAGTCTATCTGTCCCAGGTGGTCAGGGACAAAGAAGGGACGGCCTGGTTTCAGCAGCGCTGAGTCAGCCTTCGTAAAGACGACAGGCTCCTCGGGCTTCTTCAGCGTGTCATGCAGTTCACGGTGGTGGGCTGCATAGTTCATCCCTACGGCAAATATCTTCATAGCAGTTCGGGCAATTGGTAGAGACGGGTGCTGTTGCTGCCCTTGATGAGAATATGATAGCCCTGCGGCTGCTCGGCCTGTATGGCAGCCTTCACCTCCTCGACATCGGCAAACTTACGATAGGGTGAATCGACGGCGGCAAACTCGCTGCCTACGAGCCACACCTCATCGAGCTCAAGGGTGGCCAGCTGTGCCACAATCTTCTGATGCTCCTTGCGGCTGCTGTTGCCCAGCTCACCCATCATGCCGAGGATGGCCATCTTTGGACGCACGTCCATCAGCCGGAAGTTCTCAAGCGCCGCCCGCATACTGCTGGGGTTGGCGTTGTAGGCATCAACCACCAGGTGGTTATGCTCGGTAATGGTCAGCTGCGAACGGTTGTTGGAGGGCTTGTAGGCCTCCAGGGCGCGATTGATGTCGGCAGGTTCTACGCCGAAGTTCAGGCCAACGGCGATGGCGGCCATCATGTTGTCAATGTTATAGGAGCCGATAAGCTGCGTCTGTACCTCGTACCACTGTTCTCTCTCCTCTCTCCTCTCATTCCCAAGCTTCGCTCGCCTACCCGTAGCCTTTCCTCTCTCCTCTATATTTACATCACTTTCACGCCAGCGGAACTTCAGGAACGGCGCACAGCTGATGACCTCGCCCACGGTACACCCTTCTGCATTCTCCGGGTTAGCGCTGTAGGGTGCCACCCATACGTTGTCGGGCAGGATGTCCATCAGCCGCTCGTTGTCAACGTTGATGAAGATCAGACTCTCGCCTCGGCGGCCGAGGAAGTCGTAGAGCTCGCCCTTGGTCTTTACCACGTTCTTGAACGAGCCGAAGCCCTGCAGGTGGGCACGCCCCACGTTGGTAATCAGGCCGCAGGTAGGTTCCGCCGTCTCTGCCAGTGTTTTGATGTCGCCGGGATGGCTGGCGCCCATCTCGATGACGGCTATCTCGTGTTCAGGAGTCAGGCGGAACAACGTCTTGGGCACCCCTACGTCGTTGTTGAAGTTGCCTTGGGTGTAGAGCACGTTGTACTTCTGCTGCAGCACGGCGGCGATGAGCTCCTTGGTGGTCGTCTTGCCGTTGGTGCCGGTAATGCCGATGACGGGAATCTGGAACTGGCGGCGGTGTTCGCGGGCCAGGTCCTTGAAGGTCTGGAGGCAGTCGTCGACCTGGATGATCTCCCCTTGGGGAGGTTGGGAGGGGGTCACAGCCTCGTCAACGATAGCGTAGGCGCAGCCTTGTTCCAAAGCCTTTAGGGCAAACTGGTTGCCGTTGAACGTCTCGCCTTTCAAGGCCAGGAAGATGCTGCCCTCGGGACAGTCACGGCTGTCGGTGGTTATACACGGATGCTCCTGATAGAGCTTGTAGAGTTCCTTAATGGTCATAATTCTGTTATTACGTAGTTACTTCATCATCCACTTTTTCCCTTCTCGGATGTAGACGCCCTTTCCTGGCTGCTTGACAGGATGGCCCTGCAGGTTGAAAACACGGTGGTCAGCGTCACCCTTCTCGCTAAGGTTGTTCACCCGTGTGTCGTTCTTGAGGGTGAAGTATCCGCCGTCGGCAATGGGCTTGGCCTTGGTTGCATCCACCTCGTCGCTGTTATAGCCGCTCAGTTTCTTACACCCCAAGAACATCTTCTCTGACGAGACGGTCGGGTCCCACGTGTTATCACAATAGATGGTTTCCAGGTTAGCGCAGTCACCAAACAAGCCCCACATATTTTTCACGTTGCTGGTGTTGAAGCTGTTGACGTCGAGGCTCGTGAGGCTGGAACAGCCAAAGAACATTCCTCCTATATCTTCTGCCTTGCTGGTGTCGAAGTTACTCACATCGAGGTTTTTCAGATTCACACAGTTATAGAACATGCAACGCATATCCGTCACTTCTGCGGTATTGAAACTACTCACGTTAACGCTCTCCAAGCCCGTACATTCGTAGAATAAATAAAACAGGGAGGTCATCTTGCTGGTATCGAAACTGCTCAGGTCAAGGGTCTTCAGGCTGGAACAGCCATAGAACATTGATGTTGCGTTCGTCACGTTGCTGGTGTTGAAGCTGCTCAGGTCAAGGCTCGTTAGCTTGGTACAGCTACTGAACATCTTCTCCATGTCTTCCACTTTACCAGTGGTGAAGTTACTCAAGTTCAAGCTTGTTAAGTTGGAACAATCACCAAACATCATTCGCATGTTTGTCACGTTGTCGTTGGTGAAGTTGCTGACGTCTAAACTTGTTAGGCTGGAAAGTCCATTGAACATCAGAAACATCGATCTCACGTTGCGGGTGTCGAAACTGCTCACGTTAAGGCTTTTCAGCTTAGAGCAATGACTGAACATCTGTTCCATATTCGTGACGTTGCCCGTCTTGAAGCTGCTCAGGTCAAGGCTCTCGAGACTCGAGCATTGTTGGAACATCAGGAGCATGCTCGTGACGTTCTCTGTGTTCAGGTTCTTGAGTCCCTCGATAGTAGTAAGGTTCTCAAAGTGATAGAACCAGTAGGCGGTGCTGGTAATCGACGTGCATTTGGCGAAGGAATCGTCGAAGACAACGGTGGTGATGTCTTTGACATAGTCTCCCCATGCCGACCCGTTGTTGAACGGCCCGACACTCATACCGTTACGACTATCCTTGTTCTCGTCATAATAAAAGGTAAGGGTGGCGTGGTCGTCACTCAGCACAGCGTATGCCTCTAACGGAATAAGCCGTATCTCAGCTATACGGAACACACGGTTAAATTTCTTACCACGTATTTCAGAATTCGAGGTAGATGTCTCAATCTTCAAATAGAAGTCCTTTTGGGACATCTCCACAGTATCGGCTTCAAAGGTGGTGACCTCTGTGGCTGAGGCGGGGAAGTCCGCCGTCAGGGATTTGATGCTATTATTACTCCCATCCTGAACATCAATATTTACTTTGCAAGGGAGCAGGCCTTTGCCCTCTCTGGTCTCAGGCGCAAAAACTACCTGAACCTTGTATCTCATGCCGGGCTCAACTTTGTCGCTGTGGAAGAGTGCATAGACATTAATTGTGGTGCTCGTCGGCTCAAAGCAGACATAGTTATTGTTGGGGATACCCCACTGAGCATCAACATCACTCACCCTCTGGTAGGTCACTGATGGTTCATCTCCGGAAAACGACACACTCGAAAGACCGTCTATCGGGTCTATCACAATGATGTCTTTAGCTTGCGAGACTCCTTCTGGCATCAGTAATGCGAAGAGCACAGCAAGAATGTGTAAAAGTCTTTGCTTCATAGCTATTATTGTTTTAACGTTTTGTCACTACGACGGCAAAGATAAGCATTTATTTGGAAAGATGCAAGAAAAACCCTAAAAAATGATGTGTTTCGGTAAAAAGGAAAGGAAAAGTCGGAAAAATTTTGTGAACACAGAAATAATGCGTATCTTTGTGGGCGAAATGGACTATACAATCAATGTCAGAGGCCGGTTGCTAGACCTCAGCAAGCCGATAGTGATGGGTATCCTGAACGCGACGCCCGACTCTTTTTATGCCGCCAGCCGTCAGCAGACGAAGGTGGAGATAGCGCGTCGTGCCGCACAGATCGTGGAGGAGGGTGCCGCCATCATCGACATCGGTGGCTGTTCCACGCGTCCCGACAGCCAGCCGGCAACGGAGGCTGAGGAAACAGAGCGCCTCAGGCTGGCACTCGACATCGTGCGCCGTGAACTGCCGGAGGCCATCATCTCTGTCGATACGTTTCGCCCCGAGGTGGCTGCAATGGCCGTCAAGGAGTTCGGCGCCGACATCATCAACGATGTGAGTGGCGGTTCGGAAGAGATGTTCCGCGTAGTGAGTCGTCTTGGCGTACCTTATATTCTTACTTCGGTAGAAGCGACGTTGCGTGGGATTCTCTTGGATTTTGCCGGGAAAGTGCAGGCATTGCGCGACCTGGGCCAGAAGGACATCATACTGGATCCCGGCTTTGGCTTCGGCAAGACGGTGGAAGAGAATTACGCGGTGTTGCGGGAGATGGAGAAACTGCAGGTGATGGACTTGCCGCTGCTGGTGGGTGTCTCACGCAAATCCATGATTTGGCGTGTGCTGGGAATTACGCCTGATGAGGCCCTGAACGGTACGACGGTACTGAACACCATCGCCCTGATGAAAGGAGCCAATATCCTGCGCGTCCACGACGTACGCGAGGCCAAAGAAAGTATTACGCTCTGCGGCCTATCCTAAGTCTTTTGTCAGCATGCTTTCCAGTTCCTCTGCCGACAGGCGAAGACGGAACTCACCGTGGAAAGCTATCGAGATGGCACCCGTCTCCTCGCTCACTACAATGGCCAGCGCATCACTTTCCTGTGATACACCCATAGCCGAGCGGTGACGCAATCCCAATTCCTTCGGAATGTCCAGGTCGTGACTCACCGGCAGAATGCATCCTGCCGCCTTGATGCGGTGCTGCGAGATAATCATGGCACCGTCGTGCAGCGGTGAGTTCTTGAAGAAAATATTTTCCACCAGCCGCTGGTTAATGCTGGCGTCAATGCGGTCGCCGGTACTCACGATGGCGTCCAACGGCATGTTGCGCTCAAAGACAATCAGTGCCCCCACCTTGTTGCGACTCAGGTTCATACAAGCCATCACCACAGGCATGATGTCTTGCTTCACACCCTCCTTCTTCCGCTCACGCGACTTCTTCGACGTGAACAGATTTGCCAAACGGCGCATACGCTGGTGGGCTCCCAAGTTGTAGAGCACCTTGCGGATATCCTCCTGAAACAGCACAATCAGCGCAATGACACCCACCGATACCAGCTTGTCGAGAATCGTACCCAACAGTCGCATCTCCAGTACTTGCGACACGAAAATCCACGTGACCACAAACACCAGTATTCCTATAAACACGTTCAGCGAACGTGAGTCTCGCATCAGCCGGTAGATGTAGTACAACATCAGCGCTACCAGCAGGATGTCAATGATATCTTTTATGCCAAATTCGAAGAACATTCTTTATTTAATGCACAATGCACTTTTCACTTTTCACTCTTCACTTTTCACTCTTCACTTCTCACTCTTCACTTTTCACTTCCTTACTTCCTCACTCACTTCTCACTCGGCCGCAGGCCGCACGTCGCCACGCACTCCATCTCAACGAGCCATGCCGGACGGCAGACCTTGGCGTGGGTGATGATGTAAGGCACCTGGGGGTACTGCTGTTGCATGTACTCATCAATGGCGGCAGCGTCAGCCAGGTCGCGCAGGTAGATGATGAAGTACCGGATGTCAGCCATCGTGGCACCGCCGTCGGCCAGCAGCGCTCCGATGTTTTCCAGAAGCCGCTCGGCCTGTAGCGTGACATTGCCCACGTTGATGACCTCGCCGTGATTGTTGATGCTGGCCGTACCCGAGATGAAGTACTCGTACTTATGGGGTAGGGTGACGCGTACACCACGCTCAAAGGCCACGCCGTACTCATGGGTGGGGTTCAGGTGGTCGAGGGCCTTGAGGTAGAGCAGGTCGTCGGACTTCACGTTGGGAGCTGTCAGGAAGTCGATGGCCACGCAGACGTTCTTGCCCATGGAGCGGCCACCGATGCCGGTACTGGCAATGAAGTGGGTGTCGATGGTCAGACCGTGCTGACGGAACACGTCGTTGCGGGCCTTCACCACACCGTCATAGTTGGTGTCGATGTCACGCACATAGATCCATGTCCTCACGCAGTGTTCCTTCAGGTTCAGTCCCTGCTGCTGCAGCAAGGCCAGATACTTGTCGAAGAGCATGATGGTCTGCATGTAGGAGCCGAAGTTCATCACCTCGTCATCCTGCAGTCGCAGACTGTGCATCGTGAATGCCTCCGGCTCGTCGCTGGTCTTCAGCAGCAGCCCGATCTTGGCACCGCCAATGGGCGACTGCTGGATGATGGTGCAGGCAGCACTCTCTCCTCTCATTCCCAAGCTTCGCTCGCCTACCCGTAGCCTTTCCTCTCTCCTCTCTCCTCTTTCTATCAAAGTCATGAGCGGCGAGCGCCGCAGTTCCTCTTCCTGATTCGAGATATCGCTGAGGAACACCTTGGTGTAGCAGAGCTTGCGGTTCTCCCGCAACTCCGCATCCAGGTAGTCCTTCACCTGCAGGTACATATCGTTGAGGCGCTCTGCAAAGAGCCCCTTTCCTCCGTCCGTCAGTATCTTATATTGATCCATATTCAATATTCAATGCACAATTCACCGCTCGGCGCGAAGCGACGCTTTGCTTGCAAAGAATGCACAATTGGTTTTCACTTTTCACTTCCTCACTCTTCACTTCATCACTTTTCACTTCATCACTTTTCACTTCCTCACTCTTCACTTCCTCACTTTTCACTTCCTCACTTCCCACTCGGCCGCAGGCCGCCCACGTATTTCACTGCCTCGCCGTCGCTGGCTTTCAGCACGCGGGCAAACTCCTGAGGTGTCACCTCTACCCGTCCGCGCATAAACTCGGGAATGTTGTAGCTCTTCATAAACTGACGGTGATAGTCGGCATCAGCCTGCGGCAGTTCGAAAGGCTTCGAGCCCTTGCCGTCAGCATCGATATGGGCGATGAAGAGGCGCGTATAGCCCGCATCGTTGCGGCGACTGCTGAAGATCACCCACCGTCCGTTCGACGACCAGGAGTGGTAGCTTTCGGTATCGTCGCTGTTCAGTTCGGTCATATTTCGAGGTGCGAGGTGCGAGGTGCGAGGTGCGAGATTACCATCACTCGACAATGTATCTTCGTACCTCGTACCTCGTATCTCGTATCTCGAAGAAAGATCCATCATCCACAAGTCAGCCTCGTGGTGCCAGATGTGGAACACGCCGTAGTTACCTAACGTGAACATCAGGAAGCGGCCGTCGGGCGACACGCGGGGCAGGGTGGCACTCTTCTCCAAGCTGTCGGCGCGGAACACCAGTTCGCGGGGACCGAAGGTGTAGGTGTCAGGGTCGAACGATTTCTTATACAGATTATACCTGATCTGCTTGGCGCGGAAGATGACCTCACCCTCATGCCCCAGGACCGAGTCCCGGAACTCGAAGTGCGCGCTGCAGTAGTAGAGCGTCTTGCCGTCGGGAGCCCAGCAGGGGAACACCTCAAACTCCGTCGTGTCGTTCTCGATGTTCGTCACCTCATTCTTCTCTACGTCGTAGGCTATGAGGTCGCTGGCCGAGTCAAACACCTCAATCTTGTTCAGGTTGCGCGTATGGAAGCTCTGGCCCGTGTGGTTCGTGCTGTAGACGATGAGCGGCAGCCACGGATGCCAGGCCGGGTAGACACCCGCCGAGATGATGGAGTCGTTCTTCATGTTAATCTTTCGCAGCTTGCCGTTGTAGTTGATGACCGTACCGCCGTGATGCTGGCGGGCATGAAACTGCATGCGCTGCGGATCATACTGCTGGTAGTTGTGGCAGTTCACGCACTGCCCGTTCTCCTCCGTGCCGCAGAGCATGTTGTCCACCATCACCTCCTCGTCATAGTCCTCCAGGCAGCGCTGGTTCAGCGTCAGCTCCTCATAGGTCACGTAGCTGGGCGAAATCAGTCGATAACTGATGTAAGGGTCGATGCTGTCCTTCGACACATAAATCTTAAAAGGCTTGTAACGGCTCCACTGTCCGTCCTTGCTGGCAAACACCTCCACGTCGATGGCATCGCCGGCAGCCTTCGCCGTCAGCTGTCGCCAGTCGTCCATGTCGGGCTGCACCTGCTCACCGCCGCACACCACCTCCGTATCGCCAGCCTTCAGGCGGGCCACCATCTCGTCGCAGCCACCGTCCATCTCGAACGTCAGCGGTGCTATGTTCACCGGCACCGTCACGTCCTGGTAGTCGGGATATATCTGCGGAGCCTTGCCCGCGTCGCTGTACGACGTCGGCACTGCCACTTGATGGCAGGCTGCAAGCATCGCAGCCAGCGCCGCCACGAGGATACTCCTTTTCAAGTTTTCCATTGTCATTTTTGCTTTGTCGGTGCAAAATTACAAAAAAATCTCCAAACACAACAGAAACACCCCATATAATTTTGGAGCAACGTTTCATTCTACACGTTTTCCATAGGTTTACTCCGACCAAACCACCCCTTTTGGTCGGCATAAAGGTCGGGTTTAGTCCGACCAAAGTGCCGTTCGCAAGTGCCCTTTCCCGCGTCATAGCAGACAAAGTGTTGTTTCTATTTAGGCACTCCCTGCGTTACGCCGTTACGCCGTTACGCGTTACGTTAAGGTGTCGTACAACCATTATATTTATATATTATATATATAATATATAAATATAAATAAAAATATCAGATTTGTTAACGAATTTGCCCTTTATTTTTGTTGCTTAACGTAACGCGTAACGCGTAACGCGACATGTCGTATTATTCGTCCGTTTGCGGGATTCCTTGTGAGTCTTTCTGCTCTATGGACAATATCTGAATCACCGAGTGACGCTCATTTCTTACATTAACTTCTGGTTTAAACGTCATCACCACAACGATGTACTCATAGCCTTCTTCATAACCAAATTCTGTATAGTCATCTCTTTTGACGATTGTCCAGTCTTCATTACCGCTTTCCTTGATATAATAAGTCCCCGTTTCCGGACCAAGTACGGAAGCTACTGTAATGGTGTCCAACGTTGCCATACCATAATAAACGGAAGAAGGTACAGGCCCTCCGAACTCCTCGTTAAAGACTAAGCTGCTGTCAATATCCCTGGAGTCTTTCTTCTCTTTTGAAAGCGTCTTTTCATACTGGTAGTATGTAATTGCATCTTCCAAGCTCGGGTCGGGTACGACTTTCGTAACTTTCAGCTTGTACTCATAACCAAGCTCATAGCCGAAGTTGCCTTCAATGGCTCCATGCTGCCATGCCCCGACACCATTTTCCTTGATAAAATAATGTGGCCAAGTTCTCCCCATATAATTAAAGCAACAGTGTACCGAAGCAACGGTAATTGTGCTTACGTCATCGTCAGAACTGCACCCTGTCGTCATCAGACTCAGGGCTGCAGCTGCTAACACAGAAAGAATCTTTTTCATAACTTACCTTGTTTTGTTCATGTTGTTTGTTACTTTGGCCTTGTCCATCAGCTTCAGCAGTTCGGCGCGGTAGCCGTAGGAATCGAAGTCGAGTCCCTGTGCTGCCAGCTCCTTGGCCATGCTGATGGTGGCTTCGCCTTTGTAGGGAGAGTCGCGCAGGATCATGCCGTAGGCGGCAATGCCGGCGGCGAAGGACAGTTCGCTGGAGGGCTTTTCCCAGATGCTGTTTCTGGCTACCTTCGTCTGCAGCGGGATGCTGCTGTCCGTGAGTGACTTCTTATAACGGCAGTCGAAGGTGACGATCGGCTCATTGGCGTCGTTCTTGTTCCACATATCGGGGGTGGGTACTATCTCGTAGAGGGCGGTGATGGTCTGTCCGGCACCAATCTCGCCGGCGTCCTTCTGGTCGTCCTCGAAGTCCTCGTTGCTCATGACGCGGTTCTCGTAGCCGACGAGGCGGTACTGGCTCACGTACTTGGGGTCGAACGTCACCTGGCACTTCGCGTCGTTGGCCACGCTGACAAACTGGCTGCGCTCATGTACGAAGACCTTCATCAGTTCGTTCTCGCAGTCGATGTAGTGGTAGGTGCCGTTGCCCGCGTTGCTCACCTTCTCCATCATTTCGTCGTTCAGGTTGCCCATGCCGAAGCCGAGACAGGTCATGTAGATACCCTTGCGGGCGTAGCTCTCTACCATCTCGACTATAGCATTAGTACTGGTGACGCCTACGTTGAAGTCGCCGTCGGTGCCCATAATGATGCGGTTGTTGGCCTTCGGGTCATAGTTCTGCAGGGCCTCCTCGTAGGCCATCTTCAGGGCCTCACCGCCGGCGGTGCAGCCATCGGCTCTCAGCTTGCTGATGGCACTTTTGATTTCATCGGCATGACGGACGCTCGTCGATTCCAGCAGCTTCTTGACCTCGCCCGAGTAGGTGACGATTGAGATGCGGTCGTCGGGGTTCAGCTGGTAGAGCAGTTCGGTGAGTCCCTTCTTCAGCAAGTCGAGTTTGTCGCTGCTATCCATCGAACCTGACACGTCTATCAGGAACACGAAATTGGCGCGGGGCATCTCGTCAGCGTTCAGTTCCTTGCCCTTAAGGCCCAGCCGCAGCAGCAGGTGCTCCTGGTTCCACGGACAGCGTCCCACCTCGGCATTGATGGCCACCGCGTCGTTGCCCGTGGGTGCTGGGTAGTCGAAGGTGAAGTAGTTCAGGAACTCCTCAATCCGCACACTCGACGGATTGATATCCCAATAGCCGCTTTCCAGGTAGCGGCGCATGATGGCATACGACGCCCCGTCGGCATCGACGGAGAAGGTGGACGTCGGCTCCTGCGAGGCCTCGACAAAGGGATTGTCGGTAAACTCCTGAAACATGTCGCCAGATTGAGGAACAATCGGCTTACAGACCTCATTACTGGCGTAGCCATCCATTGTAAGTCTCATGCTACGTAATTCGCCACCGTCATCACTTCCAACCGTCGAACACCCTGCCGTCATCAGACTCAGGGCTGCTGTTGCTAACACAGAATGAATCTTTTTCATAACTTACCTTGTTTTGTTCATATTGTTTGCCACTATAACGACGACCGACGGGAAATCCTGCACTTGGAAGGTGAAAAAAGTGTTAATCTGCTGAAATCGAAAAAAAGTTCACCTCGGAGTGCAAGATTTCGCAGTTTCTGCGTTATAATAAGAAAAAGATAATAAGTACGCGTATGAAGAAAAAGAGAGAATGGAGCATCCTTATGGCTGTGTTGGCCACTGCCATGCTAATGCTGACGGCGTGTTCGGATGGCAGCGATGACGATATTAAGGACTTACGTTCACAAATATCAGTAGGAGAATACAAATTATACAACGGCGAATGGTCGGTCAATGGAGAAGTGATAGATACAGTACAGTTAATAGAGGAAAAGAAAGAACAAATTTTCATCGTCATTCTGCCAGAACGGTATCTGACCGTCTGTTGCTTTGGCGAAGAGTTAACTTCAAATACATGGCTATACAGCCCTGAGTACAAGGGGGACCGCGTAGTGATTATGACCAGCAACCAAGGCTATACGAACGAGACGATGTTCAACGTCATCAAGTCAACGCAAAAAAGCTATAACGGGACGCTGTATTTCTGTCACGCCTCTTTCGTCGTCGGCATTGACGGTGTTAAATACCGTATAGACTTGCTCTCCCAAGAGCAGGGCTATGCTGTCTATAACGGGTTGTGGTCGATAGGAATCCCCATCAGCATCCTCCTCGTTACCAACACGGAGACCCAAGAGGAACGTGGATGTCCCCTGCCGGAGCCCATCACCTTATATTACAACGCTACAGAACTTATAATCGATAAAACAAGACAGGTGAAGTAACGAGCGTGGAGACGGAACGGCAACTGTTGGAAGCGATACGCGGCGGCGAACGGGCGGCACTCAGGCGGCTCTACGACCGCTACTCGGGCTACGCGATGGCCATCGGGCTGAGGTATGTGCCTGAACGCGACGAGGTGCGGGACATCATACAGGACAGCTTTGTCCGCATCCTCACCACCATCGGCCAGTTCGACTACCGAGGCGAGGGGTCGCTGAAGTCGTGGGTGAGTAGGATTGTCAGCAACCGCGCCGTCGACTACCTGCGCCAGCACCAGCGCTTCATGACCGTCGACACGATACCCGACGAGCCTGACATCGTTGACGAGCCGGATATTAGCGGCATACCCCCCGACGTGCTGACGGCGATGATAGGCCGACTGCCGCCCAACTACCGCACGGTGCTCAACCTCTACGTCTTCGAGCAACAGCCCCACCGCGAGATAGCACGGATGTTAGGCATCAAGGAGAGCACCTCGTCATCGCTATTCTTCCGAGCCAAGAAGATGCTGGCCAGGAATATCAAGGATTACTTAAAAAGCCAAGAGACATGAAACAGGATCAATGGACACAACAACTGCACGACAAGCTGGCGGAGCACGAGATGGCTGCGCCCGACGACTTGTGGGCAGACATCGAGGCCGCCCTTGAGCAAGTCCCCGTCAGTCCCCTTCATAGGGAGAAGTCCCGTTTCGTGGCCTTGCGTCGGTGGACGGCGGCAGCAGCAGTAGCGGCGCTCTTGCTTGGCGGCGGTTACCTGTGGTTCAGGCAGTCGACAACCGCTCTTCAAACCAATAGCAAGGAAACGGCCAACATAGAGGAGACGACCAACAAGGAGAGAGCGGCCGATAAGCCGAAGCAGGAAACCATCGTTGAGGAACAACCGAAACTGTTGGCAAAGTTAGAGACAAGAAAAAAGACGAAGACGAATACGATAACAAAAGCCGTGACTGAAACGCCGCCTATTGAGCCGATCGCCCCACCTGACGAAATGAGTGGAGAAGAGCCACAGGCGATTCCCGCGACACCTGCGGAAGAGAAGCCCGAACGCCACATCACGGCAGACGATTCTTATCGCCGACCTCAGGAAATAACTATCAGGAGAGAGAAAAAGCAGCACGTCACCCTCGGCCTCTATGCCATGAATGGCTTGGGCAGTCAGTCCAACAGCAATCCCGTCCAGATGGCCGATGCTTTGGTCAAACGGTATGAAAATCTGTACGCAAACAGCAATATACAGGCAGCCAGAATCAGTGAACCTGTCTACCTGACGGGCTTCGAAGAGCGTCAGCACCACCATCGCCCCATCGCCTACGGCCTGACTTTAGGCTATCCGCTGTCGGAGAAGCTGTCGTTGAACACGGGTATTGTCTACACAAAGTTATTCTCTGAGTTCACTCAGGTGATGCGGAGTATGCAGATACAACGGGAACAGACCCTTCACTACGTAGGTGTTCCCTTGAACTTGACCTATAGGATTTGGGCGTCACACGGCTTCAAGACATACCTCTCGGCGGGCACTGCCGCCTACTGGAACGTGCGTACCCGCTTGGTGACCGAGGGAGTGAACCAGCAATTAGGCAAAGACCGCCTACAGTGGTCGCTCAACGGTAGTCTGGGACTGCAGTATGATGTTGTGCCACAGATAGGCATCTACGTCGAACCCGGCCTCAGCTACTATCCTGACAATGGTAGCCGCTTGCAAAACTATTTCAAGGATAAACCCACAACGTTGAATCTACAGTTAGGTTTGCGCGTGAATATCAATCGATAAATTAAATCGTGTGTATGTGTTGTGTATGTCGCTTTTTTTTCGTATCTTTGCACACGAATAAACCTAAACAGCTTACACCCAAAACAAAATGAAACGAATCCTACTTTTTTCTATGATGCTGTGGGTTGGCTTAAATGCTGCAGCGCAAAAAAGGCAGTTGTTCGATGACAACTGGACTTTTATACATAATGGTAAGGTGATCAACGTTAACCTGCCGCACGACTGGGATATTTTCGAAGGTCCCAATTCTGGTAAAGGAGCTACGGGCACTGGCGGCGGATGGTTCGAGGCCGGCAAGGGCGAGTACCGGAAGCAATTCACAATTCATAATTCACGATTCACAATTGATAATTCCCTGGTGAAGCTCCACTTCGAGGGCGTCTATCAGAAGGCTGAGGTCTTTGTGAACGGACAGAAGGCCGGACAACACCATTATGGCTACACACCTTTCACCGTCGATGTGACGAATTTCTTAAATAAGGATAAGAAACAGGCCAACGAGGTCGTCGTCAAGGTGGACAATAGCGAACAGCCTAACTGCCGCTGGTATAGCGGTTCGGGCATCTACCGCCACGTGTGGTTAGAGACCATGCCTGCGCTGCACATTGCTGAGAATGGTGTCTTCGTCACTACAGAGACAACCCCCTCTTCTGCCCCCGAGGGGGCTACTATAGCCAAAATAAAAGTGGAAGTAATGGTGCAGAACGAGGGGAGCAAAGAGAAGCAATGTACAGTAGAAGTTGAGGGACAGCAACAACAACTGTCGCTGAAGCCCGGCGAACAGAAACCCGTAGTATTCAACTACACGATCAACAATCCCAAGCTGTGGTCGCCGGATTCGCCATACCTTTACACCGCGAAAGCAACTATAGTAGCCCCCTCGGGGGCCGAAGGAGGGGTTTCTGTTAAATACGGCATCCGCACGTTCTCGTTCGATGCCGAGAATGGCTTCATGCTCAACGGCAAGAAGGTGCTCATCAACGGCGCCTGCGTCCACCACGACGACGGTGTCTTAGGCGCAATGGCCTTCGACGATGCCGAAATCCGCAAGGTGCGCCTGATGAAGGAGGCGGGCTTCAACCTTATCCGCACCAGTCATAACCCCACGACACGCGCCTTCCTCGACGCCTGCGACTCGATAGGCATGCTCGTCATCGGCGAGGCCTTCGACGGCTGGCGCACACAGAAGAACCCCTACGACTACTCGACGGTCATCGACTCCTGCTACCGTCAGGACATCCATGCGATGGTGCTGCGCGACCGCAACCATCCGAGCATCATCTGCTGGAGCATCGGCAACGAGGTCATCGAGCGTAAGGACATCCGCGTAGTCTATACCGCCCGGCAGATGAAGAAGGCCATCTTGGAAGCTGATGATACACGCCCCGTCACCGAGGCCCTCTGTGCCTGGGACAGCGACTGGGAAATCTATGACCCACATGCCGAAGTGCTCGACGTGGCGGGTTACAACTATATGATTCATAAGCACGCCAGCGACCACAAGCGCGACCCCAAGCGCGTCATCTGGCAGACGGAGAGCTATCCGCGCGATGCCTTCAAGAATTGGCAATTGGTGCGCGAATATCCTTATATTGTTGGTGATATTGTTTGGACAGGCCTCGACTATCTGGGCGAATCGAGCATTGGCCGTTATTACTATGAAGGAGAACGGCCCGGCGAACATTGGATTGACGGCGGTTTCCCTGAGTGGCACGGAGCCTATTGCGGCGACGTCGACATCACTGGCTGGAGGAAACCCATCAGCATTTACCGCGAGATGCTGTGGAAGAGCCCCCTGTGGTCCCCCGAGGGGGACGTAGAATCCTCCCCTCGGGGAGGTATGGAGGTCCTTGATATGGCCGTTCGCGAGCCGGATGGCTATCATGGAAAAATCCACCAGACAGCATGGAGCGTTTGGCCCACATGGACTTCATGGAACTGGCCAGGCTGGGAAGGCAAGCCTATTGAGGTGGAGGTCTATACTAAAGCACCAGAGGTGAAGCTCTATTTGAACAATCAACTCATCGGTACCAAGGCTGTCAGCGAGAATACGGAATACAAGGCTGTCTTTACACTGCCTTACCAACCCGGAACACTGCGGGCCGAGGCCGACGAGAAGGCTACGATCCTCAAGACCAGTGGCGAGCCTGCCCGTCTGCGTCTGACCGCTGACCGCACCGTGATGACTGCCGACGGTCAGTCGCTATCTTTCATCACTGTTCAGGTTGTCGATCAGAAAGGATGGTTCTGCCCCGATGCCGCCATCGACTGCGAAGCAACCGTGACGGGTGCTGCCACGCTCCTGGCCTTCGTCTCTGCCGACTTGAAGGACACTGAGCCTTATACCTCGCCGCGTGTAAAAACGTGGAAGGGCCGCGCCCTTCTCGTTGTCCGCAGCACACCGAAGAAAGGCTCCGTCAGCGTGAGCATCAAGAGCGCACTGCCAACTGCCAAGCTGACACTCAAAACGAAATAAACGAGGAAAAAGAGCGTGTTATCCTGTCGGTAGAAACGACTAAGCGTTAGCGTTAAGGTCAAGCAGACCTTCTGGCAAATGCATGAGGATAGTCCTGTCTGCAGGATTGATGCTGACGATGAGATCATCGTTGGCAGGGATGAGTTGACCGTCCTCAAGCTCGAAGAGCAAATTGGCGGTAGTATCATCTATGGCGGCTATACGACCTATCAGCCTTCCTTCGTTTGCTTCAACTAAGTCGAAGCCTACCAGCATGGAGATGGACGGAGAATCGTCCTCGTCGGCTAAAGAGCGGGGGAAGTAAACGTCGCAGCCCGTCAGTTCGCTGGCACGTTGCTGGGTGTCCACATCTTCGAACTTCACCAAAGCCACTGAGTCGGAACGGAAACGGTATTCCTCGATGAAGAATGGTACAAGGATGCCGTCAACATCGAGCACCAGGTAGTCGCATTCTACCCGGTCGAAGATATCGTCATCAAACTGTAGTGATACTTCGCCTTTCACACCGTGGGCTTTCCCTAAGCGACCTATCTTGTAAACTTCTTCCTGCTTGATCATTGCTGTGCGGTAGCAAATTCTTCACTTCTCACTCTTCACTTTTCACTTCACCCTTTCAACGTGGGCCCCAAGGGCATTGAGTCGGGCTTCAATGTTCTCGTAGCCACGGTCTATCTGTTCGATGTTGCTGATAGTGCTCGTGCCGTTAGCACTCATGGCAGCAATCAGCAGGGCGATGCCGGCACGGATATCAGGGCTCGACATACGCTGAGCACGGAGTGTCAGCTTGCGGTCGTGGCCGACGACAACGGCACGATGCGGGTCGCAGAGGATAATCTGGGCTCCCATGTCGATGAGCTTGTCGACAAAGAACAGACGGCTCTCGAACATCTTCTGATGGAACAGCACTGAGCCGCGAGCCTGAGTGGCTACGACAATGAGTACGGAGAGCAGATCAGGGGTCAGTCCGGGCCACGGAGCATCGGCCAGTGTCATGATAGTGCCGTCGATAAACGAATCGACGACATAGTGTTTCTGGCGGGGAATCAATAGGTCGTCGCCATCGGTCTCAATCTTCACACCCAATCGGCGGAAGGCATCAGGGATGATACCGAGGTCCTTTAGCGATACATCCTTGATGCGGATGCCATCGCCCACCATTGCAGCCATACCGATGAACGAGCCAACCTCAATCATGTCGGGCAACAGGCGATGATGAGTGCCATGCAGCTGGCGGGTGCCGACGATGGTCAGCAGATTAGAGCCGATGCCGCTGATGTTGGCTCCCATGCGGTTGAGCATGTGGCAGAGTTGTTGGATGTAAGGCTCGCAGGCGGCGTTGTAGATGGTGGTGGTGCCTTCGGCCATCGTAGCGGCCATGATGATGTTGGCGGTACCCGTCACAGAGGCTTCGTCGAGTAGCATATAGGTTCCTTGCAGCCGTTTGGCGTCGATCTCGTAGACATCACGGTCTTTCAGGTGATGGAACTTGGCCCCCAAGTACTTGAAGCCCAGGAAGTGGGTGTCCAGACGACGGCGTCCGATCTTGTCGCCACCGGGTTTTGTGACGACAGCCTTTCCCATACGTGCCAACAGCGGACCAATCATCAGGACCGAACCACGCAGCTGTGCGCACTTATGGACGAACTCGTCACTCTGCAGGTAGCTGAGATTCAGGTCGTCAGCCCGGAAAGAGTACACCCGCTCCTCTTTCCTCACCTTCACGCCGATATCCTGCAGCAGCTGAATGAGGTTGTTCACGTCGCGGATGTCGGGGATGTTCTCAATGGTAACCTCCTCGTTGGTCAACAGCGTTGCACAGATCACCTGCAGCGCCTCGTTCTTGGCCCCCTGCGGTGTGATAGTGCCGCTCAGCAGATGTCCGCCCTCAATCTTGAATGAAGCCATATTGCTACTTTTGCTACTTTCTTTTTTTCTTCTTTCCTTCGTCAAGGGCGATAGCTGTCACCTTGTCGAACTTGAACTTCCCAAGGTCTAACTGGATGGCACCGTCAGTCAGGCGGGCCATATCGTCGGCCACCTTTTCATCGTCGGCAGAGCCGTGACCCCATGTCAGCAGGTCGCGCTTCATCTGGTTAGCCGTCTGGCGCACCAGTTCGCGGCGCTCATCACCTTCGGGCATATCCTTCAGTTTTTCCAGCAGTTCCTGCACCAGTTTGCCATAATGGCGTAAACGGATGCGATTCTGTGGCAACGGAATGGAGGCTGGCTTCGAGTGGATCTTCTCTGCACTACTCACGTCGAAGGGCCAGTCAATGTCCAGTTGCTTGTCCGACATGAGGTAAAGGTGATCCCAGAGTGTCTGTTCGTAACCTGCGTTCTCGCGTATCTGCGGCACTTTAGTCAGCATCATCCTGACGATGGCCTTGGCGCACTTCAGCCGTTCTTCTTTCGAAGGCAGGCTGACGGCGTAATCTACCATCTTCTGGATTTCCCGTCCGTACTCGGGCATGAGCAGCTTCTCGCGCCCTGTGTTGTAGTCTAATCCTTGTATGTTCATATTTTATAGTAATTTCTTGGGCATCTTGGCTACGAAGTCCTTCAGGTAGAAAGGCTCGTAGTAGGCAACGTCCTCAGTCTGACCGTTTAGAAGACGCCGTTCGGCCAACGGCTGCATCCACTTGGCTATCGGTTCAATGCCGTCAATGTAGTGGGCATTGGGGTGATTGATGGTCTCCATGCACTTTTCTGCCCCTCCGCCGAAGAAGTAAACCTCACGTTCGTCGAGCCAGGGCTTGTACGTTTCCGAGTCAACCACATCGGCTCCCACCTCGCGAACGGGTTTCAGCGCACGATCATAGAGGGCTGCGTAGACCTCCATGCGGCGGGCATCAATCATCGGGCACAGCAGGGCACCCTCAGGTACCAGCTCGCGCAGCAGCACAGGCACACAGAGTAGTTCCAGCGTCGGTACGCTGATGAACTTCAGGTTACGGGCATAGCAGATGCCCTTGGCCATCGACACACCGATACGCAGACCAGTATAGCTACCCGGACCACCGCTGACGGCTACTGCATCGAAGGGAATGGCGTGATTGTCGGTAAACGACAACGCCTCATCAACAAAAGTTCCTAACCGCTCGGCATGGTTCGGTCCCGAATGGTCCTCTTGGTCGAAGATGACGTGTGAGTCCTCGCTGACGGCTACCGAACAGACATCGGTGCTGGTGTCGATATGTAGTATGCAAGCCATTATATTCTTCTTATTTCCATAATTATAAAGTGCAAAGGTACGCTTTTTTCTGCCAATTGCCGTATATTTATCAGAAATTAACGTCTTTGGTTCAACTTTTTTTCGTACCTTTGCATCGGAATAAACATAAATCATCCGACATGATACAATCAATGACGGGCTACGGCAAGGCTGTCGTGGCTTACAAGGACAAGAAGATTAACGTAGAAGTTAAGTCGCTGAACTCAAAGCAGCTGGACCTCCAGACGCGCATTGCACCTCTATATAGGGAGAAGGAGATGGAGATTCGTCAGATGGTGGCAGCTGCCGTTATCCGTGGAAAGGTGGACTTCAGTCTGTGGATTGAGAAGGACACCGTGGTAGATGCAACCCCTATCAATGCTGCTTTGGTCGAGAACTATTACCGCCAGATGCAGGACATCAGCGCCAAGACGGGCATTCCCCTTTCCGTCGACCCGATGACCACGCTGCTTCGTATGCCTGACGTGCTGACAAAGACTGAGCAGGAGGTGCTCAGCGAAGAGGAGTGGACGGTTGTCAGCAAGGCTGTCGGTGAGGCGCTTGACGCGCTTGTCAGTTTCCGTACGCAAGAGGGTGCCGCCCTTGAGCGCAAGTTCACGGAGAAGATTGACAACATCCAGCAGCTGTTGGCCGAGATAGAGCCTTATGAGAAGGGACGCGTAGAGAAAATCCGCCAACGTATCACCGACGGGCTGCAGCAGATTCCGGGTGTGGAGTATGACAAGAACCGCTTGGAACAGGAACTGATCTACTACATCGAGAAGCTGGACATCAGCGAAGAGAAGCAGCGCCTCAGCAATCATCTGAAGTATTTCCGTGAGACAATGGCCGAGCCTGCCGGACAGGGCAAGAAGTTAGGCTTTATCGCCCAAGAGATGGGTCGTGAAATCAATACCACAGGATCGAAGTCGAACCAGGCCGAGATGCAGAACATCGTGGTGAAGATGAAGGACGAGCTGGAGCAGATCAAGGAACAGGTACTTAATGCGTTGTAGGATATGAAAGGCAAGATGCTCATCGTAAGTGCCCCGTCGGGCAGCGGCAAGTCGACGATCGTGAACTGGCTGATGCAGGAACATCCCGAACTCAATCTCTATTTTTCCATTTCTTGCACTTCGCGTGCTCCAAGGGGCAGCGAGCAAAATGGGGTGGAATACTTTTTCCTGACACCCGAAGAGTTCAGGGAAAAGATTTCCAATGAGGAGTTTCTGGAGTACGAGGAGGTCTACCACGACCGTTTCTATGGCACCTTAAAGGCTCAGGTGGAGCGGCAGCGTGAGGCAGGACAGAACGTGGTGTTCGACGTCGACGTGAAAGGTGGCGTCAACATCAAGAAATACTATGGTGACGATGCGCTGAGCCTTTTTATCCAGCCGCCGTCAGTCGAGGAGTTGCGTCGTCGCCTGACAGGTCGCGGTACTGATACCCCCGAAGCTATCAAGGAGCGTCTGGCCAAGGCGGAATTCGAACTGACCTTTGCTCCGCAGTTCGACCGTGTTGTTGTCAACGATGATTTGGAGACCGCAAAACAAGAAGCCCTGCAGATTGTCAGTGACTTTCTGAATTCATAGTGCCAATTCCTCCATGATGAAGACAGGCATCTTCGGCGGCTCCTTTAATCCTATTCATAATGGGCATATCCAGCTGGCACGGCAATTGCGCGAGGCAGCTGGGCTCGACGAGGTGTGGCTGATGGTCTCGCCCCAAAACCCCTTAAAGGAGCAGGCAGGACTGTTGGACGATGACCTGCGGCTACAGATGGCACGAGAGGCATTGGCCGATGAACCTCACATCCTTGTCAGCGACTACGAATTTCATCTGCCGCGACCTTCCTACACCTGGAACACGCTGCAGGCTTTGCAGCAGGACTTTCCCGACCGTGAGTTCGTCCTGCTGATAGGTGGCGATAACTGGGAGCATTTCCCTCGCTGGTATCGTGCTGACGATATTGTCAGCAATTACCGGCTGGTGGTCTATCCCCGCCGAGGCAGCGACATCGACCTGACATCACTTCCCCCCACCGTTACCGTTGTTGAGGCTGAGCTGCTTGACATCTCCAGCACCGATATCCGCCGCCGTGTCCGCCGCCGTCAGACCATCAGAGGAATGGTTCCCGACAGCATCGTCCATACGGTTATCGAGTCCTACCGACGCTGACAAATAACGGGAAAAAGTCATTTTTCCGTCAGAAAATTTGGCAGTCTCAAAATTAATACTTACCTTTGCGGCAGATAACAAGACATTATAGTCCGAGGATTCCGGCATCAGATTGCGCGTCGGAATTCTTTCTTTTTGTCTACCTAAAAAAATAATGAGAAAATAGTAAAACGTAAAACAGTAAATATTATGGCATACATGTCACAAGAAGGCTACGACAAACTGATAGCCGAACTGAAACACTTGGAAAGCGTGGAACGCCCCAAGGCATCGGCCGCCATCGCGGAAGCTCGCGACAAGGGCGACTTGAGTGAGAATAGTGAGTATGATGCCGCCAAGGAGGCCCAAGGCCATTTGGAGGCAAAGATCAACCAGTTGAAGCTGGCTATTTCTGAGGCAAAGATTGTTGACACCTCACGGTTGTCGACAGATGCCGTGCAGATACTTTCGAAGGTGGAGATGACCAATTTGGCCAACAAGGCCAAGATGGCTTATACCATCGTCAGCGAGAACGAGGCCAACCTGCGTGAGGGCAAGATCAGTATTACCACGCCCATTGCCCAGGGACTGCTGAATCATAAGGTAGGCGACGAGGTGGAGATTAAGATTCCGCGCGGCACTATCAAGTTGCGCATTGACAAAATCACCGTCGGCTAATCAATTGTCAAATAGTAAAATAGTCAAATTGTCAAATACCAAGATGGATATATTCAGTAAGATTGCCGCTGGTGAAATTCCCAGCTACAAGTGTGCAGAGAACGAAGAGTTCTACGCATTTCTCGACATTAATCCGTTGGTGAAGGGTCACACGTTGGTGATACCCCGCCGCGAAGTTGATTACATCTTCGATATGGACGACGACGAACTGGGTCGCTACCAGCAGTTTGCCAAGCGCGTCGCCGTTGCTATCAAGAAGGCCTTCCCTTGTAAGAAGGTAGCGCAGGTCGTGCTGGGCCTTGAGGTGGCTCACGCCCATATCCACCTTATTCCTATGCAGAGTGAGGCCGACGTTGACTTCCGCCGCGAGAAGCTGAAGCTCACGGAGGAGGAATTCAAGGAAATAGCTGCAAAGATTCGTGGGGAGTTTGTCTGATTAGACAAACTCCTCACCGTATTTCAGACGCACTTCATTGACATATTTACGGATGAGTGCCGACGAGTCTCCCTTCTTACAGATAAGCAGCACGTCGCCCGCCTCGGCTACGATGTAACCCTCCAGTCCGTTGATGACGGCCAGATGCCCCTTCGGCATCTTGATGATATTGCCGCGGCAGTCCTCCATCACCACCTCCGAGTCAATCACCACATTGTCGTTCTCCGACTTGCTCATGAACTCATAGATGGAGTGCCAAGTTCCAAGGTCAGCCCATCCGAAGTCGGCTTTCATGACATAGGCCTTGTCGGCTTGTTCAAACAGTCCCTGGTCGATGGCAATGTTGGGTAGCGATGCATAATTATGCTGAATGAAGTGCAGTATCTGGTCAATGGTGTAGTTGCCTCGTTCGCAGAGCCCGGGGGCAAACAGCTCGAAGAACATCTTCCTCAGACATTGCCTGAGATAGGGAGCCCGGCATAGCAGCAAACCGGTGTTCCACAGAAACTCTCCGCTCTCCATGAAGATGTTGGCAAATTCGCGCTCAGGCTTCTCGCTGAACGACTGCATTTGGAATACATTAGGATGAGGTGTGGCGGTACCCATCTGGATATAGCCATAGCCAGGCTCCGGACGGGTAGGTTTAACGCCCATCACCAATGCCATGTCGTGCTGACTGACAATCTCGAAAGCCTCTATCATGTTGCGCTCAAAGGCATCGTCGTTGGTGATGTATTGGTCGCTTGGAGTAATTGCGATGCTGGCATCCTCGCAATGCTTCTGAATGTTGAGCATCGCCCACGATGTGCTGGCGGCAGTATTGCGGTTGACCACCTCTATCATCAGGCATTCTTCCTTCAGTTCGGGCAATTGTTCACGCACCAAGGGAACATACTCCTGATTAGTACATACATAGATATGGTCTCTGGGCATTAGACGGGCAAAACGGTCGAATGTCGTCTGTAGCTGAGTACGCCCTGTGCCGAAGAAGTCGACAAACTGCTTCGGTTTCTCTTCACGACTACAAGGCCACAGGCGTTTTCCCTTGCCTCCGGCCAAGATGATGCAATAAAACTTTTCGGATTTCTCCATGTGTTTCAGATATAAAGTTAGCTTTTCGGCTACGAAGGTACACAATAATATTGAGAATTGCAAGTATTTTTAAGATTTTTAGCGGAAACTTTTTGTCAGTTCATTTTTTCTTAGTACCTTTGCAGCGCTTTTCGAGCCCAGATGGCGGAATCGGTAGACGCGCTGGTCTCAAACACCAGTGGGGCAACCCGTGCCGGTTCGACCCCGGCTCTGGGTACAAAGCTTGAAGGCAAGGTGCTGTAAGTTAACAACTTGCAGCGCCTTTTTCTTTAGAAGATTATTTGAAGTGTAACAGAGATAATGATGCAGACAATGACCAGACTGAGCCGGTGGCTCGCAGCAAATGCTTCGTTGTTTATCATCGCCATTGCGGTGGTGACGTTCTTCCTGCCCGACCTCTTTGTGTGGGTTCGCGGTACTACGCAGACCGTTATTCTCGGCATTATCATGCTGACGATGGGACTGACGTTGACGACCGACGACTTCCGCATCCTTGCCCGTCGGCCCCTCGATATCCTGATAGGTGCCTGTGCGCAGTTCCTGATCATGCCTTGCGTGGCTTATCTGCTCGTTCGTGTGTTTCGCTTAGAGCCCGCTTTGGCGCTGGGCATCCTGTTGGTGGGCTGTTGTCCTGGCGGTGTGTCGAGCAACATTATGTCATATCTGTGTCACGGCGATGTGGCTTTCTCGGTGGGCATGACCTGCGCCTCTACGTTGCTGGCTCCCGTCATGACGCCGTTGCTGATGGAGCTGACGGCAGGTCAGATTATCGAAATTGATGCCGTCGGCATGTTCCTCAACATTCTCATTGTGACGATTATTCCCGTAGGAATCGGCTGTTTCCTCAATTACACCTATTCCAAGAACAAGCACTTCCCCACGATTCAGAGTCTGATGCCCGGCTTGAGCGTCACCTGTCTGGCCTGTATTGTGGGTGGCGTCATCTCAACCGTTCACGACGATCTGGTGGCCCGTGGCCTGTGGCTTTTCCTTTGGACGTTTGCCGTCGTCTTCTGCCACAACACCCTGGGCTATATCCTCGGATACATCGCAGGTCGGCTGGCAGGCTTCAACAAAGCCAAGAAGCGTACCATCTCCATCGAGGTGGGCATGCAGAACGCCGGTCTTGCCACCGTCCTCGCGGGCAACTTCTTCGCCGCCCAGCCCCTGGCCGTACTGCCTTGCGCCATCTCGTGTGCCTGGCACAGCATCAGTGGCACCATCCTTGCCGGACTGTTCCTGAAACGCGATAAGTAAAAGAAAAACGGACAATCGTTTGTATTTCTCTCGTTTTTTTCGTACCTTTGCCCCCATGAGCAAGATGACAGAAGACGAGAGATACATGCGCCGCTGCATTCAGCTGGCACGTAACGGACAACAGAACGCCAAACCTAATCCGATGGTGGGAGCCGTAATCGTTGCTGCCCGCCAATCATCCCCTACGATTATTGGTGAGGGCTATCATGTGCGCTGTGGCCAGGGTCATGCCGAGGTAAACGCCCTTGCCTCCGTACGTCCTGAGGATGAAGAACTGCTTCGTGAGGCAACCATGTACGTCTCGCTGGAGCCCTGTTCGCACTATGGCAAGACCCCCCCTTGTGCCGACCTGATTATCAGGAAAGGCATCCGTCGCGTCGTCATTGGCTGTATCGATGAGTTTGCCCAGGTTCAGGGCCGCGGCGTCCAGAAACTCCGCGATGCCGGCATCGACGTCACGGTTGGCGTGTTAGAGGAGGAGTGCAGGGCCCTCAACCGCCGTTTCTTCACCTTCCATCGTTGCGCGCGCCCGTACATTATATTAAAGTGGGCACAGACCGCTAACGGCTTCATCGACGACAACGGCCTCGCACTCAACATCTCATCGCCGTTCACCCAGATGCTCAGTCATAAGTTACGTGCTGAGGAAGACGCCATCCTTGTAGGTCGTGTCACCGAGGAGCGCGAGCATCCGCAGCTGACCGTTCGCGAGTGGCGGGGTGTTAACCCCAAGCGACTTGTCATCGACCGCACCCACCCGCTGAACCTCGCCAGCCTACATGCCCACAACATCCAGTCGCTCATCGTTGAGGGCGGCCGTAAGACCCTCGACTCCTTCCTGGCACAGAACCTCTGGGACGAGATCCGCGTGGAGATCAACACACAGCTCACCGTCACGGGCGGCACCCGTGCTCCACATCTGCCAGCCAACGCCGTTGTCGTCAGCCAGTCTCAGTACGATTGTCATCAGATTATTTCCTACCGAAGTCAGCAGGCACCTCTCCCCACTTCCCAGTCTCCCATTTGATGATGGGATTGTGGTAGTCGTGAGAGCGCAGCCAGTTCTCCGCGCGGGTTATGATGTTAAATAGCGGCTCCGTCTCAGGCGTACGTTCCAGTTTCGTTTTGCATTGTCGCTTCTTCACCCATAGGATGGCGTTGTAGCTATCCGAATAGATGGTCTTCTGGTGTAGTCCCTGCTGCCAGCAGAGTGCCAGTGCGTGTACGATAGCCAGGAATTCCCCGATATTGTTTGTCCCCTTCATTGGTCCGAAGTGGAACACCCGATAGCCCGTTGCCAGGTCGATAGCTTGATATTCCATCGGCCCCGGATTCCCTGAGCATGCTGCATCTACGGCCCACGCATCGGCCGTCACCTCCACGGGCAGTGGCAGCACGGTGTCATTCCTATATGATGGCGGATTCTGTATGTTCATCTTACATTTTTTTGTGAAAGTATCGCCTCACAACAATGAGGTGGCACTTCAGGATCATTCACGGTCTTTTACTTGCCGCATCAGTCATCCCAGTCGTTCCAGTCGTCGTCGTAGCGAGAGGCGGCATCCGAGGCGTCTTGTTGGCCAACCCCCTGAAGGGTTACGCTACTGCCATTGCTGCTGACACTGCCGGCAAGTAGTTGTGGAGCTGTGACGTTGATGGCTATGGTGGTGGGTGTAGTATATGTACGTTTCATACGTGTTATCTGATGAAGATTAGTTTTCTGTTCTCGCGGACGATGTTCAGTCCCTTGCGAGGTTGCTGCAGGCGCTGGCCGCTGAGGTTGTAGACGGCATCGGGCTGCGACGTCGTCATGACAGACTGGATGGAGGTCGTCTCGTTGTCAATGGCGAGACGGACTCCGTTGGGCGTGAACTTCATGCTCTCAGGAACCTTGATATAGGCGCGCATACCGTTCATCACGTTGCCGGTGGCTGTGGGAATGGCCAATCCTCCTGAGGTGGTGATGAAGAGTTCCGTGCCGTCGGTTGCCAGCTCCTTCTTGCTATAAGTGCCGATGAAGCTGACGTCGCCGCGAGTAACGGTCTGGGCTGCGGTGCTGTTACTGACGGTAACGCTGTTGAAGGTAGGATTGGTCACCGTTGTATTCAGTTTCAACAGGAAGGGTGTGCCTGCGGCGATGACGTCGTCGCCAGTCACTTCAGAGAAGGTCATCACGTTGTCGGCAAAGCCTGTATATGTCCGCAGTTGAACGTCCTGATTCGCTCCTAACACAGCCTCCATCGTCTCCTTCGTTACGTTGAACGGGAGGCAGAGGGTGTTCCAGATGCCACCTTTTAGTGTGCGGGTAGTTTTGACTTTCAAATTCTCCTCATCGTGGGCAGCTATTAAACTACTATTGTCAGATGCCTCGTTAAGCGTCATGCCGTCTTTAGTTACGACTATGTCGTCAATATAACATAGATTGTCAGATGTTAGACTAAAATTAATTTTTGACTCAGACGTTGCTCCAGTTATATTTAGTGATATTGAAGTCCATTTGTTGTTAGTGATATTTATTGTAGTGTCGTTTTTATTATTTGTGAATAATCCTTGACCGACTATTGATACCATAATCTGACTTGCATTATCATTTGTTTTAATGTGATTAAAGGTCAGAATAAAGTCTCCATTATTTAGTGTTGGAGTTTTAGCATAGCCATAATATACTATTTTTTTGTAAGTATGTGTATAAATCTTAAGAGCTTTTACAAACTTACCATAGATGTAGTCTTGGATGCCACAGAATAATACATTCCATCCATCTCCAACTTGTTTCTCTTCTCTATCTGTCCAATCTTGACTAATTGTAAAATCGGAGAAATCTTCTTGCCATAGCACTTCTTGTGCCGAACAAATGGCAGATAGTCCACACATGATGAGCGCCAGTGTGCAGCGCTTGATACTTGGTTCCATAAGAGTGGTAAAATGAATGCTATTCGAAGACCTTGAACTGGTAGCCCTGATCCTTGAGCCATTGGATGCTTTCAGGGAGGGCGGTGCGAAGCTTGTCGATAGATTTAAGGGAGTCGTGGAAGGTGATGATACTGCCGTTGCGGGCGTAGCGCTTCACGTTGTTGACCACATCCTCGGCAGTGAGCCATTTGGAGTAGTCGCGGGTGACCAGGTCCCACATCACCACCTTGTACTTACGGCTGAGCAGGGCATATTGCGTCAGGCGCATCCATCCGTGAGGCGGACGGAAGAGGTGGGCGTTGATGTAGGCGTTGGCCTTCTCGACGTTGTAACTGTATTCGTGAAGCGAGTGGCGGATACCGCCGATGTGGTTGTGTGTGTGGTTTCCAATCTGGTGCCCCTCGGTCAGTATGCGCTGGTAGAGTTCTGGATATTTGCGCACGTTGTCGCCCACCATGAAGAAGGTGGCGTGTACGCCGTGCTCACGGAGTACATCGAGGATAAAGGGGGTAGCCTCGGGGATTGGACCGTCATCGAAGGTCAGATAGACTGACCGTTCGTGACGGTTCATTCTCCAAAGGGCCCGCGGATAGAGCCAACGGAGGTAAATGGCCGGTTGCTCAATTAACATTGAACGTTTTTACCTTTTTTACCTTTTTACTTTTAAAAGCTGAGGTTTCCACCTTTGCTCTGGAACAGTCGGAAGACGGACTCCAGGTCTTTGGCGTACTTGTCGACGGACTTCTCGTCGATTTCCTCTGCTAACTGCTCGAGCATCTGCAGGATGTAGAAGTGCATCTGGCACTCACGCTGGCTGCCGGCGAAGCGGCTGGCGTCGAGTGAGCAGTACCAGCGGAGGTACTGGGTGGACTTCTTCCACAGCTCGTCGAGGGTGGCCTTGGCCTTGTCCTTCTGACCTACTGAGTTGTAGGCACGGGCAATGTCGAGCGATCCGCTGGCGAAGTCGGCAGGCACGTTATAGGTGGGAATCTCCTTCTCAATAAGTGCAAGCACCTCCTTGGCCTTGTCGTTCTGTCCCTCGCCGACGAGATGGATGGCGAGCTGCGACATCAGGCGGCGGTGGGTGTAGCACATACGGGTGACGGTCTCGTCGAGGTAGATGCCAGGCTGCTTGACGTTGCCGAACTTATAGCGCTTGGTGACGTTCTCGTAGGTCTTCTCGGTATCGAAGTCCTTCAGGCCGGTACCCTTGGTGGTGAACGGCGTGATGCGGTTGGCAAGGCCCTCCTGCACGAAGTTGTCGCCGAGGTTCATGTAGTTGTCGCTGCCCACGGTGGTAGCCACGTAGATGGGGCGCGTCCAGTTACACTGGTCGATCATCTCGAGCATCATGAGGTCGCCCTTGTAGAGCGCACCCTTGCCCTTGAGCGAGATGACCATGCGGTCGGGGATGGAGTCGCCCTGCAGCATCATGCCGCTCTTACGCACGGCCTCCTTGTCGATGGTCATATAGACGGTGTCGGTAGGTATGACGTGGAAGTCCTTGCTGGTGGAGCGTACCCAGTACTTCAGGATGTTGCGCAGCTCGAAGGGCTCGTCGCCGAACTGCTTGCGGGCCTCCTCGGGCTGTTCGCGGTAGAGCTGCAGCACCTGTTCCTTGAGGCTGGGGTCTACCTGCACGTACTCGTTGGTGCCGGCGCAGTACTCGATACGTTCCCACGAGATGGGCACGGAGGGTGAGTCGTAGGCCGGACGGCGCATCTGGTCGATATACCAGTCGGTCTGCAGATAGCTGAGGTTGCAGACGCGGGCATCGGTACGTACACCTTCGGTATCCTGATTGTACCAGAGGGGGAAGGTGTCGTTATCGCCGTTGGTGAAGATGATGGGGTTACCCTTGTCCTGCAGCGTCATGAGGTAGTTCTGTCCGAAGTCGCGGCAGGCGTAGCGGCCCGAGCGGTCGTGGTCGTCCCACGTCTGCGAGGCCATCTGAATGGGAACGAGGAGCCCTAAGATGCCGATGAGCGCCATAAGCCAGGCGGGTTCCTTCTTCAGCTTACTGCCGATAAGGTCGCAGATGGCTGCCACGCCCATACCGCACCAGATGGCGAAGGCGTAGAACGAACCGGCGTATGCGTAGTCGCGCTCACGCGGCTGGACGGGCGTCTGGTTGAGGTAGAAGACGATGGCTAATCCGGTCATGAAGAACAGGAAGAAGACCACCCAGAACTGCTGGATACCCTTCTGGCCCTTCTTCAGCGACTGCCAGAAAAGGCCGATGAGACCTAACAGCAGGGGCAGGCAGTAGAAGACGTTGTGACCCTTGTTCTCCTTCAGCTCGTCGGGCAGCAGCGACTGGTCGCCGAGGCGGGCATTGTCGATGAACGGGATGCCCGAGAGCCAGTTGCCATGCTCCAGTTCGCCGTGGCCCTGAATGTCGTTCTGACGGCCGGCGAAGTTCCACATGAAGTAGCGCCAGTACATCCAGTTGCACTGATACGAGAGGAAGAAGCGCAGGTTCTCAAACTGTGACGGCACCTTGACCATCATGTTCTCGCCGCAGCGGTCGAAGGGAACCTCGGAACCGCTGACACCGCCCATCCACGACTCGTAGTCCTGGGTGTGGCCGGCATCGTACATACGGGGGAACAGCATATTCTGTGCATACTTGTACTCATCCTTGGTGCGGACGATGAAGTAAGAGTCCTTCTCGTCCTTCGAGGCCTTCTCCTTGCGCTGCCAGACGGGCTTGCCGGTAGACGTGACAGGACGGCAGTAGTGGCCGTCGCTCTCAAGGGCCACCTGCGAGGTGTAGGCCTGGCCGTAGAACAGCGGACGCTGACCGTACTGGTCGCGGCCTAAGTAGTCGCCCAGGGTGAAGATGTCCTCAGGTGAGTTCTGGTCCATGGGCGGGTTGGCATCGGAACGGATGACGATGACGGCATACGTGGAGTAGCCGATCATCAGCATCAGCATGCAGAGCAGGGCGGTGTTCTTGAAACGGGCAGGAACGAGCGCCTGCTTGTCCTTGCCGCGACGCTGCAGCACGAACCACAGGGCAGCCAGGACGATGATGCCAATGATGAAAGCCGACCAGCCGTAGCCGTAGAACGGGATACCGAGCAGGGCGACGCTGAGCATGAACGCAATGTTCTGGCGCATCTCGGAACCGTCTGTCTGCGTCTCGTAGATAGCCCAGATAACAGCTGCTGCAAGACAGATGATGTAGACATAGAGACCCGTGTTGAACGACATGCCGAGGGTGTTGACGTAGAACAGCTCAAACCAGCCGCCGACGGTGATGATGCCCGGCACGACGCCGTAGAGCACGATGGCCACCAAGGCAAACGACACCAACAGCGCCAAGAGCGAGCCCTTGGCATTGGCGTTGGGGAAGCGGCGGTAGTAGTAGACCAGCACGATGGCGGGCAGACACAGCAGGTTGAGCAGGTGGACACCGATGGAGAGGCCCGTCATATACATGATGAGCACCAGCCAGCGGTCGCTGTGAGGCTCGTCGGCATGGTCCTCCCACTTCAGGATGAGCCAGAAAACGACGGCGGTGAAGGCCGACGAGTAGGCATAGACCTCGCCCTCGACGGCCGAGAACCAGAACGTGTCGCTGAAGGTATAGATCAAGGCACCCACCATACCGGCAGCCTCAATGGCAATGAGCTTGGCGGTGGTCAGCTCATCCCACTTATCGATAAGCAGGCGTCGCGTCAGGTGCGTGATACTCCAGAAAAGGAACAGAATACACGTGGCTGACAGGAGCGCACTCATGGTGTTGACCATATAGGCTACCTGAGTGGGGTCGCTGGCAAACTGCGAGAACAGGTTGGCCGTGAGCATGAAGAACGGTGCCCCCGGCGGGTGGCCCACTTCAAGTCTATAACCGGTGGTGATAAACTCAGGGCAGTCCCAGAACGAGGCTGTCGGCTCAATAGTGGAGCAGTAGACGAAGGCGGCAATCAAAAAGGCAAGCCATCCGCAGACATTGTCCACGATTCTAAACTGTTTCATTTAAAACTGTATCTTTTTTAACGTTAAAAATAAAATTCAGCTGCAAAGGTAATGAAAAAAGTGAAGAGTGAAGAGTGAAGAGTGAAGAAATTGCTGCCGCTCTACATTAATTAACGTTCAAAGGAAGAATCCTACGCCGTAAATTAAGATAACATAACGGAAAATCTTGCCCAAAGTAATGGCAATAAAGGTGATGACGACATTGGCGCGCATCAGGCCCAAAAGAATGGTGATAGCCGAGCCGAGAATGGGCAGGAAGGCAAAGAAGCCCATCCAGGCTCCGCGACCTGCCATGAAACGTTCGGCGCGGTCAAGGTCCTCCTGCTTGACGTGCAGGTACTTCTCGAACCACTCCACCTTGCCCATGCGTCCTACACCATAATTAAGGGCCGAACCGAGAACGTTGCCGATGGTGCCGTAGACGGCCAGGCGGATGGGGTCGAGGCCGGTAGCCATCAATGCTGCCATCACCACCTCGCTGCTAAAGGGGAAGAAACTGCCAGCCAGGAAAGAGGCCAGCAGCATGCCCATGTAACCGTAGCCGGTCAGAAAGTCAATGATGGCATCCATAGGTTGAAGACGGTCAGCGCAAAGGCCACAACACAGATGGCATAGAAAGCGTAGTTGGTGACGCGGGTATAGGTGAGCGACAGGAAATGGGCGATGAGCGGCGACACGTTGAGGATGATGATGCGGATGAGCATGTCGTAATGCTGCGGCTGCAGAATCAGGAAGCCTGTGGACAGAAGCCAGGTGTAGATGAAGCAGTCGTACAACAGGCGAATGCGGATATTGTCGGCCGACTTCTTACGCCAGTAATGGACGGTTCCTGTGATGCCCAAGGCTACGACAAAGATGAAAAGCAGCAGCTGGTTGACGGTCAGCAGACGATAGTCGCAACTAAAATCGGCTAAGGCAGCGAAGTGGTTCAATGGCCATTCGTATTGTCCCTGAAAGAGCAAGAGGGGAATCGCAAACCAATAGGGCGTTAACAACCCCACGAGAGAGGCAAAGAACGTCCGCCAGCTGAGGGAGGACAGCAGGAAGAACATCATCAGCCAGAAGAACGGAACAAAGAACAATATCTGTACGAAGACCAGACTGGCCAGTCCGATGCAGACGAAGGCATAGTAGGTCCATCCTACCGCCTGCTTGTCCTGGTAGCAGTGGAAGGCGGTGAAGCAGGCTCCGGCAATGCACAACTGGAGAATGGCTCCGCCCATGGAACTGAAGAGGAAACTGCCGGCACACAAGAGTACCAGGAAGGAGGACGACATCGTGCGGCTGTAGATGCGGATGAGGGCGTAGCTGTTGTTGAGTTCGACCATCAGGTAGGCCGTCACCAGAAAACAGGCAAACTGTGCCCAGGCACCATGCAGCAACTGGGAAGAAGTGAAAGGCAGGGTTGGGACAAGCAGACCACTCACTAACCATACGGCAATGGCATAAGCTACCACCAATGGCAGCATGAAGCGGCTTTCAGCTACGTGGTTCTGTGTGCGCTTGATCACTTTACCTTTTTACCTTTTTTACTTTTTTACTTTTTTACCTTTTTACTTTTTTACTTTTATAAGTCTGCGCCAATGTCACGACGGAAGTAGCGATCGGTGAACTGTATCTTCTGGGCCTCGGTGAACGACTTCTGTAATGCCTCGGCCTTGTCCTTACCATAAGAAGAGACAGCGATGACGCGACCGCCGTTGGTAACAAGCCTCTCCCCCGGCCCCTCCCCCGCAGGGAGGGGAGCCATAGCCGTGCCCGCATGGAAGATGAAGCTGTCTCCCCCTCTATGGGAGGGGGCAGGGGGGAGGCTTATGGGATAGCCTTTCTTGTAAGCCTCGGGATAACCGCCACTGACCAGCATGACGCAGACGGCGGCTCGTTCGTCGAAAGCGATGGCATGTTGGTCGAGGTTACCCTCTGCCACCCCTTCGAAGAGGTCGACGATGTCTGTCTTCAGGCGCAGCATGACGGTCTCAGTCTCGGGATCGCCCATGCGGCAGTTGTATTCGATGACCATCGGCTCACCCTTGACGTTGATGAGTCCGAAGAAGATAAAGCCCTTATAGTCAATTCCTTCGGCAGCTAATCCCTCGACAGTGGGACGGATAATACGGTCCTCGACTTTCTGCATCCACTCCTTCGTGGCGAAGGGAACGGGCGAGACAGAGCCCATGCCGCCAGTATTGAGGCCGGTATCGTGCTCACCGATGCGCTTGTAGTCCTTGGCCTCGGGCAGGATCTTGTAGTGCTGACCGTCGGTCAGTACAAAGACGGAGCACTCGATGCCGCTCAGGAACTCTTCGATGACGACACGGCTTGAGGCGTTGCCGAACATGCCGCCGAGCATCTCCTTCAGCTCCTTCTTGGCTTCGTCGAGAGTGGGCAGAATCAGCACACCCTTACCGGCGCAGAGACCGTCGGCCTTCAGCACATAGGGGGCTTCAAGGGTTTCCAAGAAGGCCAAACCTTCCTGCAAGTGTTCGCCGTCGAAGGTCTCGTAACGGGCCGTGGGGATGTTGTGGCGCTGCATAAAGGCCTTGGCGAAGTCCTTGGAGCCTTCGAGTACGGCACCAGCCTTGGAAGGACCGATGACGGGAACATCCTTCGTACGCTCGTCCTGCTTCAGGTCATCATAGATACCCTTTACCAGCGGGTCTTCGGGACCGACGACCACCATATTAATTTGGTTGTCGACGACAAACTGTTTGATGGCCTCGAAATCGTCGGCCTTCATGGCCACGTTTTCGCCGCAATTGCTGGTACCGGCATTTCCTGGGGCGATATACAGTTTCTCACACTTCTCTGACTGAGCGATTTTCCAAGCGAGGGCGTGCTCACGGCCGCCGCTGCCTAATAACAAAATCTTCATATTTGACGATTTGACAATTTACGATTTGACAATTTACTACTTTAAGAAATCTTCGAAGTACTGGGTGATGCGTTCATGCAGATGAACACTGGCATGACCACGCATGTTGTGCTCCTCGCCGGGATAGGCGAAGAAGTCGGGCTGGGTGCCGGCATCGATACAGGCTTTAAGGAACGAGAGGCAGTGCTGGGGAACAACGGTTTTGTCGTTGTAGCCCGTGATAATCTGGAGCTTACCCTTCAGGTCCTTAGCCTTGGGGATGAGGCTGCACTTCTCGTAGCCCTCGGGGTTCTGCTGCGGGGTGTCCATATAGCGTTCGCCGTACATCACCTCGTAGTATTTCCAGTCGATGACGGGACCGCCGGCTACGCCCACCTTGAAGACGTCGGGATAGTTGGTCATCAGCGAGATGGTCATGAAACCGCCGAACGACCAGCCGTGTACGCCGAGGCGGTCAGCATCGACATAGGACAAAGACTTCAGGTACTTCACACCCTCCATCTGGTCCTTCATCTCTATCTGGCCAAGCTGTCGGAAGGTGGCCTGTTCGAAGTCACGGCCACGGTTCTCGGAACCTCGGTTGTCGAGGATGAAGACGATGTAACCCTTCTGTGCCATATAGGTCTCCCACGAACGGCTGCCATAGTGCCAGGAGGCTTCCACGTTGTGGGCATGGGGACCACCGTAGACATAGACCACCGTCGGGTACTTCTTCGCTACGTCGAAGTTGTAAGGCTTCACCATACGGTAGTAAAGGTCGGTCACGCCGTCGGCAGCCCTGATGCTGCCACACTCGAAGAGGGGCTGCTGGTAGCCTGTCCACGGGTCGTCGGCGTCTAACAAATTGTGCATTGTGCATTGTGCATTGTGCATTGAAACGACATCGATGACGCGGGGTCTCGTGGGGGTGGAATAGCGGTCGATGAGCCGATTGCCCGAGGGCGACAGTTCGGCACGGTGAACGCCGTCAGTAGTTTCCAGCTCCCTGATCTGACCGTTAGCCACGCTGACGCTGTAGAGGCGGCGATGCAGGGGATGCGCCTTGTTGGCGGCAAAGATGATGCTCTTCTGCTTCTTGTTGAAGCCCAACACCTCCATGACCACCCACGGGCCGCTGGTCAGCTGCTTCAGTTGTTCGCCCTTTATATTAAATAGGTATAGGTGGTTGTAGCCGTCTTTCTGACTCTGCATGATAAAAAGGTTGCTGTCCCAACTGTATGGGATTCATCGGCTCCACGTATTTCTCGGAGGTCTCGCGGTAGAGTTCTGCTTTCCGCTCACCCGTCGCAGCGTCGTAGCTGACGAGGCGGCAGTCGTTCTGGTCGCGGTTCAGCTCCTGCATGTAGACGGTCTTCGAGTCGGGACTCCAGGCGATGTTCGTGAAATAACAGGACCCACCCCCGACCCCTCCCTGTTCAGGGAGGGGAGTCTTCAGATAGACGGTCTTGTCGGTGACTAAGTCATAGACTCCCACGGTCACCTCGTGGCTGGTCATGCCGGCCATGGGGTATTTGTCGGGTTCGTAAGTTGCTTCACGCGGGAAGATGTCCACCTGCGGATAGTCGGCGACCATGCTTTGGTCCATACGGTAGAAAGCTAAGCGCTGACCATCAGGACTCCAGAAAGTTCCCTTTCTGATGCCGAACTCGTTGCGGTAGACGCTCTGTCCGTAGACAATCTCACGGCTGCCGTCGGTCGTCAGCTGGTGTTTCTGGCCCTGACCGTCGGTGACAAAGAGCTGGTGGTCTTCCACATAGGCCGTTGCCCGTGAGACGCTGTTCCAGTCGTTGGCCGTCTGCCCTGAGATACTGTCCTGCCACACCACCTGCTTCGCCTTGAAGTCCACCAGGATGAAGGCGTGACGATTGCCGACGGCCACCAATGGCTTGTCGGGATAGGGGAAGGTGGCGTTCATCAGGTGGCGCACATAGCGCTCATCGTCGCTCTTTGCCCATTTGTTGATGTCGTCAAGGGTAAAGAGCAGCTTCTTCTTGCCCGTTTTGGCATCAACGGTGTAACACTCCTCCACATCCGTCTGTATCAGCTGGTCGCCCCACCATGTGAGCCACATGTTCTTGGGTTGCATGGCGTGGAAGTTGGTACCGCCGAAGTTCAGTTCTTCCAGCGTGAAGAGCTTGTCTTGTGCCATGATAGGTAATGCGAGTGTCAACAGGAAAAAGAGGGTCTTAATCTTCATCGTCATTAAATCGGTTACGTTTCTTGGGGAAGTCACGTCTATTAGGTTTGTTCTTTTTCAGGTCATGATGGTGGAAGGTGAACGACCGGATATCGGCATCCTCGTTCTGTTCCTGCTCCTCTAAACGTTTCTTGAATTCGCGATTCTTCTTGAAGCGATGCTTCTCAGCCATCTGGCGTTTCTCCTCGTCGGTCTTCACTTTGCCACCTTCAGAGCGGAACACTTTCATCTTGCCGTCAAACATCTGGTACTTACGGAACTCGCACTCCAACGAACCATTGAAGAGGGGTATTTTTATGCTGGGCTTCAAACCAATCTGGTCGAAGCACTCCTCGCGGTAGCTAAGCACCCAGGCGTCGTTACCTGTAAACTCATGCTTCAAGCGTTCACCAATCATCTTATAGGTGCCAAACAAGTCGGGGGTAGAGATGCGCTCACCATAAGGCGGGTTAGTCACTATAATGCTCTTCTCCTTAGGCTGCTTGAAATCCTTAAAGTCCTGCTGCTCAATGGTGATACTACTGGTCAGTCCGGCAGCCTTGACGTTGAGGCGCGCTGTATTGACAGCTTTCATGTCGATGTCGTAGCCATAGATGTGATGTTTGAACTCGCGCTCCTGGGAATCGTCATTGTAGATGCGGTCGAAGAGGTCGGCATCGAAGTCGGGCCACTTCTCGAAGGCATACTCCTTACGGAACAAACCTGGTGCCATGTTGTGGGCTATCAAAGCAGCCTCAATAAGTATGGTACCCGAACCGCACATCGGGTCAATGAAATCGGTGTCGCCCTGCCAGCCAGTCATCAGGATCATGCCGGCAGCCAATACCTCGTTCAGCGGTGCCTCCACCGACTCCTGCCGGTAGCCGCGACGATGCAGCGACTCGCCACTGGAGTCAAGCGAAAGGGTACATTGATCTTCGGCAATGTGCATATTCAGCCGTAAATCAGGGTTGGCCACGGAGATATTGGGACGACTGCCCGTTTTTTCACGGAACTGGTCGACAATAGCGTCTTTCACTTTATAGCTGACAAACTTGGAGTGCCGGAATTCCTCAGAGAAGACAACGGAATCAACAGCGAAGGTCTTGTCATTGTCCAGATACTCAGTCCAATCCATTTTGTGTATTTCCTCATAGACATCGTCGGCACTTTTCGCCTTAAAGTGATGGATGGGTTTGAGAATCTTAATAGCCGTGTGTAACTGGAAGTTTGCCCGGTATAACAATTCCTTGTCACCGGTGAACGACACCATACGTCGTCCTATTTGTACGTCGTTAGCCCCCAATTGGGTTAGTTCTTTCGCCAATATGGGCTCTAATCCCATGAAAGTCTTGGCGATCATTTCAAAAGTTTGTTCCATTAAATAAAAATACGTATTTCTTTGTTAGAAAGTGGACTTTCGTCAACTTTCGGGTGCAAAGATACAGTAAAAACGACATAAATGCAAAATATTTTCCAAAATTATTTCCAAATTCAAAATAATTATGTAATTTTGCGCTGATGTTAGAGCTATTCTTAGTAACACAGAATAATGGTATCGGTAGTGACGTACTGATATTGTTCGTTGCAGTAGTCATGCTGTTAGGTACTATTGTGCTGTTTTTCTATCAGTTCCGTCAAAGGCGTGATCTCCTGTCGGAGTTAGACCAATTAGGAAAAGTCAAGAAACACAATATAGAGTACGAGCTGGTGCTGAAAGCCATGAGGCTCTGCACGTGGCATATCGACGTGGCTGAGCGCACCATCACCTATGATAATGATTACCGCGAGCGTAACGACTGTTTCGTGCCTGTGCCCGGAACGTCGCTCGACGACCTGGCGGCTGTGATGGCCGATTCCGACCGTTCACGCATCCGGAAGGCCCTTGACGATATCTGCTCAGGCCGCACGGAGGAGTACCATGAGATCAGCCGTGTCAAAGTAACCCACAACAACAGTACATACTGGAATGAGGCATACGCCACGGTGGCTTCGCGGGATGCCGACGGTCTGCCGAAGACAATTGTGGGCACCTCGATGGTCATCGATGACCGCAAGCGCATGGAGACAGCCCTCGTCGAGGCCCGTAACAAGGCTGAGGAGAGCGACCGCCTGAAGTCGGCCTTCATTGCCAACATGAGTCACGAGATCCGTACGCCGCTCAATGCCATCATCGGTTTCACCAGTGTGCTGCCCGATGTGACGGGCGACGAGGAGCGCAAGGAACTCATCAACCTGATACAGGAGAACAACCAGAAACTGCTGCAGATTATCGACGACGTGATGAACATCTCGAAGATAGAATCGGGCAAGGAGCAGTTGGTAATGACCAATTTCGAATTGAACGACGTGTTACGCTCCTTGTCTGACGAGTATGCATCGAAAGCTCAGCCAGGCGTGACAATCTCAACGATGTTTGCCTCTGGTTCGTTGTATGTGACGACTGATCTGAATCGTCTGATGGAGGTCTTGAACCACCTGATGTCGAACGCCGTAAAGTTCACGAGCAAAGGTAGTGTCATACTGGGATATGACCCGCAAATGGGCAAGCGGTTACGTATATGGATACAAGACACAGGTAAGGGCATTGCTCCTGAACACCAGGAGCGGATCTTTGAGCGGTTCTTCAAGGTTGACGAGTTTATTCCCGGCGCAGGTCTTGGCCTGAGTATCTGTCGTACTATGGCATACAGCATGGGTGGCGATGTCGGCGTGGAGTCGGTGCTGGGTGAAGGGTCTAAGTTCTGGGTGGAAATCCCGGTGTCTTAATAATTGAGGGTATTCATGCGATATGCAATCATAGCTGCGGGCGAAGGTTCGCGTCTGGCTCAAGAAGGTATTGGCACCCCTAAGCCTTTGGTAGAGGTAGGCGGTATGATGTTGATAGACCGATTATTGAGGATTTTCATTGATAACGGTGCTTCCGAAGTCTGTGTGATTATCAATGACCGGCATCCGTCAACTCAGGAGCATTTGCAGGGACTGTTGCAAAAGGGATGGCCCTTGAAGTATATTGTCAAGTCGACGCCCAGTTCCATGCACTCCCTCTACGAACTAAGTCCATTGCTGGAAGGCGATGAACCCTTTGTGCTGACAACCGTTGATACGGTGTTTCGAGAGAAAGAGTTTCGGGCCTTTGTGGCTGCATTGGAACAGTTGGTCAGTTCGGGCAAGGCCGATGGGCTGATGGGTGTAACCGAATATATTGATGACGAGAAACCACTATATGTCGCAACTGACGAGTGCCTGAACATTCAGGCATTTCTTGACAACGACTCAAACCCCAGGTATATAAGCGGGGGTATCTACGGGTTGACACCCCGTTCCCTGAAAACACTACGTGCCTGTGTGGAAAGAGGTGAAAGTCGTATGCGTAACTACCAGCGGGCACTATTGGCTGACGGATTGACCTTGAAAGCGTGGCCCTTCGGTCAGGTGTTCGACATTGACCATGCCAGCGACATCGCAAAAGCGGAGGCGTTCATAATGGGCGAATCGTAGATGAAGAGCGTGTTGGCGATATTGAGGGCAAAGGAGTTTTCTCCTAATGCTGTAGATAGGGATGAAGCCATCATGATGGCTGTCGTGAAACAGTTAAGGGCTCAGGACTGTGACGTGGATGTGGTGAACGAAGACGGACCGTGGTCATTGACTGCCGGTTATGACATGGTACTCACGATGGGGCGACGACCTGAGACCTTGTCCCGCTTGTCGGCTGCTGGTGTAAGGAGTATCAATTCCTCCGAAGCAGTTGCCCGCTGCCAGCGTAGTCGGCTCTCCAAGATCATGCGTGAGGAGGGCATACCAATGCCTCCGGAAACGGGGTCAGACGGTTTTTGGCTGAAACGTGGTGACGTTGCCGGTTCTATGTCCGATAAAGATGTGATGTTTGCCTCTGATGCCAGCGAGTTGAAGGCTTGCAAAGAGGAGTTCCGGCAACGGGGCATTGAAGATTACGTCGTATGTGCTCATGTGAAAGGATATGAGGTGAAGTTCTATGGTGTCCTCCATGCGGACTTCTTCCGTAGCTTCTCCTTGTCGCAGCAGCAATCAGGCGTGGTACCTGGTTTGCGTGAGGCGGCTGAGCGGTTGGCAGCAGCGGTGGGTATAGAGGTCTATGGCGGCGATTGTATCGTCAGACAGGACGGAACGTTCTGCATCATTGATTTCAACGACTGGCCGAGTTTCTCGCGTTGTCGTGACGAAGCGGCGGACGCAATAGCAAGGCAATTGCTAAAGAATAAAGAATAGAGAATAAAGGATACAAAGTGGAAAAGAGTTTTAAGGAACTATTGAAGGCTTCCATGAAGTCGGAAGATACGGAAGAGTGGCTGGACGTGTATTTTACACGCCCCATCGGTTTAGCTTTTGCTCTTTTCTGGAACAAGTTAGGAGTTCATCCTAATGTCATTACCATCCTCTCCATCTTTCTCGGGATAGGAGCTGGCTGGATGTTCCATTATACCGACGTACAGTCCAATCTCTGCGGTGTGGTACTCTTGATGCTGGCAAACTTCTGCGACTCAACTGACGGACAGATGGCCCGTTTGGCAGATAAAAAGACATTGATAGGTCGTATGCTCGACGGTTTTTCGGGTGACCTATGGTTCTTCAGTATCTATTTGGCCTTCGTCATCAGGTTATGGAACCAGCCTATGCCGGGACTTAATATGACGTGGGGTATATGGATCCTGTTATTGGGTGCCGTGTCTGGATTCCTATGTCATTCCCCTCAGGCCTCCTTGGCCGACTATTATCGCCAGGTACATCTTTTTTTCCTTTTAGGTAAGGAAGGTAGCGAGTTCGACAACTACAAACAGCAGCGTCACCACTATGAACTCTTATCGAGGGATCAATGGCTTGACCGTATCTTCTATTATAATTATGCTAACTACTGCAAAAGTCAGGAGCAGCGAACGCCGCTTTTCCAGCAGTTCTTTGCCCGTTGGCAGGCAAATCCCGACGAGGAGGTGCGTCAGCAGTTTCTTCAGGGTAGCCGTCCGTTGATGAAGTATTGCAACCTGCTATCTTTCAATTTGCGGGCTATCTGTCTCTATGTCACGGCCCTGCTCGACTGCCCTTGGGTGTACTTTCTGTTGGAGATTACCGTGTTCCACCTGATGTATATCTATATGCATCATACTCACGAACGTCTGTCGTCACGGCTGACCAATCAATTAATATGAATAAGGTGAAAGGCTATATATTCGACTACGGAGGAACGCTGGATACCGGCGGATGCCACTGGGGCAAGATGCTCTGGCATGCTTGGGAGCAGGCTGAGATGCCGGTCACTGAGCAGCAGTTCAGGCAAGCTTACGTCCAAGTGGAGCGTCGTTTGGGCCGCGAAAATATCATCCAGCCAGACTATACCTTTCACAAGACATTGGAGACAAAGGTGATGATGGAGATGGCAGAAATGGGTTTGGAGGATCATTCGGGTATTACGAATGCCCAAATAGTGTCGCCGCTCTATAATGCTGTACTCCGCCATACGACTCATAGCCGTGAAGTGCTACAGCAGCTGCCACAACCCAAAGTGCTTGTCAGCAATTTCTATGGGAATATGTCAACGGTACTTCAGGAATTTGACCTTGACCCCCTGTTCCTGCAGGTGGTGGAATCGGCAGTGGTGGGCATCCGTAAGCCCGACCCTCGCATCTTCCTGCTGGGTGTTGAGGCTTTGGGGCTGACACCTGGCGACGTACTGGTCGTGGGCGACTCTATTGCAAAGGACATCCTGCCAGCCAAGGAGGCAGGTTGTCAGACGGCCTGGTTGCGCGGGGAGCAGTGGACGGACGACCCCGTGGACGAAGAAGCAGCCGATTACGTGTTCGATGATTTATCAGAAATAATAACTATTTAAAACATAACTGAACAATGAGAAATACTAATGTTAAACCTGCCGAAGGGCGCCTGGGTATTATGGTCGTCGGTAACGGTGCTGTAGCTACGACCTTCATGACAGGCGTACTGATGGCACGTCGAGGATTGGCAAAGCCTATCGGTGCAATGACACAATATGATAGAATCCGAGTCGGACGAGGCGATGAGAAGAAATACCTAAAATACAATGAGTTAGTTCCCTTAGCAAGTCTTGACGATATCGTATTTGGCTGTTGGGATGTCTACCCGCAGAATGCTTACCAGAGTGCTATGTATGCTGAGGTCCTGAAAGCCAAGGATATAGAGCCTATTCGTGATGAACTGGAACAGATTGTGCCTATGAAAGCCGCTTTTGACCGTAACTATGCCAAACGGCTGAATGGCGAAAACGTGAAAGACTGCAAAACACGTTGGGAGATGGTCGAGGCTCTACGCGATGACATCCGCCGTTTCCGTGACGAAAAGAAGTGTTCGCGTATTGTGGTACTTTGGGCTGCCTCGACTGAGATATATGTCCCTGTCGATGAGAAGGTTCACTACCAGCTTAGTGACCTTGAGAAGGCCATGCGTACTGATGACCGTGAACATATTGCTCCCTCCATGTGCTATGCCTATGCCGCCCTCAGCGAGGGATGTCCCTTTATTATGGGTGCCCCCAATACAACGGTTGACATACCTGCAATATGGCAGTTGGCCGAACAGCAGCAGCTCCCTATAGCGGGTAAGGACTTCAAGACCGGCCAGACGCTGGTCAAGTCGGGCTTTGCACCTATCATCAGCACCCGGTGCTTGGGGCTTGACGGTTGGTTCTCGACCAATATCTTAGGAAATCGTGACGGCCTGGTACTCGACGAGCCTGCCAACTTCCGTACCAAGGAAGTCAGCAAATTGTCGACCTTGGAAACCATTCTGAAGCCTGATGATCAGCCAGATCTCTATACTGACTACTATCATAAGGTACGTATCAATTATTACCCTCCTCGCAACGACAATAAGGAGTCGTGGGATAACATTGATATCTTTGGTTGGATGAACTACCCCATGCAGGTGAAAATCAACTTCCTCTGTCGTGATTCCATCCTTGCTGCTCCCGTCTGTCTTGACCTCTGCCTGCTTAGTGATCTTGCCGCACGTGCCGGTCGGTGGGGAATCCAGCGTTGGCTTTCGTTCTTCCTTAAGTCACCCATGCATGATTATACAAAAGGTGAAGAGGCTGTCAACAACCTCTACCAACAGCACACGATGCTCAAGAATGCTATCCGCGAGATGGGTGGATATGATGCCGACGAAGAGCTTGACTGACAAAGGTTTTGCATAATAAAAAAGAAACCAGAAGTGTCATCACGACAGTTCTGGCTTTTTTTTCTAACTAACTTATTATCAACTATTCATTACTCATTCTGCGTGCAAAGTTAGGTATTTCCTCTGTAATGACGTGCCATAGTGCTTAAAAAAAAATACGTAAACGTTTGCGAGGTTCGGTTTTTTTTCTTATCTTTGCACCGTGCCCAAACATAGGACGTCACTGAAAGACTTGGCACAGCAGCTTGGTGTCAGCATTGCTACAGTTAGCCGTGCCTTACACTCCTCGCCCGAAATTGGCTTGGAGATGCAAGAGCGTGTGAAGGAACTGGCCAAGAAACTGAACTACCGTCCTAATCCTTTTGCCCAGAGTCTGCGTAAGGAGGCTCCTCGTGTCATTGGCGTCGTGGTGCCAAATCTTGTTACCCATTATTATGCAGCCGTTCTCGACGGCATTGAGGATGAAGCCCGTAGGGCGGGCTATAGTGTCATCAGTGCCAACACTCATGAGGACTGTCTTGATGAGCAACGAGCTATCGACAACTTCATTGACCTGCATGTCGTCGGCATTATTGCCTGTCTGGCACAGAGCACCACCGATTATGGCCATTTTGAGGAAATCAGCGAGATGGGCATCCCTTTGGTATTCTTTGGACGCACCTGTTTGCAGGAAAAGTTCTCGAGCGTGATGGCCAATGGTGATGAGGCAGCCCAGGAGGCTACCCAGCACCTCATAGATACTGGAAGCCGCCGAATTGCTTTCATTGGTGGTCCCAACCATCTTGATATGGTTCGCCGTCGTAAACACGGCTATCTGGAAGCATTGCGTGAGAACCGTATTCCCATAGAGCGCGAACTTGTTGTCTGCGACAATATCGACTTCGATGTAGCCTTGCGTAATACGGTTAGCCTGCTTCAGCGCCCCGACCGTCCAGATGCCATCCTTGCCTTCAACGATATTCTGCTGTTTGCTGCCTTCAACGCCATCAAGCAACAAGGATTACGTATTCCTGAGGATGTTGCCCTTATCGGATTTACAGACGATGCCCATGCCCGCTATACTACTCCTTGCCTGTCAGCCATTGAAGACCAGTCGCACAAGATGGGGCAGAAAGCCTGCCAACTACTGCTCTCTGCCATTGGTGGTGATACGAAGGTGCGCAAGGAAATTGTTCCCCAGAAACTGGTCATTCGCGAGACATCGGCCAAGCATAAACAATAGCCTATGATGAAGAAAATACTGCTGATACTAACCATCATGCTGTTGCCGACAGTTCTGTCAGCAACCGTTCCCGATATGAAATTCCGCCGTCTGGATACACGCGACGGTCTTTCGAACTCGCAGGTGCTGAGTATCCTGCGCGACTCAAAGGGTGTCGTTTGGATAGGTACGCCGTACGGTTTGAACCGCTATGACGGTTACCGCGTCCGTACCTTTTATTCGGATACTCGCGACAGCACCTCACTGCGTTCTAACTATGTGGATGCCATCTTCGAGGCTTTCGACGGTAAGTTGTGGCTGAAGCAGGGCATGAGCTATTCCATCTTTGACCCTATCACCGAGCGCTGCGACCGTCACCCAGAGCGGTGGCTTGAGAAACTGGGCATCAAGGGTGGTGTCGAGTTCATGCATATTGACAGTCTGGGTGATTTCTGGATTAAGTCCTACACGGACGGCTTCTACCACTACCGCCCCAAAACCAAGACTCTCAAGCGTTTCCCCTTTGGTTATGGCGAGCAGGAGTTCATGCCAGATTTTGGTGTGTCGTCCATCATTGAATTCGACAAGAAGACCGTTGCCCTGTCATCAAACAATGGCGACATCATCTTTTTCGACCGCGAACACGACGTCATCAGCCGTAAGCTGGACTATCTGCCCAAAAACAAGCTGACCAGTAATCAAGAGTGTAAGTTGCGTACTGATCATGACGGTAACCTCTGGGTCATCACGGTGACCAGAGTATATATGTGGAACCCGAAGACCAACCAGTGGCTCCTTTCGGCGCAGGACGCGGTCAGGAGCATTGGCGTCAGCGAGGTGCCTGAGGAGATGGCTGTGTGGGACGTCGTCGTTGACGGCGATCATCGCCTATGGATAGCTACCGACCACGGTGGTCTTTTCATTATTGACCTTACCGACAAGTCGATGCGCCAGTTCCTGACCAGCAAGTATGACGAGTCGACCATCAGCGACAATACCCTGCGCGTCATCTACAAAGACCAATTGGGACGTATGTGGGTAGGCAGCTACATGAACGGCTTGAACCTATATGCCGGCAATACCTCAGGATTCCGCAACCGCGAACTGGGTGTCATCAATACCATCTGCTACGACCGTCAGGGCTACACCTGGCTGGGTACCAACGATGTGGGTATCATCCGCTACGACAGCCGTACCGGTGAGCAGGTCCCCTACAACAAGGCGAACAGCGGCATCGGCTCTAACGTCATGGTGGGCTCGCTGGCTGCCAGTGACGGCTCCGTCTGGTTCGGCACCTACGAGGGTGGTCTCATCCATATCAAGAATGGTCAGGTGACCAATTATCGTGCTACAGGCGACACCCTCGGACTGGTCAACAACAACGTGTGGACGATCTGCGAAGACCAATGGGGCAACATCTGGATAGGCACCTTGGGCGGCGGCGTTCAGCGCATTGACAAGCGGACGGGCAAAATGCGTACCTTCCGCATCAGCAACTCCAATCTGCCCAGTGACTATATTACGACCATCACCCGCACCAAGAAAGGCTGGTTGATGGTGTCCCACTCGAAGTTTTATTCGCTGATTAACCCCAAGACGTTCCGCATCGTTAATCGCGACATTACCAAGAACCAGAATAATATCGACATTAACGAGACGTCGATACTTACTCTTGAGGACAGTCGCGGACTGGCCTGGCAGGGATCAACCTCGGGAGCCACCGTCTGGGATCCCAAGACCAATGAGGTCTACTTGCTCGATATGCGCTCGGGACTGCTCGGCTCTACGGTTAACGGCATTGTCGAGGATGCTGACCACACCATGTGGCTCGTCACCGACCATGGCATCTCGAACGTCATCCTCCAGCGTCAGGACAATGGCCGCTACACGTTCATCGTCCGCAGCTACAACAGCCGTGACGGATTGCAGAACGGCCCCTACAACCAGCGCTCTACGTGCTACACGTCGAGGGGTATGTTGCTCGTTGGCGGTCAGGGTGGTCTCGACGTCTTGAATCCCGGAGGTATCGGCAAGGATCGCGTCAAGGAGGAGCCCTTGTTCAGCGGCCTGCAGCTGTTCGACGAGGATGTCGTCATCGGCGCAGAGGCGGCCAACGGGCGCGTCGTGCTCAAGGAGAATATCAACGAGTGCCGGCAGTTGACGCTACGCTATAACGACCAGTTCACCATCCTGCTGGCCAGTTCCAGTGGCGAGATTCACAACCGCTCGCGGTTCCTCTATAAGCTGGAGGGATTCAACGACAACTGGGTGAAGACCTCGGAGGCGAACCCCAGCATCAGCTACATGTCGCTGCCCTCAGGCTCCTACACCCTCTGTGTCCGTATGTTGAACGACGACGGCACGATGGGCGACGTCGAGGCACGGCTTGATATTACCATCCGTCCGCCGTTCTACAGTTCTTGGTGGGCTATCCTGCTTTACATCATTCTGGCTGGCTGCGCTGGCTATCTGTGGTATCAGCGCATACTCCGCCGCCATGCGGAGCGCGTAGAGTTGGAACGACAGCTTCGTGACTATGAGCGGCAGCAGATTATGAGCACGATGCGGGCAGAGATGGCAGTCAAGCAGTCTGAAGCCCAGCCTGCAGCCAAGCAGAAGATGCCATTCTTACCCGTCACCGACGAGATAGTGGGCTTCGTCAAGCGGTATGTCGAGTCGTTCAAGGCTGCTGATAACAAACCGTTCAGGCTGTCGTTCCAGTCATCGCTGAACCGCCTGACCATGCAGTACGACCCCGATTTGGTCAAGCGTATGCTGGATATCCTGATGACCAATGCCGTGAAGTTTGCACCTGCCGGAAGCCGTGTGAAGGTCAATATGGCCGAGGTCGACAGAATGTGCGAAATCCGGATTGCCGACCGCGGACTGGGTATCCCCGAGGAGTCGCGTGCCAACTTGTTCGACCCCAACGTCGAGTCGGTGGTCGAGTTCGACGTCGTGGCGCGCATCGTCAACCTGCACGGCGGTACGGTTCGTGCCGAGGACAATCCTGAGGGTGGTACCATCGTCATTGTTCGGCTGCCTATCGAGATGAAGGTGAACGACGACATCCCTGTGGAAGATGCCGTATTAATGGACGACTAAAACGAAAAACCTAAAATTATGATGATACAGAGTAAGTCCTTAGTGTCTTTATGCCTGTTGTGTATGGCCCTGACAGCTCAGGCCGCCGACGTGAAGCAGCAGGGAAATACCGTGACCATCCGTCCTGACGGCGGACAGGCCAAAGTGATCCGACTGGAAGTAATCAACGACAATATCATCCGCGTCCGTGCAACCAGCAAGGATGAACTGCCCGTGAAACCTGCGAGCCTCATGATTGTGCCGCAGAAGGCACCCGCCAAGGGCAGCTACACCATCGAGGAGTCCAGCGAAGCCGTATGTGTGATGGCCAAGAACGTGCGCGCCGTGGTCAGCAAGGCTAAGGGTGAAGTTTGGTTCTACGATGGCGAGGGCAACGTGCGGCTCTTGAAAGAAACGGAGAACGGCGACGGCAAGCAGTTCTGGGACTATACAGTGCCTGAACGCGAGTTGGGCATCAAGGGCGGTGTGCAGCCTACGGAAGAGCAGAAGCACGGCCTATCGTGGCAGATGACATTCGACTCGCCTGACGACGAGGCCTTCTACGGCCTAGGCCAGCATCAGTCGGAGGAGTTCAATATGAAGGGAAAGAACGAGGACCTCTTCCAGTACAATACGAAGGTGTCGATACCCTTTGTGCTCTCCACCAAGGGCTACGGCATCCTGTGGGACGCCTACTCCTATTGCCGCTTCGGCAATCCTCACGACTACCTGCAGCTGAACCGCGCCTTCAAGCTCTACGACAAGCAGGGTCGGCCCGGCCACCTGACGGGCACCTACGTCGATGCCCAGGGTAAGAAGCTGGTGCGCGACGAGGACTCCATCTATTATGAATATGGTACGCCCGCGAAGTCGGAGATTGCCAACCGTACGGACAACGGCGGCATCAAGAACCTGCCGCAGGGCTTCAACCTGGCTGGCGCCAACGTCGTGTACGAAGGTTACATAGAGCCTGAAGCCAAGCCCTTTACACCTCCCACTGGAGTGAAATCTGATGATGTGGAGTGGGCTCCAACCCCTTACCAGTTCATTCTCTATTATGCAGGTTATATCAAGGTTTACATTGATGGCAAGGAAGTGGTGGCTGAGCGCTGGCGCACGGCGTGGAACCCCAATGCATATAAGTTTAATGTGTCCCTGCGGCCAGGCAAACGTGCACACCTGCGCATAGAGTGGCAACCTGACGGCGGCGAGTCGTACTGTGGCCTGCGCGTGGCAGAACCCCGTACTTATCATGACCGCAATGCGCTGTCCATCTGGTGCGAGATGGCGAAGGACATGGACTACTACTTCATTGCCGGCGAGAACCTCGATCAGGTCATCTCGGGCTACCGTACGCTGACGGGCCGCGCCTCGCTCTACCCGAAGTGGGCGCTCGGCTTCTGGCAGAGCCGTGAGCGCTATAAGACGCAGGACGAGATTGTATCGACCTTAGGCGAGTTCCGCCGTCGGCAGATACCCATCGACAACATCGTGCAGGACTGGAACTACTGGCCCGAGGACCAGTGGGGCAGCCATGAGTTCGAGGCTTCGCGCTATCCTAATCCGCAGCAGATGCTCGACGACGTCCACCAGATGCACGGTCGCTTCATGATTAGCGTATGGCCCAAGTTCTACGTCAATACCGACAACTACAAGGAGCTCGACGCCAAGGGCTGGATGTACAACCAGTCGCCCACCGACGACATTCACGACTGGGTAGGCCCCGGCTACAAGAACGGCTTCTACGATGCCTACGACCCCGAGGCCCGCAAGATGTTCTGGCGGCAGATGGACGAAAAACTCTATACCGGGTTAAGTAGACAAGTAGACAAGTTGACAAGTGGACAAGTTGGTGGAAATAACTCGTCAACTCGTCAACTCGTCAACTCGTCAACCAACAAAACTTTAATCGATGCTTGGTGGATGGACGCCTCGGAGCCCAATGTCCGCGACTGTACGCCGATGTGGTACCGCAAGGCCCTCTGCGGCCCCACGGCCCTCGGCACCTCTACCGAATACTTCAATGCCTACTCGACAGTCAACGCCGATGCCATCTATAATGGTCAGCGCAGCGTGTGGAAGGGCAAGAAGAACGAACCCAGAGTATTTCTTTTGACCCGCAGCGGCTTCGCCGGCGAACAGCGCTACTCAACGGCCACGTGGAGCGGCGACATCGGCACCCGCTGGGAGGACATGCGGGCTCAGATGACCGCCGGACTCAACTACTCCATGTCGGGCATTCCCTTCTGGGGCATGGATCAGGGCGGCTTCTGTGTGGAGAAGCGCTTTGAGCAGGCCCAGCGCCTCTACGACCAGACCAAGCAAGAGAACGAGGACCTGCGCGAGTGGCGTGAGCTGCAGACACGCTGGAACCAGTTCGGTGCCTTCATCCCCCTCTTCCGCAGTCATGGCCAGTGGCCGCTGCGCGAGATTTGGAACATCGCCCCCGAGGATCATCCCGCCTACAAGTCGTTCGTCTATTACGACCGCCTGCGCTATCACCTCATGCCCTACCTCTACTCCTTAGCCGGTTGGGCCCACTTCCGTGACTACACCCTGATGCGCGCCTTGGTGATGGACTTCGGCGGCGACCGCGAAGTCGAAAACATCGGCAATCAGTGGATGTTAGGCCCCTCCCTCATGGCCTGCCCCGTGGGCTACTACAAGGCCCGCAACCGCTCGGTCTATTTCCCCAAAGCCTGCGGCTGGTACGACCTCTATACAGGCGAACAAATAATGGAGAAAGAACTCGTCAACTCGTCAACTCGTCAACTCATCGTCAATGCTCCCTACGAGCGCATTCCCGTCTTCGTCCGCGAGGGTGCCATCATCCCCTTCGGCCCTGCCATGCAATGGAGCGACGAGAAGCCCGCCAACCTCATCAACCTCTACGTCTATGCCGGACAGAACGGTGAGTTCCAGCTTTACGAGGACGAGGGTACCAACTACAATTACGAGCGCGGACAGTATGCCACCATCGACATCACCTACAACGACGCCTCGCGTACCTTGCGCATCGGCCAGCGCCGAGGCTCGTTCCCCGGCATGCTTAAACAACGTCGCTTCAACGTTGTCCTCATCACCCCCGATGCTCCGAAGCCGCTGAACCTCGACAACCCCGAGGGCAAGATGGTGGACTACAACGGCAAGCCCGTCACCGTCACCCTCTGACCTCTCACGGAAAATGTAGGGAAATTTATCCAGAAGTGCTACCTCGTCATCGCGAAGTGCCACTTCGTTGTTGTGAGACGGTACTTCATAAAAAAGTGGCATCACTCCCTAAATCGCTGGAAAAGTCTTTGTAGAAAGGGGTTTTGAAACGGGAGAGATTGTCAAAATCTCTCCCATATCTCTCCCTTTTCTCTCCCGTTACCACTCCCTTGTCACTCTGAGAGCTGGTGGGGATTACGGGAGGGATATGGGAGAGAAAAGGGAGGGATGAAGGGAGGGATGAATCTCTCTAACCCCCTTTATACAAAGGATTTTTGCTCAAAAAAGGGAGGGATGGCGGAAAATGCTTTGAAGCACATTCAAACAACTCAACTTTCGCAAGTTAAGAGAAGTCATGGGAAGTCATCGCGGTTTTCGACAGCTCAAGAAGTCGTGGGACTTTAGTCGGAGTAAACTACCCCCTTTACTCCGACCAAAGGGGGAGTTTGGTGCCGGTAAAAGGGACGCTACCCGGCAGGTAGCGGGCCTGTAGGTACTGGGTAGCGAGGCGAAAGATTTCGGTTAGTGCTGTATAAATATCGTTCTAATATTTGCCTATCAGTTCTTCTTTTACCTTGGCCAGTTGTTTCTGGAAAGCCTCGTCGGCATGTAGTCGGGCAATACAGGCACTGGCAATCAGTCGTGCTGCTTCAACGTCTGTCTGGTAGTGATAGCCGGCAATGATACGGCTTTGTCCGTACTCATAGCCTGTCTTCAGGATCTGTTCTGCGCGAGCCGGATTCAACTCGGACAACAACAGGGCAAAAGCCCATCCCAGAGCGGCATGACTGGAGGGGTAGCTCGGCGTATGGTGAGTTTCTTCCTCTTCGGGAATAAGCGTAACTTCGTTGAAGTAGAGGAAGGGCCGTTGGCGGTTGAAGTGGCGCTTGGCCTTGCGGGTGGCCGTATAGCTGTCGTTCTTGACTCGCTCTAAAAGATAGGCCAGTTCAGGGGTCTGCTCTTGAGAGAGTTCCGTTCCGAAAGGTTCGGAGAACAACTGCATCACAGACTGCAGCTTAGTGTCGGCATCCCGTCGTGCCTGCTCGCCTCGAGGTGTATCGCGCAGGGATTTCCCCCAGTAATTCCACACCATGTCGGACACGAACGTATCAGAGCCAAAAGCTGGCGGGGCTGGCAGGAATGCGGAGCCATCGAGCATCTGTTCGCTGGTCAGGAATGTGGGCCACTCTTTTTTCTGTGTGGCGGTGGTGTCTGTCTGGGCCTGTAGTGTCAGACTGCTTATCGCGAAAAGTAAGAATAAGGCTTTCTTCATAAAAGATTTTAATTTTGCGTGCAAAGATAAGCAATTTCAAGGAAAAAACCGTAATTTTGCAAGAGTTATTTCCTAAAACGTACCAACATGATGGAGAATTATCTTGCTGACCCTCAGCGCTACGACGGCGGTATGCAGTATAACCGCTGCGGCCGTTCGGGTGTCATGCTGCCCAAGGTGTCGCTCGGTTTCTGGCACAACTTCGGCGGCGTGGACCCCTTTGAGCGGAGCCGCGAAATCACCCGCTATGCCTTTGACCACGGCGTCACCCACTTCGACCTGGCCAACAACTACGGTCCGCCCTATGGCTCGGCCGAGGAGACGTTGGGGCGGCTGATGGACGATGACTTCCGTCCCTACCGCGACGAGCTGTTCATCTCGACCAAGGCGGGCTATGACATGTGGCCCGGCCCCTACGGCAACTGGGGCTCACGTAAGTACCTGATGGCTTCGCTCGACCAGTCGCTGCGCCGCATGCACCTCGACTACGTCGACCTGTTCTACAGCCACCGCTACGACCCAGAGACGCCGTTGGAAGAGACGTTGCAGGCGTTGGTTGACATCGTCCGTGCCGGCAAGGCCCTCTATGTGGGCATCTCGCGCTGGCCGTTAGAGGCCACCCGCTTTGCCTTCCAGTATCTGAAGGAGCGCGACGTGCCCTGCCTCATCTATCAGGGGAAGCTCAATATGCTGGACCGCGAACCGCAGGAGCAGGGCATCCTCGACCTCTGCCGCGAGGCGGGTGTCGGCTTCATCTCGTTCTCGCCCCTGGCACAGGGACTGCTCACCGACCGTTACCTGAACGGCATCCCTGACGACTCGCGAATGTCGAAGGGCAAGTTCCTGCGCCCCGATATGCTGACGGACGAGGTGCTGGGGAAGATTCGCAGGTGGAATGCCATTGCCCAGGAGCGCGGAGAAACGCTGGCCGAGATGGCGTTGGCCTGGATTCTGCAGCAGTCGGGTGTCACCAGCGTCCTCGTAGGAGCCAGCTCCGTCCAACAGTTGCAGAAGAACCTGCGCTGCGTCAATGCCAACAATCAACTCATAACCTAATAAAACCAATATGACTTATGAATAAAAGAATTTTTACATTGGCCGTCATGGCCGTAAGCCTGCTGCAAGGCTATGCGCAGGACGTGAAGGTGGAGTTCTTCACCCCCACCATTGTGCACATCGTGAAAGGCCAGCCCACCAAGACGCTGGTCGTAACGGCAAAGCCCGAGAATGTGGCTGTCACCCAGAAAGGTAACACCTGGACGAGCAGCGAACTGACCGTGAAGCTCAATCCGGAAACCAAAAGCCTGACGTTTATGACGAGCAAGGGCAAGGTGCTCTTAAGGGAGCAGGGCTGGAGTCTGATACGGAAGAATATTGACGAGTTTGAGGTCAGTCAGACTTTCCAGCTTGACAAGGACGAGGCCATCTACGGACTGGGTACCATCCAGAACGGTAAGATGAACCGCCGAGGCGAGAAGAAGCGCATGGAGCAGTCGAACCTCGAGGACTTCCAGAACGTGCTGCAGTCAATCAAGGGCTGGGGCCTCTATTGGGAGAACTACTCGCCCACGTTGTTCGAGGACAATGCCCAGGGTATGACGTTCACTTCGGAGGCTGGTCAGGGCATTGACTATTACTTCATGTATGGCGGAAGTGCCGACGGCGTGATAGCCCAGATGCGACAGCTCAGCGGCGACGTGCCGATGTTCCCGTTGTGGACCTATGGCTACTGGCAGTCGAAGGAGCGCTACAAGAGCGCCCGCGAGACGGAGGGCATCGTCGACCAGTACCGTGCCCTGAACGTGCCCCTCGACGGTATTATCCAGGACTGGCAGTACTGGGGCTCGAACTATCTGTGGAACGCTATGGACTTCCTGGCCGAGGACTTCAGCAACGGCAAGCAGATGATAGACAACGTTCACAAGAAGCATGCCCACTTCATGATCAGCATCTGGGCCAGCTTCGGCCCCCAGACGCAGCAGTTCCGTGAGCTGAATGAGAAGGGTCTGCTGCTGCCCATCGAGACGTGGCCGCAGAGCGGTATCTCGCATGTTTGGCCTCCCATCATGAAATATCCCTCGGGCGTGAAGGTCTACGACGCCTTCAGTCCTGTGGCCCGCGACATCTACTGGAAGTACCTGAAGACGCTCTACGACTACGGAACGGATGCGTGGTGGATGGACTCTACCGACCCCGACTTCTTCAATCCGAAGGAGAGCGACTACGCCCACAAGGTGACGGGCGGCTCGTGGCGCTTACTGCGTAATGCCTTCCCGTTGGAGACGGTTCGAGGCATTTATCAGAGCCAGCGTAAGGACGACCGGGACAAGCGCGTCTTCATCATGACGCGAAGCAGCTATGCCGGACAGCAGCACTACGGCTCGAACATGTGGAGCGGCGACGTCAACTCATCGTGGGACATGCTGCGCAAGCAGGTGCCCTGCGGACTGAGTTTCACGCTGACGGGTAACCCCAACTTCAATACCGACATCGGCGGCTTCTTCTGCGGTTCGTACAACACCCGTGGCAGCGGTTCGGCTCCGAAGAACCCGCAGTTCCAGGAACTCTACGTGCGCTGGATGCAGTACGGACTGTTCTGCCCGGTCTTCCGCAGTCACGGTGCCGATGCTCCGCGTGAGATCTGGCAGTTCGGCAAGAAAGGCGAGCCCGTCTACGATGCCATCGAGAAGCAGATACGCCTGCGCTACCGCCTGATACCTTATCTATATAGTACGGCTTGGCAGGTGACCTCGAACAATGACAGCTATATGCGTCCGCTGTTTGCCGACTTCGCCAGCGACAAGAAGGTGTGGAACATGACGGATGAGTTCATGTTCGGTCGCAGCATCCTGGCTTGTCCCATCGTCAACCCGCAGTACACGGAAGAGAAGATTATCCGCACGAACGAGATGACGGGCTGGGACCGTCAGGAAGTGAGAAGTGAGGGAGTGAAGAGTGATAAATTGGACTTCACGCAGACGAAGACGGCCACCAAGTATCTGCCGAAGGGTGCCACCTGGTACGACTTCTGGACGGGCAAAGCCTATAAGGGCGGACAGAACGTGACGCTGCAGACCTCGTTCGACCGCGTACCGATGTTCGTACGTGCCGGCAGCATCCTGCCCCTCGGCCCCGAGATGCAGTACGTGGGAGAGAAATCGTGGGACAATCTTGAGGTGCGCATCTATCCCGGTGCCAACGGCAGCTTCACGCTGTATGAGGACGAGGGCGACTCCTATCACTACGAGAAGGGTGTCTATAGCACCATCCCCTTCAGCTGGAACGACAAGAGCCGTACCCTGACCATCGGTAGCCGTCAGGGCAGCTACCCCGGTATGCTGCAGCAACGTCAGTTCACCGTCGTCACTCCTGACGGTACCAGCACCACTATCAGTTACGACGGCAAGGAACAGACGGTCAGACTATAATGCCGAGTGTGTGCCACTACTGCATCCATGAATGCTATTGAAGCCCTGACACAACAACGGCTGCTGCTTCAGCTGGAGTATCAGACGGAAAAGGAAGCTTTCCGCCGACAGACCGAGGAAATGGGGCTGTTGCGGAAGGTGAAACGGGGTGATGCCTGGTGGACGGTGCGTGTGGAGCGCAGTTTCTACAACTCTCTGAATCAGCTGTGCGTAGAGGTAATACGCACAGCTGATCAGGAGATTGAGCATAACTTTGAGTTTGGGCGGCCAGTGGTATTCTTTTCAGGTCAGACAAGCCCAAACAACAAGATAAGCATAAAGTATTGGAACTTCACAGGAAGCGTCAGCTATGTCGACGGCGACCGTATGGTGGTTAGTGTGCCTGACTCGGCCCCACTGACTGATTTGCAGAGTACGGAGGGCGTTGGCGTGCAATTGTCGTTCGACGAAACCTCTTATAAGATGATGTTCGACGCCTTGGACCGTGTTATGCGTTCCAAGGGGCGCTTAGGTTACTTGCGCGATCTGTTCTACTCGCGCCAGAAGGCAGAGACCTTCAGTTTTGCGCCGTTGCATTTCCCCTACCTGAACAAAACGCAGGAGGATGCCGTCAACCATGTACTGTGGGCGAAGGACGTTGCCATTGTCCACGGACCGCCGGGCACGGGTAAGACGACAACACTTGTTGAGGCTATCTATGAGACACTACGCCGCGAGAACCAGGTGCTGGTTTGTGCGCAGTCGAACATGGCCGTTGACTGGATTAGCGAAAAGCTCGTCGACCGAGGCATTCCCGTATTAAGGATAGGTAATCCCACGCGTGTGAACGACAAAATGCTGTCGTTTACCTATGAGCGTCGTTTCGAGGCTCATCCTGACTACGAACTGCTATGGGCTATAAGAAAGGCCATCCGTGACTTGCGTTCCCATCGGAAACGGGGTGACGAGAAATATCACCAGAAGATGGAGCGGTTAAAAGACCGTGCTACGGAACTTGAGATTCGCATCAACGCCCAGCTTTTTGGCGAGGCTCGTGTCATTGCCTGCACGTTGGTAGGCTCCGCCCACCGGTTATTGGACGGTCAGAAGTTCGGCACCTTATTTATAGATGAGGCTGCACAGGCCTTGGAGGCTGCCTGCTGGATTCCTATCCGCCGCTGTTCGCGGGTTATCTTAGCCGGCGACCATTGTCAGTTACCCCCAACAGTAAAGAGCATTGCCGCCTTGAAGGCGGGGTTGGGAAAGACGCTGATGGAGCGTATTGTAGAGAACAAGCCCGAGGTCGTCACGCTGCTCCGCATGCAGTATCGCATGAACGAGGAAATCATGCGCTTCTCCTCAGACTGGTTCTATGGAAACCAGGTGGAAAGTGCGCCTGAGGTGAAATATCGCTCAATACTTGACCTCGACGTGCCGATGGAGTGGGTAGACACGAGTGAATTGGATGTCAAGGAACAATTTGTCGGCGAGTCATTCGGGCGCATCAATAAAGCTGAGGCGGAGTTGACGCTACTGACCCTACAGCAGTACTTCGAACGTATTGGCAAGACGCGTGTACTCAATGAGCGGTTGGATGTTGGCGTGATTTCTCCCTATCGGGCTCAGGTACAGTACCTGCGTTCACAATTGAAAAAGAAGGAATACTTCAAACCTTTCCGCCACCTTATTACCGTCAATACCGTTGATGGCTTCCAGGGACAGGAGCGCGACATCATCGTCATTTCGCTCGTTCGTTCTAATGACGAGGGACAGATAGGTTTTCTCCGCGACCTGCGACGCATGAATGTGGCCATCACCCGTGCCCGTATGAAGCTCATCATCCTTGGTGACGTTCATACGATGATGCGTCACCCTTTCTACCGCAAGCTCTTTGAGTATATTAAAGCCTTGAACGCCCCAGAATGATACCTGTCAAGGGAATGTCATGGTCAGGGATACTCCAACGGTCTTGGAATCTGGAGTAAATGTGGGCAAGGCGGTGACAGTAGCTTCGCACTTATCCCAGCCGAACACTTTCCGTTCCAACGGCAGTAACCAATAAGCAGCACGAGCTGACAGTACCCCAATAGCGGCACCAGCCAAAACATCATGGGTGTAGTGATGGTCGCCAGTGACGCGAAGAACACCTATGCCCGTTGCTAAGGCATAGGCTCCGATGCCCCAACCCCATCCGTATTCCGACCTGACCAGTTCGGCACCCGCAAAGGCACGGGCCGTATGGCCTGAGGGAAACGAACGGTTGTCACTGCCATCAGGACGACGTTCGTGAACGGTTAATTTCAAACCACCGGCAACCGCCGTCATCGTAGTGAAAGCAGTGGCAGTCAATGCAACCCGTTCGCGAAACGGATGCTGCGCCTTGATGCCAATGAAGTCAAATCCCACAGCGGCAGCAAAGGGAGCATACTGCATGGTGTTGTCGATGACTTGAGCCTGTGTGCGGATGGCCGTTAATAGCAGCAATATAATCATTTTGGCTTTCACGGCTACAAAATTACAAAATAAATATCACTTCGGAAGCTATAATTGTGAAATTATTCGTATCTTTGCGGTCAAAACAAACAATAACGCGAAAACCAATGAACAGAAAACTACTGACGACGGTGTTTTTGGCACTACTTACGATAACTCAAGTAGCCGCAGCAGATGACAACAGACAGATATTTCTTTTCTCACCCGGACAAGGTGATGGACTGCGCATTGCGGTACTGGATGACAGTATATGGCGCGATGTCGGTCGGCTGTGCTCCAGTGACTATGGTACATGGGGTGTCGAAAAGCGGATGTTCCATCCTTCCGTCTGCCGTGCCCAGGACGGTACGTGGCGCTTAGTGTTTCAGGTGAACGATCACTCGCCGCAGTTTGCTGCCGCCTATAGTAAAGACCTGGTGAATTGGCGACCGCAGGACTACCCCATCATGTCGACTAAGCAGTGTCTGGACCCTGTGGTGTTTCCTAATCCCGACGGAACCTTTGACATCTATTACAAATCACCTCAAGGCAAGCGTTGGACATCGGCTACGCCTAACTTCCGCGACTTTACGCCCGACCGCGACAGCCAAATTAGCGACGACGCATGGATACGCGACACGGCGACCGTCGGCGGCAAGCTCTTCGAGGGCAACGGCTTCGAGATTTCCCCGATGGAATGGACAGTAATCGAACAGCACTTCCAGCAGTCGGCCGACGACTGGCGCCGCTCCAACGAGCGTATGCACGATGATGCCAAGAATTCCAATTTGCCGACATCGCCCGTCAAGGCTACGCTGACCGTTGACGTGAACAAGACGAAAGCCATCAGCGACAAGCTCATCGGCATCTTCTTCGAGGACATCAGCTATGCTGCCGACGGCGGCCTCTACGCCGAAATGGTACAGAACCGCGACTTTGAGTATACCCCGAAGGACCATCGGGGCTGGGAAGCCACCACCGCCTGGCAGTCGTCAAGACCGATAGAGATAGCCACCGAGAATCCGCTGAGCAAGAACAATCCCCACTACGTGCTGCTATGGCCAAAGGACACGCTATGGAACAAGGGCTGGGACGGCATGGTCGTGGAGAAAGGCAAGAAGTACGACTTCTCGATGTATGTGCTGGCTGGCGGCCAGAAGCAGGACTTTGCTATTGAGCTGATAGGACAGGACGGTAAGCTGCTGGCCAAAAGCAAGCTAAAGACGAAAGGTGTCAGATGGCAGCAATATGCAACGGTGCTGACGGCCAAGGCCGGCGATACGAAAGCACGGCTGGCTATCGTGCCCCTGAAAGCTGCCCATGTGGGGGTCGACATGATTTCGCTCTTCCCGCAGGAAACCTTCATGGGCCGTAAGAACGGGCTTCGCAAGGATCTGGCGCAGGTGATAGCCGACCTGAAGCCGAAGTTCATCCGCTTCCCCGGCGGTTGTATGAGCCACGGTCAAGGCCTGGAAAACATCTACCATTGGAACGAGACCGTAGGTCCGCTACAAGACCGCAAGCCCGACTTCAACATCTGGAACTACCACCAGACGCGCGGACTGGGATTCTTTGAGTACTTCCAGTTCTGCGAGGACATCGGCGCCGAGCCGCTACCCGTACTGGCTGCGGGCGTACCCTGCCAGAACTCAGCCAATAACGCCCAGGGCATCGGCGGACAGCAGGGTGGCATCCCGATGGACGACATGCCGGCCTACATCCAGGAACTGCTCGACCTCATAGAGTGGGCCAATGGTGACCCCGCCACCTCGAAGTGGGCAAAGATGAGGGCCGACGCCGGACATCCCCAACCCTTTAACCTTAAATATATAGGAATAGGCAACGAGGACATCATCTCAACCGTGTTCGAAGAACGCTTTACGATGATTGCCCGCGCCATCCGCCAGAAGTATCCCGACATCAAAATCTGCGGTACGGCAGGTCCGTTCCATGCGCCTTCTGCCGACTATCAGGAAGGTTGGGACTTCGCCCGCCGCTATCCTGACCTGCAGTATATGCTCGACGAGCACTACTACGAATCGACGGGCTGGTTTATGCACCACCGCGACTACTACGACCGTTACGACCGGAATAGTGCCAAGGTGTATCTCGGTGAGTGGGCCGCCTCGACCAACGCGAAGCGCCCCAATGTGGAGACGGCATTAGCCGAGGCCCTCTACCTGACCGACATCGAGCGCAATGGCGACATTGTCGAGATGACCAGCTACGCCCCGATGCTCTCGAAGGACGGACACTCCAACTGGAATCCCGACATGATCTACTTCTCGAATACAGAGGTACGCCCGACACCCGCCTACCAAGTACAGCGACTTTTCTCCGTCTATGGCGGCGATACCTATATTAATTCACAATTCACAATTCACGATGCACAATTGAAGCATCGCCTTGGAGCCAGTGTCGTTCGTGATTCCAAGACGGGTAAGACCTATGTCAAATTAGTGAATGCCTTGCCTTGCGAACTGCAACTCACCGTCAGTGGCCTTGATATCCCCGCCAGCGCTCAGGCCGAAGGTTTCGAGGGTAAGCCAGAAGATCAGAACCCAGAAATCAAGACTGGCGAGATAGGCACCGCTATCGTGTTACCGCCCTATTCTTTCCGTGTTATCGAACTATAAAAACGACATACTGACTATGAGAAAAATTAAAACCCTACTGACCGCCTGTTGGCTGTGCTGCGGCGCCGCCACAGCTCAAGTCACCATCGACATCGACGCCAACCAGCGCGGCCCCCGAATCAGCCCTACGCACTACGGCATCTTCTTCGAGGACATCAACCACGCGGCCGACGGCGGCCTCTACGCCGAGCTCATCCGCAACCGCTCCTTCGAGGACGGCCCACGCTACGGCGCACCCGCCGACATGCAGGGGTGGAATCCCTACGGCTACAACGGCTCGACCATCGACGCCCGCCTCGTGCAACCCTCCAAGAAAGTAAAGCTGCTGAACGACGCCCAGCAAAACGCCCTCGGACTGACCATCAACGCCACGCCGGCCAACGCTGTGCGCCTTGAGAACGAAGGTTTCTGGGGCATCAACGTCGTACAGGGACGTACCTACAAGCTCAGCCTCTGGCTCAAGGGCAACTACAAGGGCAACATCAAGGCCCGCCTCTTCAACAGCAAGAACCTCTATGCCGAAGCAACCGTGACGGCTGGCGGCGTCAAGCTGAAGGAGTGGACGAAATATACCGCCGAGCTGACCGCCGACGGCAACGACCAGCAGGCCAAGTTCGCCTTGGTGTTCGACGGCAAGGGCACGCTGCTGATCGACGTGGTGAGCCTGTTCCCGCCGACGTTCAAGAACCGCGAGAACGGCCTGCGCCCCGACCTGGCACAGATGCTCTATGAGATGCATCCCAAGTTCATGCGCTTCCCCGGCGGCTGCTTCGTCGAGGGACAGATCTCGCCTGAGAATGCCTTCCGCTGGGAACGCACCATCGGCCCCATCGAGGAGCGGCCCGGCCACTGGAACGTGAACTGGGGCTACCGCACCACCGACGGCATTGGCTTCCATGAATACCTGCAGATGGCCGAGGACCTTGGTGCCAAGCCGCTCTACGTGGTGAACGTGGGCATCTGGCACGGTGGACAGACGGCCGTCGACTCGCTGCAGCCGTGGATTGACGAGACGCTGGCCGCCCTTGAGTATGCCAATGGCGATGTGACCACAAAGTACGGTGCCCTGCGCGCCAAGAACGGCCATCCCGCTCCGTTCAACATCGAGTACTTAGAGATTGGCAACGAGAACAACCAGCCCGACCCCCGCCAGCAGAGCGACCACTACTACGACCGCTTCCGGCTGTTCAAGGAGCAGATACTGAAGAAGTACCCAAAGATGCACCTCATCGGCAATGTTGCCGCCTGGGGCACCGACACTCCGACGTGGGACAGCAAGGAGAGCGTCGAGCTGCTCGACGAGCATTATTACCGCAACCCGGCGTGGTTTGCTGACAACTTCCATAAGTACGACACCTACGACCGCCGTGGCCCGAAGATCTACGTCGGCGAGTATGCCGTCACCGACGGCTTCGGCGACTTGGGCAACATGAACGCCGCCCTTGGCGAAGCTGTCTACATGATGGGCATGGAGAACAACTCCGACATCGTACCGCTGAACTCCTACGCCCCCATCTTCGTCAACGAGAACGACGCTCGGTGGCGCCCCGACATGATACGCTTTTCGTCGAGCCGCGTCATGGGCACACCTTCTTATTATGTACAGATGCTGATGCCACGCTACGTGGGCACTCAGGTGGTGAAGGTCAGTCAGACGAACCCCTACGAGGGCGCCGCCTTTAGGAAGCCCGTCACGCCGCAGAAGAGCCGCGTGGGCTATGCCACCTGGGGCACCAAGGCGTCGTACACCCACATGGATCCGCTGCCCAAGACCGGCAAGCCCGAATTCGTCGTCGGCGACTGGCAGCTTGCCAACGACGTGCTGAGTCAGACGAGCCTGCGTGAGCAGTGCGTGGCGCTGTGTACCGCCGAGGTGGGCAACCACTATACCGTGAAGTGCCGCGCCCGCAAGGATGACGGCCGCGAGGGCTTTATCATTGTGTTCAACTACGTCGATCCGCAGCACTACTGCTGGGTGAACTTCGGCGGCTGGGGCAACACGCAGCATGGTCTGGAGCAGATCAGCGGCAGCGGAAAGTCGCAGACGGCCACCAAGCAGGGCCGTGTGGAGGCCGGCCGCTGGTACGACGTGACGCTGACCGTCAACGGCGACTCGGTGAAGGCGTGGCTCGACAACGACCTGGTGTTCGACACCGTGCTGAAGCACGACACGTCAACAGGTGTCTTCTCGAGTGCCACCATCGACGACCAGACGGGTGAGCTCATCGTCAAGGTTGTCAACTCGCAGGCCGAGGGCACCACCGCACGCCTGAACATCAGCAACTTCGCGGTGAAGAGTGCCAAGCTCATCCAACTGCGCGCCAACACCGGTTACGACGAGAACACCCTGCAGCAGCCCACCAACATCTATCCTACGGAGCACGAACTGTCGCCGGAGTGCCAGACCGTCGACGTGGAACTGCCCGCCTATTCACTCAACATCATCAGAATCAAACAATAAACTATGAGAAAACTACTATTATCCTTATGTCTTGTTGCCGCTGCCACCATGCAGGCGCGCCAATGGACACCCAGCCAAGTGAAGGATGTCATCCGTAAGGTGAACACCTACTGGCAACAGAACAACAAACCTGAAGTGCGCTCGTTCTGGGACAATGCCGCCTACCACACCGGCAACATCGAGGTTTGGAAGCTACTGCAAGACCAGCAGATGCTCGACTACAGCATCCGATGGGCCGAGCACAACGAATGGAAGGGTGCCAAGGAGGCCGACCCTGCCAAGTGGAAATACAAGAACTACGGCGAGGGCCAGGACTACGTGCTCTTCGGCGACTGGCAGATCTGCTTCCAGACCTACATCGATCTTTACAACATTCAGAAGGACGAGAAGCGTGTAGCCCGTGCCAAGGAGGTGATGGGCTACGAAGCCGACTCCGAGGCCAGCGACTACTGGTGGTGGGCCGACGCCCTCTATATGGTGATGCCCGTGATGACGAAGATGTACCGTCTGACGGGCGACCGTAAGTACCTCGACAAACTCTATGAGAACCTGCTCTACTCCGACGGCATCATGCTCGACCAGGAAACCGGCATCTACTTCCGCGACGGCAAGTACGTGTACCCCAAGCACAAGTCGGCCAACGGCAAGAAGGACTTCTGGGCACGTGGCGACGGCTGGGTGCTCGCTGGTCTGGCCAAGGTGCTGCAGGACATGCCTGAGACCTACGTCCGCCAGCCTTTTTTCGTCAACAAGTACACCCGTCTGGCGCGAGCCGTAGCCGCCTGTCAGCAGAAAGAGGGCTACTGGACGCGTTCGATGTATGACCCCGACCATGCGCCAGGCCCTGAGACTTCGGGCACAGCCTTCTTTACCTACGGATTATTGTGGGGTGTGAACAACGGCTATCTGTCGAAGAAGGAGTTTGCCCCTGTTATTGCACGTGCATGGAAATACTTGACGGAAACGGCCTTGCAGCCCACGGGTAAGGTCGGTTATGTACAACCCATAGGTGAACGCGCCATTCCTGGACAGACCGTCGATCAGAACTCAGAGGCTAACTTTGGTGTTGGTGCCTTCCTGTTGGCTGCCTGTGAATACGTAAGATATTTGGGGAAATGATTATTCTGCTGCGACAACTTGCACCACGCCGTTATCCACACAGAACTTGACATCGCGGCCGGCAAAGGGCATGCCGTAAAGGCGCTGTGGGTCGTTGTGAAATTGGGGACGGGGGTCTTGGGAAAGCACCTGACGTAGGGCCCGAAGATTGTCGGCAGTGAACAGACTGGCAACATGGTCAGGAATCTCTACTTGAAGGGACATCCACTCATGCTTGTCGACAAAACCGGAGCGGGCGTCAGGATGGGCATCGGCATAAGCCACATAGGGCTTCACATCATAAATGGGCGTACCATCCATGAGATCGGCTCCCCAAACATGAATGACGGGGCCTTCGTCAGGTGTAAGTTCCACCTTCTCAATACGTACACACGACAGCCCTAAATGATTGGGACGAAAAGGCGAACGTGAGGCAAAAACGCCTACCCGCTCGTTGCCGCCCAGTCGTGGAGGACGGACGGTTAATGGTGTGCTTGAGCTTGCCTGATTATCTTGCGAAGCGGGGGCGGTGACTTGTGTAGGGTGATTAGCTGAAAACTCCCAAATGAGCCATAAATAGTCGAAATCTTCGAGTCCGCGGACAGCCTCTGGTCGACGATATGCGGAGGTGAAGACAACTCTCCCAGGTAGTTCCTCGGCCAATCCACTCTGGCGCGGAATACCGAACTTGGAAGTCAATGGTGAATGGAAATAAGCTATCGGTTCAATAATCATGGCACAAAAATATATAAAAATTTGGAGAATACAAAACAAATTTGTATTTTTGCACCACAAATCAACATACTATTAACCGCTGATGTTATGAAGAAAATGCTGATTGCCGTCATGCTGACTGTCGGATTCATTCCTGCACAGGCGAGCAACGATTATAAGGACTTACCTATCTATCAGGCTTTGCGCGACTCCATGCGCGTTGCCTTCAACGATGCTGACAGTGCACGGTTCTTTCCTGCCTTGTCAAGATTAGAAGACTTTCTGCTGCAACAGAACGACTTGCACGGCTATTATACCCAGCGGTGCAACGAAATTGTGTTCCAGATGAACCGTCAGCGCATCATAGAGGCTTTTAAGTTGGCCCGCCAGTTGTCACAGGAACTGCGGGAGAAGAAACTGGACAATGAGATGTATATGGCCTATAATATGCTAGGACACATATATCGATATTGTGGCAACAAGGAGGCAGCCAAGCGCAACTTTAACAGGGTGATTGAAATGATGGAGAAGGCTGGCTATTACGAAAGTATGCCTCCCATCTATATGAATATTGTCAACGTGGAACTGGACGATGATCCGGAGGAGGCTCAACGTATGCTGGACAGGGCTCGCGAGATCTCTCTCAAGTATGCTCCTGATCGCGTGTTCGATATTGAGACCCGCAAGACGCTTAGCTACTTCAATGGTGGCGATATCCCGAAATTCTTAGAAGGCTACAAAAAATATCGCGAAGGGGTGAGTGAGGGTAAGAGCAGCGTTCACGGCCGTAGCATGGACATCTACTACGAGGCCTGCATGGGTAATACCGATAAGGCTGTTGAGATGGCCTACAGAGATTTGGGTGACGAGAGTTATGAGACCATTACCAAAATCTACGAAATGGCAGGGCGCTGGAAAGATGCTTTAGAATCATTGCGTAAAGAGACAAAGGCCAACGACTCTATCAACAACGTGATTCTGTTGAATTCGGTGGAGGGTTTCCGTTCTGAACTGAGACTCTATGACGTGGAACGCAAGACGGCAAAAGCGCGTACTGTCACCATGGGAATTATCATTGCCCTGTTGCTGCTTCTCATTTCTGCTTTGTGCTACATCATGTTCAGTCGTCGCCGCCACATGCACCAGTTGAAGAAAGCCTATGCCCATGCCTTGGAAGCCGATAAATTGAAGACCGCTTTCATTCAAAATATGAGTCACGAAGTGCGGACGCCACTGAATGTTATCTCGGGATTTGCACAGGTTTTGGCCAATCCTGAGCTGAGTAGCGACGTTGAAAAACGTAAGGATATGGCACAGCTGATGTTGAAGAACACACGCCTTATCACCAACCAGATAGATGCCATGCTGGAACTTTCGATGAATGAGGCATCGGGGATGGCACAGAAGGACGATACAGTACAAGTCAATCGCCTAATGAGAGATTTGCTGCAGGAGAATGAGCCCAATGTTGCCACAGGTACGATCCAGAAACTGAACAGCCAGCTGGATGATAGCTTTAGCATACGAACTAACCAGAATATGTTAAAACGTATGGTGAACGCTTTGCTTGACAATGCTGCAAAATACACATCCAAGGGGCAGATTGTACTCAAGGTGTCGGCTGACACCACGATGCTGACATTGGTTGTCGAGGATACTGGCAGTGGTATTCCTGCTTCTGAAGCGGAGCACATCTTTGAGCGGTTCTTCAAGATTGACTCCTTCAAATCCGGATTAGGTCTTGGATTGCCACTCTGCCGTATGATTGCCACCCGTCTGGGAGGAACTATCAGTCTGGACTCCTCATACAAGGAAGGAGCACGTTTCGTGGTTACACTACCGATAGAAGAAGTAAAATAAGAACCTTTATTTGAAGGTTAGGCTTCGTCGGCCCAGATAGTTTACCTTCTGTTGCTTTTTCAGGAATTGGATGAGCACATCGGTTGTTTGCACATTCTGTTCGTGAGCTGCTCCTTTAGGTACCACACTCGTTGCAGGCACATAGCTGTTGGTCACCACACGGTAACGCCGCTTCATGTTCAGTTTCTTGCCGTCAAGAGTCAGCAGTCGTACGCTCTTGATCTTATTAGGATTGTCTTTCTCTGTTGTCAGCTCACAACGCATACCGCCTACAAAGGGGAATCGAAGAACTTGTGAATTGCTGTAGGTGAGCATCATGCGCAGCAGTTCCTCGCCAGTCAGCTCCAACACCACAGCATTGTTGTCGAAAGGATCCATCTCCAGCACGTCAAGCAAGGTAATATCACCTGCCGGGTGGCTGTCGATACGTACACCGCCAGGGTTCTCTACGGCAATGTCTGCATTGAAAGCATCAATCAAGGCATCACACATCAGACAGCCTAGTTCCTCACGTGTCTCAAAAGGTGCCTCAGCATGACCAACGATTTGTTTGAACCTCGGATTACTGCTGAAGTACTGAACCACCGACTCCACCAGACGGCTCTTGCGAGGGAACTTCTTTACATCAATGTATTCTGCTTTCTTGTCAATAACCCGTCCGCTGTCAACAGTTAGTGTGATATAGGTGACGCGTCCGAACTTGTTTTTGTTCTGCGTAATCATTACGTTGTTCACACGCTCGTTTCCCTTCAGCTGTGTATGAGTATGACCACCGATAATGAGATCAAACCACCCAAACTGTTTGGCCATCTCGATATCATCTTCATAACCTAAGTGTGACAGCAGGATGGTAACATCACACTGGCGACTAAGCCACTCATACTGAGCAATGGTCTCCTTCGGTTGTGTGAAGTGGATACCATGCAGATTGTCGGGATGGGTACTGGGTATTCCCATCTGGCTCAGTTGCACGGCACCGACAACACCAACCTTCAATCCCTCGACGTCGAAGACCTGACAAGGTACGGTGTGGATACCAATGGAATCGTCAGGAACAATGTTTGCACAGATATAGCGGAAATTGCTCAATCCTATCAGCCGCTTCAACGAGTGGCCGTCAAACTCATGATTACCTAACGCAGAACCGTTGAAACCCACCAGATTCATCAGTGTGACCATAGGGTAGGAGGGTATGGAGTATTTGTCATTCAATGGATTACCCGTGCGGTTGTCTCCTGCAGAGAAAACCAGGAGCGAAGGGTCGACGGTACGCAGACTGTCAATCAGTCCCGCCAATTGCGGGAAAACATCGATAGTGGCATGCATATCGTTTACTGACAAGATATGAACCTCACGCTTCTGCGCTTCCGCGAAGCTAAAGTATATAGAACATACAACAAATAGTAATATACGTTTCATCTTAATCTTTAATCTTCAATATTGTATCTCCAAGTCCCATGGCTTGTGCCTTCAGCGTACCGCGACCACGTACCACAACCATACAGCGTCCGAAAAACGCCTTGCGCTGAGGAGTTGTGAAACGTTCCATCGACGTCTGGCAACCATTGTCAGTGGCTATCACCTGGGCACCGTCAGAAGCTGTGAAGTATAATTGATTATCAGCCCAGGGGCAGAGATTGCCTTGAGCGTCGACAATGTTAGCATATACGAAACAGAGGTCTTTGCCTTGATAGTCCATGCTTAGGCGGATGGCAGCAGGCTGACCTGCTGTGCGGATGGTCTGTTCACAGACGGTCTTGCCATTCTTGCGACTGACGGCTTTCACCTCACCCGGCTCAAACTGTACGCGCCACATGACGTGGTAGGTATGCTCGTCCTTGCGACGGACGCCCTGACTCTTCCCGTTAATAAAGAGTTCCATTTCGTCGGCATTGTTATAGTATGCCCACATATCGATGGTCTGGCCGGGCAGCCAGTTCCAGTGGGGGAACAGGTGGAGCATGGGCTGCTTCGTCCATTCGCTCTGGTACATATAGTAACTGTCCTTGGGGAAGCCCGCCAGGTCGATGATGCCGAAATAGCTGCTACGGGCAGGGAAACCATAGGGCGTAGGCTCGCCGATGTAGTCGAAGCCCGTCCAGATAAACTGTCCGCCGACATAGGGTGTGTGCTTCACTACGTCCCACGTCTCCTCATGGGTCGAACTCCACGAAGCATGCATATTGTCGTAGGCCGAGCACATGAACGAGGGGTCGGTATAGGGGAGCCACCACTCCTTCGGAGCCTTGTAGATAGAGTCAGAAGGCATCATGTAATAGCCGCGCGTCTGCAGGGCCGACACACTCTCTGAGAAGATGAAAGGCTTATCAGGGAAGTTCTGCGGCACGTCCTTCACCCACTGGTGATGATAATTAAAACCGATGATGTCGATGGCACCGCTCTTGAACAGGTGGTTGCCTGGCGACGGCTCGTTACAACCCGCCGTGATGGGGCGTGTTGTATCGTAGCGCTTCACGATTTCAGCCAGATGCTGCGTCAGCAGACTCTGCACGGAGAGTTCACCGTCCTTGGCCAGCGTCGAGGCGTCGTGCCCTGCGTTGAGTATCAGGTTGGCCTGCTCCAGCGTCAGCGTGTCAGCTTCAGCACTCGACCACTGCTCCAGCACCTCGTTGCCTATCGACCACATCAGGATGCAGGGGTGGTTGCGGTCGCGCAGCACCAAGTCTGTCAGGTCGCGTTCGTGCCACTCGTCGAAGAAGCGGGCATAGTCGTTCTGCGTCTTCCGGCGCCGCCACATGTCGAACGACTCATCCATCACGATCAGTCCCATCGTGTCGCACATCGCCAGCAGTTCAGGAGCCGGAGGATTATGGCTGGAACGAATAGCGTTGACGCCCATCGCCTTCAGCTTCACCAGCTTACGGTGCAGGGCATCTTCGCTGAGTGCGGCACCTAAGCAGCCGAAGTCGTGGTGCTCGCAGACGCCGTTCAGTTTGAAGTTCTTGCCGTTCAGCCAGAAGCCTGTCTTGGCATCGAAGTGGAAGTCGCGGAAACCCGTTACAGTCTCCACCTCATCCACCACTTTGCCGCCGCTGATGAGTTGCGTACGTACCTTATATATATAGGGGTCTTCGCACGACCACTTTCGAGGTTTCCTGATAGAGGTAGGCCGTCCGTTTGCATCGAGCCACGTATTTTTCACCGTCACCTTCTGTCCCGTCGGGTTCTCGTAGTCCACCTCCACCCGTCCGTCGTGAACATAGACACCCCAGTGTTTCACATGGATGGCGTTCGTCCGGGTCAGCCATACATGGCGGTAGATGCCGCAGCCTGAGTACCAGCGCGAGTTAGGCTGGTCGGAGTTGTCCACCCGTACCGCCACCACGTTCTCGCCTTCATGTACGTAAGGCGTAATGTCATACTCGAAACTGGAGTAGCCGTAAGGCCGACTGCCCACCTTTTGCCCGTTCACGTAGACCGTCGAGTTCATGTACACGCCGTCGAACTCCAGGAAGAACTTATCTCTTCTCACTTCATCACTTTTCACTTCGAAGTGTTTCCTGTACCATCCCACCCCGCCGGGCAACGCACCACCGCCTGCACCGCTGGGGTTGCCAGCATGGAAATCGCCCTCGATGGCCCAGTCGTGGGGCACGTTGAGGTGCCGCCAGAATCCATCATTATAATTCGCTTCCGACATCTGAACAGAATCTGCCAGAATAAACCGCCAGTCCTTGTCAAAGCACTTTCGTTCTCTTGCCTGTGCCTGCAGCTCCGTGAGCAACAACACAATTATGGTCAATATTATTCTCATCATCATCATTTTCAGGCGTTTGAGTTGCAAAGATACGGTTTTTTCCCCAATCAGACAAATAAACCGACAACAAAAATTATGGACAGTCCAATTAAACCTTTTATACAAAACGTCGTCAAATGACTGTTATCTAACTTAATCTATTCACAACTTAACAAAAAAGACAATGAAAAAAGTATTGATGATGCTTGCCTTGATGGCAATGCCTTTTGCCATGCAAGCACAGACAAAGTTCCACGATGTTGAGGCTAACGAGGCCAAAGGTCCCGTCAAGTCAATGGTTGTCAACGTAATGGGCCGCGCCCAGACTATCACCTTCACCAAGGAGGGAAAGATGACACGCGAGGGCATGACCGATGCTGTTTACGATGCCGACGGATTCCTGCAGTCAGCTAAGATGTCATTCCAGGGTCAGGCAATCTCTATCAGCTACAAGTGGGAAAACGGTCGTATCGTCAGTCAGACGATGGATGTCATGGGTAACCAGATGACTACCAAGCGTACCTATAACGAGCAGGGTGCTCCCGCTTCTGAGTCCATCAATATGGGTGGTCAGGAGATGAGCACTCCCTATACTGACTACAAGTACGACGATCATGGCAACTGGATTAGCCGCAAGACCTCTATGATGGGTCAGGAGATGGAGCAGACACGCACCATCGAGTACTACGAATAGCCGACTTATTGCATCTACTAATAATCACCGCTCTCCCCTGCAAAATGGGAAGAGCGGTGATTTCGTTTTGTTAAAGCAGAATGTATGAGACGGTCTTGTAGTGGTTATGTGCTCGAAATAGACCACTAAAAAATCTTGTTTTCCCCTATAGGCAGATGTAGCAGCAGGAGGTAGAAAACGAGGCCGAAGACGATGCCGGCGAAGACATCGATGGCGTAGTGGGCGCGAATGTAGACGGTGGAGAGGCACATCAGCAGGAAGAACGTGAGGACGACGTAGAAAAGGCTACGGCAGCGGGTGCGCCAGGCCAGGAGCAGCAGGACGAACGTGAGTCCGACATGACTGCTGGGGAAGGCGGCCGTAGGGCGTTCGCCGGCCACGTGGGCAATGATGATGAAGTAGTAGAACAGTCCGTCGTCGTAGCCAGGCATGTGCATCATCTCGTTGTGGGTCATGAAGTAGTCACCGAGGTCGGGGAAGATGCCCTGACTGATGTTGTCAAGTCCGACGGCAAGGTAATAGAACTGTGGGCCCGAGACGGGGAGGGCGATGAAGACGACGTAGAACAGGAAAAACGAGGCGAGGATGACGAAGGCCATACGCTGGAACTCCTGATAGCGCTGGAAGAAGTAGTAGACGACGACGGTGGCAATAAGTGGGAAGTAGGAGGCGTAGCCTAAGTACATGAGTTCGCTGAACACGGGATGACTGCACAGCTGTGAGAAGACCAGGGCGGGCTGGAAGCCGAAGAGCGACTGCTCGAGGGCGGCAAAGCGGTGGTCGAGGTTGGGCAAGATGCGGTTCAGCTCGTAGGTGTCAGGATACCACCACGACAAGAGTGCCAGCTGCAGGGCGACGCGACAGAACATGGTGAAGCGGCAGGGCGCCATGCGGTAGACTCCCCAGAGGGCGGCGGTGGTGATGACGATGCGGACACGTCCCCAGAGCATCGGCTCGGGCGCGGGCAGCTTGGTCCACGTGAAGAGCATGTAGAGCAGCGTCAGCAAGAGGTAGCCCATCATGGCCCACTCGGCTGCTATCAGTCCGCGCTGCGGCTTCTTGTCAACCGCGAAGAGATACTTGATTACAGCCATCCGTTTTCCTTATACCATTTAATAGAACGACGAACGCCCTCCTTCAGGTCGATTTCAGGGTGATAGCCTAACTCGCTGATGGCTGGCTTGATGTCGCATCGCCAGTTGCGTTGGCGTAGGATGTTGTACTTGTCATTGTTCAGGGCGGTGACCTTGCCGGTCATCCGTCCGATGTGTTCGCCGAAGAAGGTGACGACGCGGAGCACCCAGACGGGCGCGGTGATGCGAATCCACCAGGGACGGCCCAGCTCTTCGTGTATGAGGTCGCTGAAGGTCGTCGACTGATACACTTGTCCGTCGCTGAGGAAGTACTTGCGGCCCGACTGTCCTTTCTCCAAGGCCAGAAAGACGGCCTGCACCACGTCGGTGACATAGACGAAGGTGATGTCCTGACGCTTAAAGCCTACGGCAAAGTCTGAGTGCTGCTTGATGCTCTTGGCCATCATGAAGTAGTCGCGCTCGCGCGGACCGTAGACGCCGGTGGGGCGCAGGACGATGTAGGGGAAGGGGGCCGGGCTGAGGGCGTCGAGCCAGCGTTCAGCCTCGAGCTTGCTGCGACCATACTCGGTGTTGGGCCGCGGGGTGTCGGTTTCGTGGATTTCCTCATAGGGCTGCTGTTCGCGGATGGCGCCGAAGACGCTGAGCGAACTGATATAGACGAAACGGGTGAGCGGCACGGGCTGAGCCATCAGCGCACGGACAAAGTTCTTGGTTCCCTCAGTATTGACGCGGCGGAAGTCGGCCTTGTCGATACACTTGGTGACGCCGGCGGCGTGAACCACATAGTCGAAGTGATGGCCGCTGAGTTGCTGGCGGAGCCGCTCCTCAGACGAGAAGTCGAGCTCGATGAAGTGGATGCGCTCGTCCTGCAGGTACTTCTTGGAGCTGCTGCCACGCACGGCAGCCCACGTCTCCATTCCCCGGCGGAGAGCCTCTTCAACGATGAAGGAGCCGATGAAACCGCTGGCTCCGGTAACTAATATCTTCATTTTGATGGATTTTCCTTAACTTATTGAGCGTTGATTTCGCGGATTAGGCGGTCGGCATGTCCCCACTTGTCCATCATATAGAGGACATAGCGGATGTCGACGCCGATGCAGCGGGCCAGTTGTGAGTCGAAGAAGATGTCGCTGGAGAGCGAGTCCCAGTTGCCATCGAAGGCCAGGCCGATGAGGCGGTTCTGGCCGTCGAACATCGGCGAGCCGCTGTTGCCGCCCGTGATGTCGTTGGTGGTGAGGAAGCAGAGGGGCATATTGCCGGCCTGCTGCATCAGTTCTATCATTTCAGGTTCTACCTTATAATCCTCGATGGAATCGCCCTTTTTCATCTTGGCCACCATGCTGGGGGCGGTGGTGCGGTAGCCTGAAGGCTTACCGCCAAGCAGGTATTCCTTCACCTGACCGTAGGAGAGTCGCATGGTGAAGTTGGCATCGCTGTAGTGAGGCAGGTCTTCTTCCATGCGCAGCTTGGCGGCACAGAGGTATTGCTCCTGGTGATTGATGCTGTCGCGCATGGCCCTGAGCTCACTCCAGATATTGCCCCTCAGTTCTGTCAGGTCGAGACCGAACTGCACGCCGGGGTCCTTCAGGTACGACTTCTTGTTGGGGTAGAGGCGCTTGCCTTTCTTCATCAGGCGCGACTTGGCGTAGAGGTAGTCGGCATATCGTTGGCAGTCGCCGTCGAACTGCTGATCGATGGTCTTGTAGAAGTCGGGCAGGTAGTGCTGGTCGGTCACCTTCTCACGGTAGTTGCGCAGCAGGGTGCCAAGGATCTCGCGGTCGGTATCATAGTCCCACGTCTCGCTGTTGTCTTTGATATTGATGTGCTGACGCTTGCCGTGCCCCACGGGACGGGCACCATTGTGGATGTACATAGCCCGGCGCGACAGTTCATCGGTGCGGTTAAAGGTCTCGCTGAAGTACATGGCGGCCTTGCTGGTGCTCAGTCGCTTGTCATAAAGCTGCTGAAGGAGCTTGAAGTCGAGACAATCCTTGAACATGCCGGTGGAGTCCTGCCACTGGCGGATCAGCGTCTCGAACTGCTGTTTCTGCCCGATAAGACCGATGGAATCGATACATTTGTTCATGCCGATGGAGTTCTTCCAGTAGTTGGCCGACTGGGCATACTTTGAGTCGTACTTGATGCGGACAGCCTCAGAAGCATCCATGTGGCGCTTCATCACCTCCTGCTTGACGCCACGGACCTGGGCACGGATGGCATTCTCCTCATAGCGTTCCTGAATACCGTAGCTGCTGAGGTAGCGGGAGGTAGAGCCGGGATAACCCATGGTCATCGAGAAGTCGCCCTCCTTATAGCCCTCGCCCGACACGCGGGCCCAATACTTGGGGTGGTAGGGAACGTTATCCTTCGAGTAGGTTGCAGGGCCGTTGGTCTTTGGGTCGGCATAGATGCGGAAGACGGAGAAGTCGCACGTCTGGCGTGGCCACATCCAGTTATCGGTCTCGCCGCCGAACTTACCCATCGACTTGGGAATGGCAAAAACCAGACGCAGGTCGCGGAAGTCGCGATAGGTGGTGGCGAAGTAGCGGTTGCCCTCGTAAAAAGGCTTGATTTCCAAGCGCAGGGTAGAGTCTTGAGCCTTGACCTGCTTGGACAGCGCATTCTCGATGGAATCAAGGAAAACGGAGCGTTCTGAGTCGCTCATCTTATCGAATTCAGGCGTAAGTACCTGTTCGGTGATGTCCTTCTGTTCAACCATGAACGAGACAAACATGTTTTCGTTAGGCAGTTCCTCTTCGTAGCTCTTGGCGATGAAGCCGTTGAGCATATAGTCGTGCTCGACGGTGGAGTGGCTACGGATGGATTCGAAACCGCAGTGGTGGTTGGTAAAGACAAGGCCATCAGGCGAGACGACCACGCCTGAACAGTAGCCCGAGAAGTTGACGACGGCCTTCATGATGGCATCGTCGGCCTGATATAGCTTGTCGTAAGGCAACTGAAAACCTTCCAGTTGCATCTTTTCGTAGACAGCGTTGGGCAGGTTGTAGAGTGTCCACATACCCTCGTCGGGCGTCGCTGCGCGGGAAGTAAAGAGTGAACAGTGAAGAGTGAACAGTGAAATAAGGAATACGACTTTCTTCATAGTTTCATTTATTATTTTTGAACTTCTTACCGATGACGGGGAGGATCGAGAGCGGCAGGTCATACCTGATGATTTGACCCACGAAGGCTGCAATCAGGATGGTGTTGCATATCAACTGCGCCCATACAGGCAGGTAATCAGCGATGGGATACATCAATGCGGTGTAAATGGCTGCGCCAAGCACGTAGACAAGCATATCCTTTATGGGGTAGGGGATTGGATTCTTCCGCTGTCCAACGATGTAGCTCAGCACCATCGCCGTGCCATAGCCTGCCACACCGCCCCAGGCACAGGCCCAGTAGCCATACTTGGGGATAAACAGGATGTTGACGACAAAGAGCACCAAGCAGCCGGCTAACGAGAACCAGGCACCGTAGATGGTACGGTCGATGAGCTTGTACCAGAATGACAGGTTGAAGTAGATGCCCATCATAATCTCGGCTACCATAACGATGGGCACCACGCCCAGGCCCTCGCGGTAGTCTTCACCTATTATATATTGTAAGAGGGGCATCCATCCGACGACGCAGAGGAAGGCCAGCAGCGTGAAGATGAGGAAGTACTTCATGGCTGCGGCATAGTACTCCTTCTTGTCGGCATCCTTCGACTTGGCGAAGACGATAGGCTCGTAGGCATAGCGGAAGGCCTGGGTAATCATGGCCATGATCATCGCTATCTTGACACAGCCGCCATAGACGCCCAGCTGCACGTTGGCCTCGACCTCGTCGGGATAGACCAGCGGGAAGAGTATCTTATCGGCCACCTGATTGAGAATGCCGGCAATGCCGAGGATGAGGATGGGCCACGAATAGCTGAACATCGTTTTCAGTAAGGCACCGTCGAAGTGCCAGCGGATGCGGAAGAGGTCGGGCAGGAAGAACAACGTAATAAAGCCCGTACACAACAGGTTGATAAAGAATACGTAGAAAACTGACGTCTTGCCCAACCACACGAAATAGAGGAGGTTGAGCCCGATGTTCAGAAAGATGAACAGCAGCTTCAGCGAAGCGAAGCGGATGGGCCGCTTCTGGAAACGCAAGTAGCTGAAGGGGATGGCCTGCAAGGCATCGAGGGCAACCACCGTGGCCATCATCGTCAGGTATTCAGGATGGTCAGCATAGCCGATGGCACTACTGATGGGACTGATAAAGCCGAAGACCAACAGCAGGAATACAGCCGTGAGCGTTGCAACAGTAGCGAAGGCGGTGGTGAAAACGGTGTCGGGCTTGGCCTTTTCATCGTTGGCAAAGCGGAACAGCGTGGTCTCCATGCCGAACGTCAGCAGCACGAGTATGAGTGCTGTGTAGGCATAGACGTTAGTGCTGATGCCGTAGTCGCCCGAGTCCTTGGGCATGTAATGCGTATAAAGCGGTACGAGCAGGTAGTTCAGGAACCTGCCGACGATGCTGGAGAGGCCGTAGATGGCCGTGTCTTTGGCGAGTGATTTTAAGTTTGCCATAGTTTATCCAAAGAAGAAATAACAAATTGCGATGGCAGCGATGACACCAGCCAGATCGGCCAACAGTCCGCAGGCTACAGCATGGCGGGTATAGCGGATGCCCACGCTACCGAAATAAACGGCAAGGATATAGAAGGTGGTGTCCGTAGAGCCTTGGAACACACACGACAGGCGGCCGATGAAAGAGTCGGCACCATAGGTGGTCATGGCATCGACCATCATGCCTCGGGCACCACTACCCGACAGGGGCTTCATCAGGGCGGTGGGCAAGGCACCCACCCAGTCGCTGTTCATGCCTGTCAACTCGACACCCCACTGAATGCCGCCAATGAGCATGTCCATAGCTCCCGAGGCACGAAAGACACCAATGGCTACGAGGATGGCTACTAGATAGGGAATGATGCGGACGGCAGTCGTAAAGCCGTCCTTGGCTCCTTCGATGAAGGCATCATAGACGTTCACCTTCTTGCGAAGGCCGGCCAGGATAAAGCCGATGATAATCAGCATCAGCAGGATGTTGGCGACGGTGGTGCTGGCGCGGTTCATCGTTTCACCGTCCAACTGAGAAAAGCCCCAGATGATACTGGCTATCACCACACAGGCGCCGCCAAGTGTGAGCAGCAGCGTACGGTTCAGCAGGTTGATGCGCTGATAGAGTGAGGTGACGATGATGCCGGCCAAGGTCGAGAAGAAGGTAGCCAATAGGATAGGTATAAAGACATCGGTAGGCTGGGCGGCCCCCATCTGAGCGCGGTAAACGAGGATGGAGATGGGAATGAGCGTCAGCCCCGAGGTGTTCAGCACGAGGAACATAATCATGGCGTTCGACGCGGTGTCCTTCTTCGTGTTCAGCTCCTGCATCTGTTCCATCGCCTTCAGTCCCAACGGCGTAGCGGCATTGTCGAGTCCCAGCATATTGGCAGCGATGTTCATGAAGATGCTACCGGTGACGGGATGACCCTTGGGGATGCCGGGAAACAGTCGGGTAAAGACAGGACTCAGCAAGCGTGCCAATACGTTGACTACGCCGCCCTGCTCACCAATCTTCATGATGCCGAGCCACAGAGCCAATACGCCCGTCAGACCTAACGAAATCTCAAAAGCCGTCTTTGATGACGAGAACGTGGAATCCATCATGGCGGGAAACACGTCGAAGTCGCCAAAAACCACTAATTTCACCAGCGCGATGATAAACGCAATGATGAAAAAGCCTATCCAGATATAATTCAATACCATATTGCTTGCAAAGGTACTGCTTTTAATTCAATTGGCAAAGAAAGAACGAAAAAAAGAGCGGTTACATCACGCAACCGCCCCTTCTTTCATAATATAATGTAAGTATTTGATGTTCGGATTATTTCTTATAAATGCCGTTGTTGGTCAAATCAAGGTCAACGTAAATGCCCTCAACAGGAGTAACAACATCTACTGCGCGAGTAATACCTTTCTCCGCTCTTACCCAATTCTCGAAGTTTGGATAGGCTGCGTTGATGTCTACATACTCATCGGGCCATTTTGTACCGATAGGCAGGCAAATCTTCTGAGGAGCACCACCAATCTCAGACCTCAGCATAATCGACTGTTTGTACTGATTTGCTGTAATCTCTACTACAACAGGAATGTTCTTTAATGTTGTCCAACCATTTTTGATAGCAGTTTCTGCGTCAACAGCAATTTTCTGATAAGGAACAGTTTTCAATCCTGTGTTGACCATTGTACCCATTAAGCTGTTGATCTGAACGCCGGCTACAGTAATAGGCAGTTTGCCACCAGCAGCAAGAACAGTGATGTCGATAGCACCAGTCTCATAAATCTTGGCATCGAATACTACGTCGTTGAAGTCGAAGTCACCAATAGAACCAAGGTCTTCGCAGAAGATACGTCCTTGTTCCTTAATCTTTGGATAGCCCTGACCGGGGATAATCTTAACAATCCAGTCATTGTAGATAAAGTCTCTATCAACCTGTTCATTAGGATTCTGGCCTTCAGCTGCGAAATCGAGACCTACATAGTACATACCATTGATTTCCTCCATTCTGAAATAATAGAACACATGTCCATTGTCAGAGGTTGACTTAAAACCGAAGCGACGGGTAGAGCTGTCCATCATTAACATGACACTTCCGTTTGCGTTGTTGAAGTTATTGACGTGGTCATCACCATTGGCAATAGGATCAAATGCGCAGAGCCAATCCATTTTTTCACCACCTACAACCGATTGGTTGGGAGCGTGAGATGGATGGGAGGCAGTGCCTTTGAACACCTGCTGTACGAAGAATGTACTCCAGTCAACTAATGCGGTGTAAGATGCATCACCTTTCTGATTGAAGACTTCTAAAACATCCTCAAGCTCCTGTTCAGTGATGGCTGGGATTTCGCTTAACTTGAGAACGTCCTTGTATTTACCAGTTCCTTCAGTAGTACCCCATTGGTTTGAATTGGTTTCTGCAGAACGGGTGGTTGAAAGTGAGCCAAAACCCCAGTCCTGATTACTTGCGATTTTGCCATAAGTCTTCACAAAGACATCCTGATACTCAGCATACTTTGCTTCTTCAATCGTTGCAAAGCCCTCGTCGTCATGCGAACAACTTGTAAATCCAGCGCACATAGCCAACGCTGCAATTCCTGTCATCAAATATTTTTTCATCTTGCAAAATTTTTTAATTGTTAAATGTTTGTTGAAATTAGTGGTGCAAAGGTACGAAAAAAAACTGAAATATCAAACACTTTTGCCGAAAAATTGCAAAAAAATACGTAAATGATTACAAACGAAACAAAAAAACAAGCGTTCGATATTCAAACGCTTGCTTTTTATCCGAAAATAAGTAGATGGCTTATTCGTACCAGTCAGAGGCTACGCTCGGATCATTGACATAGTCATTGAAACTCTTGGTATACTTCGATCCATTGTAAACCTCACTGATGTTCTTTCGTTCACTACACCAGACATAGGTGGGCTTCACCTGAATCTTGCTGGCAGGTTCGCCTGTGTGGGCGTTGATGGTCATCCACGTACCACTCTTTTGCACCATCACCTTCACGTCGTTGGCGCTATTAAAGGTGCCTGTCAATATCTTGGTGACATCGGGCTTGCCGTCAACACCGTTTTTGGCATTAGTGTTCACCATGACATTTGTAGCAACGTTGTACATATTATGGACCTCGTATTCTGCATAACTTGTCCCTGCGGCACCGTCCCAACCAATAGTCAGCGGGAGTGTTCCACCTGCAGCCTTTAGCTTAATTTGTGCCTTGGTCTTGGTGCTGTCAATGCGAACGTCAAAGACGGCATCGTTGAAGTCGAAGTCGGTAGCTGTCTTTACGCTCAGGTCCTCAACGATGATACGTACCCAGTCACCCCATTTTATCTCTATCTCTTCTGAAACTCTATTTGCTTTGGTCAGCGTGACAATCCAGTCGCTGTAATAACCGTCGTAGGAGTGTTTTGGTCTGACCCACGACTGTAAAGCACCGCCTGAGACGGGAAGATAGCCGGCATTAATCAGGCTGTCGACGAACACCATGTTGACCAGCACCTTGCCGTTCAAATCTTTCCTCAGTTTAGAACCATCAACCGTGATGGCATCACCTGAGTAGAAGTTCGTGTTAGCGTTGAGTATCTTGAGTGGTTTGCCGTCTGTTCCCAGCATATCGTCAGACTCTCCGTTAGGCATCAGGCGGTTCCAATTGCTGTCAAAGCTAAAGTAGACGATATCGTCATCGCCGTAG
>CACZDV010000023.1 GCA_902780025.1 uncultured Prevotellaceae bacterium
TCGCTGTCAAAAAGAAACTATCTAATACAATTCATGGAAAAAAGCAATTTGAATGTTGAGGCCTACACGGCCTCTCAAGAAGGAATGCTCGCAGTAGAGTCGTTCCTCCAGGAGCGTTACCAGTTCCGTTTCAATGTGCTGAACGGAAAGGTAGAGTTTGTAACCAAGTCGGCTGTCGATGATGTCACCGCCGACAACGATGACGCATGGCGACCGCTGACGGAGCGCGCCCTCAACAGCATCATCATCCAGGCCAAGAGCGAGGATGTGTGCGAGGGAGGCAACCCGAAGGGGGACATCCAGCTGTTGTTGTATTCTGAAAAGGTACGCGCGTACAATCCCGTTCGCGACTACCTTGAGGGACTGCCCCAATGGGACGGACAGAACCATGTAGCTCGCCTCTTCAGCCGGCTGCCAGGACTGAGTTCCGAGCAGTCGGGATTCCTCTCGGTCTGGCTGCGCTCAATGGTGGCCCATTGGCTGCAGATGGATACGCTACACGGCAACGAGTGCGTACCCACGCTGATTGGCGCGCAAGGCTGCGGTAAGACCACTTTCCTGCGCCGCCTGCTGCCACAGCATCTGCGCCAGTACTATCTGGACCACCTGAATCTCTCGAACAAGTTCGACAAGGAGATGGCCCTGACCAACAACCTGCTGGTGAACCTCGACGAACTCGACGCCATCCGTCCCAGCCAGCACGCGGCGCTGAAGCAGACGCTCTCGAAGAGCAAAGTGAACGGGCGCCCCATCTACGGCTGTTCGCAGGAAGACCGTCCGCGCTACGCCTCGTTTGTAGCCACGACGAACAACCCTCATCCGCTGACTGATGCGACGGGCAGCCGTCGCTACATCTGCCTCACCATCCCTGACGGGCAGTTCATTGACAACACAGGCGAGATTGACTACAGTCAGCTCTACGCCCAGGTGCTCCACGAGATTCGTGAGCTGAAGTCGCCTTACTGGTTCAACAACGACGAGGTGGCGCGTATTCAGGAGCTGAACCTGGAGTATATGGAGAAGAAGGACATTGCCGAGATGGTTGACGCCTGCTTCCGCAAGCCCAAGGAGGGTGAGAGCGTGAAACCCCTGAACTGCGGCCAGCTCATCACGATTATCCGCCGCGACTACCCCTCCGTGAAGAGCGACCACACGACGAAAATCCGTTTGGGAAAGGCCCTGACGGAGTTGGGCTTCGAGCACAAGGAGCATTCGCACGTCGCCTACTATCGTGCCGTGCCGCGCAAGGTGGCCTGAGCCTTCGAGGGGGGGATTGGACGGGACCTCTACGGGAGGTGTCAGCTAGACACCTCCCGTCCTGAAACCCCTTTGTACAAAGACGTTTCAGAAGAAAACGGGAGGTTGGGAGGTTAAAATGAGGTCAACTATCCTCACCAATGACCCATAAGTGAAACAGACGAGTGGACGGGTTCAGTTCGCCTTCTTCATCCACACCGCCGTAATCGATGTTATTGGTGGAATTGACGGAACCGCAGAACATGTTATCCAATTCGGCATAGATCACCATCAGGGAAGGGGAAACGTAGGTTTTCTTCATCTGACGACCTCCTTTCTTCCATTCAGGATATACACACCCTTCCCAAGATTCTCCACGCGGCGACCCTGCAGATCATAATAATACGAACCATTTCTGAAACGTTCAAAGTCGTGTGTACTGATATTTGTTGGTTCGGAATTGAATGACAGTCGGATTCGTGAACCGTCCGGATGTTGGGTGTCGGAGTAACTGGCCAGCACGTCGAAGAAGTTGAAGTAGGCACGATAGCCTTTCATCTTCGTCTTGCCCCTGGAGTACCAGAACTTGTTGCCGTTGAGGAACAGACGACCACTATCAAGCACGGTGTTGGCCACATAGGTGCCGACCATCTGTCGCGACATGTCCTTAGAAGGACTAGTGTCGAAGTCGACCACCGCTTCCTGCGGGTCAATGGTCACCCCCTGCACGGAAAACTCGGCAACGGGCGACGACACCCAGATAAGACAGGGACGGTTAGCTTCGACGGCTGAGGCATCGGCAAAGTCGACCGTCAGCATATCCGTCTGCTCATCGTAGACGTAGTCGTTGAACGCTGCGAGTTGTACGTCGGCGCCGAAGGCCGACTTCACCTGTTCGGCAGTCATGGAGAACGGCAGGCAGAGGGTGCTCCACTCCTGGGCGTTGATAGTGCGGCGAACGGTGACATCAACGTTCTCAGCCGCCACGGGGACGGTGATGGAATCCTCGTCGAGCACCACTTCCGTCATCAGGCGTCTGAAGTCGTCGATGTCCTGTTGAGTGATGCCGAAGCTCCGAGCCATCCGTTCAACCTTCTCGTGGAACGTGTTGCCTTGGAAGTTTACCTTGACGTAATTGATAAGTTTATGCCATGCATGCTCATAATCATTGGTATTACCGCTAACAAACCGATAGCGTCGGTCATAGGTGTAGGACGTCATCTCATAGTCCTTCGCCAAGTCGCTCTCAGAGACTCCCAGCAGCGCCTCAAGCAGGAAAGCGAACGTACCGGTACGGTCGGCGCCCAGATTACAGTGGAAGATGACGTTCTTCCCTGCACGCAAACTACTTACCGTCTTTTCAAAGCAATTCTTGAGTTGTTGCTGGGTATTAGTAACTCCATATACGTATTGCTGAATCTGGTAATTACTGCCATGACAGTATTCCAGCAAGTTTTCAACAGGGCTGCCATTATAGTCGCCAAAGTCAATCTCAACACCCACACCCTGTACGTTCAGCAGTTCGTTGATACCCTCTTGAGTAATCTTCAGCTGCTTATCGGGTATTTCCAGTTCTCCTGTGCGGAACACTTTTCCATACTTGACACGCTTGCCGTCCGGCAGCCTCCAGCCTCCGATGTCGCGGAAATTATAGACATAACCGATGTTCAGCATCCTCACCGTTCCTTCCGTCCTGAAACTTCCATCAGCGATCTCTGACCGTGTGTCGTCGGCATTGACGACATACAGCCGATAGGTATATGACTTCTGCGGAATAAGGTTCCAGACCTCCAAGACTTTTGATTCCAAGGCGTGAACGTCAGAACGCACCATTGAACCGTCAGCATATATTTCGAGAACGAGTTCCTTACCCTCGCCAACGACGGGAGGAATCAACCTGACTGGCGACGGCAGGTCCTTGCGGTACTGGGTTGACTGGGTGGTGTAATCGGTGATAAGGGTAAAGGTATAGTCATCATCCGGATAGACCACATTCTGAATGAAATCGTGAGTGACGGGGTTCTCCAGACAGAAATTCTCCTCCACCTCACCGACTTCAACGATGGTTATCCCTGTCGACTCTTTGGTCCACCCCGCATTCTTATAGGCCGTCAAGGTGCCTACCGGAATATACAGTATACAGTCGTCAGGTACCGAGGCAAAAGCTCCCGTGCCTAACGACTGCGGATACAGCATGTTCGAATGGATGCTCTTCAAGGACCTACAGTCGCGAAAAGCATTCTTCCCAATGGTGGTCATCGTGCTGGGTATGGTGACGGAAGTGAGGTTGGTACAGCCTAAAAAAGCATTTTCTGCGATAGCAGTAATCTTATAAGTTCTTGTAATACTCCACCACCATCCGCTCTGTGAAGTATATGTCACAGTCTCAGGAATCACAATGCTACCTGTATACTTACTTGACGTCTTGGCTGTGACCGCCGCTTTATAGGGAATGTTATCATCACCGCTACTACCAGCAAAATTATAGTTTATCCCGCCCACCTCCTGTGCAAAGAGTGACAGGGGGAATATCAGAAGGGATAGGAGTAACAGCCGTAGTTCGTTCATATAAGATTGTACTATAATCTGACGCCGAAGAAGGCACGGGCGAGATATTTGTTCTGGTTTAATTTTATGTCGCCGTTGTCGTAGAAGGAGTTGCTCATGATGAGTGAGGCTCCAGCGTTGTAGCGGGGCGTAAAGTGATAGACAAGGGCGGCGCGCTCGTTGAAGATCATGTTGAAGCACAGGCGGTGGTCCTTCATCTCATCGCCATTGACCGTCAGTCGGTTGTGCTTGTAAAGCACGGCAGAGGGTAGGGCGGAGAGGTGGAACAGCCACTGTGAATGACGGCCGAACACGAAGTTGTAGCCGTAGCCGCCTCCGAGGGCGATGTTGGCGAAGGTGAGGTGAACCTCAGGGGCCTGCGGACTGCGCGCCTTCAGCTCGTCGGTGGTCTTGATGCTTCCCGACTGAACACTGAGGCCCGCCAGCCATGAACCGGCCGAGCGTAGCTGGTAATAGTTCTGGAACAAAGCCGCAGGAAAGGAGAACCGGCGGTGGTTGAAGGAGTAATAGGCAGAGACGTTCACCACGTTCATACGCAGGCCGTCCTTGTCGAGATGGTCGATGTCACGATACTGGATGTCGCCCGCCAGCGAGTTGGCGCGCTGGTAGTTGATGTCGAAGCTGAGCTGCTGTCCGTGGTATTCGAAGTTGAATTCGTAGTCGTTGTAGTCGCCGCCTATCTTAGCGGGGTTGACAGAGATGGTGGCGGCAATGTCGCAGTAGTTCACCTCCAGTCCCAGGGTGTTGTTCGTCTTGGTGTGAAGGTCATACTCCGAATAGACATCTTTCACCGTTCCCTTGGCGTGGATGTAGTTACCGGTCTGGTTGCCTAAGAGCCTGAACAGCCACTTCTCCTTGGGGCGGGCCACGTAGTTGGTGTCGTACTTCGTCTTGTAGTACTTGTCGGATAGCTTGTTGTTCAAGCGCTTGCCTAAACCGAGCTTCTTCTCTTGCGACACGACGGTGTCGGTATCCAGACTGCTGTCAGCGGCGGACTGGGCGTTCGCCGCTGACGTAACAGCTGAGAATAGTATAAAAAACAGATACTTTTTCACTTTTCACTCTTCATTCTTCACTTTTGACTTCGTCGACTTTCCTCACGCTCGGCCATTTGCAAGCTCGCTTGCATGGCCCTCGCTTAATCGGAAAGTTCACTTCATTACAGACGGCAGGTGAGTCCAATCTTACTTTCAAAGGTTCTGGCGCGCACCGTACTGTTCTCACGCAGGATCAAGTCTTTGTCGTAATAATAGTTGTAGTGCGTACGACGACCATAGTAAGAACCAGAGAGGGTGATAGACCACTGACGGGCGAGGTGCATCTCGATGACGGGATTGATGACCAACAGCGCAGCATTGCTGTTGTCACCCTGCACGTTGAGGTAATGCAGGTCGGCGGTGCCGTCAACATAGGGCTGTAGGTCCTTGTCCTCGTAGCCCTTCCAGGTCCAGAGACGGAAGTACTTAGCGTTGAGAATGATGCGTCCGTACTTGCCGAAGTCGAGCTGTGTCTTCGACTTGACGCTGAATCCGCTGCCCATGTTGTAGTCGCGCTCGATGACGTTGAAGAAGTCACTCTTGGTACCGCCGAGCAGGATGCCACTCGCGAAGATACGCTGTTCCATCTTCGACAAGTATCCCATCTGAGGCAGCGAGAAGATGAAGCCAGGACCAAAACCGGCAGCCTCGCTGATGCGGTAGGGCGTCAGCTCGGAACCGTCCTCGATGGGCTTGGCATCGTAGTAGTTGAAATGCTGATAGATACCGAACTCACCAGCCATATCCTTCTCGTCGAGAATAGGCGTACTCCACAGACGTCCCACGATGTTCAGCGTGTTCACCATGGGCTGTCCGCCACCAAAGGCGGAATTGGCCTCGATGTCGAAGAAGTCGTAAGGAGTGGTATGCTTATCGCCGTCTACCGATGTACCGTAGGTCAGCGTCACATTGACGTAGGGCGCATGGATGCCGCGGAACAGGGCACCGTCGTCGGCCAGATAGCGCCAACCCACGGAGATCGATGCATCGACAGGACTCTCCCCATAGTCGTGATAGCGATAATGGTCACGGCGCACACGCCAGGCATCGCCGCTGATGATACGGTGCAAGCCCTGGATGGGGTTGACAATGGCAGCAGCAGCCTCGCGCAGGAAACGGGGGAAGCCGTGTGTGCGGTCGTCGAGGAAGGTCAAGCTGAGCCGGTGTGACATTTCACCGATGGCCATACCGCCGCACGAAGTGGCGATAATATCGTTGATGGCCGGGGGCTCCGTCTCACCTAAGAACTCCCACATGGCCGAGCCAGCCAGTGCGTAGGGCGCAGACTCCCAGAACGACAGACCATTGGTACGGGCTGCGTTGAAGTAGAGGTTGCCATGATAGGGATGGGCAAACATGTTGGTAATGAAGAAGTCGTTGTCCCACACCATACCGTCGGTGAAGTTGCGTTTCAGCGAACGCAGGGTGGTCTGGGCGAAGTCGGAATTGAGAGCGTAGCGGTCGAACAGCTGTACGCCGATGTTGATGCCCGTCACCTCGGCGGCAGCCTGCCAGTAGCGCTTCGGCGTGGGCAGCGCCATCGTCTCGTCTGTAGCCTCGAACGACTTACGCTTGTCGTCCCAAGCACGCTTCCAAGAGTCGTGCTGGTTACGGGGCTGGCGGTAAGTCAGACCCAGTTCCACCAACGGACGGTTGCGGTAGGTCTCGTTGCGGTCGTAGTAGCGCGTCCATCCCCAGCCGGCCGATACAAAGGCGCCGTACTTTTCATTGATTCTATAGTCGACATTGATGCGGGCCTGCAGCGAGTACAGGCGTTCAGGCTTTACGCTGTTTTCCCTTGAGAAGGTCTCCACATGGTAGTAGCCGAGGTCGCCGCTCAGGCTCCACTTCGGCGAGAGCTGCTTGTACAGACCCAGGCGGTAGAACAGGGCGCCCGAGAACTTCGAATCGAGACCCATGAAGTGCGTTCCCACACCCAAGATGCTGTAGGAGTTCTTGTTGCGGTAGCGAACGGCAAGGTTTGCCTTGGTCGACGAGCCGCCGTAGAGCATCACGTCGATGTCGGTCATCGGGTTGACGTTCACAAAACCAATCTTATGGCCGATACTGTCGTACGACAAGTTGACGATTCCAACCTGCCAGCCCTTGGGATGCCTGCGGGCAATGTTGAACACGCCAATCTGCGCGCCGTTCAGCGAGTCGGCAAAGTTGATGGCTGCCAACTGCAAACCACGCTGCATGGCCGACGAGACATTCAGGACGCCTGACAACTGCACGCCCTTGTCCATGCCGGCCGTGATGTTGCTGATACTGCTCAGCTGCAGGCCGTTGAACTTGTGTGCCGATGTATTGGAAACACCCGACAACTGCACGCCGTGGCCGCCATCGGCAGCCACCGACGAGATGACGCCCACCTGGACGCTCTTCACCGAGTCCTGCACACTGACGATGCCCACAGGGAATTTCTGTGCCTGCGAATATAGGATGCAGAAATGCAAAAATGCAAAAACTAAAAGAGACTTTCTCATTGATTCTTCATTTTTCAATTTTCAATCTTCAATTTCTCTAAATGCTCAGTTCGTCGAGCACTGTAATCAGGCGCTTGTCGAAGCGCTTGTCGGTACGGATGCACTCGGAGAAGGGCACGTAGACGATGTCGTTGTTGCGGTAGCCCACCATCACATTGCGTTGCCCCTGCAGGATGGCCTCGACGGCTCCCACACCCGTGCAGCTGGCCAGAATGCGGTCGCGGGCCGAGGGCGTGCCGCCACGCTGCAGATGTCCGAGGATGGAGACGCGCACGTCGAACTCCGGGAACTCATGCTTCACACGGTCGGCATAGTACATGGCGCCACACTTCGGACTCTCCGACACGATGACGATGCACGACTTCTTCGACTTACGGATACCGCGTCCCATGAAGGCGGCCAGTTGGTCGACATCAGTAGTCTCTTCAGGCACAATAGCGGCCTCGGCGCCACAGGCGATAGCGCAGTTCTGCGCCAGGAAACCAGCGTCGCGACCCATCACCTCAACGAAGAAGATGCGCTCATGCGAGTTGGCGGTGTCGCGGATGCGGTCCACGCACTCCATGATGGTGTTCATCGTGGTGTCGTAACCGATGGTGGCATCGGTGCCGTAGAGGTCGTTGTCGATGGTGCCGGGCAGACCGATGCAAGGGAAGTCGAACTCCACGCCGAAGTTCCAGGCACCAGTCAACGAACCATTGCCGCCGATGACGACGAGGGCGTCTATACCCTCCTTCTTACAGGTCTCGTAGGCCTTCTGTCGGCCTTCGGGCGTCATGAACTCCGTCGAGCGGGCAGTCTTCAGAATGGTGCCGCCGCGGGTGATGATACCGCTCACGTTTTCCGTCGTAAAATCCTTGACTTCACCATTGATCAGTCCATCGTAACCCCGATAGATGCCTTTGATGTTAAACTGATTGTAGATACCAGCGCGAGTCACGGCACGGATAGCCGCATTCATGCCGGGGGCATCGCCGCCCGACGTCAAAATACCGATAGTCTTAATCTTTGCCATAGTGATAATTGTTTAAATTGTGTTGCAAAGGTACGAAGAATCGCCGTAACCACCAAATTCTCGCACTTATTTCTTCTCCATGAACGCCTTGACGCGGTCGGCTACGTTCTGCTTGAAGTTGTTGAAGAAGAAGCCGTAGTCGTGCAGGTGGTAGCTCTCAGGGCCGAACATGGCGGCAGCGTCGGCGGGGATGGCGTAGAGTTCTTTTTGGGCGATGGAAGAGACGACGACAGAGCCACGGACAGTGTCAACACGGGCATCGGCGATGCCTGGGGTGACGAGCTTGCCGTCGTAGGTCAGCGAGCCGAGGTTCTCCTTGACCGAGGCGGGGGTGTCGTCGCGCTTCCAGTTGATGGGGTTGATGCTGATGCCGCCGGGGGCGAGCGTCATGTTATTCTCCTTGAGGTTGGCGGGACCCTCGGTATTCCACGAGACGATGACACCGGTGTCGGTGGCACCCTCGGCGAACTTCAGGCCGGTCTTCGCGAGCCAGTCCTTGGTCACGGCGAAGCCGATGGGGTAGGCAGCGATCATGCGACTGAGGGCCTCGGGATGCTTGGTCATGTAGTTCTCGAGCAGGGCAATCAGCACCGATGCACCCTGCGAGTGACCGGCGAGGATGAACGGGCGGCCCTGATTCAGGTTCGTCAGGTAATAGTCGAGGGCGTCGGTGGCGTCGAAGCCGGAGATGTAGTCGATGATGGCGCGATAGTCAGAGCCGGGCTTCGGCATGGAAATCTGACGGTAGTAGGGCATGAACACGTTGCAGCTCTCTTCGAACACGGCGGTCTGGATCTGGCGCACCATCTGCGCGCCGGCAATCATCATCGTGTCGGTCATGTCGCAGACCTCGGTTTCGGGGCGGAAACCGGTCACCGTCGGGTAGATATAGAACACGTCGACGGGCTTCGTAATCTCCGTGGGACATGAGAGCCAGTTCTCAGCCTGACTGTAGTCAATCACGGTGTCGTACTTCTCGATTCCGACAATGTACTGCGCGGCCTCGGGGATTTCGCCGATTCTCGAAGCTTCGGCGGCGGGTTTGTTACTCATCTTGCACGAAGCAAGATTCATGGCTACCAGCATCACCGATGCCATGAGCACGAGGAAATTCTGTTTTTTCATTGTGCTAATATCATTAACTGTTAGCATATTTCTTCATGAGTCGGAATTGATAGCGATAGACGAGGCAGGCGAAGCCGAGATAGACGGCGGCCTGAATCCAGAGGATGCGAAGCTCAGGCAGTATCTGACTGACGGAGGCACCCATCGAGTTGACGCGGATGAAAGCGCGGACGCCGAAGGTGCTGGGGAAAATCCAGGAGACGCCCTGCCAATAGCTGGGGATGCTGGACTGCGGCCAGGAGACACCCGTCAGGAAGAGCAGGGGCACGGAGACGAACACCATCAGCAGCATGACGTTCTCGCGGTAACGGATGAGGCATGAGACGGCGAGGCCGAAGAAAACGCAGGCCATCGTATAGGGCAGGAGCATCCAGAAGAGCGTCCAACCAGTGCCCAGCTGCGGGAACGAGAACATGGCGGGGACGGCCATCGAGAGGTAGGCGGCGGCGACGGCACCAATCATGCCGTAGCAGAGCGCCTTGCCCCAGACGATGCGGTAGGCACCGCGATAGTGCGGGTCGTCGTCGGGAATGAGCTGACCGTTGCGGTGGCGCTCGCGGGTGGTACCGGCGGCCATGCCGATGCCGAGGGCGAGAGCCTGCTGCAGGATAAGCATGAGCACGGCGGGCAGGACGCACGAGCCGTAGCCGCCGGAAGGATTGAACATGGCCACGTCGTCGACGGCCAGTGGCTGCGCCGTGATGGCATCCTCGCGCTTGGTGTAATTGCCCGCCTTCTTGATGTTCATGCCCGCGCCGAGGCGGCCAGCCTCAACCATCGCAGTCTGATAAACAGCCTTGTAGGCAAGCATCAACGACATGTCGCAATAGACGCTGACAGTGGCCTGCTCGCCGCGGTTGACACGCTCGGAGAAGTCCGACGGAATGAGATAGATACCGCGCACCAACTGTCGGCTGACCAACGAACGGGCCTCATCGAGGTCCTCGGCGTAGAACTTCACGCAGACGTCGGGCGAGGCGTCGCAGTCGTTAATGAACTGCCGCGAGAGGGCGGAGTGCGACTGGTCGACAACCACGACGGGCGTCTCGTGCAGAGACTCGTTGTTGTAGATCCACGAATAGAGCAGCGGGTAGCCAAGTGGAACGACAACGAGGAACATCAGCACGCCTTCGTCTTTCACGACCTTAATCAGCTCGTGGCGGAAGATATAGAGCACGTCGGTAAAGTGCTCGCGTATTCTGTTAAGGAATGTAGACATAATTCAGCATAGCATTTTTAATCTTTCCAAGAACGAACCAAGGCAGCAGCGTGAAAGCTATGAGAGCAACAAAATGGAACCAGACGTCTATGACGGGGAATCCGTTGAGCACCGTTGCCTGGTAGATCATCCAATAGTGGCGCAGGGGGAAGAGCCACGACATGGCCTGCAGCGGCGGATCCATACCTGCGATGGGGAATGCCGAGCCACACATAGAGATGCTGAGTACCGACCATAACGACGAGATACTCATTGACATACGCAGCGACGGCATCAGTCCGAAGGCGAAGATGCCGAAGCCGAGGCCGCCGGCCACCTGCAGCAGACTGAGCCTGACGATGCTCCACACGCCGCCGAGCCGCGGGAAATGGAGCACGCCGAAGATGTAGTACTGGTAGAGGAAGATGACGAGCAGGAACACGAGCGCGTGGACGATATACTTGCCCAGGATGGCCACGACGATGTTGTCTCCGGCCACGTGGAGCCACTCCTTGCCCGTGTCGAACTTCATTTCCATGCCCACCGCGTAGGCCGCAAGCAGCGCCATGAAGAGCATCAGGATGCCCGGCACGAAGACCGTGGTCAGCGAGTAGTTGTACGAGCCTTGCGGGTTCGCTATCATGTGCGCATCGACGGTGACGGGCTGCAGCGACGCCTTGATTTGCTGCTTCGAGGCGCCCTTGGCCGCGAGCGTCGACTGTCCGACGGCCGCCGAGCCCAGCGAGCCGATGGTCTTCATGTCCTTCATCGCCATCGAGCCGGCGGTCATGCACGTCATCGTGTAGTAATACGATATTTTCGGCTGCCGGCCGGAGAGCAGCTTGGCCGATGTGCCCTCGGGGATGAGCAGGTAGGCGTAGACCTTGCCCTCCTGCATGGCCGAGCGCGCCTCGGTGACGTTCGCAAAGTGGTAGACCACGCGCGACGACTGCATGGCGTCGAGGTTGCGGATGAGACCGCGCGACGTGGCGCTGTTGTCCTGGTCCACCACGCCGACGGGCAGGTCGAGCGCCACGCCGTCGTCGAGCATCGTGGTGAAGAACAGCACCAGCAGCACGGGGAACACCACCATGCAGAAGCCGTAGATGCGGTTCTTGCGCACGATGATGTCGAGCTCGCGCAGCGCGACGTGTCCGATGTTTGTGAGATATTTCATTAACTTCTTAACTTCTATAACTTCTTTACTTCTTCAGTATCACGCTCATGCCCGGACGGACGTCCTTCACGGCACTGGTTGGGCGAGCCTTCACCTCGAACGTCTTCTGGTCGTACTGGCCGGTAGCCTTCGTGGCCTTCCACACGGCGAACGAGCCCTTGTCCTTCATCGACGTGACCTTCATCACGGTCTCCACGTCGAGCGCGGGGATGCGAACCGTCAGCTCGGCACCCACCTTGATGTCCTTCAGCTGGTCCTCGCGGATGTTGAACGTCGCCCACTGATCGTCCATCACGGCAATCGACATGATCGGCGTGCCCGTGCCGACGAGCTCGCCCACCTTCGGGTAGACATCGGTCACCTCGCCGTCCATCTGTGCCACCTGCACCGTCTCCTTGATGTAGCTGGTCACCTCCTGCACGGCACCGCGGGCCTGACCCACCGTGGCCGACGCGGCGCGCTTCTCCTCGGCACGGGCACCGTTCACCGCCATGTCATACTGGCTCTGCGCGGCCTTCACCTGCGCCTGAGCCGACTTGTACATGGCCTCGGCCTCGTCGAACTTCTGCGCGCTGACCACCTCCTCTTCAAAGAGCACCTTCACGCGGTTGTACGACTTCTCGGCGACCTCCAGACCGGCCTTGGCCTGCTCCAAGAGCTGAGCTGCGGCCTGAATCTGCTCCTTGCGCGCGCCGTTCTTGGCCATCTGCTCCATAGCGGCGGCGGCGTCAGCGGCACTCTGTGCCTGCGTCATCTTCGCCTCCACGTCGGGAGCCTCGATGATGGCCAGCGTGTCGCCCGCCTTCACCATGTCGCCCTCCTTCACGCGGAGTTCAAGAATTCGTCCGGGCACCTTGCCCGACACGCGGTACTCCTCGACCTCCATCTCGCCCTGTATCACTTCCGGGTCGCGCCCCAGTGCGAGCATTCCGATGAGGGCCACGATGACTACTACTGCTGAAAAGCCGCCCACGGCCAGCAGGATATTGTTATGCTGTTCTTTTGCTTTGTCTGCCATAATGATATTTACTATTTGACTGTTTAACTATTTAACTATTTATTACTGGAGCGTTCCGAGGGCTTTTTGCAGTTCGACCTCTGAGAGCTTGACGCCAATCTCCGCGTCGATAAGTTGCGACTGCGCCGCGTTCCACGCCGTCTGCGCCTCCATCACCGTCGTGAACGACGCTGTACCTTCCTTGAAGGCCAGGTTCGCCATACGCAGGTTCTCGTCGGCATTCGCCACGTTCGACTGCGCCATCGTCAGCTTCTTCTGAGCCTCCTTCACCTTGAAGTTGCTCTGACGCACCTGCAGGCTGATCATCTCCCGTGCGTCGTCTAGTTCGAGGTTAGCCATGGCCGTCGCACCCTTCGAGGCGCGCACCTTATACTTCACGTCGCCCCAGTTCCACACCGGCACACGCACCACGACGCCCACGTTCCACACGCCACCGAACTTCTTCTCAAAGCCGTTGAACGTGTTCGGGTTCGACACCATGTATCCGCCCGTCAGCAGCACCGTCGGCAGGTTCCCCGCCTTCAGCGCGTTCGTCGTCTGCTTACTGAGGTCGACGGTGTTCTGTAGCACTTTCAGCTCCGGCCGGTTGTCGTAGTTCAGATTACTCGGAGTACTCAGAGTATTCGGATTACTCGGAAGGCTCTCATTTTCTTCGTCCGCCAGCGTAATCGCCTCGTCCTCGTCCAGCCCAATTAGCTGGCACAGCAGCATCTTCGACAATGCTAAGCCGTCCTGCACCTGCGTCAGTGCCATCTCGGCCTCATTCACGCGCACGCCGACGCTCAGTCCGTCGCCCTTCGTGGACACGCCCTGGTCGATCATCTTCTGCACGTCGGTCTTCAGCTTCTTCACCAGCTCCACGTAGCTCTCGGCCAGCGTCTGCTTATGCCGCAGCGACACCACCTGCCAGTACACCTGGTCTATATTATATAAGGTATTCTGCTTCTTCATCTCCAATGAGTTCGCGGCCATCTCCTCGTTGATGTCGGCCATCTTGTTCGCCGCTACGAGTGCACCGCCCATGAACACCGGCTGTGTCACCGTTACCGCACCGCCCATCATGTTGCGCGTGTCCGTCCGGAAACCGTCCACGATGCCCGCGCCCACCTGGTTCAGCGCCCCGCCGAAGGCCGCTAGGTCGCCAGCCATCTTCTGCTGTGTCGCGGCGGGCAATGCCGACGCTAACGGCGCCAGCGCGTCCTGCAGCTTCACCGTCGTGTTCGTGCCCATGTTGCTCAACGCTTCCTTTTGGTCGTCATTGAGAATGGACATCTCGCGGCTCATCCATAGATACCCGCCCACGGCGTTCACCTTCGGCAGATACGCTGTCCGTGCCGACTTCCGCAGGTTGGCGTTCACCTCCTGCTTCATCTTCGCCACGCCCATCTGTTTGTTGTTCCTCAGCGCCATCGCCCTGCAGCTGTCGAGCGTCAGCACCCGCTGACACTCTCCGCTCATCGGCAATAGCACTAATAGCCCGAGTCCTATCACTCGCGCCATCACTGTCCGTTTTTTCTTCTTGTTCATATTCTACAGGTATTTAATAAGTCCGTTAATATCGTTGCTCTTCCTGAAATTTCCTACGATACTCCAGCGGTGTCATGCCAGTATGTTCCTTGAAATACTTGCCGAAGAACGAGGCGTTGGGGAAGTTTAGGTCGTTGGCTATCTCCTGCATCGTCATGTCGGTGTAGCGCAGGCGGCGCTCGATGGCCCCCATCGTGAAGTGTTCTATCATCATGCTTGGCCGGCGATTGATGGTCTCCTTCAGGATGGTCGACAAGTATTTGGGTGTGACGTTCAACTGCTTAGCGAAGTCGTCCACCTTGCGGATGCGTCCGTCGCTCTGCTCAACCAATTGTAAAAACTTGTCGGCCAGCAGTCGTTTATGTACGCCCGGATTTGTGCTATCCAGATCTTTCGACACAGCATATTGTTGCTTGTCGCGCCGCATCATGCAGAGCATTTCCAGCATCATGGTGCTGACGAGCGACCTCACAATATCCGTATACAGCATCGGCGAACGGTCTCGCATCCGGCGACACAGTAACTTGAAATAAACATCAAGTAGCTGAACGTCGTCAGCTGTAAGATGCACCATTGGACGCTGCTTCAGATAAGCCAAATCCGCCAGACTTACTTCACCGTACTTGTTGATGTTCCAAAGTTCGCTTCTGGTAAACCAAATCTGACGACAATTGAAGTCGGGCGAGGACATAAAATTCGAGGCAACACTATGCGCCATGTAGAGGAAAAGGTCATTCTTGCGAAGGAGGATTTGCTGGCCGTCGTAGTCGAACTGCGCCATGCCCTCAGTGCATATCACAATGAGTCCCTGATTGTTAAGACGAAGTTTGCCCTTGGGCAACATTCCAAAATTCTCCATCACGACTAACTCGTCGCTACCGTCTAATCGCAGGGTGTCTGAACCACTCCTTGGTTTGAGATCTTGTATCTCCATGATGTTCGTTTTTTACTTTTCGGGTGCAAAATTACGTAATAATATTCGAAATTCACCGTCCGATATATCCCGAAATATGCTCTTTTGCCTCCTTTCTGTCTTATAATAGCCGAAAAAGTAACTTTTAGATGTCAGATTATCTATTTTTGTGTGATTTTTCTTACCATTTCGCTGAGAATAGACGGGGCGAAATAATCAGCGAGAGCCATCCCCACCGCAGACTACCGTCACCGCTGGCGCGCTTCAGACGCTCCATCGTTTCCGTACCAGTCATATAGGAGTAACCGGCCGCGAGATTCACGTCCTTTGTTACACGATAGGAGGCGTTTATCTCTATCTCATGACCAAGAGTCTTATCCAACTCGGCAAGCTTAGTTCCTGTGGCCAGATAGTGATAGGCAGCGCCCAGGCTCAGGTTCCTCAACGGCTTAATGGTTCCTCCGACGTAGGCGTTCTGCAATCCGGGGGTGAATCCGTTGACATAGGTGCTAAGGTAAAAGAAGTCCATAGCTCCGTAGAACTTATGATGGGAACCATAGACAGGGTTGAAACCTTTGTTAACCTCATGACGGGGCATGCCAAGACCGCCTTTATTCACGACGGCCACGTAGTCGTCACCGCTCAAGTAGTCATAACCTGCCTCAAGCGACCAGTTGTCAGCGGGCTTCCATTCCACCTTGGCAGTAGCCATCCATGCATCAAGCTTGGCCTTGTACTCATCGTGCCCCGCCTGCCGATAATAGGAGGCTTCTATCTGCCAATTCGAAGGCGCGTATTTCAGATAGCCGCCATACACCAGCTGCCACTCTGTTTTGGCTTCATTATCGCCAATGCCGCCTTCTTCACCAGCCTGCATGCCGATGTTCATGAACAGCAGGGAGACGCCTAATGGTGCTTGGGGTATATCGTAGTGGTACCACACCGTATGCATGGTCTTGTAAGGTCGGCTTCCGTTAGCATAAAAGGAGCCAGGCTCACTAAGCGCTCGCATATTCTGATTATAGGCAAGGATGGTGTGTACCTTGTGGCCGTTCCCCTCATAGCCCAATCTCAAGGCATCGTGGGTCATTGATGCCATCACCCAGTCATCGGAGCCGATAATACGTTCATCGTCATACCTCAGCGCCAGTCGCCCTATCTGTGCAAACATTCCATTCTGGGTTCTCATCTTGGCCCAAGCCTCATAGACGTTCACGCTGGCCGCACCCTCGTGTCCCCACGTGCCAACGTGCTGGATGGAGGTCTTTGCCTCTAACATGTCACGCTGAAAACCGAAAATCAGTCGTTCGCGGTTCAGAACAAAGGCTGAGTTGTCCTCTGGTGACGTATTGTCAGGATTGGCTGACATACCGCCATTGCGTATTTCACCACGCGTCATCATATTGATGTCGGCGGTAAATTGTGTCGGCGGCTGTTGTGTGTCTTTGTCTTGTGCCCAGCCGCTGACAGGCAGCAGCATCAGCATTGATAGAAAGCACTTTGTCATTCTTCGAACTCAAACAAGTCGATAAAACCAGTCAGGCTGAACACATTCTTGATGTCATCGTTCACATGACGCATCACAACGCGACTGCCTCCGGCACGAGCTCCCTTCAGGATGCCAAGCAGGATGCGCAGGCCGCTGGAGGCAATATATTCAAGTCCCTCGCATTCAATGACGACTTCGCGTCCGTCACTCTTGTAAAGGGGGTGCAGCACTTTCTCAGCCTCGATGGCAGCTGCGGTGTCCATTTCTCCTTCCAACGTGGCAATCAACTTGCCTTCTAATTCTTCAATCTTTGTATTCATAATTGTATTGCTATTGGTTTTTTATTGTCTTTTTCAATGTGAGGACATTCTTTCCGTCCATACGTTCGTAGTTGATGATGTCCATGAGTTTTCTTACCAGCAGGATGCCCAGTCCGCCGATGGGACGGTCTTCTGCCGAGAGTGTTGTATCGGCATTGGCAGCCTCTGTGGGGTCGAAGGCAACGCCAGAATCGCTGATGACGAACTTGATCAACTGGCCGTCGTACTTGGCATCAATGGTGATGTCGCCCTCCGTCCCTGCCGGATAGGCATATTCCATCACGTTGACGACAGCTTCTTCGACAGCCAGTCGGATTTCGCTGATTTCCTTGGACTGTAGGTTCAACTTCGCCAACACCTCCTTTACAAAGCGGCTTAGTTTGTCAACCTGATGCTCATCGTTCTTCAGGGTCAGCGTCTCGCTCAACAGGTATTTCTCCGCCTTTGGCGTGTATCTGATGGTGAGTATTGTCAGGTCGTCGCTTTGCTCGGCACCCTCCACGAAACGGTTTACCTCGTCAGTGATAGACTGTAAAAGCGTATGGGGGGAGGCTTGGTAATGAGTCTGTAACGCAACATTCAGCCTGTCTATGCCGAACTCCTTGTGCTGGTTGTTCTTTGCCTCCGTCACTCCATCGGTATATAAGAATAAGGTAGAGCCTGCTGGAATCATAAACTCATGACCCTCGTACTTGGCATCAGGGAACACACCGAGAGGAAGGTTCGGTTTGCGGTCTTCCGGCAGCAGTTGACCGTCTGTTATCAGGATGGGTTTGTCGTGTCCCGCGTTGCAATAGCGGAGCTTACCCGTCGGTAAGTCGAGCACACCAATGAAGAATGTGACAAACATATTAGCTTCGTTACCTTCACAGCACGTCTCGTTGATGTCCTGCATCATGCGGGCAGGATTATGCTCATGGGCAGAGGCTGAGCGGAACAGCGAGTGTGTAACAGCCATCACCATTGCCGACGGTACACCCTTGCCACTCACGTCACCGATACAGAAGAACAGTTTCTCGTTACGGAGGAAGAAGTCGTAAAGGTCGCCACCTACTGCACGTGCAGGCACCAGCAATCCGTGTATGTCAACATCGCTCCGCGTGATACTGTTCTCACGTGGCAGCATCTGCCTCTGTATCTCGGTCGCAATGCGCAACTCGCTGCCTATTCGCTCTTGCTCCAATGTTTTGATGGTCAGTTTCTTAGCGTTGCGCGCAAAAAGGGCAATGACGAACAGCAGGATGCCGAAGGCCAATAGCATCAGTAGCAGCAGCCACACCCGCAACTGCATGAGCGAGGCATAGACTTCGTCATCGTAGCACACGACAGCAATCTGCCAACGCGGCTTTCCCTTCATGAAAGCGTAGATAATCGTGCCATCTCTGTCGTTAGTATCGAAGTGTATCAACGTAGTATGTCCTCTGATGCTCTTTTGGCGTGCCACCGTGCTGTCATTAATCAGTCCGATGAAGTATTGCGTCTCGTTCTTTGTCACACGCTTCTCGTCGGGAGTGATGATGGGCTTGCCGTCCTCCGACAACAGAATGATGAATGAAGAAGGATAGAGGTGGCGGCTGTTGATGCTGTCGGCATATGTGACGATGGTATCAGATTTGTTCAGCAGGCTCTTGATCAGTATCGCCTTCATTGTCAGTTCTGTCTCAGCAAGTCTCTCCAACTCCTTTCCCATGAGAATACGTGTGAAGTAGTACTGTGATGCAGACAGCAGTTCCAACAACAGGGCAGCCGTGATGATTATCAGCAGTCCACTCCACTTCCGTAGAGACAATTTGTACGTTCCGAGAACATTCATATGCCTGACATACTTTTTCTGCCCACAAAGATACCGCTTTTTTCAGAAACGACAAACATTTTTCCTTTTTTTTACCTCATTTGTTTTCTTTACCCGGCAGGTAGCGCCCCGCTACCCGGTACCTACAGGCCCTCTACCCGGTAGGTAGCAAAGTAACACCAAAGAAAGTTAAAAATGCAACGGAAATGGAGGCTTTATAGGATAAATATTGTAACTTTGCACACCAATATAGAGGAAGCTTGTTATGAATCAGGAGAATCAGCGGAAGAATCCGTTTTTTGAGCCTTACAACACGCCGCACGACACGGCGCCGTTTGACCGTATCCGCTTGGAGGACTTCGAGGAAGCCTTCATGGAGGGCATACGCCGTGACAATGAGCAGATAGAAAAGATTATCAACAACCCCGAGAAACCGACGTTCGACAATACCATCATCAGCGTGGACGACGAGAAGGACAACTACTACGACCTGCTGTCGCGCACGTCGACGGTGTTCTTCAATCTGTTGTCGGCTGAGACGAATGACGAGATGGACGCGCTGGCACAGAAGATGTCGCCGATATTGACGAAGCACGCCAACGACATACGGCTGAACGAGCGGTTGTTTGAGCGTATCAAGTACGTTCATCGTTACCACCGCAAGCTGACGCCAGAAGAAAAGATGCTGCTGGATACGTGCTACGACGGTTTTGTGCGTAGCGGAGCATTGCTCGACGCTGAGGGCAAGACCCGTCTGCGCCAACTGACGGAAGAGGCTTCGATGCTGGGACTGCAGTTCTCGCAGAACCTGCTGAAAGAACAGAAAGCTTTTACGCTGCACCTGACGGACGAGCCCCAGCTCGACGGACTGCCCGAGACGGCCCGTGAGGCGGCTGCACAAGCTGCCAAGGAGCGTAACTTGGAAGGCTGGGTGTTCACGCTGGACTATCCCAGCTATCAGCCGTTTATGACTTACTCCACACAGCGGGAGTTGCGTCGCCAGATGTATATGGCCCGCAATACGGTGTGCATACACGATAATACAGAGAACAACCTCGACATCTGCAAGCGCCTGGTGAACCTGCGCCGTGAGATAGCCCAACTGCTGGGCAGCAAGACTTACGCCGACTACGTGCTGAAACACCGTATGGCTGGTAATGTGCGTAGCGTCTATAAACTGCTGAACGAACTGATAGACGCCTATAAGCCGACGGCCATCAAGGAGCGTGAGGAACTGAAGAAGTTGTCGAAGGAGAAACTGGAACCCTGGGACGCGGGTTTCTATTCGCACAAGTTGCAGATGAAGAAGTACAACCTCGATGCCGAGATGCTGAGGCCCTACTTCCAGTTGGACAAGGTCATCGATGGCGTCTTCGGACTGGCCACACGCTTGTACGGCATCACCTTCAAGGAGAACAAGGACATCCCCGTCTATCATCCTGATGTGAAAGCCTACGAGGTCTTTGATAAGGACGGCTCGTTCCTGGCCGTGTTCTATGCCGACTTCCATCCGCGCCAAGGCAAGCAGGGTGGGGCATGGATGACGGAATACCAGAGCCAATGGATGGAGCGCGAGGACGTTCACAAGCCTTTCGGCGCAGATAACTGCAAGAATGTACGTCCGCACGTCAGCGTGGTGATGAACCTGACGAAGCCTACGGAGGGGAAGCCGGCGCTGCTGACATTAGGCGAGGTGGAGACGTTCCTCCACGAGTTCGGCCATTCGTTGCACGGTATGTTTGCCAACACCCGCTTCGAGAGTCTCAGCGGTACCAACGTGTGGTGGGACTTCGTGGAACTGCCGTCACAGTTCATGGAGAACTTTGCTATCGAGAAGGAGTTCCTGCGGACGTTTGCCTTCCATTACGAGACGGGAGAACCGCTGCCCGACGAGCTGATACGCCGCATCGTTCGCAGCCGCAACTTCATGGCTGCTACGGCTTGTCTGCGCCAAGTGTCGTTCGGCCTGCTCGATATGGCTTACTACACGAAGAAGGATGCGTTCACGGACGACATCATGACGTTTGAGAAACAGGCCTGGAAGAAAGCCATCATCGGTCGTCAGCGCACGGACACCTGCATGACGGTACAGTTCTCGCATATCATGGCGGGTGGCTATGCTGCCGGCTACTACAGCTATAAATGGGCCGAGGTGCTCGATGCCGACGCTTTTGCCGTTTTCAAGCGCGAGGGCATCTTCAATCCGGCGACGGCACAGCGTTTCCGCGACTGCATCCTGTCGAAAGGCGGTACGGAGAACCCCATGACGCTCTATAAGAGATTTAGAGGAGGTGAACCCACAATAGATGCATTACTGAAAAGAAATGGAATCAAAAGACAAGCAAAATAAGCTGGACGAGCGCTATCTGCGCATGGCCAGGATATGGGCCGAGAACTCCTACTGCCAACGGCGGCAGGTGGGCGCTTTGGTGGTGAAGGACAAGATGATCATCAGCGACGGCTATAACGGTACGCCGACAGGATTTGAGAACATCTGCGAGGACGAGAACAACGTGTCGAAACCCTACGTGCTGCATGCCGAGGCCAACGCCATCACGAAGTTGGCGCGCAGCAACAACAACTCTGACGGCGCTACCATCTACATCACGGCCTCTCCGTGTATTGAGTGTGCCAAACTAATTATCCAGGCAGGCATCAAACGTGTGGTCTATGGCGAGAAATATCGCCTGACGGACGGCATCGAACTGCTGGAACGTGCAGGAATAGAAATCATTTATTTAGGTGATTAGGATATGAGTAAGAATAAGTCAAATAGGTTCATGCCCTTGTGGCTGGCGTTGAGTGTCGTGGTAGGTATTTTCATCGGCACGTTCTTTGCCAACCGCTTCTCGGGCAACCGTCTGAGCATTATCAACTCGGGCAGCAACAAACTGAACGACCTGTTGCACATCGTCGACGACCAGTATGTGGATACCGTCAACGTGAACGATTTGGTGGAGAAAGCTATGCCTACCATCCTCTCCGAACTTGACCCCCATAGTGTCTACATTTCTCAGAAGGATGTGCAGCAGGCCAACGACGACCTGAAAGGTTCGTTCTTCGGCGTAGGCGTTGAGTTCACCATCCGCAAGGACACTATTCACGTGCAGAACGTCATCTCGAATGGCCCCTCCGAGCGTGCCGGACTCCTGGCAGGTGACAAGATTGTGGAGATTGACGGTGAAGAGTTCGTTGGCAAGAAGGTGACCAATGAGGAAACGATGCATCGTCTGAAAGGTGACAAGGATACAAAGGTTGTAGTAGGCATTATTCGTGGCAAGGAGAAGAAGATCCGCCGCTACACTATCACCCGTGGTGAGATACCCATGAAGAGCGTTACGGCCACCTATATGCTTGACGGGAAGACGGGCTACATCAAGATTAAGAACTTCGGTGACAAGACCTATCCCGAACTGCTTATCGCTCTGGCTCGCTTGGGTCAGGAGGGCTTTGAGAATCTGGTCATCGACCTACGTGGCAATACGGGCGGTTATTTGGGCTCGGCTGTACAGATGGCCAACGAATTCCTGTCGCGTGGCAAGCTCATCGTCTATACTGAGGGCCGCCGTTCTCAGCGTCAGGAGTATCGCAGCGATGGTCGTGGTTCTTACCAGAGTCTGCCGCTTGTCGTGCTTATTGACGAGGGTTCGGCCTCGGCCAGCGAAATCTTTGCAGGTGCTATCCAGGATAACGATCGCGGTACCATTATCGGACGCCGCTCGTTTGGTAAGGGACTCGTCCAGCAGCCCATCTCGCTGCACGACGGTTCGATGATACGCCTGACCATAGCCCGCTATTATAGTCCCTCAGGACGCTGCATACAAAAGCCCTATACGAGTGGTGCCGACCGCAGTTACGAGGAAGACCTGCTGACCCGTTACCAGCATGGTGAGTTCTTTAATGGCGACAGCATCAAGCACGAAGGACCGGAGTACCACACCAAGAACGGTCGTGTGGTCTATGGCGGAGGCGGTATCACGCCCGACATCTTCGTTGGTGAGGACACCATCGACGTTACCTCTTATTATAAGGAGGCCTCCATGTCAGGGCTGATCCTTCAGTTTGCCTATGAGTATGTGGATGACAACCGTCAGAAACTCAGCACGTATGAGACGAAGCGCGACCTGCTGGCCTATCTCAAGAAACTGAATACCGTAGAGTTGTTTGCCGCCTATGCTGAGAAGAACGGTTTGAAGCGTCGCAACCTGATGATACAGAAGAGCCATCGCCTGCTGGAACGCTATATCAATAGCAGACTGATTTACAACGTGCTCGACGAACAGGCCTGGACAGAATACCTAAACGACGATGACCCTGCTATCAAGGAGACGCTCCAGCTCTTCCGTGAAGGGAAATCGTTCCCGATGCCTGAGGAGAAGTCGGCAGGCAAGAAATAAAGCGTAGCAACAATAACAAAAAACCATAAGATTATGAGGTATACAGAATTAGGACAGACGGGAATGAAGATTTCTCATCTGAGTTTTGGCGCATCATCGTTGGGCAGCGTCTTCCGTGAGACCAACGAGAAAGAAAGCTTCGAGGCTGTTGAGGCAGCCATCGAGGGCGGTATCAACTTCATAGACGTGAGTCCGTACTACGGACACTACAAGGCTGAGACGGTGCTGGGCAAGGCGCTGAAGAACATTCCCCGTGACAAGTACTACCTGAGTACCAAGGTGGGACGTTACGGCAAAGATGGTGTCAACACGTGGGACTATTCTGCCAAGCGTGTCACCGATAGCGTTTACGAGAGCATGGAGCGCCTGGGTATCGACTTTATTGACTTGATTAATGTTCACGACATAGAGTTCCAGGCTGCCCTGCCTGGCGGACTGCAGAAGGTTGTCGACGAGACGCTGCCTGCTTTGGTTGAATTGCGTGAGAAAGGCGTGGTAGGCCACGTAGGCATCACCGACCTGCAGCTGCAGAATCTGAAGTGGGTGATTGAACATTGTGAGAAGGGTGTCGTGGAGAGTGTCCTCAATTTCTGTCACTATACCTTGAACGACGACGCCTTGGGCGACTTTATGGGCTTCTTCGAGCATGAGGGTGTAGGTGTTGTCAATGCCTCACCGCTTAGCATGGGACTGCTCAGCCAGCGTGGCGTACCTGTCTGGCATCCAGCTCCGAAGCCATTGGTCAAGGCTTGCCAGAAGGCTGCTGTGCATTGCCACGAGAAAGGCTACCCGATAGAGAAGCTGGCCGTTCAGTATGCCGTGAGCAATCCGCGCATCGCCTCGACCCTGTTCTCGTCGGCCAATCCCGACAATGTGCGTCGCAACATTGAGTGGGCCAACGAAGAGCCTGACTGGGAACTGGTGATGGAAGTAAAAGAGATTATCGGCGACCAACAGCGTGTGACATGGGCAAACTCATAATTGACGCACATAGCCACCTATGGCTCCGTCAGGACACGACGGTGGACGGCAAGCGGATACTGTCGCTGAAGAATGGCTGTAGTATCTTCATGGACGAGGAAGTACAGATGCTGCCGCCCTTTATGATTGACGGTCAGAACACGGCCGAGGTGTTTCTCTCGAACATGAATTATGCGCAGGTGGGTGCCGCTGTCGTGGTACAAGAGGTCATCGACGGTTGCCAGAACGAGTATCTGGCCGAGGTACAACAGCAATATCCCGACCGTTTCCTGTGTATGGGAATGGCTTGGAACGTGGAGGAGGCACAGACGGTTATCGATGCCGGACTCAGGGGCATTGCCTTTCCTGGTCACCGTATGCATGAACCGCTGCAGACGCTGATGCCCGTATTTAAGTTGATGGAGGAGAAGGGAATGATTCTTTCCATGTGTCTGGCTGACGACGAACGTCAGGTGGCGCAGATGGCTGAGGTCATTCAGGAGTGTCCGCAACTGAAGGTGGCCATCGGTCATTTCGGCATGCCGACTACTGACTCCTTCCGCAGTCAGATTATGCTGGCACGACAGGGCGACAACGTGATGATTGAGTCAGGTGGCATTACCTGGCTTTACAATCCGGAGTTCTATCCCTTCCCAACTGCTGTCCGTCGCATTCGCGAGGCTGCCGACTGGGTAGGTATGGACAGGCTGATGTGGGGATCGGACTATCCGCGGACTATTACTGCCATCACTTACCGCATGTCGTATGACTTCGTGGAGAAGAGCAAGGAACTGACGGATGCGGAGAAGGCGTTGTTCCTTGGCCAGAATGCCCAGCGCTTCTATGGTTTCAAGAACTTGCCTGATTTACCTTATATTAAAAACATGTCTGAATAACCAATAACTATGAAACCAAAATTAATTGAGAAGAAATATCTCGTAACGTTTGTCCTCGTAACGTCGCTTTTCGCACTTTGGGGCTTTGCCAACGATATCACTAATCCGATGGTGGCAGCTTTCCAGACCGTGATGGAACTGACGGCAGCCAAGGCTTCGATGGTGCAGTTTGCCTTTTATGGCGGCTATGCTACGATGGCCATTCCCGCAGCGTTGTTTATCCGTAAGTACAGTTACAAGTGGGGCATCTTGCTCGGACTGGCGCTTTATGCTACGGGTGCCTTTCTCTTTATTCCTGCTGCCGCTCAAGAGAGCTTCACATTCTTTTGTCTGTCGCTTTACATTCTGACGTTCGGATTAGCATTCCTCGAGACAACAGCCAATCCCTTTATCCTGTCGTTGGGAGCCAAGGAGACTAGTACCCGCCGTCTGAATATGGCGCAGGCCTTCAACCCTATGGGTTCGCTCTGCGGCATGAGTGTGGCTTCGCTCATCGTGCTGCCCCAGCTCATCAGCGACCGCCGCGATGCTGCCGGACAGATTATCTTCGGCTCGTTGTCGGAGGCTGAGAAGGCAACCATCCGTGTGCATGACCTGGCTGTAATCCGCGACCCCTACGTGGCCATTGGTCTCGTGGTGCTGGCTATGTTTGTCATCATTGCCCTGACCAAGATGCCCAAGACCCAGAGTGAGGAGCAGAAAGCGCAGGGACTGACCCATACCACGAGCCAGACGTTGCACAACCTGTGGCACAATACCATCTATCGTGAAGGTGTTCTGGCACAGATGTTCTATGTGGCCGCCCAGATTATGACTTGGACCTTTATTATCCAGTATGCCGACTACCTCGGCATCAACAAGGCTACGGCCCAGACTTATAACATCGTGGCTATGTCGCTCTTCCTCACCAGCCGCTTCATCTCCACTATGCTGATGAAGTACGTCAACAGTCGTCGTCTGCTGGCTATCTTCGGTTGTGGAGCTGCCCTATGTTCTCTTGGTGCTATCTGTATTGTAGGTATGCTGGGTCTGTATTGTCTAATTGGCATCAGCTTCTTCATGTCGCTCATGTTCCCCACTATCTACGGCATCGCCTTAGAGGATATCGACAGTCAAGACTCCACGCTGGGAGCAGCCTTCCTGGTGATGGCCATTGTGGGAGGAGCACTCATGCCGCCGCTGCAGGGCTGGATCATCGACCAGCAGACGGTCTTTGGCCATCCTGCCGTGAACGCCTCGTTCATCCTGCCCTTCATCTGTTTCCTCTTAATCATAGGCTACGGCTATCGTTCGTACGTAAAGATGGCGAAATAAAATCAACTATAAGAAAATGAAAGCAATTCAAATTACACATTCACAGGAACTGAATGTCATTGAGATGGAAAAGCCCCAGGCTCCCGGCCAGGGCGAAGTACTGCTGAAACTGCACTACGTGGGCTTCTGCGGTTCGGACATCAACACGTTTATGGGTCGCAATACGATGGCCTTGAATCCCGTCATTCCCGGCCATGAGGTAGGTGCTACCATCGAGGCTGTGGGTAGTGGTGTGCCTGAGGGACTGAAGCCCGGTATGACGGTCACCTGCAATCCTTACACCAACTGCGGTAAGTGTGCCTCTTGCCGTAACTTGCGGGTGAACGCCTGCCAGCATAACGAGACGCTCGGCGTACAGCGCAATGGTGCCATGATGGAATATATCACCTTGCCCTGGGAGAAAATCATCCCTGCCGGCAGCCTTTCGCCCAAGGTGACGGCGCTCGTAGAGCCTATGAGTGTAGGTTTCCATGCCGTCAGCCGTGCTCAGGTGACGGATATCGACGTGGTGATGGTCATTGGTTGCGGTATGGTGGGCATGGGTGCCATCGTTCGTTCAGCCATGCGTGGTGCTACGGTCATTGCTGCCGACATCGACGACGAGAAGCTGGCGCTGGCCAAGAAGATGGGTGCCACCTACGCTGTGAATACTATAAAAGAAGATGTACACGCGCGCCTGCAAGAGATTACCGGTGGCTTTGGTCCCGATGTGGTCATCGAGGCTGTAGGTAGTGTGCCTACCTATCAGATGGCTATCAACGAGGTGGCCTTTACGGGTCGCGTAGCTTGCATTGGCTATGCCAAGAGCGAGGTGTCGTTCCAGACGAAGTACTTTGTGCAGAAGGAACTTGACATCCGCGGCTCACGCAATGCCCAGCCTTCTGATTTCCGGGCTGTTATTCGCTATCTGGAGCGTGGCACGTGTCCTGTAGATGACCTTATTACGCGTGTTGTCAAGCCTGAGGAGGCACTCGACACCATGCGCTGGTGGAGTGAGAACCCTGGCAAGGTGTTCAGGATTCTCGTTGAGTTCTAATCCTCAGCGATACCAGCTTCCAACCATTGTTGAGCTACCGTCTGGGCATCGGCCTGGGCGGTAGTTTCGTCTACGTCGTATTCCTCGCAGAGAAATCTTGCCATGTCCTCGGCAGTAAAAGCCGGCATTCCCTCGACTTTCTGCCACAGGTAGGCTGCCGACTCGTTCATACTGATAATCTTCGAGAAGTCTATATTCTCAATACCTTCGGCCACGATGACGTTTTCGCCGCAGACCTTGCGAAGGTGGAATCCGTTCTTTGTCTTCATAATCTTTTATATGGGTTTGAATAGTTTCAGCCAGATGCGGCGATAGAAGGCCAGCAGGTAGCGGCGCAGGGGTAGCAGTCGCATCCACAGCCAGGAGTATGTGCGCCATTTGTTGCCGGTAGTGCTGTCCAGCGTTGAGCGACCTTTGCGGTAGAAGCCGATGGCGGTGGCCTTGACGTCGCTGAGCAGGCAATGCTCTGTATTCAGGTTACCGTCGCCACGGAGGGTGACATGCTGCCCCTGGATGTCGACAATACGGTGAAGCACATAGTGTCGGGGGCCAATCTCGGCCAGGACGGCATCGCCGATGCGGATGTCGGTAGGTTTCTGCAGCAGGGCCTTGTCGCGCATGTTTTCCAGGAAGGGACGCATGCTGTAGCCACGAAGGGGTAGGGTGACGGTATGTCCCTCGTCAAGCAGTTGGATGACGGCTGGCAACAACTCGTCGTTGGCCATCTGTACAGTCTTTATGTTCTCTTCACTTCTCACTTCTCACTTCTCACTTCTTCACTTTTCACTTCTTCACTTTTCACTTCTTCACTTTTCACTTCTCACTTCCTACCAGCGTAGCGTAGCACACCTGCGCAGCCTCCTGGTCGGGCAGACAATGAAGCGTGTAAATGGGTGTGGTCTCTATGATGCGCGTGACGGCATCGCAGAGGTTACGATAAATCGTGGAGTCCCACTTCATCGACGAGCAGGCTGGCAGCAGCGAGGCGAAGGCTTGTACGGGTGCCAGACGCTCGATGCTGTTTTGGGGAGCACGGTCGATGCGGGTGACGGCTCCCAATCGTGCCTTGCGGTTGCGATAGCAGGGAGTCTTGCCGCTCCAGGGCGAACCGTAGATATAGGGAAGTCCATCGTCGAGGATGCGGATAACGGGGTTATCGTCGTTCAGCAGTTCGGCTCCCTCGATGTGCTTGAGCCAGAGCGACGAATGGGTGCTTTTGCCCGTCCCGCTTTGGGCAATGAAGGGATAGCCGTAGCCGTCGAGCATGATGCAGGAGGCGTGGATGAGCATAGTCTGGCGGTAACTGCCTGCAAAGGCAAAGACCAGCATCAGCGCATCGTTCAGTCCGAAGGAGCGCATCACCCAGTCGCCGTTCAGCGCACAACGGCACTCCGTAAAGCGCTCGTTGGTGATGAGCAAGCTGCAGTCGCGCCCGTGTATGTCGCGGATGATGTATTGGTAGCCGCCGTCGGGTAGTTGGTAGACCAGCGTGTCGCCGTTGCCGGTATCGAATTTCCTGACCAACTGTTTGTCCTTGGCAGGGCGCAGCGAGTCGTCGACGGTCAACTTGAAGAAATAGTCGTCGACGGCGTCGTCTTCTGTCAGAAACGTGCTGAACGATGGCAACAGGCTCATATCGTTCTTGTCGGAATCACAGAACGTTATATTGACTTTCAACCCGGCTATCAGGAATGTCTTACTCTCCACTTGCGTCTGCTTTTGTTTCTCCTTCAGGCTCCAATTTTACGGTGGTGAACCTGAAGTCGCTGGCGGTGATTTCCCTGATGTCATTGCGGTTCGCAGCTTTCTTGTTGCCGCCGTAGAGCTTCTTCATCTTGAGGTACTTCTTCTGCAGCTTATTAATCTTCCGGTCGTAGAAGATCACGCATGTGCGATAGGGCATCTGCTGCTCGGTCAGGTAGTTGCCGAGCATGCTTGCATACAGGCTTCGGGCCTGCAGGAAATTGGTCTTGCTGTCGAGCATGACGCTGTCGACGGCCTGGATGTCCGTAAAATGAACGATGGTGTCGTTAAACGAGGCGGCAAAGCCGAACATATACACCCGTTGGGGTGTTTGCGACTTCTTGGCCGCTGTCATCGTGGGCAGTAATACTGCCACCGTCAAGGCGGCAGCGATGAGATATTTCTGTAGTTTCATTGTCCTAAATATGCCTTGAGCATTTTATTCTTGGTTCCTTCGCGCAGGCGTCGGATGGCTTTTTCCTTGATCTGGCGTACACGCTCGCGGGTCAGTCCGTACTTGTCGCCAATCTCCTCGAGAGTCAGCTCCGGGCCGTCGATGCCGAAGAAGGCTTCCACGACGTTGCGTTCGCGCTCGTTGAGAATTCGCAGGGCTTGCTTGATTTCTGCCTGTAGCGACTCGAACACCAGCTGGCGGTCGGCCATAGGCGACGATTCGTTGATGAGAATGTCGAGCAGAGAGCCCTCGTCGCCATCGCTGAAGGGCGCATCGACGGACACGTGGCGGGTGTTGGCGCTCATGGCCTCGTCCACCTTGTCCTCCGGCAGGTTGATCTCCTGTGAAATCTCCTCGATGGAGGGGCGGCGCTCGTTCTCCTGCTCAAACTTGCTGAGCATGCGGTTGATCTTGTTCACCGACCCTACCTGATTCAGGGGCAGGCGGACGATGCGGCTCTGTTCGGCAATGGCTTGCAGGATGGACTGGCGTATCCACCACACGGCATACGAGATGAACTTGAAGCCGCGAGTCTCGTCGAACTTTTCAGCGGCCTTAATCAGTCCTAAGTTGCCTTCGTTGATAAGGTCCGACAACGACAGTCCCTGATTCTGGTACTGCTTGGCTACTGAGACCACAAATCGGAGGTTGGCGCGTGTCAGGCGTTCCAATGCCTTACGGTCGCCTTTGCGGATGCGCTGTGCCAGTTCAACCTCTTCCTCTATGGAAATCATGTCTTCCTTACCGATTTCCTGCAGGTACTTTTCGAGAGATTCGCTCTCCCGATTGGTAATAGATTTTGTGATTTTCAGTTGCCTCATGGTTGGTCGTAGTTTAAAGCCGTCCGGCAAAGGTACAGTAAAAAAATGAAAACGCCAAAGAAAAAGGTGAAAAAGTTGCCTTTTCCACCTTTTTGTCGGGTTTTATGACGTTTATTCGTTCTGCAGGTAAACCACAAAACCGCCGCGCTTGCCTGTCGGGAAGATACCCTTGACGACCAGCATCTGGTCCTTTGATGTTGAAGCGTCTTTGACGGCATTCTGCAGGTCGTCGAAGCTTCTCATCGGCTCGTCGTTCACACGCTGGATGATGAATCCCTTCGGCACACCAGCGTCCTTCATCTTGCCGCCATTCACCTTCAGCACCTCCAGTCCGTAGCTGATTTCCAGCTGCTCCTTCTGGCTGTCGGTGACAGGACGTACGTCGATGCCCAGCACGTCGATGTCGGCGTTCTTCACCACCTTCGTGTTGCCCTGCTCGTTCTTCAGGGTCAGCGTGGCCGACTGCTTCTTCTTGTCGCGCAGGTAGTTGATGGTAATCTTGTCGCCCGGACGTTTCTGGGCAATAATGTTAGTCAGCTCGCCGAACTTCGTCACTTTCTGTCCATCGATATGGGTGATGACGTCGCCCTTCTTCAGACCGGCATCCTCAGCAGCACCGTCTTCCACGACCTTATCGATATAGACGCCCTCCATTGTGCCGAGGTCCACCTCGTTGCCCTTATCCTTCTCAGAATCGACGTAGTCCTTCACGTCGCCGCCCTGAATACCAATCATGGCACGCTGCACGTTACCGTACTTTTTGATGTCGTCCACCACCTTACTCATAATAGAGGTTGGAATGGCGAAGCCGTAGCCGATGTTGGAGCCTGTGGGCGAGGCCAGCATGGCGTTGATGCCGATGAGTGCGCCGCTGGTGTTGACGAGCGCGCCTCCGGAGTTACCCTGGTTGATGGCGGCATCCGTCTGAATCATCGACGTCACCTTTCCCGGCTCCTGCATCGAGCGGGCTTTTGCCGAGACGATGCCTGCGGTCACCGTGTTGTTCAGTCCCAAGGGGTTACCTACGGCCAGCACCCATTCGCCCACCTTCACGTCGTCGGAGTTGGCAATCTGGATGGCGGGCAGGTTCTTGGCGTCAATCTTGATGAGTGCCAGGTCGGTGGTGGCGTCGGCACCGATGATGCGGGCCGAGTATTCCTTGTTGTCGTTCAGGGTGACTGTCAGTTCGTCAGCACCGTCCACCACGTGGTTATTGGTCACGATGTAGCCGTCGGACGAGATGATGACACCTGAACCGGCTGCCTGGCGCTTCGGCGTCTGTACCTGGCGCTGGCGGCGTCCGCCGTTACCCTGTCCGCGGCCGAAGAAACCGCCGAACGGGTCGCTGAAGAAGTCCTCGAACGGGTCGCTGTACTCCACGGTCTGCACCTTGGAGTTCTGCGTGTTCTTGATGTAGACTACCGAGGGCAGCGCTTTTTCGGCTGCGTAGGTCAGGTCTACGGGCTGACCGGCGGGCAGCGCGGTCACGTTGGGGTTGGGAACTTGTTCGGGCTGTGTGGCAGCATTGGTGTTGGTGAATGCTGCTACTGAGAGTACGACAGCTACTAGAGCAGATGTCGGGACTGCGATGTTGATTACTTTTTTCATATCCATATACGTTTTGTTTTAAAATCGGTTCCAGATTTCCGACTGCAAAATTAAGCGCAAAGTTTAATAATCTGACAAAATGTCACGAAGATTTGTCCCAATTTAACAATTTCCCACTTAGTGTTAACGCTGCTTTGCGTTTAACACTTCAAACCTTAAATGATTGATAAAATTAAGAAATTGCCGGTTTTATAGTTGTAAATAATCAATCAAGTAGTCTTGTGAGGCCTGTGAGAACAGTAATTTGGTGCATTCTGTCCACTTTCCTGTTGCTTCTACGGACTAAGCGGCGGGTTTAGTGCCGGTAAACCCAAGCTTTGGTCGGACTAAACACCCCCCTTTACTCCGACCAAAAGGGGACGATTGTGGTGAGGGTGGGGACGAGACTGGTTTTTCAATAAAAAGTTGGTGAAAATTTGGACGGGTCAGTTTTTTTTCGTACCTTTGCAGCCTAAAACGTAAACACGAGAAGCGTGAAAGTTAAGGAAGTGTTGAGCGCCCTTGAACAGTTCGCGCCCCTGCCCTTACAGGAAAGCTGGGATAATGCTGGCCTGCAAGTTGGATTGACAGAGGCGGAGGTTTCAGGGGCATTATTGTGTCTGGACGTGACGGAGGCCGTTGTCGACGAGGCGCTCAGGAAGGGCTGCAACGTGGTGGTGAGCCACCATCCGCTGCTGTTCCGGGGGCTGAAGACCATCAGCGACCTGACGGACGTGCAACGGACGGTGAGGAAGGCCGTGAAGCACGAGGTGTGCGTCATCTCGATGCATACCAATATGGACAATGCGCGCGGAGGTGTGAACTTCAAGATAGCCGCGAAGCTGGGGCTGACGGACGTGGAGTTTATGGCCGAGAAGCGGGTAGGGGACGTGACGTGCGGCAGCGGCGTCATTGGCACATTAGAGGAACCAATGGCTGCTGACGATTTCGTGAAGAGAGTGAAGCAGGTGTTTGGCGTGGAGTGTGCGATGACCAACGAGTTGTTGCGCCGTCCCGTCAGCCGTGTGGCTATTTGTGGTGGGGCAGGCGACTTCCTGCTCGACGACGCTGTGGCTGCGGGTGCCGATGCTTTTATCACGGGCGAGATGCACTATCACCAGTACTTCGGCTACGAGCAGCGCATCCAGATTTGCGTCATCGGCCACTACCAGAGTGAACAGTTCACGACGGAGGTGTTCCGCGACATCATCGCCGAGCGGTGCCCAGGGGTGAAGACGGAGATAGCGGAGACCTGCACGAACCCGATACTGTATTTTTAACGTGAGAACGTGATAACGATATAACGTAATAACGACATAAAAAAGGAAAGAATTATGGCAAAGAAAGATCCTACAGATTTGTCGGTAGAGGAGAAGCTGAAGACGCTCTACCAGATGCAGACGGCCCTGTCGGCCATTGACGAGAAGCGTACGCTGCGCGGCGAACTGCCCCAGGAGGTTGACGACCTGGCTGACGAGATTGAGGGACTGAACACGCGAGTGCAGCGCATTCAGGCCGACATCGACGAGTTCCAGCAGGCTGTGGTCCAGAAGAAGGGCGAGATTGCGAACGCTGAGGCCAGCGTGGCACGCTACAAGAGCCAGCTGGACGACGTGAAGAACAACCGTGAGTACGACACGCTGTCGAAGGAGATTGAGTTCCAGTCGCTGGAGATTGAGCTGTGCAACAAGAAAATCCGCGAGGCTCAGGCTCGTATTGCCGAGAAGGCTCAGGAGCTGGAGCTGAACAAGACGTTGATAGAGGAGCGCATGGGCGACCTGGAGGTGAAAAAGAGCGAGCTGGACGAGATTATGGAGGAGACGCGCGCCGAAGAGGAGAAACTGAAGGAGAAGGTGAAGGAGCTGGAAGCCAAGATGGAGCCGCGACTGCTGACCTCGTTCAAGCGTATCCGCAAGAATGCCCGCAACGGTCTGGGTATCGTCTACGTGCAGCGTGACGCCTGTGGCGGCTGCTTCAACAAGATTCCGCCCCAGCGCCAGTTGGACATCAAGATGCACAAGAAGATCATCGTCTGTGAGTACTGCGGACGTATCATGATTGACCCCGAACTGGCTGGCGTCAAGATTGACAAGCCCGAGACGACTGAGAAGAAAACTCGCAAGCGCGCTATCCGCAAGACGTCGACGGCCTCGTCGAAGAAGGCTGCCGATGCCAACGATATGGCGTAAGGCGGGCTCTGCCCTAGTGAAAAAAGTGAAGAGTGAAAAGTGTAACGCTTCGCTAGTGAAGGGTTATAACTCGTTGTAACCCGGAATCTCAGGGAGGAACTGGTAGGAGCGGCGGTCGTAGTCCATCTGGCAGCAGAAGTGCTGCAGACCGTTGCTGACCACCAGATAATCAGCATGCAGCAGGAGATTGTAGACCACAATCTGGTCGAACGTCTTCTGCTGTATTTGTATGTGCGGGGCCTTGTACTCGATAATCATCTGCGGCTGCATGGCTTTATTATATAATAAGGTGTCGCAGCGCAGGCGCTTCTCGCCCACGCGCAGCTCGGTCTCGTTCACGAGCAGTCCCTTGGGGTAGCCCTTGTGCTCGACCAGGAAGTGGGTGAAGTGCTGGCGTACCCACTCCTCGGGCGTCAGCGCCACGAACTTGCGGCGCAGAAAGTCGAAAATCTGCTGCTTTCCGTCACGCTCGCTCACATTTATTTCGTATTCGGGTAGGTTTAATCGAATCATTTTTGTAACTTTGCAGCAAAATTACAAAATAAAACGGAAAAACTCGTCGAATGGTGAAAAAATATTCGCTCTTGGTGGCTGTTTTTGCCCTGCTGACCTTTACTGAAACCTCGGCTGGCGACGGCAACCCCCTGCTGAAATTCGGGCGGAGCGTACTGAACTATATCGACTCGATGGCCGTCAAGGGCATTGATCCCAGCTACATCGGAGTGCCCAAGAAACCGTGGCAGGTCGTGCTCAGGGGAAGCGTCAACAAGGCGGAACTGGAGATGAATGCAACCATCAACGCCAACGACATCTTCGACATTTTTGACGGCAATATGGACTGCGACTACCACATACGCTCAGGAACGGAAAACTATGCGGGCGTGTGGGCAGGCTATCGCGGCTACGGCATAGGCTACTCGCGCTTGCTGGACAGCAAGACCGAGGGCTCGCTGCTGACGCTGGGCCTCACGGGAAGCTGCTACGGCGTGAACTTCCGTAACCACCACTTCGTGACCGACGAATGCGTAATCCACGACCAAGGCTCCATCATGGGCATACCCGTCGACACAACGTCCGTTGGCAAGGTGGCAAGCCCCATCCACGTCCGCTCAATCATTCTTGACGGCTACTACCTCTTCAACGGCCGGCGGTTCTCCTATATGGCAGCCTACGACCAGTCGGCCTACCAGCTGCGCTCGTCGGGTTCTTTCATGGTGGGCGGTATGTACTACCACGCACATATCGACTACGCCGCCCCTGAGAACATGGGTTTCATATTCCTGATGGATGACGTGGGCGAGATGCGCCAATGGCAGGTGGCCGTGGGGGCAGGATATGCCTATAACTGCGTGCCCGTGAAGGGACTACTCATCAGCGGTATGCTGATGCCTATGCTGACGGGCTACAACCGCCTGAGAACCTACCGATACGACTCGCTGCTGAAGCAGCTGTTCCTGAAAGACCCAACCTGGGACATAGAGCCGTTGCTCAACGACGACGAAGTCGATGACGTAGAGATGCTGTGGCCCGATGAAGAGCGCTACAAGACGACTCAGACCAGCCACATGACCCTGAACTTCAATGCGCGGGCGTCCATAACCTACAACTTGGACGAAACCGCCTATCTCAACGTCTACGGACAAGTCTACAACTTCCGGTTCAGCCACGACCACAACCACGGCGCACTTACCGAGTGGTTTGTCAATGCGGCCCTGGGCCTCAGATTCTAATCTAACACACACATAACAATATGGCAGAACAAAAGACAGCTACCTACGAAGGCATCATGGCCGACCTGAAAGCCGGAAAATATGCGCCCGTCTACTATCTGATGGGCGAGGAGGCTTATTATATCGACAAAATCTGCGACTATATCGCCGAGCATGCCCTGCAGCCCGAGGAGCGCGACTTCAACCAGACCATTATGTTCGGTTCCGACGTTACAGCCGCACAAGTGGCCGACGTAGCCCGCCGATACCCTATGATGGCCGAGCGGCAGGTGGTCATCGTCAAGGAAGCGCAGAACCTGAAGCAGACTGACCAGCTGGAAAAGTACTTCAAGCAGCCCTCGCCGCAGACCGTACTTGTGCTCTGCCACAAAAACGGCACCATTGACGGCAGGAAACGCGAGTATGTCAAGTCCATCCGAGAGGCTGGCATACTCTTCGAGAGTAAAAAACTGCGCGACCGCGACCTGCTACCTTTCATTGAGGGCTATCTGCGCCAACGAGAAGTGAGCATCGACCCTAAGTCCACCCAGCTCATTGCCGACAGCATAGGCGCCGACCTGAGCCGATTGACCAGCGAACTCGACAAGGTCATCATCTCGCTGCCTCAAGAGGATAGGAGAGTGACTCCGCAGGTGGTCGAAGACCAGATTGGCGTCAGCAAGGACTTCAATGCCTTCGAACTGCGCGACGCCATCGTCAACCGCAATGTTTTCAAGGCAAATCAGATAATAAAATATTTTGACAATAATCCGAAGGCCGGAAGTATCTACTCTTTTCTCCCGATGCTCTTCAGTTATTTCCAGAATCTGATGATCGCATTTTACGCGCCAAAAAAGCAAAGCCAGGAGGCCGTTGCAGAGTGGCTGGAATTACGATCTCCGTGGGCCGCGAAAGAGTACATGACAGGAATGAGAAATTTCAGCTCCATGAAAGTGCTACAGATAATTTCCAAAATTAGGGAAATTGACGCCAAAAGTAAGGGCTTGGATAACCCAAATACGCCCCCAGGAGAACTCATGAAAGAACTGATTTTTTACATTTTGCACTAATTCCGCGTTCTGGAATGAACCATTTTTGCGTTCCTCGTGAACGCTTTTTTTTTGCCCTAATCCCAGTCTGGATGCAGGTTCCAGACAATTTCTGACCTCTCAAAATTCGCGTATTTTCAGCCTTCACCACCATTGGTTCAGAATACTCAAAAAACGCCGAAAAAACTTCGTTTCGGCTCTCCAAGATTTATTGTTCACATTATTTAGCGTTTCTGATTGTGAATTTTGAAAGCTATATCAGTTTTCATACGTAAAACAATTTAGTGTTTTAAGATGAATATTACAAATAAAAAGGAAAATTTACATATTAAGAATATTAAATTTAAAACACAAATATTTGATTTTATATTACTAAACCAATATTTATTCACGCCGTTTTTCATTATAATAACGTATTGAAAACCTGCTAATTATGTAAAATATCAAAAGAATACAATCGGATATTCCTAAATTTCACTCTCCTAAACCTGAATATTTGATGCCTAAACGCCAAGTTACATGTAAATACCATATTTACACCCAGTTATTTACGTTTTATCTTTCTAAAAACCCTTCTACTACGTTTATTGATGTAAATTTACGTTTGTGTTTCAATATCCAAATTTTCTGCTTTTGATACTTTACAGGTTTATAATCTTGAATCATAAATTTATATTTTACAATTAAAAATTTTCGCTACAAATGTTGCGGGATTCAATTTTTTGTTTTACCTTTGTAAACTGAAACAAAAATGGGCAAAATTGCCCCTAAACCCTACTTTAACTGTATGAAGGACAGAATTCGTCAGATTATGGAGTCGCAACACATGACTCAACAAGTGTTCGCTCAGTTCATAGAAATGTCACCCGCATCGTTGAGCAGTATCTTCAACGGTCGTACTAAACCTACCCTCAACATCGTCGAGGCTATCAAAAAGAAAATTCCTGACATCAGTACCGACTGGTTGATGTTTGGTTCTGGTTCTATGTATCTTGATGCTAATTCGGCTTCGCCCACCCCATCGTCGACACCCTTGTCAGCGTCTGAATCGATGTTGGAATTTTCTGACGCACCTGTTATCGCCCCCGATTTTGTTCAGCCGACGACTCAAAATCCCAATAGTGTAAAAAGTACACGTCCGATTTCTGCTCGGGAGGAAATCAAAATTATTGACAAAATGCCCCGCCGTGTCACGGAGATCCGTGTGTTCTACGATGATCAAACCTGGGAGAGTTTCATCCCCGCCAAGAAGTAGGTTTTGAATCTACAATAAAGACATTCAGAACTGATATTGCAGTCCGCCTTGGACTTCCCATGAGTGGGTGGTCTGGGTCTCAAGGCTGGGGGCTTCCGTGCGATACCAGAAGTAGCGTGCGCGTAGGCTTATACCTATATTTGTAAGTGGTGTAAGCTTTACGGCGGGCTCCAGGGTGAGTGTAGTGGCATGTCCGTGCTCAATGGTAGTCGAGTGACGGTCGTCGTTGGCATAATAATCGTCCCAATTGAATAGACGTGAGGCTTTCAGGGCAATGTCTGTCTGCAGCGTTTTTCCTATGCTAAGGTTGTTGTTGAGCCTTATACCGTAACCGCTGGCATAGCTGTAACCCCTGCGTATGCCTGCTGTATTGGCCCTTGCGGAGGGCAGGCAACCTAATGCTATGCCGTTGACTACGAGTTGCTGCTGGAAGTATTTTCCGTATCGGTAGGCTATGCCAGGGCCTATGGCTCCTATTTCGAGGTAGCAGTAGGGCTTTCTGCGGCGACGGTCTTCGTTAGCGTTGTATTCGGTGGTTACGTTATGGTAGTCGTAGTAGTTGTAGATGCCTATTGCGGCATTCGTCTCGGCTTTGTTCGTCAGGGGACGGCTCCATAGTTGGTGGCCTACGCAGAGCGTGTTTATAAGTGCCTGATGCTGTCCGGCAACGGCTGTCAGCTGGAGTGTGAAGTAGTCGAACGGGCGGCTGCCTTCATTTCCCAGGACGTCGCCGTGGCTGACGTCGAGGGTGGCGGCAGCAGTAGTGACGGTCGTCAGGTTGCTGATATCGGTATATCGCACTCCGGTCTCTACGGAAACGTTGATATCTGTCGGCTGGTTAGTTCTGGGACCCACCCGCCATGACTGGCCACGCAGCAGTCGGTTTAAGCCGTTCATCGGGTCGATGAGGGTGGCCAGCAGTTCGCGGCCTACACGCTCTATACCCCGTTTGCTATCATCGAGTACGCAGTTGCTGATACGATGCATGGGTTCACCAAGGGCAATGCCGCCTACGGTAGTTGTGATAAGGTCGTTGATGGCGGGATGTTCTGACTCGCATATCACTTCCCAGACAAGGCTTCCGCCGAGTGTGTAGAGAGAGGCGGTTCCTATGTCGAGACCGTTGCTGCGGGCGGCGGTATAGTAGAGCGCCCCGTGGTAGGGGTGGTTGATGGCGTTTGTGTCGAAGTAATCCTTGTCCCACCACCAATTACGGGGCTGGATGTTGTCTTTCAGCGAATGTATGCTGACCTTGTACCAAGGGGCATCTACAAAGAGGTGGTCATAGCCCATGACAAGTGCGTTGACGGCAGTAACCTCGGCAGCGGCTATCCATGGGTGCCGGCTGGTAGTGTCAGGCGAATACTGTGCACGTACATTCAAGTAAGTACACATGGCCAAGATGACTACGAAGATGAATTTCATGTATGTTAATAAGAGGCTGTGCAGGGTATCCCGAGGCTGATGACGCGGTCGCGGATGGCATCGAGTTCTTCGTGTGTAGCCTTGTGCAGGGAGTGGTCGGGCGTTTCGCGGTCGATGGTGTAGATCATCACCTGCTGGGGCTTGATGTCTTTGAGTGCCTGCAGCCACGGCTGTATATAGTGCTCGGTGGTGTTGTCGATGTCGTCGCCTTTCAGGAACATGGTCTGAATGATGACGTGCCCGTTGAATGCCTTCAGGCGGCTGATGATGGCGTCGACGTCGTAGGTGCCTGCCGGGCGGTCTACTATCCGTATGAAGTCAGGGTCAATGGTGTCGAGTTTCAGTATGTTGTTGTCCACACGCATCAGCGCATCGTGTATGGCCTGGCGATGTATCATGGTCGAGTTGCTGAGTACCGACACCTTGGCTTGCGGACAATAGCGGTTGCGCAGGCTGATGGTGTCGTCGATGATTTCCGGGAAGTGCGGGTGGCAGGTAGGCTCTCCGTTGCCTGCGAATGTCAGCACGTCGGGCAGCTGGCCGTCCTCCTGCATCTGCTGCAGCTTGCGTTCAAGTCCCTCAGCCACTTCCTGGCGCGTTGGCATCGGCTTCTGCGGCCGGTGTTGCTCGTTGAATCCGCACTCGCAGTAGATGCAGTCGAAGGAGCACACCTTGCCGTCGGCAGGCAGCAGGTTGATGCCTAAGGAAATGCCCAGACGGCGGCTCTGAACGGGGCCGAAGATGGGCGATGGATAGATGATGGTACTCATAATGGTGTGCAAAGGTACACAATAAAATTAAAATTTGAAAATTATAAACTGAAAATTTGCGTATTCGGACGAAATGTTGTAATTTTGCAGCAATTTAGGTGTACTACATCGAACTTGTAAATGAGAAAACAGAAACAGACGAACCGGCGCCGCCACGGCATGCAGGTCGTTACATTATGTATCAGCACGACGATGGTGCTGATATTGCTTGGTCTTGTGGTGTTTTGCGTACTGACGGCGCATAACCTGTCGAACTATGTGAAGGAGAACCTGACGGTGACCGTGATGCTGAGCGACACGGTGAGTGTGAACGATGCTCACAGGTTGTGCCGTGAGGTTTATCACCGTCCCTATGCGCGTAATATTGACTATGTCAGCAAGGAACAGGCGCTGAAGGAGCAGTCGGAAGCCATGGGCAGCGATCCTTCGGAGTTCCTGGGCGTGAACCCGTTTGTGGCCACGCTGGAGCTTCAGCTGAAGTCTGACTATGCCAATCCCGACTCCCTGCGCTGGATAGCCCGCGAACTGGCCCGTAACCCGATGGTGACGGACGTGGCCTATCAGGCGGACCTGATGGACAGCGTGAACCGCAACCTGAAGAAGGTGAGTCTGGTGCTGGTGGTATTGGCGGTGTTGCTGACGTTCATCAGCTACTCGCTCATCAGCAATACGGTTCGCCTTGGCGTCTACTCGCGGCGTTTCCTTATCCACACCATGAAGCTGGTGGGCGCGTCGTGGGGCTTCATACGCCGTCCGTTCATGCTTAACGGGCTGACCGTCGGACTGGTGGCTGCCCTCCTGGCCTGCATCGTGCTGGGAGGAGCCGTCTGGACACTCTTCCAGTACGAACCAGCCCTCGACACCATTATCACGTGGCAGGTGCTGGCGCTGACGGCTGCTGCCGTGGTGCTGTTCGGCCTGATTATCACGTCGCTTTGCTCTTACATCTCGGTCAACCGATTCCTGAAGATGCGGGCAAGCGAGCTTTATAAGATTTAAGAATCAAAAAAAGAAATAGAAATGGACAAGAAACAATTGGCTTTTGGCCGCATGAACTTCATCCTGCTTGCCGTCGGCATGCTGGTGGTCATCATCGGCTTCATCCTGATGGGTGGTAGCGGCTCTACCGAGGAGGCCTACAACCCCGACATCTTCAGCGCCCAGCGCACCAAGGTGGCACCCGTCGTTTGCCTGCTGGGCTTTGTGTCAATGATCTATGCCGTAGTGCATAAGCCGAAGGACGAAGCGCAGAAGGAGGTGACGGAATGACCTGGTTAGAGACAGTCATCATCGCTATCGTCGAGGGTCTGACGGAGTTCCTGCCCGTTTCGTCGACAGGTCACATGATTATCACCCAGAACCTGTTGGGCATTGAGCAGGGAGACCCCTTCGTGCATGCCTTCACGTTCATCATCCAGTTTGGTGCCATCTTGTCGGTGGTATGTCTTTACTGGAAGCGTTTCTTCCAGTTCGACCGTACTCCGGCTCCCGAGGGCAGTTCGCTGTGGCAGCGCCTCAAGCACAAGTACTACTTCTACTGGCTGCTCTTCGTGGGCGTGTTGCCTGCTGTGGTCATCGGACTGGCTGCCAAGAAGTCGGGATTGCTCGACTGGCTGCTCGACAGCGTCGAGGTGGTGGCCATCATGCTGGTGGTAGGTGGTGTGTTCATGCTCTTCTGCGACAAACTGTTCAACAAGGGTGATGATCACACGAAGGTCAACGAGAAGCGCGCCTTCAACATCGGTCTCTACCAATGTATATCGGTCATTCCTGGCGTGTCACGCTCTATGGCTACCATCGTGGGCGGCATGACGCAGGGACTGACGCGCAAGCGGGCTGCCGAGTTCTCGTTCTTTCTGGCTGTGCCTACGATGGCCGGAGCCACGTTGCTCGACCTGCTCGACCTCGTGAAGGAGGATGCCGTGTGGGCCACCTCCCATAACATCATGATGCTGCTCTTAGGCTGCGTCGTGGCCTTTGTCGTGGCGCTGCTGGCCATGAAGTGGTTCGTGGCATTCCTCACCAAGTACGGCTTCAAGGCCTTTGGTATCTATCGCATCATCGTCGGCACCATCATCATCGTGCTGCTGCTGACGGGTCACTCACTTGCAATGGTCGACTAATGAATTTCCAGGAAGGCGCGTTCATCTACATCAACAAGCCCTACGGCATGTCGTCGTTCGGGGCCTTGGCTCACATCCGCTTCCTCATCTCGAAGAAGATGCACGTCAAGCGGGTGAAGACGGGTCATGCCGGCACCCTCGACCCGCTGGCAACGGGTGTGCTCATCCTCTGCACAGGCAAGGCGACGAAGCAGATAGAGACCCTGCAGCTGCACGACAAGGAGTATACGGCCACCCTGCAGTTGGGCGCAACCACTCCTTCGTTCGACCGTGAGCATACCGTTGACATGACCTATCCCACGCGTCACATCACCCGCGAACTCATTCTCCGCGTGTTGGAGCAGTTCAAGGGCGACATCATGCAGCGTCCACCCCTCTTCTCGGCGGTCATGGTCGATGGCCACCGTGCCTACAAGCTGGCCCGCAAGGGAGCCGACGTCGAACTGACCGCCAAGCCAGTACGCATCGACGAGCTGGAGTTGACCGACTTCGACCCCGTCAAGATGCAGATGAGCATCCGCGTCGTCTGCGGCAAGGGCACCTACATCCGTTCGCTGGCCCGCGACATCGGTTACGCCCTTGGCAGCGGAGCCTTCCTCACCGCCCTCTGCCGCACCCGTCTGGGCGACGTCCGCATTGAGGATTGCCAGACCTTCGACTCGTTCCCCGCATGGCTGGACAGTCAGGAGATAGAAATGGCAAAATAACATCATACAGAAATAATGTAATAACGAAATACAGATGAAACTCTCACAATTCAGATTCAAGCTTCCCGACGAGTTGGTGGCACTCTATCCGCCCCACCGTGAGTTCAAGACCGAAGACGGCAACATCGAGCGCGTGTTCAACCGCGACCAGTCGCGACTGATGGTCATTCACCGCAAGCGTCAGGTCATTGATATATTCAAGAAAGACCCCGATGGCAACGACACCGACCAGTTCCTGACCTTCCGTGACCTGGTGGACTATTTCGACGAGGGCGACACCTTTGTCTTCAACGACACGAAAGTGTTTCCCGCCCGCCTCTTTGGCACGAAGGAAAAGACCGACGCTCAGATCGAGGTGTTCCTGTTGCGTGAGCTGAATGAAGAGCTGCGCCTTTGGGATGTGCTCGTCGAGCCCGCCCGCAAGATTCGCATCGGCAACAAGCTGTTCTTCGAGGAGGACGGTCCGATGGTGGCTGAGGTCATCGACAATACGACCAGTCGCGGCCGCACCCTGCGATTCCTCTACGACTGCGAGCACGAGGAGTTCAAGCGCGAACTCTTCAGCCTGGGTTCTGCCCCGCTGCCTCACTATATCATCGACCGTCGCGAGGTGGAGCCTGAGGATATGGAGAACTTCCAGACCATCTTTGCCAAGAACGAGGGAGCCGTGACCGCCCCTGCCACCGGACTGCACTTCAGCCGCCAGCTGATGAAGATGATGGAGATTCGCGGTTTCAACTTCGCTTATCTCACCGTCCATTGCGGACTGGGCTGCTTTGAATCTATCGAGGTGGAAGACCTGACGAAGCACAAGATGAGTTCTGAGCAGATGATTATCGACGAGGAGTGCTGCCGTCGCGTCAACGAAGCCAAGCAGGCTGGTCATCGTGTCTGTACCGTTGGTGTCAGCACCACGAGGGCTGCCGAGAGTTCGGTGGGTACCGACGGCATGCTGAAGCCTTTCGACGGTTGGACCAACAAGTTCATCTTCCCGCCCTATGACTTCGGACTGGCCAATGCCATGATTGCCAACTTCTACCATCCTGAGTCCACCATGATGATGCTGACGGCGGCCTTCGGTGGCTACGACATTGTCTACGAGGGTTACCTGCAGGCTGTGAAGTACGGCTATCAGTTCGGTTGCTTTGGCGACGCTATGCTGATACTCGATGACTAAGCGCTTCGCTAGTGAGAAGTGAAAAGTGAGAAGTGAAAAGTGAAAAGTGAGAAGTGAAAAGTGGAGAGTCATCAAGTATATCTCGGTCTGGGCTCGAACCTGGGTGACAGGCGGCAGAACCTGAACAGGGCCATCCGGCTGATAGGCGAAAGGGTGGGGACGGTGCTCCGCCAGTCGTCGTTCATCGAGACCGAGCCGTGGGGCTTCGAGTCGGAACACACGTTCCTCAATGCCGTCATCCTGTGCGAAACGGACAAGACACCCCGCGAGGTGCTTCAGCTCACTCAGCAGATAGAGCGCGACATGGGGCGTAGGAAGAAAACCCTCTCCTCTCTCCTCATTCCTCTCTTCGCTTATAAAAGGTACTCGGACCGCCCCATCGACATTGATATATTGATGTATGACGACCTGACCGTCGACGAGCCCGACCTGAAGATTCCCCATCCGCTGATGCACGAACGCGACTTTGTGATGATACCGCTAAAAGAAATAACTGATAACTAAAAGCAAAAACAAATGAAGAAAACTATCCTGACTATGACATTGGCACTACTGACCCTTGGTGCAGTTGCCGAAAACAAGTACAAACAGTACACCCTGGGGCTGCCTTTCCAGATGCCAGAGCTTCAGGCACCCACGATTCCTGGTGCCAAGGTCAACCTCAAGGACTTCGGTGCCGTTCCTACGGGCGATGTCCTCTGTACCAGCGCCTTTGAGAAGGCCATCGACCTGCTCTACAAGATGGGTGGCGGCCACCTCGTCGTGCCTCGCGGCATCTGGCTCACGGGCCCCATCGTGCTGAAGTCCAATATCGACCTGCACCTGGAGGCAGGAGCCGTCATCCAGTTTGCTGCCGACGAGAGCCTCTATCCCATTGTCAGCACCTCGTTCGAGGGGCTCGACACCCGCCGTTGCCAGTCGCCGCTGAGTGCCAACGGTGCCACCAACATCTCCATTACCGGGCAGGGCGTCATCGATGGCAATGGCCAGTACTGGCGACCCGTCAAGCGCTCCAAGGTGACCGATTCACAATGGAAGGAAGTACTGTCGCGCCCGGGCGGCCGTGAGATGAAGAAAGATTACTGGGTGCCCACCGAGAGCTACGAGAAAGGCGAGGACGGCGCCAACATGAATATCCCCAAGGCGCAGACCGACGAGGAATGGCAGCAGGTGAAGCGTTTCCTGCGTCCCGTTATGGTGAGCCTGGTCAAGTGCAAGAACGTGCTTCTGGAGGGCGTCATCTTCCAGAACTCACCCGCCTGGAACATCCATCCGCTGATGTGCGAGAATATTATTATAGATAATGTACTCGCGCGTAACCCCTCCTTCGCCCAGAATGGCGATGCCCTCGATCTGGAGTCGTGTACCAACGCCCTTATCGTCAATTCCAAGTTCGATGCCGGCGACGACGGTATCTGCCTTAAGAGCGGCAAGGACGCCGACGGTCGTCGCCGTGGCGTTCCCTGTGCCAATGTCGTCGTCGACGGCTGCACCGTCTTCGCCGGACATGGCGGCTTCGTCGTAGGCTCAGAGATGAGTGGCGGCGTACGCAACATCATGGTGCGCAACTGCCAGTTCCTCGGAACCGACGTTGGCCTGCGCTTCAAGTCTACTCGCGGTCGCGGTGGCCTGGTCGAGAATATCTATGTCGACGGTGTGTCCATGACCGACATCAAGACCTACGCCCTCACCTTCAACATGTATTATGGCGGCAAGTCCGTGGCCGAGGTGCTGGCCGAGGGTGGCGAGCAGAAGGTGGATGTCAAGCCCGTCACCGAGGAAACCCCCATCTTCCGCAACATCGACATCCGCAACGTCATCTGCCACAATGCCGGCTATGCGATGGAGTTCAACGGACTGCCCGAGATGCCTATCGACCGCATCACCCTTCACAACATCGACATCAGCGCCAAGAACGACGCCACCTTCCAGTACTGTAAGGACATCACGAAGCAGAACGTCAATATCAAGATTATCAAGTAGCCGATAGCAAGATATTATATTCGCTGACAAAAACTGCCGCTCCCTTATCACAAAGGAGCGGCAGTTTCTCTTCATGTTGTTAGTAGTTAGTGGTTAGAGGTTAGTGTTTCACCACTCACTCTTCACTTTTCACTCTTCACTTCTTCACTAGCGAAGCGCAAAGCGCGAGCGCTTAGGGCTCCGGCTCCGGATCGGGCTCCGCCTGCTGAATGTTGTACGTGCTCAGCGGCGTAC
>CACZDV010000024.1 GCA_902780025.1 uncultured Prevotellaceae bacterium
CGACATTTCTGTTGTGCAAGAAATATGTACAATAAAATGAATTTTGTCGCTTTGCAAGCAAAATCCCACTAAACCCTATAGGTTGCGGATTTGAGGTTTCCTTAAAGTAAAGTCCTTTAAGGATATATGTACATGCCTCATATATTAAGAGGTTACCGATACGCAGTTCTTTGATATTCATACATCCAAACCGTTCAGTTTTTCAACAATATCTTCAAAGTCCTGTCCGTGTATCTGACACACATGACAGACACCAGTACAATAGCACCAATCGCTATTCCTGCAGATAATATTCTTTTCTTTTTCATATCCAACAATTATATTATGATCAGTCCACTATCAGTCCGTCAGCCGTCCTCGACTCTTTTTTCTTCTGAGAGGATTTCTTGACGGTAGTATTAGTATTTTTTTTAAGAGGTACAGGTTTTTCCTTCTTCTTAATGGCAACAATAGGGATAGTGTTCTTTTTCTTGTCCACCATGAACTTAAACACGCCTATTACCAGAGGAAAGGTTTTACCCTTCACCTCCACAACCTGGTTGTCGTAAAACTCCGTTCCTTCAGCTGCCACCAACAGCACCAGGTTTCCGTTAAATTCCTTGGATCCTCTTTTTGCGTCACCCTTAGTCAATGCCAGTGCATATTTATCAGACCAGATTCTTGAAACCTTGAATACATGCTCTTTATATATCTCTTCAGGTTCCTTGAACCACACGAATGACTGTGCCCTCGATGCGAGAGACATGAATACCATCAACAACAGCAATATTTTCCTCATTGACACATGGAATTATATATAAGGGCGCTGATTTTCTGGCTCAGCGTCCGAAGCCTTGATATATCTGCTACTATGAATAGAATTTTTCAGAAGGGGAGATCGTCCGCCTTGTCATCAGGGGCCTTGAACGGCATACCGGCATTTGTGTCAGGAACATTATTCTCAGGAGCGTTCTGTTCCTGTTCCGAATCCTGGCCTCCCTGTTTCTTGCCGAACGGTACGAACTTGATAAAACTTGCCAGGATTACCACCTGGGCATGAGGATTACCATCCTTACCATTCCAAGCACTTGGTTCAATCTGCTGCCCGGCAACTTCAATCATCTTTCCTTTTGTCAGATGCTGCACCAGCTTACCCATGTGTGCCGGCATGTTGCTTCTTACGCGCACCCACATTGCCTTGTTCTCACCCTGTGAATAGATATCCGTTGCAACGTCCATTGTCATGAAGTTGCCGTTCTTACCTTCTATCACCTTTGCACCGTCCTTTCCGATACGGCCGATAAAATACGAATTGATCATATAAACAAACTTTTTAAGTTCAACATCATGTGCGCGAAATTACAAATAATTTAGGCAAGGTCTCAATTTTACAGTTATTATTTCTTGATTTAACAAATTCAAGAGGTATTTGTATGAGAATCAGCCTAATAATTGAGTAATCATCTCCGTTTTTTGTATTTTCAATCCGTTTTGAACGTCTCAGAAGGAAGAAACGTTATAAATATATAAATTTAGACGCCAAATTATTCCAAATAGAATCTATTTGGTATATTTGCAGAAAATTTTGAATATGAAACAACAAAAGAACATAAAAGTTATTCACGTCCACTTTCTGCATGGCAGGAAGAACTTCTATTTTGGCAGTATCAGTGCCATTTTCAAGAAATTCACAGAAAAGGAGCTGGGATGTACTGAGAGTTATTTACTGCACGTACTGACCGCCGACGGCAGCAGCCATATCACCTCAGAGGCATGTTTTATCCGCTCTCACCTTATAAAGAGTGAAAGGGAATAGGGACTGTCATGTAAAAGGTATATCCAGTTCCAAAGAAGGTTCCTTGTAGCCTGTATGTGTAGCAATGAATGCCGTTTCGAGGGACTGTGATATTTTCTTCAGTTCTTCAGGTGACACATGTTTTCTGTCTTTCTCCGCATTGTCAGCTAAAGCCTTCCGCAAGCTGCCACCGATACGCTTGTCATCGAGAAAGACATTATATACAGTAAACACCCTGTTGTGAAACTCAGCGTCCTTCATCTCCTCATCAGTCTGATAGCGTTCGTAACAGACTGTCATAGTCTTCCTCAGAGACTTTCCTGACCTGCTATTCTCCCAACCCGCGCCCTCGCTGTTCTCGAAGGCAATAGCTATTGCCTCGCGCTTCTGGATCTTATTGATTTTACTCCAGCCGTAATATACTTTCAGTCGCCTATGGGAGGCTTTCATTTTTTGTCTTCCATGTTTTGCATCCAGCATTTTCAGTTTATCTCTTGTCAGTTCATTCATAAGGAAAATTGTATTTTATTCAGATTTTCTACTGTTATACACTTCCATAATCTGGTCAACCATCCCTATTGCTGTATCGTATGCTACCGTCAGCTCAAAGCTAAAAGGACCATTGCAGGTGCCGACCTGACCTTTCTTGCTGATGGTGAAGATGCAGGCTACACAATCCAACACATCATATTCATCCTTAGCATCCCATAACTCCACGATGATGAATTTCTCAGTATCTTCATCGATGCCGTAGTCATCAAACTCGTATCGTTCAATGCCGATGGACTTCCGTGTGCTTATTTTGTATGTCACCACCTTGAAAGCTTCCCATTCGTCTGCAGACGTCTGGAACTTCACCTTCTTACCGAGGAAGTTTTTCTTCACCACCTCACGGATGCACTGTTTTAATTCTTTCTCAGTCATATTCTCTCGTCATGATGTTATCCTTAATAATCTATTGCCATCCCCGGATATTGATATTACAATCCCGGATAGGTTTTACTTCAAGCATTTCGTTACAGAAATCCTTCACGATCTGTTCTACCTCTGGCAGATAGTGCAGGTCCGGATCTGACCAGAACAATATCTTTATAGTATTGTCATTTCCTGTCCATCTCTTAAATTTCCCGTGTAAGTGTTTATAGAATCCATCCATCAGGTTCATGCACCTTTCGGCATCTTCTCCGTCAAGTTTTTCCTGTTGTTTGGAGTTAAGCCAGTTATAGTCCTCTTCTCTGAAGAATCCCCGTGCCTCCTCGTCGAACTTGGCATTATAGGCTTTCAGCTGAGTCTTTGTCAGAGAATCGGCTATCTGTGAGAACCCGGTTGCCCAAGGCCAGCACAGAATGCCTTCCTTTAATGCCTTATCAAAGATATCCCGCACGTCCTTGCGGTATCTGCTGCGCTGCAGCACAAAGTATTTATTCGGGAAATAGCAGTCCAGATATACAAACTCCGGCGTGGATCCATTCACCACAAAATACAGGCCCTTGTACCAGAAATTGTATTCATAGGCTATCTTATATTCGTCGTTAGTGTCGTAGCACGGAGTACCGAAGCGGCGGTATAGGTACAGGAAAGAGTCAGAGACTTTCAGTTCGCCCCAGATGCCCTGGGCTATCTCCCGTACTCCGAAAGCTCTTTTAAAAGTTTTGGGGCAACGTTTTTTTGTCTTTATGATCTTGTTATTCATAATCAATACTTTTATGTTATACTTCAGTTATTTGCATTTCAAGATGGGCCACCGCATTTACGGAAGGCACCCGAAGGGAGTTGCCACTGTTGATGTCGTGGAACGAGTATAGGTGCATCATACTCATACGAAGTTGCCAGACGACGTAGGTATGGTGTGATTGCGAGATACGGGTTACCCTTACTGATCAAGGTTTTGAGGTCTGTATCACGTTTCATCGTGTACCCAAATTCCTTTTCAAACCTAATCAGATCATCTGCCTGTCGGTGGCTGACACAGGCCGCCGAGGCAAACTGGTCACAGTTACCGAATACGCAGAACTTACAGGAACATCGTCCGAAGCCCATGAAGTAACACGGATGGGGACGGACGTGGTATTTCTCCAGCAAGTCCCACACCTGTTGCTCCATCCAGTCGCGGATGGGACGGAAGCGGTCGATATGTCTTGGATTCCTGCCATGACGGAGATCAGCCTTGTCAGGTTCCAAGATGGCGTAGCCTGCCCGCTGTTTGGACTCTTCGCCTCTCTCCCCAGAAAGAACAAGCGTTCTGATGTTCTGAAATCTTTTCTGATGACGGAGAGCCGTAGCGCATACATCTATCTTCAGATAGGCACTGCACCATCTTACCCGTAAATCAGGTGAAGGCTGAGGAAACTTGTTTCTTGTTGAAGGTTTACCTCTATCGCCTCCAGTCTGTTGTATTGAACCATCAGGAAGTTCAAAGCAAACAGGAGCGGTTAGGCTGTCCGTGCGCGTCATTTCACGCTCAAACCCACCCACCTTCCACTGAAAGTAAACAGGAATGTCAAAGGCTTCTCCGAGTTTTCGGCAATAATCCGGAGTCACTTCCCAATCAAAAAGGCTACGGCCACGCCCGTCTATCTCCTGGTGCCAGAGTTCAATCTTATCCTTTGATACTCCATTGTCAAGAAGAAAAAGCAACAACGCCGTGCTATCCTTCCCGCCGGAGAAACTGACGATATACTTATCGTAGCTATACAGGTCGAATTTGTCCATCTTGTTTTTATATTTACCTATTTTTATATTTTTGTATTATCAAGTGCAAAGGTACTGATAATAAATGACTTTTCCAAACAATTTAAGAATAATTATATTTTTATATTTCCATATTTTCATAAATACAAAAAAAGGAAGCCCAGACATATATCTGAGCTTACTTATATCAGTAAATAAGTTATAGACTATTTATTTTTATAACAAGTCACATAATCTATAACCTTCCTGTTTGCTTCATCTATTTTATTCTGATTAAAGTCGATATATACAAGCGTAATACGCCTCGCCGGATCCGTGTGTCCAAGCATACGGGCTATAGTGTCCATCGGGATATCAATCTCAGCAGCTATTGACGCGCATGAATGACGGGCATAGTACGACGAACAGCCTGGTATAATCTTATTCAGACACATATTCATACGCTTCAGATAATCTCTATAGTCCTTGACAGTATCACAGAATTTCAGCAGATGTTTTTTCCCCTTGTATTTATTAATGATTTCCATTGCTTCAGGCTCGATCTTTATAGAGTATAAAGTACCCGTCTTGGCTCTTTTGTATTCTAATCTCCCATCTAAAACCTGAGAAGGCTTTGCCGTCAGGAGGTCAACCGCATTTATTCCCATCAGATAGAACATAAGTATGAACGTGTCTACATATCTTCGTTGATATGCCTGTAAAGGAGTATTCATCAGCATCCTTATCTGTTCTACCGACAAAGCTCTTTTCCGGGTAGGTTCTTTCACGATCTTGAACTTACGGAAAGGATAATTAGAAGTCAGCTCATCGTCTATAGCCCTATTGAATACTGCTCTGAGGTTTCGCAAATGTATTGCCCTTGCATTGGCCGACGGACAGTTTTCCATCAGCCATGTATCGAATTTTTTGAGCCAGCCGACTGTAATGTCTTCAAACTGGAGGCTATTGACATTATTATTCGAAAAAGATTCTATCTTTGAAAGAGTGACGGCATAAAGTTCATGAGTGCGCTTTTTCAAGAGCTTGTCATTTATGTACTGATTAAAGACCTTTACCAACGGTGACTCCTGTTTGTATTCATCCTTGAAGATCGGAGATATAATCCTTTTCATCTCGTCCATGGAAAGAGAGTGTCCCAACCTCTTCTTTTCCGATATAAGGGCATTCTCTGCGTTGAGAAGCATATCTGAAAGATGAGAGTTGAGAAAGATGCGCTGGGGATGTTTAGTAACGACCCTCAGTTTGGAGTTCCACTGTGCAGGAGAAACGAAGATGCCTATAGACATCATGAAGTTTCCATTACACGTATTCACTACCACCTTCAAAGGTGATGTTCCGTCTGCCCGTTTCTTACGGCAGTCCAGATAATAATTAATTTTTGCCATAACTATTAAACATTAATAAAAGACTTATTTGTTAGTTGCATTATTGTTGCATTATTTGGGCAACACAAACATACAAAACAGTTCAAAAATGAACAAAACTAAACACTTTCGGTCTTTTTTTTAATGTTGATTTTTGGAATAAAAAAGAGATGGATTAAATGGCTGAAATCCCTTTAAACAAAGGAGGAGCGGGCGTTTTTCCTGCTCCTCTTTCTTTCCAGTCGGGATTACTGGACTCGAACCAGCGACCTCGCGCCCCCCAGACGTGTGCGCTACCAACTGCGCTAAATCCCGATCCGTTTTTTGCTTGGCATCTGACCTAATGTCGGATTTGCGGGTGCAAAATTACGAACTTTCTGTGACATTTGCAAATTTTATGGGAACTTTTTTTGTTTTTACTTGTTTTTAGCGTACCTTTGCACCATAAATCAGACAAAAAACATGCAATATACCATCAAATCGCCCACAAAACTGAACGCCAGCATCTCGTTGCCTGCATCAAAGAGTACTTCAAACCGAGCATTGATTATCTACGCCCTCAGCGGCGGCCACATCATGCCCCACAACCTGAGCGACTGCGACGACACGGAAGTCATCATCAATGCCATCCGCTACATGCCTGAGGTCATCGACATCAAGGCAGCGGGTACGGCCATGCGTTTTATGACGGCCTACCTGAGCGTGATGCGCGGCACTCACGTCATTACTGGTACGGAGCGCATGAAGCACCGCCCCATCAGGGTGCTGGTAGACGCGCTGCGCAGTCTGGGTGCCGATATAGAATATGTAGAGGAGGAGGGCTATCCCCCACTCCGCATCACGGGACGCAAGCTGACTGGCGGAACCTTGGAGATAGCGGGCAACGTGAGTTCGCAGTATATCTCGGCGCTGCTGATGATTGGGCCCGTGTTGGAAGACGGACTGGAACTGAAGCTGACGGGTGACATCATCTCGCGCCCGTACATTGACTTGACGCTGTGGATGATGCGCGAGTTTGGTGCCGATGCGGAATGGAGTGCAGGCGACACCATCAGCGTGAAGCCTCAGCCTTATAAGAATCGCGAGTACATTATCGAGAACGACTGGAGCGGCGCCAGCTACTGGTACGAGATGGTGGCGCTGTCGAAGGACCGCGACGCCACCGTACGGCTGTCGGGACTGATGGACGGCTCGAAGCAGGGTGACTCGGTAGTGAAGTACATCTTCAGTCTGCTGGGCGTGAAGACGATCTTTGAGTCGAAGGAGTCAGGACGGCTGCAGGTGGTGACGCTGAAGAAGAGCGGCCGCTGCGTACCCCGACTGGAATACGACTTCGTGAACTCGCCCGACCTTGCCCAGACGTTTGTGGTTGCCTGTTGCATGATGGGCAAGCCTTTCCACTTCCGCGGATTGTCGACACTGAAGATCAAGGAAACCGACCGCATAGAGGCGATGAAGACGGAGATGAGGAAGCTGGGGTATGTACTGACCGACCACAACGGCTGTGAACTAGTGTGGGACGGTACACGCTGCGAACCATCTGACGATCAGACTATTGACACCTACGAAGACCACCGCATGGCATTGTCCTTTGCTCCGGCTTGCATGAAACAGCCCATCGTCATCAACAACCCGCAGGTGGTGACGAAGTCGTATCCACGCTTCTGGGATGACCTGAGGACGGCTGGATTCACTGTAGAAGTGGGAAGTGAGAAGTGAGAAGTGAGAAGTGAAGAGTGAGGAGTGAAGAGTGAGGAGTGAAGAGTGAGGAGTGAAGAGTGAGGAGTGGATAGTGAAAAGTGAAGAAGTGAAGGGAGGTAAATAATAAAAGATGAGTTTTGCCGTTGTCTGTATAGGGGCACTTGTCGTGCTGGGCCTCGTAGCCGCCGTCGCGAATCTTTTCGACAAGGGAAAAGATACCATCGAGACGGGGCACGACTGCTCTACCTGTACGGAAGCCGACGAGGGCAACTGCAAGATTCATGAACTGATGCAGCAATGCAAGAAAGTGAAGAGTGAAGGCTGAACGAATCATACTGAGCTGGGCGGCAGTGATGCTGATACTGCTGACCGGATGTTCTACGAAGAAAAATACTTCGCAGACCAGAATGTGGCATTCGTTCAATGCGCGTTATAACACCTATTATAATGGTTCACAGGCTTTTATCGACGGTTCACTGGAAAAAGAGAAGGGCAACAAGGACAACTACACGGAGCAGTTGCCGCTCTACACCGTAGGCAACAAGAACAGCCGCAATATAGGCAGCAGCCAATTTGACCGTGCCATAGAGAAGGCCGAGAAGGCTATTAAGCTACACAGCATCAAGGCCAAGCCTGAATGGAACAAGTCGGGACGCAAGACTGCAAAGGACCGCGAGTGGCTGGGACGTAAGGAGTATAACCCATTCATCTGGAAAGCATGGTTGCTGTTGGGCAAGGCGCAGTTCCAGAAAGGTGCCTTCGACGAGGCCGCTGCCACCTTCTCGTATATGAGCCGACTCTACCAGACACAGCCTATGCAGAACAGCATCGCGCGTGCGTGGCTGGCCAAGTGCTATACGGAATTGGACTGGCTATACGACGCTGAGGACATTATCCGCAACATGAGCCGCGACTCCATCCACTATCGCGCTGTGAAAGACTGGGACTACACTTATGCCGACTACTACCTGAGGAACCAGGAGCCTGAACGCGCTATACCTTATTTATATAAGGTCATCAAACATGAACGGCGCAAGACGCAGAAAGCCCGCGAGTGGTTCCTCATGGGACAGTTACAGACGGCACTCGGCAACCGCGAAGCGGCCTACAAGGCCTACAGCCACGTAACACGGCTGAGTCCGCCCTACGAACTGGAGTTCAATGCCCGCATTGCCCAGACCGAGGTAATGGCGTCGACTGACGGACGAGGCATGATCAGCCGTCTGCGCCGTATGGCCCGTAACGACAACAACAAGGACTATCTGGACCAGGTGTACTACGCCATCGGCAACATCTACCTGCTGCAGCGTGACACGATGCAGGCCATCGGTGCCTACGAAAAGGGCAACGAGAAGGCCACCCGCAGCGGCATAGAGAAAGGTGTGCTGCTGCTGAAGCTCGGCGGCCTGTACTGGGACATGGAGAAATATGCTGATGCCCAGCGCTGCTACGGTGCGGCCATCGGTCTGTTGGACAAGGAGCGTCCTGACTACGAGGAACTGTCGAACCGCTCGAAGATGCTGGACGAATTAGTGCCTTTCACAGAGGCCATCCACCTGCAGGACTCGCTGCAGGAGCTGGCCAAAATGCCTGAAAAGGAACGGTTGGCAGCCATCGACCGCGTGATAGAAGCCCTGAAGAAAAAAGAGAAGGAAGAGCGCGACAAAGCCTTGGAGGCTGAAGTGGAGAAAACGCTACAGAAGCGTGGAGCCACTGGCGGTCGCACCAACACACCTGCCCGTACTACACCAGGAACACAGACACAAGGTAACGGACAGTGGTACTTCTACAACCCGATGGCCGTCAGTCAAGGTAAACAGACCTTCCAGCGGCAATGGGGCAAACGTGACAATACAGACAACTGGCGGCGTGTGAACCAGACGGTGGTGACGCTGGCAGAACAGACGGAGATCTCAGAGAGCCAGGACTCCCTGAACAATCTGGAAATGCCGACGGCTCAGGACAGCACCGCTACAGCCGACACCCCTGCTGATACGCTGGCCAACGACCCACACAACCGCGAATACTATCTGGCACAGATACCTTTCAGCGACGAAATGAAGGCAGCCTCCGACGAAATCATCAAGGATGGACTGTTCCACGCCGGCATTATCTTCAAGGACAAACTGGGCAACCTGCCGCTGAGCCGGAAGCACCTGCTGCGACTCATCAACCAGTACGGCGAATTCCCCCAGATGGACGAAGCCTGGTATCACCTCTTCCTGCTCTACTCACAGCTTGGTGACCGTCAGCAGGCCGACACCTGCCTGGTTCATCTGAAGACTGACTTCCCTGAAAGCCAATGGACCATCCTGCTGTCCGACCCCTACTTCGTCGAGAATGCCCGCTTTGGCGTCCACATCGAGGACTCGCTCTACGCAGCCACCTACGATGCCTTCAAGGACAACCGTTTTGAGGAAGCCCAGCGCAATGCCGAACTGGCCACCGAGCGGTTCCCCTTAGGAGCCAACCAACCCAAGTTCCTGTTTATCAGCGGCCTGAGCAAACTTAACGAAGGCGATGGTCAGGGATGTATGGAACTGCTGAAGCAGGTGGTAGAGAAATACCCCAAGAGCGAGGTCAGCGAGATGGCTGGCATGATTATCAAAGGTGTGCAGGAGGGACGCAAGCTACACGGCGGCAAGTTCGACCTGGGCGACGTATGGTCGCGCCGCGATATCACCCTCGTCAATACCGACTCCACGACTACCGACACGTTGAGTACGGAGCGCAACACCAACTTCCTCTATATACTGGCCTACGAGCCTGACTCCCTCAGCGAACAGATGGAGAACGGCGAGAACCAGCTGCTGTTCGAGATGGCGCGCTACAACTTCACCAACTTCATGGTGCGCAACTTTGACCTGCAGACTGAGCAGGAGGGAATGCTGCACCGCATCATCGTCAGCGGGTTCCTCAACTACGACGAGGCCCTGCAATATGCACGTAAGCTACACGCTTCGCCAGAGCTGTCGCCGCTGCTGAAACTCTGTCGCGTGATCATCATCAGCCAGCAGAACCTGCCACTCATCGGCGTCCGCTTCAGCTATGACGACTATGAGGATTTCTACCAGCGCACGTTCACACCCCTGCAGGTCAGCGACGAACAGTTGCTGAACATCCCAGAGGCAACGGAACAGCCGGAAGAGGATGACGGCCCTGACAACCAGGAAACGCCGGACAGTCCGGATAATCAAGAGGCCCCAGATGACTTTGACCTTGACTTTTTCTAACGCTAAGATATGACAAACGGAGTATTGCTTTGGGTAGACGACGAGATTGAACAGCTGAAGGCTCACCTGCTGTTCCTCGAGAAGAAAGGCTATGAGGTGGTGACCGTCTCGAACGGTACGGACGCCATCGACCAGTGTGCATCAAGGTCGTTCGACCTGGTACTGCTTGACGAGCAGATGCCTGGACTCAGCGGACTGGAGACCCTGCAGCGCATCAAGCAGCTACAGCCGGCATTGCCAGTGGTGATGGTGACCAAGAGCGAGGAGGAGAACATCATGGAGCAGGCCATCGGACAGAAGATAGCCGACTACCTCATCAAGCCCGTGAACCCCAACCAGATACTGCTGACGCTGAAGAAGAACATCCACCGCCGCGAGATAGAGACGGAGGTGACGCAGAGCCAGTACCAGCAGAACTTCCAGCAGATAGCCATGCAGATCATGGACTGCCGCACGTGGCAGGACTGGACGGAGGTGTATCGTCACCTGGTACACTGGGAACTGCAGCTGAGCGCTACGGACAGCAACATGACCGACATGCTGCAGATGCAGAAGGAGGAGGCCAACCTGGGCTTTGCCAAGTTTGTCAAGAAGAACTACATGGACTGGATTGGAGGCAGTGACGAGGCCCCGCTTATGTCAAACCGCGTCTTCAAGGAGAAGGTGTTCCCACTGCTGGCCAACGGCGAGAAGGTGTTCCTGGTCGTGATGGATAACTTCCGCTACGACCAGTGGCGCATGCTGGCACAGGAGATAGGCGACCTCTTCGACATCGACGAAGACCTCTACTGCAGCATCCTGCCCACTGCCACGCAGTATGCGCGCAACGCCATCTTCTCAGGTCTCATGCCCAACAAGATAGCCGAGATGTTCCCTGACCTGTGGGTCGATGAGGACGAGGAGGAGGGCAAGAACCTGAACGAAGCGCCGCTCATCCAGACGCAGCTCGACCGCTATCGCCGCCGCAACACCTTCTCGTACCACAAGGTGAACACGTCGCAGGACGCCGAACGCTTCATGCAGCAGTTCAAGCAACTGGAGAAGAACGACCTGAACGTCGTCGTATTCAACTTCATCGACATGCTCAGTCACGCCCGCACTGAGAGCCGCATGGTGCGCGAACTGGCCAACAACGAGTCGGCCTACCGTTCCATCACCCTCTCCTGGCTGCGCCACTCCGTCACCAGCGACTTCTTCCGCCAGCTGGCACAGACCGACTACCGCGTCATCGTCACCACTGACCACGGTTCCATCCGCTGCACACGGCCCGTCAAGATTGTGGGCGACCGCAATACCAACACCAACCTGCGTTACAAGTTAGGCAAGAATTTAAGCTATGAAGACTCCAAGGACCTGTTCGTCATCCGCGAACCGCAGAAGGCCCAGCTGCCCTCCCCCAACCTGTCGACCAGCTACGTCTTCGCCACTGGCGACTCGTTCTTCGCCTATCCCAATAATTACAACTACTATGTCTCCTACTACCGCGACACCTTCCAGCACGGAGGTATCTCGCTGGAGGAGATGATGATTCCCATCGTTACTTTAACAGGAAAGAAAAGATGAACATTATTATCAAGGATTTAGATCATATCAGTGAGGCTGCCCGTGAGTTTGTCAGCCATATAGGTGAGCGCCGCGTCTTCGCCTTCTACGGCCACATGGGTGCTGGCAAAACCACCTTTATTAAGGCCATCTGCGAGGCATTAGGTGTTGAGGATGTCATCACCTCGCCCACCTTTGCCATTGTCAATGAGTATACGCCCTCCTCCTTCCTCCTTCCTCCTTCCTCGAAAATATACCATTTCGACTTCTACCGCATCAAACGCTTGGAGGAGGTCTACGACATGGGCTACGAAGACTACTTCTACTCTGGTGCCCTCTGTTTCATCGAATGGCCTGAACTCATTGAGGAACTACTGCCTGAAGATGCCGTCCGCATCACCATCAGCGAACAGCCCGACGGTTCGCGGCTTGTCAATTTAGAATAAGCGTATGGGAAAGCTGGGATTCTTAGTCTTATGCCTGATGAATATCTTCGTTACAGCGAAGGCACAGACACTGCACTACGACCGACCGGCTACGTACTTCGAAGAGGCATTGGTCATCGGTAACGGCACGATGGGTGGTATTGTCTACGGCGATACACAGTGTGACCGCATATCATTGAACGACATCACATTGTGGACGGGTGAGCCGTGTAATCAGAATGTCTATTCACCTGATGCCCACAAGACTATTCCCACCATCCGCGAGGCGCTGAAGAAGGGCGACTATCAGGAGGTCGACCGTCTGCAGCGTGACGTGCAAGGACACTTCTCGCAGAACTATCAGCCACTGGGCCAACTCTTGATAGAATATCTCGACACGACAGAGACGGTGACCAGCTATCGCCGTTGGCTCGACATCGGCAATGCCACCGCCCACACCGAATACCGACGCGGTACCTATCACTATACGACGGAGTACTTTTGCACAAATCCTGACTCAGGTCTCGTGGTTCACATCACTACCGACAATCCGCGCGGCATCCACGCACGGCTGTCGCTGAGCTGTCAACTGCGCCATACACCACTCACCACTAATTCCAGCACACACACCTTGGTCACTGACGGCTACGCTGGCTATACTTCGTTGCCCAGCTATTATGATGCGAAGGAGAAATTTGCCTACGACCCCAATCGCGGCATCCATTTCCGTACGAAAGTTGGTATCAGCGCCACAAACGTGAGAGCCGACGGTGATGCCATCGTGGTGGACGGCAGTAAGGAAGTGACACTTTACGTGGTCAACGCCACCTCATTCAATGGTTATGACAAGGACCCTGTGAAGGAGGGAAAGCCTTATCAACAGATAGCCGACACACGGTTAGTACATCTGTCAGGCGTACCATACACAGAACTGCGTAGCCGCCACATCAGCGACTACCAGCGCATCTACAACCGTGTAAAGCTGACATTGGGAACAGCAACAGAAGACGTTCGTCCCACTGATATGATATTGAAGGAATATGTGGACGAATCTATCTTCAATCCCCAACTCGAAGCCCTCTATTTCCAGTATGGCCGCTACCTGCTCATCAGTTGTTCGCGAACGCCCAACGTTCCTGCTAACCTGCAGGGGCTCTGGAATGAAAGCATCCTGCCGCCTTGGTCGTGCAACTACACCAGCAACATCAATGTCGAGGAGAACTACTGGGCAGCCGAGACCGCTGCACTGCCAGAGATGCACCAGTCACTCTTCACCTTTATGAAAGAGCTACAGGGCTCTGGCGAACTGACCGCCAAAGCCTACTATGGCGTCAACCGCGGATGGTGCCTGGCGCATAATACCGATATATGGGCGATGACCTGTCCAGTAGGCCTCCACACTGGCGACCCGATGTGGGCTAACTGGAACATGGGAGGCGCCTGGCTCTCTACCCACATCTGGGAACACTACACTTTCTCACTCGACCGCGACTTCCTGCGCGAGTACTACCCCGTGCTCCGCGGTGCTGCCGAATTCTGCCTCGGCTGGCTCATGCCACTCTCAGACATCAGCCATCAACCATCATCCATCGACTATCTCATCACCGCTCCCTCCACCTCGCCCGAGAACTCCTTCGTCACTCCCGACGGCTATCACGGTCGTACCTGCTACGGCGGTTTTGCTGACATCGCCATGATTCGCGAGTGCCTGGCTGATGCCCGAGATGCAGCCACTGTCCTCGATGTCGACCGCGAGTTCATTGCTGAGGCCGACGCTGCCCTCGCCCGTCTGCAGCCCTACAAGATAGGACGCAAAGGCAACCTGCAGGAGTGGTTCTACGACTGGGACGACGAAGACCCGCACCACCGTCACCAAAGTCATCTCTTCGGCATCTATCCTGGTCACTGCCTCGACGATGGTGTCAACACCAAGGAAGCTCTCCATCACGCCGCCTCGCGTACCCTCGAACTGAAAGGTGACCGCACGACGGGCTGGAGCACAGGCTGGCGCGTCAACCTCTACGCCCGATTACACGATGCCAGCAATGCCTACCACATGTACCGCAAGCTGCTCAGCTACGTCAGTCCCGACGGCTACCGAGGGTCAGATGCACGTCGTGGCGGCGGCACCTACCCCAACCTCCTCGATGCCCACTCACCTTTCCAAATTGACGGCAACTTCGGTGGCTGTGCTGGTGTCCTCGAAATGCTCATGCAAAGTGAGTACACTATCAGTCCACAGACAACAGACAGCCATTCAAAGCTCAACAATCAACAATCAACATTATCTGTCGAACTCCTTCCCGCCCTGCCCAACAACTGGAAAGACGGCTCCGTCAGTGGCATCCGAGCCCGTGGTGGCATTACCATCAACATGACCTGGCACGACGCCCGCGTTACCGTCCTCACCCTTACTGCTCAGCAGCCCTGCACCATCACGCTTATCATGAACGGACAGCAGAAGACAGTAGCCTTAAAGAAGGGCAGCAACAAGATTCTCTGACAACGAAACAAAATCGAAAATATGTGACACAAAAGGCTGCGGATGTTCGCTTATTTTGTACTACCTTTGCAGCCATCTATGAGACGTATTATTCTTTACCTAACAACGATGAAGAAATTATTTCTAATCGGTGCGCTGTTGGCTACCCAGTTCCTTGGAGTGAATGCCGACGTTGATCCAAACTTCTACATCTACATCTGTTTCGGGCAGTCGAATATGGAGGGTAATGCGCAGCCGGAAGATGTCGATAAGACTGGTATCGATGACCGTTTCCAACTGTTGGCAACCTGTAACTTCACCAACCCGCAGCGAACTACGGGCAACTGGTACAAGGCCGTGCCGCCGCTGGTGAATCCTATTGGTGGCCTCGGCCCTACCGACTATTTCGGACGAACCATGTGCCAATATCTGCCGAAGGATGTGCGTATCGGGGTTATTCCCGTAGCTATGGGGGGAAGTCCCATCGAGATGTTCGATAAGGATCTGTATCAGCAGAAGCTTGCTGATAATCCTAATGAGTGGTGGGCTACTCTTGCAAAGAACCACTACGGCGGCAACCCCTACGGACGTATCATCGAGATGGCCAAGAAGGCGCAGGAGGTGGGTGTTATCAAAGGCATCCTGCTACATCAGGGCTGCTCTAACAACGGCGACCCCAACTGGCCGAACATGGTGAAGAAAATTTACAACGACATGCTGACCGACCTCAGCCTTAACACAGCCGACGTCCCCCTCTTTGTCGGCGAGACGCTGCGTCAGGAGCAGGGCGGTGCCTGTTATGCTCATAACGCTCAGGTAGCTCGTATGCCCAGCGTTATTGCCAACAGCTACGTCATCAGTTCTGAAGGGTGCTCTGGCAACGGAAACGACCCCTGGCACTTCAATGCTGCCGGCTATCGTAAGTTAGGCCGCCGCTATGCTGCTGCCGCGCTGAAGCTGATGGGCATAACAATATCGGATACCCCCAGTCAGTCAGGCAAGTTAGCCTCCCTCCATGTGGAAGGCAAGTGGCTGGTCGATACTCACGGCAACCATGTGGTGCTCCACGGTGTGATGGACACGCCGAGCATGTGGTTCAATGGTTACCTGGATGGTAGTAATAACCATCACAGTTATTGGAGTGGTGGCTATAATGCGACGGGCGCAGCCAACTGCCTGAACTACTTCGAGAAAGTCTTTACGGCCTTGGAGCAGGCAAACTGCGATGTCTTCCGTCTGCACTTAGACCCCGCGTGGACTAACGACCCTAATAGCAACTATACCTACTCAGGCTCTGTAGGACAGTCGTCCGATGCCAAAGATGAAGCAGACATCAGAAAGTTCAATCCCGAGCGCCTGAAGACGTTCATGGAGTCGGTCTATTATCCCCTGATGCAGAAAGCGATGAATCATGGCATGTACGTCGTCGTCCGTCCGCCGGGTGTCTGTCCGGGCGACCTGAAGGTGGGCGACTACTATCAGCAGTATCTGATGACGGTTTGGGACTATGTGTCGAGCTATCCCGGTATCCAGAAGTATGCCGGTCAGATAAGTCTGGAGTTGGCCAACGAACCGGTACGCATCAAGAATGCCAACGGCCAAGACGATTCCAACGCTATGCACGACTACTTCCAGCCCATCGTCGATAAGATCCGTGCCAACGGTTTCACAGGCATTCTTTGGATTCCTGGAACGGGCTGGCAGTCGCAATATGCTGATTACAAGACGCATCCCATTACGGGCTATAACATCGGCTACGCCGTTCATGACTATGATGGCTGGTATGGCTGCGCGGATAAAAACCTGACTGCGGATAACCTTGAACAGGCTAAGCAGAACAAGATTAACCAGTTCCATAATCAGGTACCCGTGGTTGACACCAATCCTATTATCATTACCGAGATTGACTGGAGTCCTACAAAACCGGGTACTGGCCACTACAACGAGCACGGCGCTTGGGTGGAGTCTAACTATGGTACATGGGCAACGGGTCGTACATCCATGTGGGGTACGGTCTATAAAACCGTACACGACCACTACGGCAACATCTCAATGACGCTGTCGGGTAGTGCCTGTCTTATTGATATCCAGCAGTTGTTGGACGACGGTTCGGTTGTTCCCGCCTTTGGCGGTTTGGAGGAGGCCTGCGGCAAGGCCTGTATGGACTGGTATGCTGATTGGGCTTTGGTGAACAACCCTGTTCCTGACAATATCATAGAAGAGAAGACGCCTATCAAACTGACGGGAACGGTCGGTAATCCTACCATCGTCCCCTACGGCAGCAGTACGATGGATAACCTGTATGCCGCCACGTTTACCCCGACGGATGACCTCCAGAATATGTTCCAATACCTGGACATGGAGGTAGGCGACCACGATTACATCGTCATCAAGTTTGCCGAGCCGGTTCCTGATGGTTGGAACATTCACGGATACGGCATTCGCGACATCTACGAGAGTCTGGCAGGCAGGACGGAGTATTGGATACCCCTGAACGGCAAGCCCGTCGACGACTTTACCATCTTCAACTGGTTCGGCTGCCGCTCGTCAATCACCGTTACAGAGTGCTACTTTGTCGACGAAACCGTAACTCAGACTGTTGAGATAGCTGAATTGGGCGAATCTATCAACGACTTGAGCTATCTGACCGGTGGCGGCAAGTTTGTCATGGGCAACGATGCAGGTCGTTTAATTTACTTCGAGGGCGACCAAGATGCCAAATATGGACAATACGATGACATGGTGGAATCAACCTTCTGCTACTATACGCTGACAAAGGTCGAGGGGAGTGGTGCCAGTGGTGACGTCTATGCTGTCAACATCATGAATGCCGACGGTGTCGCCTATACCGAGCCCTACAACTTGGGTAGCAACCTTAACATCACGAATTGGGGAGCCCTTTTCACAGGTAGTGCCCAAGCTGGGGTGAGAGAGGGCTATGGTACTGATGGCCACAACTGGGGACTCTGGCGCATCAATAGTGATGGTCGTGGTGGCTTCTCCTTCCAGAATGTAGGTCGCGACCTTTATGTCAAAATGGATGGCACACAGGAGTCCGAGGTGTTCCTTAAACTCCACAAGTCTATCAACTTTAAGCGTGTAGAGATTGTTATTCCTAAGAAAAAGAACAATCTGGCCAACGACCAGCTCTTCGCTGTGTCAAAAAAGCAGAATGGAGGTTGGACGTTTGACGAATCTGTCAGTCTATCCGACTGGGATTATCTGATGATTGCCACCGCGAATTCTGGCTCCAATGCCAGCCACGAGATAGCCATTACCGATGTTAACGGTACAGTTGTGAAGGGTGAAGACTATATCGGCAAGGACGCCGGTACAGGTAATAAGATGTGGCTCGACCGCTGGAACAACCAGAACATCATCCGCATTAGCATCGACTATCTGCGCGAGAAGAAACTCCTGGACGTAGACCATATCAAGTCGCTTACCATCAGTGGTGACATCGACGTATCCTGCGCCTACCTCACCGATTATAATAACACGAAGGTGAACGGCGGCTATGCCAGTGGCGATGTTGTACGTGAATATAGTACGGCTGGCAAGTTCGGTACTATCTGCCTGCCCTACCGCGCCGCCGTGGCCGGTGCCTGCATCTATAAGATAGTCGGTGCTAATAGTAGCGCTATCGGCCTCGACCCTGTAGAGGGACTCCTGGAGCCTGGTACACCTTATATATATATAGGTACCGACACACACGGTCAGAATAACGAGGGGAAAGTGTGCAACGTCAACTTCTTCCGTGCCGACCTCAGCCAATACGATGTCACGGCACCTATCGACGCCAATGGTCTGGTGGGTACCTTTACTGGCACCACTGTTCCGCAGGGTGACGACATCCTCGTGCTGAAGAATGGTAAGTTGTACTACACCACAGGTGCTACCGTCAGCCTCGGCGCCAATCGTGCTTACATCGACCGCTCACAGATTCAGGATGTGGCCGCAGGTCGCCTGTTCCTCGGTTGCGACGACCCAACGGGCATCAATACCATTGAGAACTGTCAATCCGTAATAGGACTTTACGACCTGCAAGGTCGTGCAACGTCCTCCGTCCGCAAGGGCATTTACATTGTCCGCACAAAAGACGGTAAGACTAAAAAGGTGATGACCAAATAATGTCTTAATTTCCTTAACTCCCTTGAAATAATGAAGAAAACCTATATCACTCCCTGCAGCGAAGCCCTAACCCTCGATAGTCAGGACTTCGTCTGCGCCTCTGAAGTTCCAGGCGAAATTCCTCTCTCTATCGAGGGTCCCGCCATCGACAAAGGCATCACCGATGGCGACAGTCGTTTCTTGGATTTCACTATCGGTTTTTAGCCTCCCATTTTCGTCCAACTTTGGTCGGAGTAAACTACCCCCTTTACTCCGACTAAAGCATCGGTTTAGTCCGACCAAACTTTTTGTTTGGAGGCACCACCCAAGATGTATAGAGCCTCTATACGGGCAAAATGGTGGTCCCAACGCGCGCGTACGCGCGATGCTACGAAACGAATTGAAAAGTTAATGAGACGAAAAGAAAAGCCCATTTCACGAATACCTATTAACTTTGTAGCCAGAAACCTATTTTATTTTTTATTATTAACCAAATTCAATTAATTATGCGTAGATTTACTAAATTGTGGGCAACATTGCTATTGCTTTGCATTGCTGGTGTTGCAAATGCCGCAAAGGAGTATGAGGTCGATCAAAGGTTTAATAGCCTTGCAGACCTTTTGACTTCTGGTGAACTCTTCTCCATCGTTAACGAAACAGATGGAAAAATGTTCTGTTTTGGAGTGGGTAGCGAACAGGACATGAACTATGAGACGTATAGTGATGCCTATGCTAAGTCTAAGAGCTACACTTTCAAATTGGAAGCAGCTCAGGGTGATGACGTTGCAGGTTACTATTATCTTCGTCCTTACAAACCCGATGGAACTCTGAATAATGTTTGGGGTTGGGGTGGTTACTTCAATTCTCAGCCGGCAACTGGTAATGTATGCTTTTGTCTTGGCCTGAACAATCAAAATGGTCAGGATATTAAGAATGGCGCCGTATGGGTTTTAGAGGAAAGTGATGGCAAGTTTGCTCTTAAGAACGTTGGAACAGGTCTTTATCTGAAGGAGGCTGCTCCTGCAAAGTATGAGGAAGTGACCTATTTCACTTTCTGCACACTCAAAGAAATTGCTTCTTCTGATCCTCTGGCTGAACAAAAAGAGGCTCTTGAGTCTGCTATAGCTAAGGGCAAGATGTTTAATGCCGTAGCATATACAGAAGCCTCATTTACCGCTTTAGGCACTGCTATTACTGCTGGTGAGGCTGCTCTGGCTGCTGCTGATGCTACGGCTGAAAGCCTGACCGATGCAAAGACTGCCATTGAGACTGCTCAGGCTGCTTTGGCTTTGAAAGACGGCTATATTGAGTTAACTCAGGCTCAGTTCTTTGAGTGGGATAGTGCTACCGAGCCTACTACGAGTAAGGCTACAGGTTGTGCTTATGAGTTATTCAAGCCCTCTAACATGGTTTATGGAAACTCAAGCGTAGGCCTTCTTACGTTTGCGGACCTTTCTGCTTATGACAAGTTTATTGTTACTGTTGCTGAGGGAACACCCCGAATTCTTCTGAACCGTGATGTGAATGAAGGACAGTGGAATGCAAATGAAGAAGAATCACACCTCATTGATAATACTTTGGATGGTTGGCATAACAAATATTTCACGTCTGAGGATAATATTTTCACGGTTGATGTGAAACAGTTGGCAGCTGATAAGGGCTTTGCTCACCTGCATTCCATAAAGAGCCGTGCCATGGTTACAGTCACTGGTTTATATCTTTATAAAGAAAATGCTGCTGGTGAAGCAACAATCGTTGACTGGGTAGCTAGCGAACAGAACTATGAGAATTCTCAGGAATTGGATGGTATAGCTATTGCTATCGATGACAAAACTACTATGACGTGTGCAAAGGGAACAGGTTCTACTACTCCCAAATATTATACGTCAGGTAGTGCTGTCCGCACCTATGGTGGTAACGTTATCACCTTTAAGGGTGAGGGTATCACGAAGATTGTTATCACTGGTGTAAATGGAAAGGTTGCTGAACTGACAGCCAACACTGGTGAATTGACTACGGAAGGAATCGTTACTACATGGAAGGGCGAAGCCAATGAGATTGTGCTGACAAACGCTACTACAAATCAGCAGCACATTGCCAAAGTGCATGTTGTATATGGTGGTGAAGAGCCTGACGTTGAGCCTGTTCATATTGCCAATACTGCTGAGACCGCTTATACGGTAGCTAAGGCTGTTGAACTGATTGAGGCTGGCGATGCTCTTGATGAGAAAGTGTTTGTAAAGGGTATCGTATCTAAGGTTGAGAAGTTCGATGAAACCGAAAAGTATATTACCTATTGGATTTCTTCGGATGGCTCTACTGAGGGACAACAGTTCGAGTGCTACAAGGGCAAGGGAATTGACGGTGCTGACTTTGCAGCTATCGAAGATGTTGAAGTAGGCGCAGAAATCATTGCCACTGGTACACTTACCAAGTATCAGACCACTTATGAATTAAGTGCTGGTAATACGCTTGTTACTTATAAGGCTCCCGTGAAGCCTGTTATTGCCGAGGGTAACTACTATTTGTATAATGTAGCTGCGGAAGGCTTCATCGTTGGTGCTAATAACTGGGGTACTCGTGCTTCTATTTCTAAGATTGGTGGCATTGAGGTTGAGGCCGTGATGACTCCTGAAGGAAAGTATGAGCTGAAGACCGCTTCGCTCTATGCTGGCAAGCACATTGGTTTCAACGGATATGTTGATAATGGCGATGAGTCTAACTGGACTATCGCTCCCGTGGAAGGTCAGGAAGGTGTATATACACTGACTACCAACGATGGTAAGGTGTTGTTCTGGGACGGTGGTGAAGCTACCTCTACTTCTGTAGCTGCAATGCCTGAGACTGCTGAGAATGCTTACTGGAAATTTATTTCTGTAGCTGATCGTCTTGCTACCTTGGCCAATGCAACTGCCGAGAATCCTGTTGAAGCTACGTTCCTGATTAACAACCCCGACTTCGGTCGCAATACAAGTAAGGCTGCATGGCAAGGCGATGACTTTGGCATTGGTGGCGGTAATGACGTGAACAACAACGCTGAGAAGTGGGGTGGAAATTCACAGACCTTCGACATCCGTCAGACCATCGAGCTGCCTAACGGACTCTATAAACTGACATGGAACGGTTTCTATCGTTACAACAACACCTTAGATAATACTAACGACGTAGCCGCTGCTGCACATGCTGACGGCTCTGAGGTGATCTACTCATATATTCACATAAATAATGATAGCATCGCTTTGACCAGTATTGCTGACGAGGCTGCTGTTGAAGCATTTGGCAAGATGCCATTCTCTCAGGGCGAGGCCGCTGCTGCATTCGGTATGGGTCTCTACGAGCAGACTGCTGAATTGACTATTGAAGACGGTCAACTGATTATCGGCATCAAGAAGTTTGAACATCCAGGTTGTGACTGGACAGTATGGGATAACTTCCGTCTCTCTTATCTTGGTTTGCCTGTTTCAGAGGACGAGGCCGAGAAGGAAGTTCCCGAGGGCTGGGAGAACCTGATTGCCAACGGCAACATGGCCGGCGACGATGTCAGCTGCTTCTTCTCAAAGGAGGCTCCTGCTTCTGATCCCTATGCATCTGCGATTACTCCTCTGGCTGGTAAGGACAACAGCCGCGGTATCGTGGTCAAGTCTATCAACAGTGGTGGCCAGGCTTGGGATTCTCAGTTCTTCATCCAGGCCAACAAGCCAATTAATGCTGGAACCAAGCTCCACATGGAGTTCGACTATAAGGCTACTGCTGCAGCAAAAGTCTCTATGCAGTTCCATACGACTCCCGGTGCATGGGTTAATAACTGGGAGAATGTCAACGCTACTACCGAGTGGCAGCACTTCGAGAAGGATTTCGACGCTAGTGCTGACTTCCAGACCATCGCCTTCAACCTGAACGAACTCGCTGACGAGGCTACCTACTTCTTCGACAACATCGTTATCTGGGCCGAGAAGGCTCCCGAGATTGACTGGGTTGACGTCGCAGTAAACGGTAACATGGAGGGTGACTATGCCGAGAACTTCTATGTAAAGATATATCCTTCTGAAACTCCCGTTGAGGCAACATTCACCGCAGGTGCCGGTAAGGATGGCAGCCAGGGTGTCAAGATTGAGTCTCCCGCCAAGGTTTCGCAGGATTGGGATACCCAGTTCTGGATTGTCATGCCTATGGCTCTCGAGCAGGGTACCAAGTTCAGACTTGAGTTCGACTACAAGGCTGATGCTGCAGCTAATTCAGCTATGCAGTACCACGCTATGCCTGGTGACTATGCCGCAAACTGGACGAACCTCGGCTTCACCACCGAGTGGCAGCACTTCGAGAAGCAAGGTGTTGCTTCTGGTTTGAGCCAAGGTGGCCAGCAGTTCCAGTCGGTTGCCTTCAACCTGACATTCAGCGAGGCTAACACCTTCTACTTCGACAACGTGAAGATCTTCCTTGACAAGGACATCGTGCCTACGGGCATCCAGACTGTCAATGCAGACGCTTCGTTCATCGAGGGTGCTGTCTACGACCTGCAGGGACGCCGCGTGGCTAAGCCCGCTCGTGGCCTCTATATCATCAACGGAAAGAAAGTGATGGTGAAATAAAATCGTATAACCGTGCGACGTAGGCTTTACAAAAAGAAAAGCCTATGAGACAAATGATAAAGCCCTTCTCGCCGAAGGGCTTTATCTTTGCACCCAGATTTCGAAACCAAATTTTTTATTATTCATTTATTAACTTAAACCAAAAACAACATGAGAAAAACTTACATGATGCTCGTTGCAATGGTACTCTCCGTACTTGGTGTGACGACGGTAACGGCTCAGAAGATTTACAAGGCTGAGCTCGACAAGTCCATGTTCAAGGCTTGGGACGGCTATGGCGCTAACGCCAATGTCGTGGAAGAGCCTGAAGCAATTGATGATGGTGCTGCCACTTTCAACTGCGAGAACAATCTGTACAAGCAGCTTGAAGGTGGTAACGTAGTCTTCGGTAATACCAATGTGTATTATCTGTGGTATGCCGACATTACTGGTACCAAGACCTTTAATGCTGAAGGTACTCCTGGTTTACAACTCCGCGTCTTGATGAACCGTCCAGAGCCTGTTGAAGGTGGCGATGCCCACGGTGGTCAGTCGGTTGAGCGTATGCTCACCATTGGCGAGAACGGAGTCGGCTCTTTAGATGTTTCGGATATGGAGTATGTTCACCTGAACTGTATTAAGGTCAACTGGGGCGGCAGTGGTATTGTCCGCAACTTCTATATCGAAGGTACTGTGAAGCCTGTTACGGGTATCCTTTCTATGATTAACAATGGCGACGCTGAGGGTGACGACCTCTCAAGTTTCCCCGTCTCTTATGATGGCCCGAATAATGGCGATAGTGCTAACGATAAGCCCGAAATTGTTGCAGGTGGAGTTCGTGGTAGCAAGTGCTTCAAGGTGACTTCATATCCCGATCCTACCGAAACTTGGCACACTCAGTTCTATATCAAGGCTGACGAGGTGATGCCTAAGGGTTCAAAGTGGAGACTCATTATGTCTATCAAGGCTGACCACGACACCAAGATTACAACTTCTGCCCAGGCTCAGCCCCGTGCATGGAAGGGCGGCTTTATCAGCGAATTCAAGGTCGGTACTGAGTGGAAACAGTACGAATGGAGTGGCGAGATTGGTGTTGACGATTTCCAGAGCATCGCTTTCGACCTGAACAACGGCGACGAGCGCAATTCCGACGACACTGGTTGGGCGCCCGGTAACGGCGGCTGCGGCTTCTATTTTGATAACATTGAGTTCGGTTATGATCTAGGTGGAACAAACCCGCTGAATAGTATGGCCTGCACGTATGGAGCTGATGTTGTCTGCATCAACTTTAGTGACATGACCAATATGAAGGAGTTGGTCAAAAATACTTCTGATGGAAAAACATTAATATTCCCGAATGAATGTGCAACTCTTACTATTAATGGTGAAGAGGCGGAATTGGTGTCTGTTGAGGGACGTCCTGACGGTAATCTCTATTTCTTCATGTTAACAGAGGAAGCATACGAAAATGCCGAGGTGGTTGTTGCTTTCAAAAATCCTGTCGATGCTGACCATCACTTAGTCTATAATATAGGTAAGTGGGAAGGCATGGATGTTCCTGATTTCAGCGGAATAACAGGTGAATTCTCTGCAGAACTATCCAATGGCGATATTTGGTCTTATTTCTATGATGCTCCTAAGCTGCAGAGTGCAGATCCTGAGCCGAATTCATTCAATTTGCCTGGTGATATGAAAGAGTTTAAGGTTACTTTCAACCAGAATGTTGAAGTCAAGAGTGTTGTTGCCAAGCTTGACGGTGAACTCTTAACTCCTTCTGGCGATGCTGAACATTCACCTGTGGTGATACTGACTCGTAGCGGTAGCAATGAACTCTCAGGCGAGAAAACACTGGTAATTTCACAGGTTAAAGGTGAAAAGAGTGGCATGGAGGGGGAAGATGAATATATTAAGATTAAATATAGCTTCGGTCCTTACGCTGATGATCCGAATGATCCGGAAGAGACCGTCTATACCTCTGACTTCACTACTGGTGACGGTGAGAATGCTAATGGTGCTGGTTGGAAGGTCAATGCTGACGGTGGTGGCCTGCAGGATGCAAACTCAAGTGGCGGCTGCCGTCTGATGCATAATCAAGGCGCCTTTGTTGACGATCTGCTTTACGTTGCACAGCGCAATACTGCAACTGGCGGTGTTGCTCTCTATGGTATCGAAGAGGGTTATAAACTGGCACTTGAGGCTAAGTCATATAACTTGAGCCTGAATGCTTGCCGCCATGACAGAGCTGATGTTGCATTGAAAGTTCAGGTTCTTCCTGAGGATGCTGTTAATGAGGATGGTACCCTTCTTGACGAGGATGCAATTCTTGTAGAGGTCTCTAAGGAAATTACACCTGAGAAGACATCTAAGAAATTTATTCACTTTGACATTGATTTTACACCTGAGACAGCTGGTAATTATGTGATTCGTTGTGTGCCCACTAAGTCTAATGGCAATTTCGGTGGATATGATGATTGCGTATGTTTCGCTGAAGTCGTGGTGAAGCATGAGCCCAGTGCACTTGGTTATAAGGAAAATAAACTGCTTACCGAGGCTCTTGAGGCTGCCAAGACTGCTTACGATAAGATTGCTACTGCTTCTGCTGAGAATAATAATCGCTATGATGGTACGACTCTCACCGCTCTGAAGAACCTCATTGACGAGGTTGAGAAGGACAAGGTGGGTTACAGCGCTCCTTCTCTCTATGCGGCTAAGACAACTGAACTTGATGCTGCTGTTAAGGCTGCTGAAGACCACAAGGCTGCTTGCGATTCTTATGACGAGGCCATCAAGCAGGGTATTGAACTGGTTGACAAGTTCAAGGAGTCGAAATTCGCTGTTACTTCATATTATACTGACCTGACGGCTGTTGTTAACAAGTATCATGGCCAGATGGAGAAGGTAAATGTCTCTGAGGATCCTGAGGAACCCATTTACGAAACTAATTACAGCTACGACGTCCTGAAGGAAGACGATGCTTTGGCTGCTGCTAACACAGAACTGAGCACTGTAAACAACATGGCGTCTAAGATGCTCACCGAAGGAAAGTCTTCTAAGGGTTGGCAGCAGATTACCACTGGTTATGCTGCACTGCACGAGCGTCTCCGTCGTGGTGTTGAGCTCCTGAAGAGCCTTGGTGTTGACGAGAGTGAAGAAGTGATTGCTGCTGCTAATGCTGAACTTGGCGATAACGACGAGATTGCTGAGGCTATCATCAAACGTGCTAACCAGATTATTCTGGCCGACCTCGCCAGCGGTGAGAGCAAGCTCTTCGAAATGAGTGTTGATGATGAGACTGGCATTGAAAGTTCTGCTTCTTACGATCTGAGTGTATTCTTTAAGAACCCGAACGTCTATGGACCTGCTTATTCTACTGAGACTCCCGGTTGGACTAGTGTCCAGGGTAATTGCTTCGCATGGAGCAGCTGGGATGGTGCTTCAAACCACAGCGCAAGCACTCCTTATCCTGAGGACTGCGACATTCACGCTGGTTGGCACCCCAACCCCTATGCAATGGTTGAGCAGACTGTAGAGAACCTGCCCGCAGGTATCTATACCGTCAAGATTAAGTGTAATGACAACGGTAACTCATGGGAATCTTCCGATGCTGAGACTCCTGGTAGTAACACCTGTGCATTTGTCAGGACTTCTGAATCTCCTGAGATTGAGCCGGGTGCAGATATTGACCGTGAGACCGACTTCTATGCTTACATAACTGGTAACAACGATATTGAGGAAGTACCTGTTGTCGATGGTAAGCTGAGCGTTGGCTTCTACTATGGCAATACTTCTCAAGCATTCTTCGAGGATGTTGAGGTTTGGATGACTGCTCCTATTGCAGGTCACGATTACGGTAAGGATTACCAGGAAGTTCTGGCCAGTGTTGAGACTGCTAAGACTGCCAAGGTTCGCGGCCTCGAGCTGTACGACCTGAACGGACGCCGTATCACCACCGCACGTAAGGGTCTCGTCATCGTCAAGAAGTACATGAGCGACGGTACTGTCAAGACCGAAAAGGTAATTAAATAAAAGAATTGAGACATTAGCGTATAATTCTGAAACGAACGGCGGGCCATTGGCTCGCCGTTTTTTCGTATCTTTGCACCGTAAAAACCTATAACTTAAAAAAAATGAAGAAATTATTTACCTTTTTAGTAGTGGCCCTGATGGCCATGGTGCAAACCGTTACGGCGCAACAGCGCCGACCTATTGACAGTCAACATCCCCTTTGGTTGTTACATATCGACGTGTGGAACTCGGCCGACCCGCAGAAAATAATCGACCTCATCCCCGACGACATTAAGCCGTATGTCTGTATGAATCTTTCGCTGTCGTGCCAGTTTGATACGAAGACCGGCATGTATCGTATGCCCCGTAACGCCGTCCGCACTTACAAGTCGTGGGCTTCGGTCTGCCAGCAGAATGGTATGTGGTTCTGCTGTCAACCGGCATCCGGCGGACACACCCACATCCAGGACAACGACCTGGAGACCTTTGAATACTTCTTCAAGACCTATCCCAACTTCTTAGGCTGGAACTATGCCGAGCAGTTCTGGGCTTTCGGCGATGCCGGCGACAAAAGCTCGATGACGGCTTCCAGCCGTTGGGCGCTCTTTGCCAACCTGGTCGAGATGTCGCATAAGTATGGCGGCTTCCTCACCGTCAGCTGGTGTGGTGGTGACTACCACATGAGCACCAACCCGATGGGTGAGCTGAAGGCTGATAAGAACTTCCTGGCCGCCTGTAAGAAATATCCCGAGGCCATGCTCTTCCTCTATAAGTACACCCATGCCAGCAGCTTCTACAACAACGAGAGCATTTGCTGGGGACCGTTCGTCTCCGGACTGACCAAGAACTACGGTGTGCGCTATGATAACTGTGGCTGGAACGACACTACCAGCAAACTGGTGGGTGAGAATAAGTGCAAGTATCCGGGCAGTGCCGGCATCGGTACGGTGATGGAGCAGACGTGCGTCAACGGCGGTGCCGTATGGGACGGTCCCGAACTCATCTGGACTGAGGACTTCCAGAACCTCAGCGACAGTCAGGTTGACGGCTATACGCGCCGCAACTGGGGCACCTTTGCCAACTTCAAGGGCATTTGGCTCGATATGTGGCGCAAGATTATCGACGGCACCATGTACATCCCGTCGCGCGAGGAAGTCATAGCCAAGACAAAGATTGTCGTTGTCAACGACGTGGCCAGCGGCTACGAGAGCTACACGTCGTGGGACGACCTCTACAACGGCCTTTACCTGCAGACCGACCCCTTCAACCAGAAGAAGGAAGCCCGCCACAACTATGGTCAGTGGTATAACAACCTGTGCTACTTCAAGTCAACGGGCCGTTATGGTGCCATTCCTATTGTGATTGGCCTCTACGACGATGCTGCCAAGACCATTCCCGTGCAGGTGAAGCGTGCCAACTACAAGACCCGCTGGGGTACACAGGCCAAGAAGCAGGCCGACTTCAATGAGCAATATCCTGAAGTGTCGAAGGGCGACCTCTATGTCAACCGCTACCGCAACCAGCTGGTTACCTATACCCCGTACTCCTATCTGAATGTGAAGAAGTCGGCATCGGCCGAAATTCCCCTCCAGTATAACACCTGTGACTCGCTGAAGCTCAATTACGGCAAACTGTCGAGCGGTATCATCCGCGAGTATGCCGACCACATCGACTTCTACCTGAACAACTACCGCAGTGACAGCACTACAGCCCAGACGGATATTATCGTCGTCACCGGTGTCACGGCCGAGCCAGCCTGCGTCACCACTAAGCATGTGACAAAGGCTACGGGACAGTCTGCTACGGTGACACCCAAATACGATGCTGAGAGCAAAACCTATACCATCACTGTCAAGCACATGGGACCGGTCGACGTGAGAGTCAATTGCACGGGTGCAGCCACCGGACGGCTGACCGACGTACTGCCCTCCGACACGCTGGGCCTGCCCAAGCAGCCAGAGCCATTCAAGGGCAAGATTATTATCGAGGCCGAGAATATGGACCGCAAGAGCGTTGACTGCAAGTTGACCCATTCTGGCTGGTGGGCACAAGACTATTCTGACTTTGCCGGCATGGGCTTTATTGAGACGCAGGCCAGTTCAAGCAGTGCCCTACGCCATCAGCTGCAGTTGGCCGAGGGCGGCGACTACAATATTATTGTCCGCTATTGCAACAGCAGTAAGGCTGGCAAGATAAAGGCCACCGTCAATGGCAGTACACAGGAGATGGCTATCGAGAAAGTTGATAAGAATGACTGGCGCGAGGCATCGGTCAAGGCCACGCTGAAGGCTGGTACAAACACGCTGGTAATCCAGAACTCTGGTGCCATCAAGATGACTATCGACCAGGTAATCTACGAGCCGGTGGATGCTCCTAAGGAAAAGCTGGACGTGACCGTTCGTGAAACCGAATTTGGCAAAGTGACGCCCAGCACCAATACCGCCGTCGCCGGCGAGACGGTGAAACTGACCATCGCTCCCAATGAGGGCTACGCCATCAAGCAACTGCTCGTGATAAACTCTGTCTATTTCACGCAGGGAAAGACCATCCCTGTTGAGGCCGGACAGAATGAGGTGACTTTCATCATGCCCGACGAGTGTGTCACCATCCAGCCCGTATTCTACGACACCAAGGCTGTTTACAATCTCGACTATACCAACGTTGACGGTGGCGCCCTGCCAGAAGGCTGGCGTACCACCGACGGCAGCGACGTGCGCAACTATCCCACCAGCAACGGCAGCGGTCCGCGTACCATGGCGGGCTTCACCGGCTATCAGGGCAAGGCACTCTATTGGCGCACAACCAGTGCCGAGTACGGCCGGCAGACGGCTTATCCGCTGACGCTGGAGCCGGGCAGCTACGAACTGACCTTCGCCATGGCCGCCTGGAAGGGTACGCCCACTTATCAGGCCAAGATTCTCAGTAGTGGCGGCAGTGCCGTCAAAACCTCTGACACCTATACGGCTACGCCCAACGTCAATGGCAATGGTGCCGCCGACATCTCGACGGCCAAGCGTATCACGATGCCGTTCGACATTACGAAGGCTGGAAAGTACATCATCCAGTTCAAGGAGGTGGGCAGTGGCATGCAGGAGTTCCTGCTGGCTGAGTGCCGCGTAAGATGTATCACGCTGACAGGCATCCGCGAGGTCGGCAACGCGATGGCTGTTGAAGGCCTCTTCGACCTGAACGGTCGCCGCGTGAGCAACGAGGCCAAGGGTATGCTTATCCTCCGTACGGCAGATGGCAAGACACGTAAAATCATTAGAAAGTAACATAAAAACTATGAAGCATTACAGTAAAGCCATCTTGATGGCATTGGCAATGGTCGTGGCCAGTGGCGCCATGGCCGAGGAGAAAACACTGACGAGTCCCGACGGACGTATGGTGGTCACCGTCAGCGATGAGGGTGGAAAGCCGACCTACACGGTGAGTCGTGGCGACGTGACGTTCTTGGAGAAGTCGCCGTTGGGCGTGAAGCTCAACTTCATCGACCTGACGGAAGGTCTAACGATGAAGGCCTGCGACGTGCGTGACGTGAAGGACGAGTACGACCTGAAGACCACGAAGCAGAGCCATATCACCTATGAAGCCACCGAGGGTGTCTGCCAGTTCGACAAAGGCGGCTACCGCATGGACATTATTTTCCGCGTAAGCAATCGCGACGTTGCCTACCGTTATAAGTTCTATCCGCGACGCGGTCGTGGCGGCGAGACTCGTGTGGCCGTTGTCGAGAGCGAGGCCAGCGGTTTTGTGCTGCCCGAAGGTACGACAACGTTCCTCTGCCCGCAGTCGAAACCGATGGGTGGTTTTGCGCGTACCTCTCCTTCTTACGAGACAAGCTATACGCTCGACGAAGCAGTTGGCAAGAACGGCTGGGGCGAGGGTTATTCCTTCCCGTGCTTGTTTAAAGTGCCTATTGCTGCGACAAAGTCGCAGCCTACGGGACAAGGCTGGGTACTCATCAGCGAGACGGGGACGGACGGCGGTTACGTGGCTTGCCGACTGCTGAACGACGGTGGTGCCAAGTACAAGATCGGGTTCCCGCAGCAGGGCGAGATGAACGGCGTTGGTTCTACGACACCCGCTGTGGAACTGCCCAGCGAGACGCCCTGGCGCACCATCACCTGTGGTGAGACCTTACAAAACATCGTCGAGACCACCGTTGCCAACGACCTGGTACAGCCTAAGTACAAGGCATCGAAGGACTATACCTACGGCAAGGGCTCGTGGTCGTGGATTATCGGCATGGACTCCAGCTGTAACTTCGACGAGCAGAAGCGCTACATCGACTTCTCGGCCGCTATGGGTTGGCGCTCGGTGCTGATTGATGCCCTGTGGGACAAGCAGATAGGCTATGAGAAGATGGAAGAACTCGCCCGCTACGCCAAGTCGAAGGGTGTGGGTATTTTCCTGTGGTACAACTCCAATGGTAAGTGGAACGATGCCCCGCAGTCGCCGTTGAACAAGATGGACCGCTCGGGTGCCCGCCGTGCTGAGATGGCCTGGATGCAGAAAAACGGCATCCTCGGCATCAAGGTCGACTTCTTCGGTGGCGACAAGCAGCAGATGATGCAGCTCTACGAGGACATCCTGACCGACGCCAACGACTACGGCATCCAGTGTATCTTCCACGGTTGTACCCTGCCACGCGGTTGGGAGCGCATGTATCCCAACTATGTGGCCAGTGAGGCCGTGCTCGCTTCTGAGAACCTGCACTTTGGTCAGGGTGCCTGCGATGCCGAGGCCTTCAACGGCTGTATCCATCCTTTCATCCGCAACACCGTCGGTTCGATGGACTTTGGCGGTTCTACGCTGAACAAGTTCTACAATGCCGACAACCAGCATGGCACCGTCCGCCGCACCAGCGATGTCTATGCGCTGGCAACCGCCGTGCTGTTCCAGTCGAGTGTGCAGCACTTCGCCATGGCTCCCAACAACCTGACCGACGCTCCCGTCTGGGCTGTCGACTTCATGAAGGCCGTCCCGACGACATGGGACGAGGTGAAGTTTATCGACGGCTATCCCGGCAAGTATGTCATCCTGGCCCGCCGCTTAGGTGACAAGTGGTTTGTCGTGGGTATCAATGCTGACAAGCAACCGCTGAAGAAGACCGTCACCCTGCCGATGTTCGAGAAGAACAGCCAGCTGACCGTCTATAGCGACGATGCACAGCTGCAGGGCAGCGTGAAGCAAGTGAAACAGAACAAGAAACAACAACTGACGATGGTCATCCCGACGAATGGTGGCATCGTTATCAACAACTAAACAGCAATGAGAAAGATACTATTCATGACCGCAATGGCCGCAGCCCTGCAGGCCACCGCTCAGAATCCCTTCGTGCAGACGTGGTTTACGAGCGACCCCGCACCGATGGTGCATGACGGCACGATGTATGTCTACACCGGCCACGACGAGGACAATGCCGACTTCTTCTGGATGCAGGAGTGGCGCGTCTATTCGACGAAGGACATGGTCAACTGGCAGGACCATGGTTCACCCCTCGCCTTGGAGAGTTTTTCTTGGGCCGACGACCGTGCGTGGGCTTCGCAGACCATCGAGCGCAACGGTAAGTTCTATTGGTATATCTGTGCCCACAGCCGTCTGTCACGCGGTATGGCCATCGGCGTAGCCGTCAGCGACACGCCCGTCGGTCCCTTCCGCGATGCTATCGGCAAGCCGCTCTTCGAGAACGGCAGCTGGGATCATATCGACCCCACGGTGATGATTGATGACGACGGTCAGGCGTGGTTGATGTGGGGGAATCCCCAGTGCTACTACCTGAAGCTGAACGAGGATATGATCTCATACAGTGGTGAACTGGGCCGTCTCGACATGACTGAGGAAGCCTTCGGTTCGCCCGCAATGGACAAGCGCGAGAAAGGCAAGAAGTATAAGGACAGCTACACCGAGGGACCTTGGATTCGCAAGGTAGACAGTAAGAAATATAAGGTGGACCCTGCGAAGGTCTACCAGTTGCTCTACGCCGCCGGTGGTGTTCCCGAGCATATCTCATACAGCACCGCTCCGCACCCTACAGGCCCTTGGACCTATGCCGGTGAGATTATGCCGCTGAGCAATACCGGCTCGTTCACCAACCACTGCGGTGTGGCCGACTACAAGGGACACTCCTACTTCTTCTACCACACCGGCAAGTTGCCTGGTGGCGGTGGCTTCGGCCGTAGCGTAGCCGTCGAGGAGTTCAAGTATAATGCCGATGGTTCGTTCCCCACCATCCTGCCTACCGACGAGGGTGTGAAGCCCGTCGCCGAGTTCGACCCCTTCCGCAAGGTCGAGGCTGAGACGATGGCCTTCTCCAAGGGTATCAAAACTGAGCAGAACGACCAGGTGGGCGTCTACGTTACCGACATCCACAATGGCGACTACATCAAACTGCAGAACGTAGGCTTCGGCAAGAAGGTGCCCCGCACGTTTACGGCTCGCGTGGCCAGCGGTCTGCGCGGCGGACAGATGGAGATACGCATTGACAGCCTCGGAGGTAAACTCCTCGGCACACTGAATGTGCCTGCTACGGGTGGTTGGGAACAGTGGCAGACCATCACCCTCGACCTGGACTACTCTACCATTACCGACTTGAACGCCCCCTCGCGCACCATTTCCGGCCTTGACCTGCCGGCCACTGCCGACCTCTACCTCGTCTTCAAGGGCCGCAAGGGTCCGAAGCTCTTCAACTTCGACTGGTGGGAGATGAAGGGATTGGAGCAAGTGAACATGCCGCTCTTCCAGACCAAGTACACCGCCGACCCCTCACCGCTGGTCATTGGCGACACCTTATTCTTATATACGTCGCACGATGCCTCACCCGAGGACATCCCCGACCTGAACGAGAAGAACTCTGCCGGTTTCTTCATGTACGACTGGCTGCTGTGGTCGACCACCGACATGGTGAACTGGACGGAGCACGGTGCCGTTGCCTCGCTGAAGGAGTTCTCATGGCGTTCCCGCGAGAACGGCGCCTGGGCCATCCAAACTGTTGAGCGCGACGGTAAGTACTACCTCTATGCCCCGTTGCATGGTCACGGCATCGGTGTCCTGGTGGCCGACTCTCCCTACGGTCCGTTCAAGGATCCCCTCGGCCAGCCACTGGTCTGGCAGAAGGAACACTGGGACGACATCGACCCCACCGTCTATACCGATGATGACGGTCAGGCCTATATGTACTGGGGCAATCCCCACGTCTATTACACCAAGTTGAACAAAGACATGATTTCGACTCAGGGTGACATCTACGTGCTGAACCCCAAGGACGGCGTGATGCGTCCTGTCAAGGAGGAGCGCGAAAAAATTAACCTCCGTGCCCCTTGGAGCGAGAAGGCCACCTGGGCCGTGAAGAACTATCAGGAAGGACCGTGGTTCTACAAGCGCAATGGAAAATATTACCTCAGTTATGCCACTACCTGCTGTCCCGAGGCCCTTGGCTATGCCATGAGCGACTCGCCCACAGGCCCCTGGGAGTGGAAGGGCTACATCATGGAACCCACGCAGCGCGACCGCGGCAACCATCCCGGCATTTGCGACTTCAAGGGTCATAGCTACGTCTTCGGCCAGAACTACGACCTGATGCACCTCGAGACCTTCCAGCACCATGAGCGCCGCACCGTCTCGGCTCAGGAGATTACCTACAATGCCGACGGCACCATCCAAAAGCTGCCCTACTGGCTCGACCAGCAGCCCATGAAGCAGCTGCAATGGCTGAACCCCTACCGCCGCGTAGAGGCTGAGACCATGAACTGGGGCTTCGGTCTGAAGTCGGCCAAGATGGGTATCGAGAACACCGGCGTGGTGAAGGACATGCCCGCCTCTACCGGTAAGAAGAATATGTATATCTTCGACCTCAACGACGGCGAGTACATCCGTTTGCGCGGTGTTGACTTCGGTGCCAAGGGTGCCAAGTCGTATGCCATCACGGCTGCCGCTACAGGTACGGCCACCCTCACCCTGCGCTTAGACAGTCAGGACGGTCCCGCCGTCGGTACCGTTGCCATTGGCAGCACCGGCTCCGTGGAGAAATACAAGGCTTTCAGTGCCAAGGTGAAGGGCGCCACGGGTGTTCACGACCTCTATATCTGTATCGACAAGGCCAGCGGCGACGTACGTCTCGACTGGTGGCAGTTCAAATAATCAACCAACACCTGACAATGAAGAAGTTTCTGACAGCCGTCATACTGCTTACGGCAAGCATGGAGATGTGGGCACTGACCCCTTGGACGAAGGGTGCCTTTGAGACCCGCCAGTATCGTAACCTGTTCGTCGAGATGGGCTACAAGCCCGCCGATGTCGACGCCAAGTTGAAGGAAGTGTTCAACGACGTTTTCCGCGGCCCCAACAAGGTCTACTTCGAGGTAGGCGACACGATGGGCTACGTCTCTGACATCAAGAACCACGATGCCCGCACCGAGGGAATGTCCTACGGTCTGATGGTAGCCGTGCAGTTTGGTGAGAAGGACATCTTCGACCGCCTGTGGCGTTGGAGCAAGAAGTACATGCAACACCAGGACGGTAACCGTAAGGGTTACTTTGCCTGGAGTTGTAAGACCGACGGTACCCGCAATGCCGACGGTGCCGCCAGCGACGGTGAGCTGTACTTCATCACCGCCCTCATCTTCGCCTCCAACCGCTGGGGCGACCATACCGGCATCAACTACAAGGCCGAGGCGCAAAACATCCTGAACTGCATCCAACCCAAGGAGTACACGCCCGAGCCTCGTCAGGGTGGTTTCGGCGGCTTCGGCGGTTTCGGTGGTCAGCAGCAGCAAGGTCCCCAGAAGATGTACCTCATCGACCCTGCGACCAAGCTCATCACCTTCACCCCCGACGGTTTCGGTCAAGGATTCACCGACCCCTCGTACCATATTCCCGCCTTCTACGAGGTATGGGCGAAGTGGGCTGACGACGGCCGCAGCGACTACTGGAACGAGTGCGCACAAAAGAGCCGCGAGTTCCTCCATAAGTGCATCGACGAGAAGACCGGCCTCAACGGCGACCAGTGCCAGTACGACGGCAGCGAGATGCAGGGCTTCCGCTTCCCGCGCCGTCAGCAGGGCGGCCAGCAGGATGCTGCTCCGCAGGCTCCGCCGCGCAACGGCAATAACAACTTCCGCTACGACTCCTGGCGCGTACCGATGAATATCACCCTCGACTACGAGTGGAGCTGTGCCGACGGTGCCTGGCAGCGTCAGTATGGCGAGAAGATTCAGAACTTCCTCTACTCGCAGGGCATCGACACCTTCGTCGACCAGTACCGCAAGGACGGAACACTGCCCGAGGGCAACGAGATTCTGGGTGCCGGCGGTTTCCGCAAGCTGCGCCACTCCATCGGTCTCGTCGCCACGTCGGCTGCCGCCTCCATGCTGTGCAGCCATGACAAGAGCAAGGAGTTTGTCGACCACCTGTGGAACATGAAGCACGAACCGTTTGACGACGGCTACTTCGATGCCTACTACGACGGTCTGCTGCGCCTCTTCGCCTTCATGCACCTTAGCGGCAACTACCGCATCATCTTCCCGCAATAACACCCTCGCCGCCTATGCCTAACCTGAAGTCATACATCCGCAACACGCTGTCCGTCCATCTGTCATTATGGATGGCGGCCATCGCCGCACTGCTGTTCATGGCCGTGCTGTGGATGATGCTTTGGTTTGCGCGGCAGGCCATCAGGGAAGAGGCCATTGAAAAGGCAAAGGCAGCACTCGAGACAGCTGCCCTGAACATCGACAACGAACTGTCGAAGGTGGAGACCGCCGCCCGCAATATGCAGAACGTGATTGAGCGCCGTCTCGATACCCCCGACGCCATGATGGCGCTGAGCCGGCAGATGGTCGTTTCGAATCCCAATTTGAAAGGTTGCAACATTGCCTTCCGCCCCGGCTACTATCCGCAGAAAGGTCCTAAGTTCATGGTCTACAGCGAGCGCAAGGGACAGGAGATAGTGAGCATCGACGACTATGCCTCCACTGACTTCGAGCAACAGTCGTGGTTTGCTGATGTCGTACGTTCGGACAGCGCTTTGTGGTCTGACCCCTCGGAGGTGAGCCGATATGTCGACGAAGCCATTACCTCCTATAATGTACCCATCCACGAGGGTGACAGCATCGTCGGCGTTCTCTCCGTCTACGTCCCGCTCGGCTGGCTATCACACACCGTTCAGGCGGCACGTCCCTTCCCCAACACCTTCTGTGCGCTGATGAGCCGTAATGCCTCGTTCATCGTCCATCCCGACAGTACGATGTTAGGTCCGGGCTCCATCAAGAAACTGCTTTCCTTGCATCCCGACGACGACGGTGCACGGCTGGCAAAAGCCATGATGAACGGCGAGCGCGGCAATATGGCCATCGATGTCTGGGGTATACCCTGCTATGCCTTCTACTGTCCGTTCGAGAATACGGGCTGGAGCCTCGACATCATCTGTCCCGAGTACGAGATGTTTGCCTCCTGGCATCAGTTGCATAGGCAGGCCATGCTCATCACCCTCGTCGGGTTGCTGGCTCTCTTCGCCTTCTGTTTCTGGTATGTCGGGTGGCAGTTGCGGCCGCTGTTCAGGCTCGATGCTTCCACACAACGGCTGGCAAAGGGCGATTTCAGCCATCTGTTAGAGGCTACGCAGCGCCCCGACGAGATAGGCCATCTGCAACGGTCCTTCCGCGACATGCAGTTATCGCTCGACGACCATCTGAACCAGATTGCCCAGCAGCGACAGGCGCTCGACGAACAAGGCGAGGCACTCCGCACGGCCTATGAGCATACCAAAGAGGCCGAGGACACCAAAAGAACCTTTATGCACAGTGCCACCGACCAGCTGACACCGCCCGTGACCATCGTCAGCGACATCGTGGGACGTATCTATGAGCAGCATGCACAGTTGTCGCACGACGAGATTGTGCAGATGACCGACACGATGGATGCCCAGTCCAAGAAGGTCACCGAGTTGCTCGACCGTATGATCAATTTCTGTATGAACCCTCTAAAGCCCAGCGAATGACCAATCCTGTCAGTTACATCAGCCAGTCGCTGACCAAGCGCATTGGCGGCGGTACACTCCTCGGTGTGCTGGTCATCTTCGTTGTGGCAATAGTACTGCTCTTCATCCAATCCAGGGCCATGATCAGGCAGGAGGCCTTCGGACGTGCCGAGCGCATCCTCGAGAACACCAACCGACGCGTGGAGGCATGCCTTGACGAGGTGGAGGTGGCCACGCAGAACTTCCGCTGGCTGGTGCAGGCCAACATGCAGCCTGACTCGCTGCTGGAGTACTCACGACGCATCGTGGAACTGAACCCCAATGTCAACAGCTGCTCCATCACCACCGAGCCCTACTTCTTCCCCCAGCTGGGCCGCTACTTCTCGGCCTACACCGTACGCAAGGGCGACAGCATCGTCACCGTCCGCGAAGGCGAATACGAGTATTACGAAAAGGTCTGGTACAAAACCCCGCGCGAGGCTGGAAAGCCCGTCTGGGTTGAACCCTTCGACGACTACAACGAAGGCACACTGTCGTCGGAAGACATGATAGCCTCCTATTGCGTACCTATTTATAATACCGAGGGACGTTTCATCGGCGTCATCTCCACCGACATCTCACTGCCTACACTCTCGAAGATCATCACCGCCGAGAAGCCCTACCCCGAATCCTACACCATGATGTTAGGGCGCAAAGGCCACTATTTTGTTCACCCCGAGGAAGACCGACTGGTGAAGACCACCATCTTCGACGAGGTAGACCCCACGCTGCAGCCCGGACTCATCGCCTTGGGACACGAGATGCTGGAGGGCAAGCGCGGCATCCTCGACGTCAAGGCCGCAGGCATCATCTATCACTGCTTCTACGGCCCCATTCCGAAGGCAGGATGGAGCATCGCCCTCGTCTGTACTGAGAACGATATCCTCGGCCGCTACTTCCGTCTGACCTATATCATCGTTCCCCTGCTGCTCATCGGACTGCTCCTCATGCTCGTCTACTGCCGCCGCACGGTGAACCGCCTCATCGCTCCCCTGAAGCAGCTGACGCAGCAGGCTATGAGGATTGCCAACGGCCACTACGACGAACACATGGCCCCTACCGAGCAAGCCGACGTCGTAGGACATCTGCAGAACAATTTCGTGGCGATGCAGCAGACACTCGACGGACACATCAGCCAGTTGCAGACCATCAATGCCGAGAGCGAACGGCGTAACCGCGAACTGGCCGAGGCCACTCGTCAGGCCGATGAGTCGATGCGACAGAAGACGGCCTTCCTCCAGGATATGTCCCATCAGATCCGTACGCCGCTGAACATCATCATGGGCTTTGCCCAGGTGTTGCGCGACGATTTCGGCTCTATTCCCGGCGGCGAGGTGGAGAACATCACCGACACCATGCAGCAGAATGCCACCTCCGTAAACCGCATGGTCAACATGCTGCTGGCTGCCGCCGCCGTTGCCGACAACCATGAGAAGGTCGAGTGCCGTGATGTCGTAAACGTTCCGGAACTGGCCCGCCAGTTGGAGACCGTCTTCAACAACCGCCCGCCACGACGCATTCCGCTGACTATCGACAGTCAGGTGCCCGACGGGCTGACCATCCTGACCAACCGCGACTACCTGACCAAGGCCTTGAACGAACTGCTCTACAACGCCAAGAAGTTCACCACCGAGGGCACCATCACCCTGCGCCTGCGTCAGGACGGCAACATCATGCGCTTCATCGTCGAAGACACCGGCCCCGGCATAGCCCCCGAAGACCACGACCGTGTCTTCACGCGGTTCCAGAAGCTCGACGACTTCGGCGAGGGACTGGGCCTCGGCCTCAGCATCTCGCTCCAGTTTGCACAGATGTTAGGCGGCACCCTCACTCTCGACAAAGACTATACCGGCGGCTCGCGCTTCGTCCTCGAGCTGCCCCACGAAGATTTTCCAACCTAATTTATTATTAACCAAAACCAAACCATCATGAAGAAATTATTGTTGTTACTGCCACTATTGGCACTCTTAGGATGCAATTCCGGCGAGAAGAAGAACGACAGCCCTGTGCTGACCGTCGAGGGCGGACAGATCCAGGGCATCACCACCGACCTGCCCGGCGTCTATGTCTATAAGGGTATTCCCTATGCTGCACCGCCCATCGGCGACCTGCGTTGGAAGGAGCCACAGCCCGTGGTGAAGTGGGACAGCGTCCGTCTGTGCGACCGCTTCGGACATCCTGGCTACCAGGCCGTACACTATCCCGGCGGCTATGCCACCGAGTGGGGCTATGGCGACGAGGCTCCCTACAGCGAGGACTGCCTCTACCTGAATGTCTACACCAAGGCTCCCGGACAGGTGGACAAGAAGCTGCCCGTGGCCCTCTGGATTCACGGCGGCGGCTACCGCGAGGGCTGGGGCACAGAGCCAGAGTTCGACGGTCAGGAGTGGGCTGCCAAGGACGTGGTGCTTGTCACCATCAACTACCGCCTCGGCATCTTCGGCTTCATGACCTATCCCGAACTGTCGGCTGAGAGTCCCAACCACGTCAGCGGCAACTACGGCATCCTCGACCAGATACAGTCACTGAAGTGGGTGAAGGAGAATATCGCCCAGTTCGGCGGCGACCCCGACAACGTCACCATCTTCGGACAGAGTGCCGGCGCCGGCAGTGTGCGCACCCTCTGCGAGTCGCCCTTGGCCCGCGGGCTCTTCCACAAGGCCGTCATCATGAGCGGCGGCGGCATCAATGTGCCCGCCAAGGACGGCGAGGAGGCCAAGCCCGCTACGCCCATGAACCGTTTCTTCACCTACAACCCTACCCTGCAGGAGTCAGAGGCCGAGACCAAGAAGGTGATGGACTGGGCAGGACTCACCGACCTGGAGAAACTACGCCAGGCACCCACCGAACTGCTCTACACCATCCCCACCTTATATAATATGGTGACCAAGAGCGACGTCTTCCTCATGCAGCGCCCCATCGTCGACGGCTACGTCTCGCTGAAGACCTTTGATGCCGCCACCCGCGACAGCTCCATCGCCGACATTCCCTATATGATAGGTTACACGCTCAACGACATGGGCTCCATGTCAGCCGGCATCGCCGAGTTCTGCAAGGTGCGTGAGCAGCAGGGCGGCAAGGCCTGGGCTTACGAGTTTGCCCGTCCGCTGCCCGACGACGGCAGCCATCCTGAGGTTACCGTCCGTCTGAAGGGTGCCTTCCACTCCAGCGACCTCTGGTTCGTCTTCAAGTCGTTGAAGCACTGCTGGCGTCCCTGGACGCAGGGCGACTGGGACCTCTCGGAAAAGATGCTCACCGCCTGGACCAACTTCGCCAAGTACAGCGACCCCAACGGCGATGACGATGACGAGCTGGGCTGGGCTCCCTGCACCGCCGAGGCTCCCCAGTTCATGCTCTTCAAGCTCGACGACAAGGATAAGGAGGCCTCCGAAATGGGCGACCCCATCATCCCCGAGCCTACGCCGAGGCCATAGTTAAGGTTAGAGATTAGAACTGAAGACGAGCAAGGTGAGGTCGTCGTTCTGTTCGGCACCGTCGCGGAAGCGGTCCACGTCAGCCTTCAGAGCCTCTACGACATCGCGGCAACTGCCGGCAGACAGCGAGGTGAGCAGCTCAATAATGCGGTCCTCACCATACTGTTCCTGCCGGCAGTTCTCTGCCTCGTTCAGACCGTCGGTGTAGAGCAGCATCATACTGCCGCTGGGCAGGTCCATCTCTTCGCCTGCATATTCCAGGTCGGGCCATAGCCCGAGGGGCGCATTGGTCTCCTTGACGTCAAGAAATGCACAATGTACATTGCCGATGATGGGCGGATTGTGCCCCGCATTGCAGTATTCTATCCGACGCTGTTTCAGGTCATACATGCAGATGAACATGGTGACAAACATACCCTGCTCGTTGTTCTCGGTCAGTTCGTTGTTCAGTCGGGTGGCAATCTCTGCGGGAGTTCTCCCCGTCAATGCCAGTGTGCGGAATCCGCGTGTAACTATGGCCATGAAGAGCGAGGCGGGCACACCCTTGCCGCTGACATCGCCGATGCAGAAATAGAGCTTGTCACCTTTTCGGAGGAAGTTGTACAGGTCGCCGCCCACCTCCTTGGCGGGTGTCATCGAGGCATACATGTCGATGCCCTCTACGCTGGGGAACACACTGGGCACCATCGACATCTGAATGTCGCGGGCAATGCGCAGCTCACTCTCCATGCGCTCTTTGACGGTGGTAGTCTCTTCCAGTTGGTCGTAGGCCGTCTTCAGTTCGTTGTGGGCTTTCTCAAGGCGGGCGCCCATGCGGTGGCGCACGATGATGTAGATGATAAGGAAGATGATGAGCGCCGCCATGGTAATCACTTGGCTGATGTGGCGCTGGCGTACGTTTCGTTCGTTCTCGGCGGTCATCTCCAGCTCCTTCTCGTGTACAGCCGCCTCTTCACGGGCTTCGGCGCTGCGTGAGAGCGTGATGGCCGAGTCGAGCCGTTCGGCAATGGTCATGCTCACGGCACGGGCTGTGTCTATACGGCCGGCCTTCATATTGACTTCATACTTCTTTAAGAGCATTTGCTGTATGTTCTCCAGCGAATAACTGGTGCCGAACGCCTTCATCAGTTCATCCATGCTCCCGAAGTTGTCGGCGGCATCCTGCCACCGTCCTGCCAGCCGCAGATAGTCGCTGGCCAGTATCTTGCCTTCTGCCGTCTGGAAGAAATCTGTCTGGCAGAACTGCCTGTAGGCCTCGGCGGCTTCGTCCTTGAACTTCAACCCCTCTAGGGCCCGGGCCAGATAGATGTTGTAGCGTGCCAACTGCTTTTCGGCATAGTCGGGGCGCGCGTCTGCTTGCTTTTTATATCCCTCAATCAGTTGACGCATGCGCTCAAGCCATAGTCTGGCCTTCTCATAGTCGGCTATTTCCAAGTAGTTGTAACTGATATTGATCACGCCTATGATGGCATCGCGGTAAGTGACGGCATTCGGGTGTTTCTTGATATTGTTTAATTGGGCGTTATAGGCTTCTTCCAGACTATTGAAAGTTTTGTCATCTCTCAATCCGAGACGGCTCTGACAACAACCGATATAAATGAGCATATTGTTGTATTCGCTGGTCGTGTCGCGCCCCAGGCTTTTCAAACGTTCCGTCGCGGGTATGGCCACTTTCAGGGCGGCTTCATATTCGGTCCATGTATTCAGAAGGCCTGTCAGGCGGTTGGTAATGCCGGCATACACCCGCACGTCCTCATCGTCGGTGGAGTTCTCTACGGCGGCGATACCCGTCTTCCAGTATAGTTCGGCCATGCGCTTCTGCATCATCCGGTCGTAGGCGTAGCCTAACCAGTAGCAAGCCTTACCCTCGGAGAAATTTCCCAGCGGCTTGAAACTGTCCACAAGTTCTATGATGCGTGGATAGTCCTTGGCCAAATAGGCCGCGTACACCATGTCTTCTGCTTCCCTGCGCTGCCTTTCCCGTTCTTGGGAGTCACCTCCACATCCTGACAGGAATAAGGCGGCGACGACCGTCACCACCAACGTCAAACAGTGAATTATGTTTTTGCTCATATCTCCCTCTTGTAGATTCTCAGTATGCAAAGATAAACAAAAATCCCTGAACCGCAAAACGATTCAGGGATTTTATTTGGGAAATCAGTCTTAATGTTACATGTTATATGTTACATTCTATTCAGAAGTGCAGCGGGCCGTAGCCCATACACGAGGTGGTGGTCAGTGCCGTCAGGAAGGCGGTGAGCGCGGCTACTATCATCTTCACCGCAATCTCAATGATTCGCTTCTTCATCACTCTTCACTATTCACTTCTTCACTTTTCACTCTTCACTATTCACTTCTTCACTAGCTTCACGCCAGTGAAGCGCTTAGGGCTCCGGCTCCGGGTCCGGCTCCGCCTGCTGAATGTTGTACGTGCTCAACGGCGTACGCTGCTGGTACGACTTCTTCTTGCCGTCGACCGTCTTGTAGAGGGTCTTCACAAGCTGATAGGCCTCGAAGGTGCAGCTCTTCTTCAGCTCGCGCGAGGTCAGTTCCTCACCCTTGGCGTTCTCAGGACGGAAGCGCAGGTGCACACCCTTGATGTTCTCGTTGATGCCCGCCAGGGCCTCGGGAATGGTGTCTGCGCAGACACTCTCGATCGTTGGGTAGAACGTGCCCAGACCGTCGAGCTTCACGGGCTGTCCCTGAGCGATAAGTTCCTTCGTGCAGTCCACGATGTTCTGGAGCACCAGCACCAGCATCTCGTAGGTGGCCAGCTTTCCGTGCTCAGCCAGGTGTCGGGCGAAGCC
>CACZDV010000025.1 GCA_902780025.1 uncultured Prevotellaceae bacterium
AAAATAAATCTAAATAAAAAACTGCTACTTATAATGTCTCTCTTCCCGCTTCAAAATAGCTTTATGTCCGCTTTCCTACTTTCCTACTTTCTTACTTTCCATACATCGATTAGGAAAATTATATTTACATTTTTAGAATGGCGAAAAATACCTCAAACTCCCCTCCGACCAAACCAGGACTTTAGTCCGACCAAACCTCGGGTTTACTCCGACCAAACTCCGACTTTAGTCCGACCAAACTAAAACGCCCGGAAAATGGGCGTTTTGAGGTGGTTTTCGCAGTTATTTGGCTATATGAAAATTATTTACGTTTTTTCATCTTCCGGATTTTTTCTTTACGTACTAAATGGCGATACTCTCAATGCGCAGCCGCTGGAGGCCGGCGGGAACACGGACCTCGACGACATCGCCTACTTTCTTATGTAACAGGGCCTGACCGATGGGCGACTTGATGGAAATCTTGCCCTCGCGGAGGTTGGCCTCGTGGGGACTGACGAGGGTGTAGGCCATGCGGGCGTTGGTGTTCAGATTGGTCATCTCGACCTTGGAGAGCAGTACGACGGCATCGGAGGCGAGCTTGGAGGTGTCGATGACCCGTGCGAACTCGAGTACGCGCTGCTTGAAGCGTATCCTGCCTAAGAGGCGGGCTTGTTCGCGCTTGGCGGCATGATACTCGAAGTTCTCGCTGAGGTCGCCCTTGTCGCGGGCCTCGGCAATGGCTTCTTTTACTTTGGGCAGTTCCACGTTTTCCAGCTGCCGGAGTTCTGCTACCAGTTTATCGTAGCCTTCTTGAGACATGTATTCCATATATGTGGTTCGTTTTTTGTTTATCTGACAAAGTATAGGACGGCGGCGGTCAGCAGCACCATCAGGACCTCTGCCGTGCGGTTCACGCGTACGGCTTTCTGCATGTCGGCGGTGGTCAGCAGGCGGTCGTTGGTGCCGATGTAGGGTTTATCGAAGAGCTGGCCGAAGTAGTAGTGCGGGCCGCCGAACCTGCAGTCGAGGATGCCGGCAAGGGCTGCTTCGGGGTAGCCGCTGTTGGGGCTGGCGTGGCATCGTCCGTATTTACGGACGAAGGTGAGAAGTGATGAGTGAGAAGTGAAAAGTGATGAGTGAGAAGTGAAAAGTGAAGGGTGAGAAGTGAAAAGTGATGAGTGAGAAGTGAAAAGTGATGACGAGAGTATCATCAGCAGGGCCGTCAAGCGGGCGGGGATGTAGTTGGCCACGTCGTCGATATGGGCCGCCCAGCAGCCGAAGTCCTTGTAGCGCTCCGTCCGGTAGCCTATCATCGAGTCGAGGGTGTTCACCATCTTGTAGGCCAGCATGCCCGGAACGCCGAGGAGGGCTAACCAGAACAGGGGAGCTATCACGCCGTCGCTCAGGTTCTCGGCCAACGTCTCGAGGGCTGCCGTGCGCACCTCCTGTGCCGAGAGCTGCGAGGTGTCGCGGCCCACGATGCGGGCTACCTGTGCCCTACCCTCTTCCAACGAGCGGTCGACGGCGAGAAACACCTGGCGCACTTCGCGAATCAACGTCGTGCCGGCGAGGCAGTAGAAGATGATGATGACATCGAAGAGGAGTGAGAAGTGAGAAGTGAGGAGTGAGAAGTGAGGAGTGAAAAGTGAAAAGTGAAAAGTAAAAATTGAGAGTTGGCTGCGCACAAGCCAGGTGGCGGCAAAAACAAGTGCAATCAGGGCGATACTCATCAGGGCACCCTTCAGCATACGATGGCGGCCTTTGTTGAGCCGACGCTCGAAGAAAGCTATCGCCTTGCCGAACCCCACTACGGGATGCGGCAGTCGCTGAGGGTCGCCAAACACGAGGTCGAGCACCCAGCCGACGAGCAGCGACAGCACGTTAGTCATCGGCCAGGATTTTGTAGAGCCTATCCATATCCAGATGCTGGCGCACATGGTCGGCCAGCCGGTCGTACTGCTGCTCCTTGAAGTCGGCAGTCATGTCGGCCGACGAGGTGATGGGGATGTTCTGCCGGCGCTTGTTGTCGATACTGAGACTGTCCTCGTCCTCGATATGGATGTCCTTGAAATAAGGTACGACGCCCAGCACGGGCACTCCGCAAATCTCTTCCATCATGCGCCGTCCCTCCTCGAAGAGGCTCAGGTGGCCGCGGAACTTGTTGATGATGATACCCTTGATGAGCCGCCGGTCCTCCTCCGTCTGCAGGGCGATGCTGCCATAGACGGAGGCAAAGATTCCCCCGCGGTCGATGTCGCCCACCAGGATGACGTTGGCATGAGCGTGTCGCGCCATCGGCAGGTTCACCAAGTCGTGGTCTTTCAGGTTCAGTTCCGAGATGCTCCCCGCCCCTTCCAGCACAATGGGGTTATAGCGGGCAGCCAGGCGGTCGTAGGCATCGCAGACCTCCCGACGGAAATCAATAGCACAACTATTGTCTTTAACTCCCTTAACTTCTTTAACTTCTTTAACTCCTTTAACTCCCCAGAAGTTAAACTCACTCGTATTGCCTACCGTCCGTCCGTTCAGCACGACGAGGCTCGTATGGTCATTCTGGGGCTTCAGCAGCAGCGGGTTCATGTCCGTATGACAGGCCACCCCCGCCGCCTCAGCCTGAATAGCCTGGGCGGTAGCCATCTCGAGGCCGTCGGGGAGTGCGTAGGCGTTTGACGACATGTTCTGGGCTTTGAACGGGGCGGGCTGATAGCCGTCCTGGCGGAAGATGCGGCACAAGGCCGTCGCAATGATGCTTTTGCCTACATCACTACCTGTCCCTGTCAGCATTACAGGGCGAAGCCGGTTGTTCTTGTTATGCATAGCTATGTAAACCTCCAAGGAAATAATTCACGCCAAAATAGGTCATGATGATGGCCAGGAAGGCCAGCGTCATATAGAGATGATAGTTCAGTCGCAAGCTGCGGTGGGCAGGAACCGCATAAACCATCAAGGTGATGAGTGCCCACGTCTCTTTAGGGTCCCACGACCAGTAGTTGCCCCACGATATGTTGGCCCAGATGGCTCCGATGAAGATGCCAAAGCCCAAGAGGGTGAGCGAGGGATAGAGCATCAGTTGTGACAGGTGGTACATCACCTGGCGCTTTTTTTTCACGGCAAGGGCTACAAACGAGCAGACGACCGTCAGCAGCAGCAGGACGTAGGCCATCATGATGGTCGACACATGGATGGGTAGCAAGGGCGAGTTGAGTACCGGCAGCGGGTGGGTTGACAGCGCATACTTCCTCAGGAAGTGAATCACCAGCACGACGAGACACGCCAACAGGAAAGCCGCCAGCAGGACGAGCGGGAAGCGATGACTACGAAGCGCGGAAATCTGCTCACGGAAGCGCCCTCGGGGGTCGACGAGTATCCAGAGGAGCGACAGGAAGAGCAGTCCGTAGCCGCAATAGGTGACGGGGATGCCCCAGGGGTCGCTGTTCATGGCCAAGATGCTGCCCTGCAGGTCTTCGTCGTAATCGCTTTGATAGAGCCGGATGCCCCGTTGGCTCACAATCTGATTCATGGAGATGGTGAACGGCCGTTGCCCGATGGTGATGTGCGAGATATAGTCGGAAGGCTCGTTGGTGCCCTCATAATACTCGATTTCAAAATCCTCCAGGGTGATGCTGAAAGGCAACGAATGCAGCCTCATGTCCCTGGTCAGGTACTGGTTGGTGACCTCTCCCTTGCGCAACAGGACGATGCCTCGCCGGGCGGTAAGATGCGTCAGCAGGGCACCTGCCAAAATGACCACAAACGACAGGTGGAGCGTCACCACGGAGAGCCGACGCACCCTGCGCTTGACAAAATAAAAGATGGCTACCGCCGTGAGCAGCGCCCACAAGGCAGTAAACCACCAGGCACCATAGATGTGTTCGGCCACATACTCGGTACCCTCATATCTTTCAACCATCGTGGCGACTGCCATCACGGCAATCACCACGATGTATAGCACTAAAACAGTTTTCTTCATGCTTTATTAACGGAAAACGGGCCCCGTTATTATATCGCATTGATGAATTTAATAACTGCGTCGCGATCGTCTTTATTCAGATGATAGAACTTCTCGGTGGCACGATAACCGTCGGAGCGTTTCGAATAGCCGTGCCACATGATGGCCTCAAGCACGGAACGTGCCCTGCAGTCGTGCAGACGGTCGTCGGCACCCGTCAGCTGGCGCGACAGTCCGCGGCCCCACAGCGGCGTGGTGCGACACCAGCCCGTACGGATGTCGTTCATCATAAACAACCGATGCTGCACCATGTCGGTATAGGGCCAGATCGTCTGGTTGGGATACTTGGGCAGCACCTTCGAGGCATCCTTGCCCACGCTCTTGGCATAAGCCTTGGTAGAGGCGTCCACCCACATATCGTCCTTACCCGTCTTCCACGAGGGACGGTGGCATTGCGCACAGCCTATCTGCGAGAAGAGCTCCTTGCCGCGCTGCACCATCTTGTCGTGCAGGTTGCGGGCAGCAGGCACAGCCAGTCCGCGGTGCCACACCATAAACTGATAGTACTGCTTGTCGCTCATCTCGTCCTTGCCGTTATAGGGCTTGCCGTTGAACAGGTACTTATCGAAAGTCTCCTTCTTGGCAATCGACGAACAGCTCAGGATGTCGTTCACGCGCTCGGCAATGCCCTTGTCCGTGCCGTCGGCATAGTAGGGATGCAGGATGCTCGACTCCGAGGCGCCGTGCTTCTTGATATAGTCGATGACCTCGGCATCCTCGCTCTGCGCCTTGGCCCAGGCAGGAGTGGTGTAAAGCCAGTGGCGGTCGGAGCGCGTCACGTTGGTGATGTTCCAGATGGCGTTGGCACCGGCACCGTCCTGCAACGAGCCACGCGTCATGGCGTAGGTGAACTTCTTCAGCGGACCGTGAGAGCCGCGATGCGTACCCGTGTCGTTATAGCCTGCAGCATAGTAGGCCGAGGACTTGAAGGCTCCGGCCTCCTTGTCCCACATGGCGGGATTCAGCTCCACGTACTTCGACTCCGACAGCCATTGTGCCTCGATATCCTCGTCGTCGATGGCGTCGAGCAGTCCCGTGCCATAGACGCCGATGGTCGACTCCAGGCGCACGTCGTAGTTCTCGGGCTTGGGATTGGTGTTGAAGGCCGACTGCGGGATGCGCACCTCGGGATAGATGAGCGCATACTGCTCGCCGTCCTCGAACTGCATGGGCAGTCCGCTCTCCATCTCCGTCACGTTCTTCCACTCAATCGAGATCTGGCTCTCGTCGATAGGTGCCTTGAAGGGCGACATGGCCTGCGTCTGAGGCATGCCCGTCACCTCCGAGATGTAGGCATTGTTGTCAGGATGATAGATGACCAGCAGGTAGCCGTTGCCAATCTGGTTGGCACGATACTCGGTCTGGCGCTTGCCGTGACCGTAGGAGGGGTGGCAGGCGATGCACGAGTTACGCACCCAGGCCGGTCCCAGTCCCTTGCGGGGCTCCTGCTCGAAGGTGTAGAGTTTCTCGAAGAAGCCTTCGCCCGAAATGAAGTCTTCCTCCATACCTGCAGCCTGTGCGGCAGGAGTGATGGCCGAATAACTGGCCTTCTCGGTCGTTCCCAACTCTCCGCCGGGATACCACTCCTCAGCCGTGAAGTTGCCGGTGGCCTGGCCGAAATAGTCCTCAGCAGGGGTCAGCGGGCCCAAGTCGGCGGTGCTGTCGTCGCTGTCGGAACAGGCTGTCAGCATGCCTGCGCATACCAACAGCCACATAAAGGTCTTTTTAGTTTGTAAATTCATCATAAGTATTGTTTAGGGGATTACTTATTCTTCTACGTCCCAGTCCTCGTCGTCCTCGAAGTTGATGTTCCAGATGGTGCAGCAGTACTTCACGAACGGGGCGGGCATGTCGCCAATCTTCGTGATGGCGTCGTTGAAGGCATTGACCACGCCGGTGCTGACATTGTTCTGGCCGACGCTGGCAAAGAAGCCGTTGAAGCTGACGCTGGCTGCGCTGCCGTTGGTACTGCCGTACCAGACGTTGCGTACTGAGCGGATATTGTCCTGGAAGTCCTTGATGGAGTTATAGCTGTAGGGCGATTCCACATACGACACGTCGCCTGCCGAGAAGGGGTTGGCAATCTTGGCCGTACCCACCTCGTTGGCAATGGCCACACACGAGCCCTCGTCGTCGCTCAGCACCTGGGCAATGGCACCCTTCAGCGTGGGGAACGTGCTCTTGCTGCCCAGCAAGCCGGCAGTCGTGAGGTTCTCGCCGTAGGTCAGTCCGGCCTCCGTCGTGTAGTCGAGACCTGCAGCCTCGACCACGGCCATGCGGTTAGCGTTCTTGGCGGTAGCTCCCTCCCAGGCTACCTGCAGCTGGAAGCAACGCTCCTTCAGCAGCTTACAGATGGTCTGGGCGTAGGTCAGCTCCTGGGCGCCCGTGACATTCTCGAAGTTCTTATAGGTGTCCTTGCCCTGCAACTCGGCCACCTTGCGGGGCTGGCCGTCGCGGAACAGGATGAACTCCAGGGCGTGGAAACCCAGGATGGTGGCGTCCTCCAGCATCTCGTCGTCCATACCTTTATTGAAGTAGCTCAGCAGGAGCGTACGGTTCAGGGGCCAGGAGTCAATGGTGGGGTCGACGTCGAAGTCAGAAGCGGCACCCATCAGGAAAGCCTCCGACTGCTCCCAGTTCAGACGGGCATCCTTGAAGTCGGCACAGGCCTTGTCAATCTGTGCCTGCGTGATGGTGTTGACCGTCAGTCCGTTGAGCGTCTTCTCCAGGTCCTCTACGTCGTCGGCCAGCTTGGTGTAGGTGGGAACGATGACGTTGCTCACCAACTGGGTTAGCACGTTGCGCAGATAGGTCTCCTGTTCGACGGACAGATTGGCCTGGGCAATCGCCTTGTTGGCAGCCTCAAACTGAGACACCACGTCGCCGCAGGCATTAATGGCGGCCATACCGTAGGTACGATCCTTGAACTTGTCGGCGTTCTGGTTGTCGTTGTCGTCGTCACTACTGCAAGCAGTAAAGGTCATGGCACCCATCAGCAGGGCCATCGTGCAGATAAGAATCTTTTTCATTGTCTTTTTAAGTTATTTTGTTATGATGTGACTTCGTTTACAAGAAGAATCCTTCGTAGGCCACGCCGATGTTCAGGCTCGGCTCGTCGTTGTAGATCGACTTCAGCAGCCGCTTCGAGTATTCGGCCTTGATGACCACCTCGGGCACAGGATGATAGTTAATGCCTGCTGCCACGTGCTTCACGGCCGTATAGTCGTAGGTCGTCCCCTTGGTGTCGCTGGCATAGGGGTTGTAGGCCTCGAAGCGTCCGAAGACATATAGCTTACGGTCGTCCTGACGCATCTTGGGAATCTGCGAGAACACGTCGTAGCCCGCCTCGATGCCGACAGCATACGCATTCTTCGACACGAAGGCGGAGTGCTTGTAGGGCGACTTCGAGTTCAGGCGGTTGTAGACGTACTTCAGCTGGTCGGCATCGCCCAGATAGCCGTAGTCGGCTTGTCCGCGGACAATCCAGTTGTGGTCGTTATAAGTGAAGTCGAAGGCTCCGACGGCCACCGCCCCCTTGTACTCCGCATCCACGCCGTTGGCATTGCGCGGATAGCTGTTGCCGATGGCGTGGCCGTAGTATCCGCTCAGTCCCAACCGCAGGCCGGGAACCGAGTAGTTGTCGAGGCGCAGCACAGCGGCATACTTGTTGGCCACATCAAACTCCATGGGCGACTTGTGGCCCTTCTTGATCCAGCCCGTATTCGTGAACTGGTCGGAATTCAGACCGGCCACCAACTGCGCCTCATAACGGAAGTCGCCGTAGCGGCCCCACACCGACACACCCGTCTGGTGCCACGTCGACGGCATGATGGTGTTTTCTCCTTCAGGACGATAGACGGTGAAGAAGTTCAACGGCTCGTGGTGGGCATTGTTCAGACCTACAGGAACCACGATGTGACCTGCACGGATGTTGGCCACACGGCCGAACGACTTCTGAATCCAGAACTGCTCCAGTTCCACTTCGCCGCCCTTCTCGGTTTCCTGTTCCCACTCGCCGCCTTCCTCGTCTTCCTTCTCGTAGGCTATGCCGTTGCCGCCGTGCTCGAACTCTATCTCCGTACCGAAGCTCCAGCCCTTGCCGAAGTCATACCCAATATTGATGACGGCATGCGGAATATCAAAGCGTCCGTGGCTGGGGTCGTCCTTATGCTGTTCGGGCTGACTGTAGCGGCTTACGTGGTCGCTGAAGTAGTTGCGCGAGAATACGGCCTCGCCATAGCCGCCCACGCTCAATCGCTGAGCCAAAGCCTGCAGACACACAAATGACAATAATACAAATATACTTCTCTTCATCTTAAATAATACGGTTAAAAAACTGGGTGCAAAGGTACGGAGAATCAAAGAACGGCACAATACCTAAAACCGAGTGTTTTAAGTATTGCGACAATAGGGGACGTCACAAGATGTGACTAATCAAAAGTAGGTATTCGGCAGCGGCTGTCTCCGTCGTAAAAAATCCACATCAGGAACAAAAAACACCCGCAACCCTTCCTTTCTTACTATTTTTTTTGTATTTTTGCAGCAGCTTTGTAACAAACGCAAAGGAATACTCGTAGGTACAGATAGAAGCAGTCATCGATGACACTTCAAAGAGTAATGTACAACAATTAAACAACCAGAAGAAAATGAATCATTTATCTATGACATTGATGAAGAAGTTGGCCGTTTGTGCCGTGTTAGCTTTCGTGTGTGCTGGTGCCTATGCCCAGAACAATGCCTTTGACGAGCTGGCTAAGATCAAGGGCGTGGAGTTTCAGCATGTCGGCAAGGACATGATCAACCTCGCTGCCAAGCAGGGAAACGGGTTACATGTTGGCGAGGTTGTCAATCTCGGCCAAGATGAGGGTGAAGAATTCCTCAACCAGTTTGACGACGTGAAGGTTTTCACATGCGAAGATGGTGGCAACATCAAGAAATTCAAGAAAGCCGCCCTGAAGCTGCTGAAAGGCAAGGAGTGGGAGCCGCTGGTTGATACTAAAGGTGATGATGGCGAAATGGTAAAGATCTATCTCTCGAAGAAGGGTGAGCAGTCTACCAACGTCATCTTGGCGGTAGAAGAAGAGGAAGCCACGTTGGTGGTCATCTCAGGAACGTTCGACTTTGCCAAGATGCTGCAACAGGGTATGAAGATGAGTGTCGGAGTGAACAACTAAGCAAGAAGCTGAAGAGTAACGACGGATGGACGCACGGGAGTTCAAGCAGCGGTTCATGCCTCACCATCAGTTGCTCTACAGGGTGGCCTACCACCTGACGGGCAACGCGCAGGATGCCGAAGACCTGCTTCAGGATCTGTACTTGAAGCTATGGCAGAAGCGCGACGACCTGCCTGACGAGGCGATAAGGGAGGCTTACCTCGTGACCATGATGCGCAACCTCTTTGTGGACCAGCGGCGATTGAAACACGTGGATGTCTCCGCCGAGCTGAAGAACGAGGAAGGGCCGCCCGACGAACGGAGCCTCGACCGCCAGATAGACGCCCGCGACGAGGTCACACAGGTGGAAGGACTCATCCGGCAACTGTCCGAAAGAGACGCGAAAATCATTCAGATGCACCTGGTGGACGACCGCTCCTACGAAGAGATAGAGCGCGACACAGGACTCTCACAAGGCAATATCCGCATCATCGTGATGCGAACGAAAAAGAAACTGAAACAGCAATTCCAAAATATCACTAAGACATGGACGAACTGAATCTGAAAACGTTAGAACAGATACCCATTCCCGAAGGACTCGAAGAGCGCCTCTCGGCCAAGATTGACGAGTGGGGAGCCAAACCAACAACCCCCTCCATACCTCCCCGAGGGGAGGCTTCCAACACTCCCCCTCGGGGGAGATGGAGGGGGGTCGCTGTCGCTGCCAGCTTTGCCCTTGTCTTGGGTGTAGGACTCCATCTGATGCGTCAGGACGAGGAAACGAATCTGGCTGAGCAAGACACCTACCAGGACCCTGTGCTGGCACAACAGGAAGCCGAGCGCGCCCTCAACATGCTGGCCTACAACCTGAACAAGGGCATGGGACACCTGGAGAAGGCGAAAGCCCTGAGCGACAAGACAGAACAATCATTTAACGAGAAACTAAAGGTATTGAAACGATATGAAACAGACAATCATTAAGGCCCTCCTTTGCATCGTGGTGACACTGGGCAGCCTCACCGCCAATGCCCAGGTAAAGGCATTCGAGAAATATGCCGACATGAAGAACGTGACCTACGTCTACATCTCCAAATATATGCTCAGCATGGCGGGCAAGAACGCCGCCCCCTCCGTGCCAGGCATCGATACCAAGACGCTGGCAGGCAAGCTGACGGGCATCCAGATCATCACCTCCGAGGACCATGCCGCCCAGAAGAAGCTGAAGAGCGACGTCAAGTCCATCATGGCCAAGGACAAGTACGAACTGCTGATGCAGATGAATGAGGACGACAACAAGGTGAACATCTTCCACCACGTGGGCAAGCAGCAGTCGGCTGTCATCATGCTGGTAGAAGGCGATGACGAAACGTCGGTCACGGTCTTCTCGGGCAAGTTCACCCTCGACGACGTGACGAAGATGACACAATAGCCCCTGTAGAATATGAATCGAGAAAATGAAATAACAATGAAGACAAAACATGTACAGTATGAAACGAAAGGCACTTGCTCGAAACTGATCGATGTGACTGCCGACGAGAACAATGTGATTCAGCAAGTGTTTTTCCTTGGAGGATGCAACGGCAACCTCCAAGGCATCAGTCTGTTGGTGCGCGGCCAACAGATTGACGACGTCATCAAGCGCCTCGATGGCATCCGCTGCGGCACGAAAGGCACTTCCTGTCCCGACCAGCTTTGCAGGGCGCTTGAGCAGTTGAAACAGGCGCCAGTTGAGGACAAAGGATGACAGGGGACATCCCTGACATCCAATATGGAGCGTAACAAGATGTGACTAATCAAAAGTAGGTATTCGGCAGCGGTTGTCTCCGTCGTAAAAAGCACATTAAGAACAAAAAACACCCGCAACCCTTCCTTTCTTACTATTTTATTTGTATTTTTGCAGCAGATATGGGAAAAATCATTGTAGCAGGCATTGGACCTGGCAGTCAAGAGGACATCACTCCTGCCGTGCTGGAAGCAGTACGCGAGGCTGATGTCATTGTGGGGTATAAGTATTACTTCCAGTTTATCGAGATGTATGTGAAGGCTGACTGCGAGTGTATCGACACGGGCATGAAGAAGGAACGTGAGCGGGCTGAGCAGGCTTTCCTTTTGGCGGAACAGGGGAAGACCGTCGTGGTCATCTCTTCAGGCGATGCTGGCATCTACGGAATGACGCCCCTCATCTATGAGATGGCCCGTGAAAGACAGTCGGACATTGAGATTGTCTCACTTCCTGGCATCTCGGCTTTCCAGAAGGCAGCATCGCTCTTGGGAGCACCCATTGGTCATGATATGTGCATCATCTCGCTGAGTGACCTGATGACGCCTTGGGAGGTGATAGAGCGTCGCATCAAGGCTGCCGCCGTGGGCGACTTCGTGACAGCCGTCTACAATCCCAAGTCGCATGGACGCTATTGGCAACTCTATCGCTTGCAGGAGTTGTTCTTGAAGTATCGTTCTGCTGATACTGCTGTGGGCTATGTCCGTCAGGCTGGGCGTGAAGAACAGACGGTGAAGGTGACAACACTCAGTCAGTTCGACCCTGAGGACGTGGATATGTTTACAGTCATCATTATTGGCAACTCGCAGTCGTATGTCGCTGATGGAAAGATGATTACGCCTCGCGGATATTTTAGAGGAGAGAGGAGAGAGAAGAGAGGAGAGAGGATTGGTCAGAATATCATGATTGAATCCTTCCGCACCATTCTTGGCGAATTAAAGGGCGACTACGCCTTAGACCATCAATGGGCATTGCTACACGCTATCCATACCACCGCCGACTTCGATATGGAGAACATCCTCTATACGGACCCAGGGGCAGTTGAGACCATATTCAATAAGGTGAAAGACGGCACGCTGAAGACCATCGTGACTGATGTGACAATGGTGACGAGCGGCATCCGCAAAGGCGCCCTAAGCCGCCTGGGCGTCGAGACAAAATGCTACCTCAACGATTCGAGTGTGACAGAGCTTGCCTCTGCCAATAACATCACCCGCACCCAAGCCGGCATCCGCCTGGCCGTCGAGGAGCATCCTGATGCACTTTTCGCCTTTGGCAACGCCCCAACGGCACTCATGGAACTCTGCGACCTCATTCGCAAAGGCAAGGCGCATCCAGCCGGTATCATCGCTGCCCCCGTTGGCTTTGTGCATGTCCGTGAGTCGAAACACATGGTGAAGCCGTTCAAGGATATTCCCAAGATTATCGTTGAAGGTCGTAAAGGCGGCAGCAACCTCGCCGCCACCCTCTGCAACGCCATCATGACCTTCGACGATGCGGCACAACTGAAGCCTGGAAGAGATTTGTGAAAAATTGAAGAATTAAAAAATTGAAGAATTAAAGAATTGAAGAATTGAAGTTCTACGTTATTGGCATAACTGACAACCCGCAGCCCTTCTTCCCTCCTGAAGTGCTGGAGATTATCAAGGGTGGCAAAGTGTTCTCTGGCGGGAAGCGACATCATAAAATTGTTGCTTTAATGCTGCCTACGAATGCTGTTTGGATAGATATTACAGTTCCACTTGATAATGTATTTGCTCAATATACGGCAGATGAAATCATCGTTTTCGCCAGCGGCGACCCATTGTTCTTCGGCTTTGCCAATACCATTAAGCGCAGGAAGCCCGAGGCAGAAATAGTAGTCTATTCCACCTTCAATTCCCTACAGATGCTGGCTCATAGGCTGGTGATGCCTTATCACGATATGCGAATCGTATCGCTGACAGGCCGGCCCTGGCAGGAGTTTGACAGGGCACTCATAGAAAGGACCGAGAAGGTCGGTATCCTCACCGACCGCGAACATACGCCTGCTACCATTGCCCAACGGATGATGGAATATGGCTATACCTATTATGATATGTATGTTGGGGAGCATTTAGGAAATCCAGAACTTGAGAGAGTGACGACAGTCTCGCTTGAAAAGGCTGTTCAGCGTGAATTCGCAATGCCCAACTGCGTGATTCTCGACGGGAAAGCCGTTGAGCATATGAGGCCTTTCGGTATTCCAGATAGCGAGTTTGCCCTGCTCGACGGACGCGAGAAGATGATTACGAAAATGCCCATTCGCCTGCTGACGCTGCAGGCTCTCGAACTGCCTCGCCGTCATGTATTGTGGGACATCGGCTTCTGTACGGGCAGCGTTTCCATCGAGGCCCGCCTGCAGTTCCCTCATCTTCATGTTTGCAGTTTTGAAATACGGCCTGAGTGCAAAGCCATCATCGCTGAGAACGCCCGCCGTTTTGGTACGCCAGGCATCGACGTACATATCGGCGACTTCCTCGCAACAGACGTCAACGAACTACCCTGTCCTGATGCCGTCTTCATCGGAGGACACGGCGGTCGTCTCAGGGAAATCATGGCCAAGGTGCTGACGGTACTGGCTGATGATGGCTGTATCGTGATGAACAGCGTGAAAGCCCCCAAGGTGCTTACCGACAGCCATCAGCTCTGGGACGAAGCCTGTCGTGAGCTTGGTCTCCAGCAAGAGCTCCCAATGAGAATCATCATCGACGAACATCACCCTATTGAAATCCTAAAAGCCCACAAATGAAAATAGCAGTTATACAAATCAGCGAGGCTGGCAAAGATATCGCCAAGACACTCCAACGTGAACTTAGTGCAAAGAAGGTTCAGCGTACAGACGTAGGCAAGCAATGGACCAAATATGACGCCTTTGTCTTTATCGGCGCGATGGGCATCTGTGTACGAACGATTGCGCCTTATATCAAGGATAAGCACGAAGACCCTGCGGTTGTATGTGTTGACAGTATGGGACTGAATGCGATTTCAGTACTTAGCGGACATGTGGGTGGTGCCAACAACTTGACGAAGGATATAGCTGCGATGATTGGTGCCCGCGAGGTCATCACTACGCAGAGCGACAATGCAGGACTGTGGGCACTCGACACCTTTGCAGAACGATTCAACTGGGCTATCGCCAGCGACGACGACATGAATGAGTGTATCTTTGCTTTCGTCAATCGCGAACCTACAGCCCTGCTGATGGAAATCTGCGATGAGGGTACGGACTATCTGGAGAAGGCATTGCCTGAGCATGTGACCGTCGTGAAAAGCCTCGAAGAGGTAGATCCCAAGAAGTTTAAACTGGTCATCCTGGTGACGCCCTACAACCTCTGTGTACCATACGGTGTACTTGAACTGCATTTCGTGCCAATGATAGCAGCTTTGGGCTTTGGACTTGCCCATCATCCTAAAGACTATGAGGAGATATACGACGAAATTGACGAGGCCATGAGCCAGATTGGTGTATTGCCTTGCTACAAACGCTATTGCACCATTGATGTGAAAGAGGATGAAGAATTATGCGCGATGCTCGTCGATGATTTAGGAGAAGAACTGGTATTCTACTCAGCAGAGGAACTCGCCAAGGTTGAGGTGCCTAATCCCAGCAAGACAGTCCAGAAGCATGTGGGTACGCCCTCTGTCTGCGAGGCTGCTGCCATCCTTGGGGCAAACAATGGAAAACTGATTGTTCCTAAAGTGAAAGGCAAAAACTGGACAGCTGCCCTCGCCATCGACTACAAGTATTTGCGAGAGCAGAGGGGACATATAGAGATCGTTGGCGCTGGTCCTGGTGATCCTGACTTGGTATCTGTACGAGGGCGCAAGATGCTCGAAAGGGCCGACCTTATATTATACGCTGGCTCATTGGTACCTAAGGCGCTGACGGAGTGTCACAAGCCTGGGGCCGTAGTGCGCTCTTCTGCAGATATGAATCTTGAGGAACAATGCGAACTGATGAAACAGTTTTATGACGAGGGGAAGTTCATCGTCCGTCTCCATACGGGCGATCCCTGTATCTTCGGCGCTATTCAGGAGCAGATGGCCTTCTTTGATCGTCAAAGAATGTCGTATCATATCACGCCTGGCATCTCCTCTTTCCTCGCTGCAGCAGCCGAGTTGCGCAGTCAGTTCACCATCCCAGAGCGTACGCAGACTATTATCCTGACTCGTGGTGAAGGACGTACGCCGATGCCTGAGAAAGAGCAGTTGCATCTGTTGGCCAAGAGTCAGTCGACGATGTGCATCTTCCTGTCGGCTGCTATTGTCGATGATGTGCAACGTGAACTGTTGCAGGAATATCCTGAGGACACGCCCGTTGCCGCCTGCTATCACCTGACGTGGCCTGACCAAAAGATTTATCGTGGTGTATTGAAAGACCTTGCGAAGATAGTCCACGACAACCATCTCACGCTCACCACGATGCTCGTCGTTGGCGAGGCCATCGACAACCGTCAGGGATTCTCCGAACTTTACAATAAGTACTTTACCCATCTGTTCAGACAAGGAGAGGCATGATACTGGTATTCGGAGGAACGACGGAAGGGCGTAGGGCGGCAGAAGTGCTAGAAGAGGCGGGCTCACCATTCTTCTATAGTACGAAGACGGGCGAGCAAGACATCAGCCTGCATTACGGTCAACGTATTGATGGGGCAATGGATGCTGAGGCCATGCGCTCGTTTTGCAAAGAGCATGAGATTCGCCTTATCGTCGATGCCGCCCATCCCTTTGCCTCGCAACTCCATCAGACAATCGCCGAGATGGTGCTTCCCGTCATTCGCTACGAACGCATTTATCCGCCTCGCGATGAGGATATCACGTGGATTGACGACTACTCACAAGTTCCTACAGACATCCACACGCTACTGGCCACTACGGGTGTTCAGAGCATCAGTAAGCTCAAGTGGTTGGAGGCAAAAGGTGTCAAGGTCGTCTATCGAATCTTGAATCGTGAGAGTAGCATCGTGCTGGCCCATCAGCAGGGAGCCACCGACAAACAATTATGCTTCTTCCCTGACGTCGTGAAGGCCGATGCCGTATTGATGAAGGAGAGTGGACTCAGCGGCGGCTTTTTGGAGAAAGTAGAGGAAGCGCGCAAGTTGGGCATGAAGATTTATGCCATTAAGCGCCCCCAAAGTACACAAAAAGAACCGTCCCTTTTGTGTACTTGCGACGGGCCACACGGGTTGCGGCGCGCCGTTGAGAAGCTGCTGCCGGAGTTCTTCCCGCTGCATAGCGGATTGACGACGGGCACTTGTGCTACGGCGGCTGCTATTGCGGCTACTGCGCGACTGACGAAAGGCGAGACGCCTGCGGAGGTGCCTGTCATACTGCCCGATGGCGAGACCATCAACGTGGCGGTGGGTTATGGTGACGGCTATGCCTATTGCATCAAGGAGGCGGGCGACGATCCTGACGTGACGAATGGCATCGAGGTGAGGGCAAGGGCCCAACTGAGTGACCAGTTTGAGATTGTCGGCGGCGAGGGCGTTGGTCGCTTCACGCTTCCTGGTTTTGACTATCCTCCTGGCGAGGCCGCCATCAATAAAGGGCCTCGCGAGATGATGCGAAAGAACGTCGATGCTGAGGTGCGAATAACCATCAGCATCCCTCAAGGCGAGGAAATAGCACGTCGCACCTTCAATCCGCGTTTAGGCATTGAGGGCGGCATCTCTATCATCGGCGTCTCGGGCATCGTTAAGCCATTCTCTGAAGAAGCGTTCATCGACAGTATCCGCAAATGTATGACCGTCGCCAAAGCCTCGGGTGCTGACCGCGTGGTCATCAACAGCGGAGCCAAGAGCGAGCGGTTTCTCAAGAGCCTCTATCCCAACCTTCCCCAACAGGCCTTTGTGCAATATGGCAACTACATCGGCGAGACGCTCCGTATGGCTGCTGACCTACAGATTCCCAACATCACCCTCGGCGTCATGCTGGGCAAGGCCGTGAAGCTGGCAGCAGGCCATCTGGACACCCATAGTCGTAAGACGACGATGGACCTCGACTTCATTCGGCAGATGCTGAAAGAGGCAGGCGTCAATATCGACATTAGCGACATCACGCTGGCAAGGGAACTTTGGGACAGGATTCCTGCCGGAGAAATACAGCCGTTCTGCAACGTGGTAATTACTCGCTGTCTGAACCTTTGTCAGCCGTTGCTGCCACAAGGCCAGCTTGTTATTCTGCTGATTGACGACGACGGAACAATATACTCGCTATCACAGGAGCACCCACAAGGGCGGTAACTGAGTTGACGGGCAGGGCACCCTCGAAGCCCGGCATGCGGGCGACGAAATTGCAGAAGAGGGCGAGTACGGCACCACAAAGGGCGGTGGCAGGCATCAGGACGCGGTGGTCGCTGGTGCGGAAGATGGCTCGGGCAAGATGGGGGACCGCCAGGCCAATGAACATGATGGGACCGCAATAAGCGGTAACGATGGCCACAAGAATGCCCGAAGAGACAATGACCAGCATCCGGCTGCGACGGATGTTCAAGCCGAGGTTGGCGGCATAGTTGTCGCCCAGCAGCATAAGGTTCATAGGCTTTACCAGCAGGCAGGCCAAGGGCAGCAGGATGCACATGAGACAGATGAACAGCACCATCTCGTCGCCGCTGACACGACTGAACGAGCCCAGGCCCCAGACCACGAAAGCCTTCACGTCCTCTTCGGGCGACAGGAATTTCAATACGCCAATCACGGCGTTGGCCAAGTAGCCTATCATCACGCCTATTATCAATAACGTGACGTTGCCCTTCACCTTCTGTGAAATCCAGAGAATCAGCGTCAGCACGGCCAAGGCTCCCACGATGGCTGCCACACTCATGGCGGCGTCACCCAGATAACCCAGTCGTGAAAGCGCTACCCCGCCAATACGTCCTGACAACAAAACCACAAACGCCACGCCGAGGGCAGAACCATTGCTGATACCTAGGACGGAGGGACCTGCCAGCGGATTACGGAAGACGGTCTGCATCTGTAGTCCGCTGACAGCAAGCCCTGCACCCGCAACGATGGCCGTCAAGGCCTGAGGCAGTCGGCTGCTGAAGATGATGTTCGTCCAAATCTCGTTGGAATCATCGCCCATCAGGACGCGGCAAACGTCTGCCACAGGTATCTTAACGGAACCGATGAGCAGGTTGACCACCATCAGCACAATGATGGCCACAACGAGGGCGACGAATAGTGAGACACGTTTCATTTCAGCAGTCGGTAGTACGTTGGTTTGTAGTCAGGCTCAACGAGTTCGGGATGGAAGACGGCCACGAAGTCCTTCAGCAGCACGTCGGGCTGGACGGGCGAAATCTCATAGTAGGGCTGCTGCTTCATGTTGCAAAAGATGACCTTGCGCTCCTTGAACGCCTGGAAGAGTTCGTTGCGAGGCTCCGAGGCCTTCAGCGCCTCGTAGGAGAACTCGCCTGGGAAACTGTTGAGGATGCGCCAGTAGTCGGCCTTGGCAGCAAGGGAATAAAGCTTCTCGAACTCCAGGTCCTCGCCCGCCGTCTCATCGTCGTTGATGACGTACTCGGCACCCGCATCGCGGAATATCTGTGCCAGGTAGTTCTTGCCGCCAACAGCATGCCAGTTGCCGTAATGCATCTCGCCGCTGAATACCGTGGGGCGTTGCTCCACCTCGGCCGCTTTCTCTTTCAGGCTATTATAGCGTTGCTCAATGCCCGCAAACGTCTCGTTGGCCTCGCGTTCCTTGCCGATAAACATACCCACGAACTTCATCCATTCGGCCTGTCCTAACGGGTCGAGCTCCTGATAGCCCAGATGTGGCACCAGCAGGATGCCCGTCTCCTTGATGGCTTCGTAGCCGCCCCGTTTGGAGGGCGAGATGAATATCAGGTCAGGATTGGCAGCCAGCACCAGCTCTGTGTCGAAATTGCCCTCCATCCCAATCTTCACGATGCGTCCGTCTTTCACACGTTGCAGGATGTCCTCGTTGAAGAGGTTCTTTGTACCCGTGATTCCCTTCACCACGTCGTGGGCATCAAGCGCGGTGAAGTTCGACAGCTGCAACGACGTCATGCAGATGGTGCTCTTGATAGGCACACGGACCTTCACGTAGCCGTCGGGTACTTGAACGTCATTGCTGCGTACCAAGGCAAAGCGCTCCTTCTGGCCCACGCTGACCAGCCGGACGTCCGCAGAGTCGCGGACGCTGAAGCCTGTGGCATACTTGACGTCGATAGCGACGACGGAATCAGCAGAAGCTTCGGCTTCCGTTTGCTGCGACTTGCCACCCTTTCCTGTGCAGGCGCAAAGCAGCATGGCGATGGTTAAGAGACAAAACGTTTTCTTCATCATATCTGATACAAATGGGTATAACTGGCTAATACATTTTTATAGCGGAACACGGGCGTGGGGACGGGACGGCCCTTGGCATCATAGACCTGAGCGATGCTTTCAGGCACCTCGCCCAGGAACTGGGTGTAGTGGAACTCATGTCCACGATATTCCCTGCCGTCGAGCACGAAGCGCCGATAGCCCAACGAGAGTTTGCGGTCGGCCTTGCGGGCTGTGATGCTGTAGGGCAGGACGCCACACATCGGGTATTCGCCGTCGTCCGTGACGATACTCCTGCAAAGGTACATCATACCGCCACACTCCGCTACCATCCTGCCTCCCTGTTCCGCATAGTCCTTAATGGCCTTGCGGCAGGCTTCGTTGGCCACCAATGCCTCCAAATGCTTCTCAGGATAGCCTCCGGGCAGGTAGAGCATGTCGATGTCCGAGCAATCAGGGACTTCTGTTTCGGGGTTAAAAAAGCGGACAAATTCAAATCTGTCGAGCGTCTCCTGATAGAGGAAGGAAAAGCCCTCGGAATTGTGCGCCGAGAGGACTCGGAGTTTAGTCGGAGTAAACTCGGAGTTTACCCGGAGTAAACCCGGAGTTTGCCCGGAGTAAACTCCAAGTGCCAGAAAACGGTCTAAATCGAGTGCTTTTTCCAAAATTTCCGTCAGGTCGCCTTCGACGGGAGAGGTGGTATTATTATTTGACAAATTCGAGAAGTCGAGTCCTAAGTATCGCGACCCCTGATCCAACGCTGCCGACTTAGGCAGACAGCCGAGGCACGCAATCTGAAGGTCGTCGCAAACCTGCCGCAGCATCTGGGCATGCCGTTCAGACCCCACCTTATTAAATATAACACCCGCTATGCGGACGTCCCGTCTGAAGTGGATGAACCCTGACAACAGCGCGGCCATCGAGTAGGCAGCCGACTTGGCATCGACCACCAGGACCACAGGAACGTCCAGTATGCGGGCAATTTCATAGGAAGAACCTCGTTCGCGGTCATAGCCGTCGAAGAGTCCCATCATGCCCTCGATGATGCAGACGTCGGCATCGGCACCATAACGGGCAAACAACTGCTGAACGTGCTCAGGTGTAGCCATAAACGTATCGAGGTTGATGCTGGGCCGTCCGCATACTGCTTCATGGAACTTGGTGTCGATATAGTCAGGGCCGCACTTGAACGGCTGCACCTTCATTCCCCGCTTCGTCAGCAACGCCATCAGCCCTCTGGCAATCGTTGTTTTGCCAGAGCCGCTCATGGGGGCTGCTATTAGAAATCGGGATTTCATGCTGCAAAATTAGAAAAAAAGTCGGAAAATATGCATTATTATCTAAAAAAGTTGTATCTTTGCAAGCGATAAAGGCAATCTGGTGGCTGTAGCCGCCTGATGCAAGGGAATCCGGTGAGAGTCCGGAACTGTACCTGCAGCTGTAATCCTCGCTCAAGAGGTCTGCTTGTATAACGCCACTGGCGCATGTCGGGAAGGTAAAGCAGACTGGGGAAAGTCAGAAGACCTGCCTGTTAACGATAATACGGCCGTTCAGGAGTTAGCGGCGCGGAAATGGAAACTATTGATGAATCTAAGACAGAAACTGGCTTTTGGCCTTTGGCTGTTGGTTGTCGGTATGCAGGGTCAATCTATATGGCGCACCGATAGTCTGCAGGAAGTGGTGGTGACGGGTACTGGTACGCAGCACCTGCTGAAGGATGCGCCCGTACAGACGGAGGTCATCACCTCGAAGATGCTGAAGAATTACGGTGGACGAAGCCTGGAGGACATCCTGAGCGGCCTGACCTCATCGTTCTCCTTCAGCGAGGACGATATGGGCTCACAGATGCAGCTCAACGGATTGGGCAATTCGTATATTCTGGTGCTGATCGACGGCAAGCGCATTCACGGAGACGTGGGCGGGCAGAACGACCTGAGCCTCATCGACCCTCAGAACATCGAGAAGATTGAGATAGTGAAGGGAGCCTCGTCGGCACTCTACGGCTCGGATGCCATCGCTGGCGTGGTGAACATCATTACCAAGAAGCACAACGAGGGACTGCTCATTGAGAATAGCACCCGTGGCGGCAGCTATGGCGACCTGCGCCAGCATAATGGACTGGGATTGGCCATCGGAAGGCTGAGGAGCTACACGAACTTTCAGCTGCAACACTCTGATGGTTGGCAGAACACGGCTACCGAGGATCCGCGCCAGACGGAATTCCTTATTGAGGACTCACGCAACAAGACCGTGAACCGCCACACCAACTGGCAGGTGTCGGAGCGGTTGACCTACGAGCCCCTGAAAGGACTGGAACTCTATGCCGACGGAAGCACTTACTGGAAACGCATCTACCGTCCGAGCGGCAAATACTCCGTTGATATGAAGTTCTACGACTTGGAGTATCGTAACCAGAGTCTCGCAGGTGGAGGCAAGTGGCAATTGAACAAGACCGACGAGGTGACACTCGACGTCAACTTCGACCGTCACGCGTACTATTATTATTATACGGCAGAATGGGCGATGGGTGACGGACTGGACCCAAAGGGGAATTTCACAACCTATTATCCCTATTTCCGTGACGACGAAGCGCTACAGAGCGACCAGCGTCGCACGATGGCTCACCTGAAGGGCATTTTCATGCTGCCCTACAACAACCGACTGAGCGGTGGACTGGAGTGGCGCTACGATTATCTGAAGGCACCGATGCGCGTGGAAGGAGGCAAGGCTACTGACCACACGGAGGCCGCATACGTGCAGGATGAGTTCAGCTACACTTTCAACAAGAGAGTGGCAGCCAACGTCACAGGCGGCCTGCGGTTGAATCATAACGGACAGTTTGGCTACCGTCTGACCCCCAAGGTTTCGGGAATGCTCTCCATAGGCAACGACTTCCGCCTTCGTGCTACCTGGAGTCAGGGGTTCAAGACACCTACGCCCAAAGAGCAGCACTATCGTTATGTGAAGTACATGAGCGGCACCTATCTATATATAGGTAATGAGAACCTGACGCCCCAGACCTCAAACTACTACGCCGTCAGCGGCGAGTACAACTGGCAGGGACTGAACGTGACGGTGACGGGCTATCTGAACAACGTGGACAATATGATAACGCTGGTAACCATCCCCAACACACAGGCTCCAGCAGACTATATCGTGACCTACGACCCCAAGAAGACACGACAGTACCAGAACTTAGAGTCGGCCAAGACCAAGGGTGTCGACGTCAGCCTGCGCTACCGCATCAGCCGCGACTGGATGCTGGGCGGCAGCTACAGCTATTTGGATACCGACGCGGAGCAATATGACACGACGCACGACCGGCTTAAGGATGTCGTCATCGACGGCACCGCCCATCACAAAGGCAGCTGGTTTGCCACTTGGAATCATGATGTCTCGGAAGCCTGTCGTTTAGGCGCAGGTCTCTATGGTCGCATGTCGAGCAAGCGCTATTACCAAATCGACGGCGATGGCAAGGGCTATCAGATCTGGCGCTTCTCTACTAACTACGAACGGCCCTTCAGCAAGAAGCTGACAATCCGCTTGGAGGCAGGTGTAGACAATATTTTCGACTATGTTGACACCACGCCACACGGACTCCACCTGGGTACTACCACACCAGGCCGCACCATCTACGGTACGCTGACCATCCGCTTCGCACAAGGCAAGAAACTCAAGTTTTCTAACAATAACAAGTTTAATTCTAAATCTAACGACAATGAACAAGATTAAGTACTTCGTGATGGCATTCGTAGCAGTATGCCTCACAGCAGGTTTCTATTCCTGCAGCAAAGACGACGACCCTGAAATCATTGAGAAAATCATTGAGAAAAAGGACACCGTCATCGTTGAAAAGAAAGACACCGTGGAGGTGCCACAGAACAACAACTGGTCGCGCTACCAGGCTCTCGTCACGGCTGATGTGAAAGCCCAGAAGAAACACGACAAGGTCATCCTGCTCGTGGCCTTCGGTTCCACCTGGGAGCAGGCCTTTAATGCCTTCGACGCCACCGTCAATGCCTACAAGGCAGCTTTCCCGAAATATGATGTATTCCTGAGCTACTCGTCGGCTATCTGCATCAACCGTGCTGCTGCAGGTGAGAATGGCGTGACGCGTAACTACTATGCTCCTCCCTTCTGGCTCAACGCTTTTGCCGATTACGAGGTGAAGTATGATGAGATCGTGGTGCAGTCGCTGCAGGTCATCCCCGGCGAGGAGTACACACGCGTCATCAACTATATCAAGGATTTCGCCAACAACTCAAACGGTGACCTCGACGATGAGTATCTGGCCGGCGTTTCCATCAAGCTCGGTGTGCCCCTGCTGCAGGATGCCGAAGTCGATGTGCCCCTCGTGGCTCAGATTCTTGATGCCAGCTATTCCGACAAGGCTGCTCAGGGCGTCGTTGCCTTCATGGGTCACGGCAACCCCGACGAGTATGATACCTACAAGGCCAATGTCCGCTATACACAGCTGGAAGAGGCCCTGCAAAAGATCAACAAGAACTACTTCGTGGGTACTGTCGATATGATGGACAACTTCAAGACCAACGTCTATGAGCGTATGAAGGCTGCCGGCATCACCAGCGGCAAGGTGTTCCTGCACCCGCTAATGGCCATCGACGGCGATCATGGTCACAACGACATGGGCGGCGATGATGACGACAACTGGGTAGACGGCGTAGGCTTCACTCCCAACGAGGAGGGCGAAGTAGAGGACACCTCGTGGAAGATGTACTTCCGCCACCTTGGCTTCGACTGTCCCGAGGAGAACGTCATACACCTTGGTCTGCTCGAACTGCAGAACATCCGCCAGGTATGGATGAAGCACACAGAGGAAGCCATCGCCGGTGAACCTCTCGACTACTACCACTCAAAGAACCCTGAGTAATCTCTCTCAATGACTCGAAAGCTAATACTGTTAGCAGTGGCACTCCTTACGGGGAGTGCCGCTTTTTCCCAAATCCATATCATGGAAAAGAGCGATTCGTCAATGACTAATCGCACCTATAACCTGAACCCTGTGGTCGTAACAGGTTCAGGCCACCACCAGCGGCTCAAGTCGACGGCCACCCCCGTACACGTACTCTCTGCCCGGGAGATTCGTGAGCAGGGCATCACCACCTTCGACGGTGCCCTGACCCGCATGTTGCCTCAGGTGTCGATGGCTCCCAACTCAATGGGCTCCCAACTACGCCTTAACGGTCTGGGCAACAAGTACATCCTCATCCTCATCAACGGACAGAAGCTCTCAGGCGACATCTCCAACAACGTCGACCTGAACCGTATTAATATGGCCCGGGTAAAGCGCATCGAGGTGCTCGACGGTGCCGCCTCCTCACTCTACGGCAGCGATGCCATCGCCGGCGTCATCAACATCATCACCGACCAGCCCACCAGTTCAGTATGTAGCGTTACTAACACGACCACCGTCAGCGGTCACGGCGTACTGACAGAGAGCGCCACCCTCGACATCTACAAGGATGGCTTCGGCTCCTACACCTCGTTCACCCACGACCGCGCCGACAGTTACCGCAACAACGACCTGGAATACGTGAAGGGTTCCGACACGGAAACGCAAGTCTCGATAGCCCCTCTCTTCACGGGCTATCGTTCCAACCTCCTCGCGCAGAAATTCACCTATAGCCCCACTCAGCACCTGTCCCTGAACGCCGGCCTGGACTATTCCTACAAAATCACCGACCGCCCCAACACGGTGCCCGATGCTTCTCCATCGGGCATAACACCAGTAGGCGGCACCGACTACGAGATGCGCTACAAAGGCCTGCGCTGGACCGTCGGCGGCCTCTATAAGTTTACGCCCAAGAACTCCCTCCAGGCCAATTTCACCGTCGACCGCTTCCGTTATGGCAAGGAATACGACGTGCCCACAAAGGACTATGCCGTCGGCGACTACGTGCAGTCCAAGAAACAGCGCATGATGGATGGCGAGGTGAAAGCCATCCTTGGACTCACGCCCAACGGCACCACCATCTTCGGAGCCGACTGGCGCAGGGACTACCTCACCGCCACCAGCGGCAATATCGACAAGGACATATATACGCTTGCCGCCTACGTCCAGCACGAGCATCAGCTCCTCAAGGGCCTTACTGCCACGTTCGGCCTGCGGCTGACTCATCACGAGACCTTCGACCAGCATCTCACTCCCAAGGCGACGTTGATGTATGCGCCTGGGAATTTCCGCTTCCGCGCCACTTATTCGGCAGGCTTCCGCGCCCCTGGGCTTGACGAGCTCTATTACCACTATTTCTCCGTGAACCGGGGCAAAGCCCAGATCAGCTTCGGCAACCAGGACTTGAAACCCGAGAAGAGCAACTACTTCGCGCTCAATGCTGAATACCGTACTGACGTCATTGCCGTCAGCCTGACAGGCTACCTGAATCGTATCAGCGACATGGTAGTGAAACAGAACATCGACGTCGACGATGCCACCCGTGCGATGCTGATGAAGGTGTTCCCGGAGATGACGCAGGAGCAGGCCGACAAGATGGTGAGCTATGCCCGTTATCAGAACAGCGACAAGGGCGATGTCAAGGGAGTGCAACTGAACGTCTCGGCCAACCTCTTCCAAGGCTTCAACCTCTCCGCCAACTACGCCTACACCTACGCCCGCACCGCCGTTCCCGACGCATCTCCGTCGGGCCCCACCTCATGGCAGCCTCTCGACCGCAGCATCCGCCACACCGCCACCGTTGCCGCCGACTATCACTATAACTGGCGCCGTTACGCCCTGAACGTCAACCTGAACGGACGCCTGCAGTCGAAGACATACTACACGGGCAGCTATGAGGATGCTCCCGGCTTTGGCGTTTGGAACCTGCACACCTCCTTCCATCTTCCTCTTGCCAGCTATCTTCTTATAGATCCAAGCATTGGTATCGACAACCTCTTCGACCGCGTCGACCGTCGCATTGACTCCTCCACCCGTAAGTACGCGCTATATTCTCCCGGTCGTATGTTGGTAGTAGGATTGAAAGTCAGATTAAAACAATAAGCATACAAACCTTTACATGTATTATTATATAAGTTGATTAAGGAGATTTGTCGTGAGACAAGTCTCCTTTTTTGGGAAAATGTTGTGATATTTAAAAAAAGTTCGTAACTTTGCACCCGCTATGCCGGAAAAGGGAACGTTTTCGCAAGAAAAGGTCCACGTAGTGAACCGGGTGAGAATCCCCGACTGTCCCGCAGCTGTAAGCCCTCGTTGTTGCCAGCGTCCATGATGCCACTGATATTATTGGGAAGGCGGACGCAGGTGGAAGGGTAAAGTCAGAAGACCTGCCGGCATGTGCTGAAAAGTCTCCATCGACCTCTGGGGTTAGGCTTTGGGGACGAGAGATGTGATAAGTGAAGATGAAGAGTGAAAGGCTATTTGTTAGCTTTTGGCTGTTTGCTGTGAGTTCCTGGTCGGCGGCACAGACGGTGCTGACGGACACGCTACAGGAGGTGACGGTGACAGAGACACGCCACAGTCACGCGCTGAAGAGTACGGCTCCGATGCACGTGATTGACCGTCACGACATGTCGGTGATGGGTATCACGGATATGGCCGACGCCCTGCACCGCCTGCCAGGCATCACCCTGCGCGACTACGGCGGGGCGGGCGGCATGAAGACGGTGAGCGTGCGCGGATTCGGCACGAAGCACACGGGCGTCTCGTACGACGGCGTGATGCTGTCGGAGTGCCAGAGCGGCGAGATTGACCTGTCGCGCTACTCACTGGACAACGTCAACCACCTGGCGCTCGTCATCGGCGACAACAGCGACATCTTCATCCCGGCCCGCAATGCTACGACGCCGGCTACACTTAATATTCAGACGCTCTCTTTTACCCCAGACGACTTCCGTGCCCATTTGACGGCCCAGCTAAAGGCAGCTTCCTTCGGCTACGTCTCCCCCTTCCTACGTTACGAGCAGAATTATTCCAATCATTTTGCAATCTCGGCAATGGGAGAGTTTATCCATGCTGACAACAACTATCCCTACACCATTCAAAATGTAACGGAGACGGTAAGTGACCACCGTCATAACAATCGTATGAACAGCGGTCACAGCGAGCTGAACTTTTTATGGAAGATAAATACTGCCAGTATGTTGAGCGGAAAACTTTACTACTATGACAACGACCGCCAACTGCCTGGACAGGTACGCTATTATTCCAATGAGAGCAATGAGACGTTACGTAACAGGAATTCATTCGGACAAGTACTATTCCAGACACATCTGAAGTCGGGATGGTCCCTGAAGAGTATCCTTAAGCAGAACTGGATGGAGGAAGTCTATCTGAATGGGGCATACTTTGGCAGCAGCATACGGTCAGCCTACTGGCAGCGTGAAACGATGCTTTCTTCCTGTATAATGTATGTCCCCACCGACTATCTGGCGTTCGACTATTCTGTTGACTATGCTTATAATAGTCTTAATACTAATACAATCCTGGTTAATCATCCTTGGCGCCACACGATACTGCAGTCGTTGACAGGTAAATGGAGTGGCAAACAACTGACAGTGATGGGACGCCTGCTTTATTCCATATACTTAAATGGCATTGACAAGGGACAGAGTGCACGTGACATGCGGAAGCTTTCACCTTCGTTGTCGTTGTCCTATAAACCTTTCACTGAGCAGGACTTGTATCTCCGTGCATCGCTAAAGAATATCTTCCGGGCTCCGACATTCAATGAAAGCTATTACTTCCATTATGGTAGTTCTGACTTGTTGGCAGAGTCAACCAACCAGTATAATGTTGGTGTAACATATCAAGGTCATCTGTCGGCATCGACAGCTATACGGATGACTATAGACGCATACTACAATCATGTGAAGGACATGATTGTAGCCATACCTTATAATATGTTCGTATGGACGTGCGTCAACATAGGAAAAGTTGACGTTTGGGGATGTGATGCCACAATACAGGGTTTGTATAACTTTGGAGGTGGACATAAACTGACGGCAATGGGAAACCTGACGCTCCAGAGTGTTGAGAACAAGACAAACCAAGAGTCACCCAACTACGGCAAGCAGATTGCTTATTACCCAAAGTACACAAGTGGAGCCTCGTTATCTTACGAGAATCCTTTCGTCAACCTTGGCATACACTTTGTGGCTGTGGCGAGCCGTTGGGCGACAAACGAGCATATAGAAAGCACCAAGATAAATGGCTACCAGGAATCAGGTGTAACATTATGGCGAAATTTCACGATCGGTGCCCATCATTTTTCCTTGCGTGCCGATCTAAAGAATATCTTTGACAAGCAATACGAGATTGTTCGTCTATATCCTATGCCGGGTAGAAGTTTTCAAGTTTCATTTAATTACAAATATTAAAAATTCAGAAAGATGAAAAAGTTTTATTTTAGCTTTGCAGTATTAGCGATGGGAGCCGCCTTCCTTACTGCATGTAGTGATGATGAAGAAACGCCTCAAAAGAAAGCTGTTGATGTTACCAACGGTGTCGCTGTAGTTTGCTCCGGCAACATGAGCAGCTCTATCAATGGCGCTTTGACCTATTACAATTATTCAACAAAGCTGGCTACAGCGCAGGCTTTCAGACTAGCTAATGGCCGGGAATTGGGCCTTACTGCCAACGATGCACTTGTCTATGGCAATAAAATATATATTGTAGTAGACAATGAAAACACCATTGAGGTAGTTTCAAAGAAAGACCTAAAGTCTGTCAAGCAGATAAAACTGTCAGAATTAATGTCAGATGGTCAAGGTGCACATCCTCGTCATATCATTGCCCAGGATGGCAAAATATATGTTTCCAATTATGGCACGTCGGTAGCCGACTGGACAACTTATACGACTTCAGGAAATGGTTCCGTTGCAGTTCTTGACACTGTCTCTTTTAATCTTCAGAAAACCTATAATGTGGGATGTTATCCAGAAGGCTTGGCTATTATTGGCGACAATCTGTATGTATTGAACTCCAACTACAGCATGGGTAACGCATCTATTTCTAAAGTAAACCTTTCCACTGGTACAGAAAGCAGAATTATGGATGAGAATATCATGAATCCAGTTTCAGTTGTTGCCATTGATGGCAACCTATATTATCTTGATTCTGGCAGCTACGATATTAATCCTCCCTACGGACAGATAAATTCTGGCGTACGCAAAGTAACTCCTGATGGCAAGGTGACCAAAATTATTGATGCCACTGCCATGTGCTCTAATGGAAAGGATATATATGTGATTAACTCTCCTTATATCTATGGTCAGACACCTGCCTCATCATATGCCATATATTCCGTGGCCTCTGCTTCTTCAAAGTCCTTCGTTCCTAGTTCGGATATAGAGTTTCCTAACACCATTGGTGTAGATCCAATAAGCGGCGATGTGTTTATTGCGGCCAACAGTAAGGATCCTGACACAAAAGCTGCAAGTTACAAGCTTCCCGGATATGTGAAGCAATTCAAGGCAGACGGCACCTTTGTCGGTGAATTTGCCTGTTGGACAGGTCCGTGCGCAATCGTTGCCATCACCGATGTGAAATATGAATAAACTCTCTTTATTATTATATAGTTGTGTAGCTGTATCGCTCCTGTCTTGTGGCCGTCGCACTGCGGCTGAGCCACAGACAGCGGGCGACAGCCTTTTTATGAAGTACTCGACATTGCTCAGCATTGCCGAGTATGACGGCTACACCCTGGCGACCATCAAGAATCCCTGGAAACCGGGAAAGCTGTTGCACAGGTATGTACTGGTGCCGCGAACGTCAGACATCAGACATCAGACATCGGCACTCCCCGAAGATGCCACCGTCATTGAGGTGCCCATCCAGCGGGCAGCCGTCTTTACTACCGTCCACTGCGCCCTGCTGACGGAATTCGGACTGGGCGACAGGATTGTGGGCGTGGCCGACTCGAAGTACATCAAGATTCCCTATATCCACGAACAGATTGCGAAGGGACGCATCGTGGACTGCGGCAACGGCCTAAACCCCGTGGTGGAGAAGATTATGGACATCAAGCCTGACGTCATCATGCTGTCGCCCTTCGAAAACTCGGGCGGCTACGGCAAGACGGAGGAGATAGGCATCCCGCTCATCGAGTGTGCCGAGTATATGGAGACATCGCCCTTGGGACGTGCCGAGTGGATGCGCTTCTATGGGCTGCTGTTTGGTGTCGGCGAGAAGGCTGACGCTATGTTCCACGAGGTTGACAGTTGCTACACCGCCCTGAAGCAGCAGGCTACAGAGGCTGGCGATGGGCGCTCGGTGATCGTCGACAAGGTGGTGGGCTCCGTGTGGTACATGCCTGGCGGCCGCAGCACCATCGGACAGATGATTCAGGACGCAGGAGGCCGCTATCCGTGGGCCAACGACGAGCAGAGCGGTTCGCTGGCACTACCCTTCGAGAGCGTACTGGAACATGGCGGCGAGAGCGACGTGTGGATGCTGCGCTACTCGAGCGACCATGAGTGGGACTACCGCGAACTGCTGTCAGGCCATCAAGGCTACGGACAGCTACGGGCCTTCCGCGAGAAGGAGGTCTACGGCTGCAACGTCGAACAGTCGAAATTCTATGAGGAAACACCTTTCCACCCCAACTATCTTCTGAACGATTTCATACAAATTCTGCATCCTGACATAATAGGAGCGTCCTCGCTGCGTTATTATAAGAAACTGAAGGAGTGAAACGTGGCGTAGTGATATGCTGTCTGCTGACGGTGCTGACGCTAGTGCTGTTGGCGCTGAACCTGGCAGTGGGGTCGGTATCGATTCCACTGAAGGAGGTTGTCAGCATCCTGACGGGACACGAGGCCCAGCGGCCTTCGTGGCACTTCATCATTATGGAGAGCCGGCTGCCGCAGGCTATCACGGCCACCCTCTGCGGCGGCTCGCTGGCCGTCAGCGGTCTGATGCTGCAGACGGCGTTCAAGAATCCGCTGGCGGGTCCCAGCATCTTTGGTATCAACAGCGGAGCGGGTGTGGGCGTTGCCCTCGTCATGCTGGGCATGGGCGGTTCGCTGTCAGTGGGTTCCGTCAGCGTCACAGGCTTCATGGCCGTATTAGCAGCCGCCTTCGCAGGGGCCATGACGGTCATGGGCCTCATCTTCCTGTTCTCGACGATGGTCAGAAACAACGTCATGCTGCTCATCATCGGCATCATGATAGGCTACATTGCCAACTCGGTGGTGTCGCTGCTCAACTTCTTTGCGACGGACGAGGGCGTCAAGTCGTACATGGTCTGGGGAATGGGCTCCTTTGGCGGCGTACCCATGCGGCAGATGCCGCTATTTGCCTCGCTCTGTGTCCTCGGCCTGGTGGGGTCGCTGCTGTTGGTAAAACCCCTCAACGCCCTGCTGTTAGGCGAGCAGTATGCCGAGAATTTAGGCATCAACACCCAGCGTGTTCGCAATCACCTGCTCATCGTCACAGGCCTGCTGACAGCTGTTACCACCGCTTTCTGCGGGCCCATCATGTTCATAGGACTGGCCGTACCCCACATTGCGCAACTGCTGTTGCAGCGGGCCGACCACCGCATCCTGATGCCCGTCACCATTCTCTGCGGCGCCGTCATTGCCCTGTTGTGCAATGTGCTCTGCTTCCTGCCCGGCGAACAGGGAGTCATTCCGCTGAATGCCGTCACGCCCGTCATGGGAGCGCCCGTTATCATCTACGTCATTGCCCGTCATAATAAATAGCTATGGAAGTAAATATCGACCAGACAAAATGGTACGACCGCATCTGGGCGGCCTTCATCTTCTTCACTCGCCTACCCTTCTGGCGACTGCACCAGCCGCCTAAGGAGTGCTACGCAACGGTTGTGGAGCATTGGCCGCTCACGGGCTGGCTGACAGGCGGACTGACGGCTGCCACGCTCTACGTGGGCAGTCTCTATCTGCCTTACGCCGTGGCCGTGTTGCTGGCTATTGTAGTAAGATTGCTGGTGACGGGGGCCCTGCACGAAGACGGACTGGCCGACTTCCTCGACGGCTTCGGAGGCGGCAGCACCGACCGTGAGCGCATCCTCGCCATTATGAAGGACTCACACATCGGTACCTACGGCGTACTGGGCCTCCTCTGCTACCACCTGCTGCTCTTTGCCTCGCTGCTGTCGATGACACCTTACGTGGCGGCACTGGCCATCCTTGCTGCCGGTCCCTTCTCCAAGATGACGGCCTCGCAACTGATTCTGATGATGCCTTACGCCCGACTCGAGGAGGAGGCTAAGTCGAAGACCGTCTATCGCAAGTTCAGTACGCTGGCAGGCATCAGCCTCGCCTTCCAGGGACTGCTGCCCATGGTGGCCTTCATCTGGCTGACCGACGTCGACTGGCAATGGGTCATTGCAGCCCCTTGCCTTATCATGTATTTCCTCTATTTGCTCATCTGGCGCCGTCTGCACGGCTATACAGGCGACTGCTGCGGTGCCGTCTGCCTGCTCGCCGAACTTGCCGTCTATCTGGTCATCTGCATATAGACAGGGAATAAAAAAGGAGGGGCTTAAGCCTCTCCCTTGTTGGGTCCGAAAGGTGCGATGGTACGCGGCTCCTGATTAGGAAGCTTAATTGGTCCGTACTCACGCTCGTAGCGCCCGATATTCTCCTGCAGCGCCATCAGCAGACGCTTGGCATGCTCGGGGGCAAGGATGACGCGGCTCTTGACCGCTGCCTTGGGAACGCCAGGCAGTACACGGGCAAAGTCGAGGACAAAATCACTCGAAGAATGGGTGATGATAGCGAAATTGGCATACTCTCCCTGCGCCACATCGGGCGTCAACTCTATCTGCAGTCCCTGCTGCTTATTATCTTTTTCGTTCATTGTTATAGGGTTTTAAGTTGTGTTTGAGGTGCAAAAGTAAGCAAAAAAGACGGAATGAGCAAAACTTTTGCTCCTTTTTCTTGGTAGTGAGCGAACAAAACGGTAATTTTGCAGCCGACTACACTTAAAACAACAGAAGTTATGAAGACAGACATACAGATTGCAAGGGAATGTGAGCTGAAGCCCATCGGCGAAATAGCATCCCAATTGGGCATCGACCCGGAAACGATTGAGCCCTACGGACGCTACATGGCCAAGGTGCCAGTACAGCTGATAGACGAAGAGAAGGTAAAGCAGAGCCGACTGATACTGGTGACGGCCATCAGTCCCACGAAGGCGGGTATCGGCAAGACCACCGTCAGCATTGGTCTGACCTTAGGCTTGAACAAGATAGGCAAGAAGGCGGTGGTAGCCCTGCGCGAACCGTCGCTGGGTCCCTGCTTCGGCATCAAGGGTGGTGCTGCCGGCGGCGGCTATGCCCAGGTGCTGCCGATGGAGAAGATTAACCTGCATTTTACAGGCGACTTCCACGCCGTCACCTCAGCCCACAACACCATCAGCGCCCTGCTCGACAACTATCTCTTCCAGCACCGCAAGGATGGTTTTTCGCTGCGCGAGATTTACTGGAAGCGCGTTCTTGATGTAAACGACCGCTCGCTGCGCAACATCGTCACCGGACTGCGGGGCGACGGCGTGGTATCAGAGACCGGCTTTGACATTACGCCAGCCTCAGAACTGATGGCCATTCTCTGTTTAGCCACAAGCGAAGAGGACCTTCAGCGGCGCATCGAGAACATCGTGTTAGGCATCACCTCTGACGGACAGCCCTTCCGGGTGCGCGACCTCGGTGTGGCAGGAGCCATCACCGTACTGCTGCGCGACGCTCTGAGTCCTAACCTGGTTCAGACGACGGAACACACGCCAGCCTTCATCCACGGCGGCCCGTTTGCCAACATCGCCCACGGATGTTCGAGCGTAGTAGCAACAAAGATGGCAATGACCTACGGCGACTATGTGGTGACGGAGGCAGGCTTCGGCGCCGACCTTGGAGCCGAGAAGTTCTTCGACATCAAGTGCCGCAAGGCGGGGCTTCAACCAAGACTCGTGGTCATCGTAGCCACCACCCAGGGACTGAAGATGCACGGCGGCGTAGACCTGGAACACATCAAGGAGCCCAACACCCAAGGACTGCGCGAAGGCCTGAAGAACCTGAACCGCCATATCAACAACATGCAGGGTTTCGGACAGCCCGTAGTGGTGACGTTGAACCGCCACGAAACGGATATCGACGAAGAAATAGATATCGTACGGAAGAACTGTGAGGACCAGGGAGTAGCCTTTGCCGTGAACGAAGCCTTCCTGCGCGGTGGCGACGGAGCCGTGGAACTGGCGCAGACCGTCGTCAACACCATCGACCGCATACAGCCACTGCCCATCCACTTCACCTACCCAGAGAACGATTCCATCGAAGGAAAGATAGAAAAGGTGTGCAAGCGCATCTACGGTGCTGCCGCCATGGAGTTTACCAAGACGGGCAAGAAAAGGCTGGAGGCTATCAGAGAGATCTTTGCCAACGACGAAGCTATCCGCCACTACCCCGTCTGCATTGCCAAGACACAATACTCGTTTACCGCCGACAGCACCCGCTACGGCTCGCCTGAAGGTTTTACGATTCGCATCCGCGACATCATCCTGAACTGCGGCAGCGAGATGATTGTGGCCATTGCCGGCGACATGCTCCGCATGCCGGGACTGCCCAAGAGCCCACAGGCAGAACGTATCACCATCGTCGATGGTGAAATAGAAGGGTTATCATAATAATGAAGCCCCGCCGATTGGCGGGGCTTCATCATTAAGAATTCATATTCTGAATCAGTTGTTCACATCTTCGAGGACGGCCTCTTCAGCAAAGTCGAGCACGTTCTTGCGGTTAGCCTGCATGCGCTCATACTCTTCCTTGGAGCCGACGATAATCTTGTCGAACTCGCGCAGACCAGTACCAGCAGGGATGAGGTGACCGCAGATAACGTTCTCCTTCATGCCCTCCAAGTGATCCTGCTTGCCGCGGATGGCAGCTTCGTTGAGCACCTTCGTGGTCTCCTGGAACGATGCAGCCGACATGAACGACTTGGTCTGCAATGCAGCACGAGTGATACCCTGCAGGATCTGAGTCGACGTAGCAGGAACGGCATCACGCACCTGAACGAGCTTCAGGTCGCGGCGCTTCAGCATGGAGTTCTCGTCGCGCAGACGACGGGCAGTGACAATCTGACCAGCTTTGAGGTTTTCGGAGTCACCGGCATCGGTCACCACCTTCTTACCCCAGATACGGTCGTTCTCCTCAGAGAAGTCGAGCTTGTCGATAATGTCGGACTCGAGGAACGAGGTGTCGCCCGGATCGTTAATCTGCACCTTGCGCATCATCTGGCGGACGATAATCTCGAAGTGCTTATCGTTAATCTTGATACCCTGCAGACGATAGACGTCCTGCACCTCGTTGACGATGTACTCCTGAACGGCGGTCGGGCCCTTGATGGCCAGAATGTCGCTCGGCGTGATGGCACCGTCGGAGAGCGGCGTACCAGCACGTACGGCATCGTGCTCCTGCACCAGAATCTGCTTGGAGAGCGATACGAGGTACTTGCGCTGTTCACCAGTCTTAGAGGTGACGATGATCTCGCGGTTACCACGCTTCACCTTACCCATGGTGACCTCACCGTCGATTTCGCTGACGACAGCGGGGTTCGACGGGTTACGGGCCTCGAAGAGCTCGGTGACACGGGGCAGACCGGCGGTGATATCACCACCCTTGGCGGCTGCACGAGGAATCTTCACTAACGTCTCACCAGTCTTGACGGTCTGGCCATCCTCGACGACCACGTGACCACCCACGGGGAAGTTGTAGGTACCAATCTTCTCGCCATCGGCACCGATGACGTCGCAGGTAGGCACCTTCGACTTGTCCTTCGACTCGGTGATAATCTTCTCAGTCAGACCGGTAGTCTCGTCAGTCTCGGCACGGAAGGTAACACCCTCGATGACGTCGTTGAACTTCAGCGTACCGGCATACTCGGTGACGATAACGGCATTGAAGGGGTCCCACTGGGCAATCTTCTCGCCCTTCTTCACCACATCACCATTCTTATAATAGAGCGACGAACCATAAGGCACGTTCACCGTAGAGAGCACAATCTTGGTGTTGGGATCAACGAAACGCATTTCACCCAGACGGCTGACTACCATCTCACAATCACGGCCATCCTCGTCGAACGGAACGGTACGCACCTCTTCCATCTCGATCTTGGCCTGCTCGTATTTGCAGACGATGCTGGCATTGGCAGCTGCGTTGGCAGCCACACCACCAGCGTGGAACGTACGGAGGGTCAGCTGTGTACCCGGCTCACCGATGGCCTGTGCAGCGATGACACCGACGGCCTCACCCTTCTGCACCATGCGACGGGTAGCGAGGTTACGGCCATAGCACTTGCGGCAGACACCCTTCTTGGACTCGCAGGTGAGCACCGAACGAATCTCCACGCTCTCAATCTCAGCCTTCTCAATAGCATCAGCCACGGCCTCGGTAATCTCCTCACCAGCCTCGATGATGACATCGCCGGTCTTGGGATTGATGATATCGTGGACGCTGACGCGGCCTAAGATGCGCTCTGCCAAACTGGAGATGACCTCGTCGCCATTCTTCAAAGCCGTGCAGACAAGTCCGCGCAGGGTGCCGCAGTCCTCTTCAGTGATAATCACATCGTGGCTGACGTCCACCAGACGGCGGGTCAGATAACCAGCATCAGCTGTCTTCATAGCGGTATCAGCCAGACCCTTACGAGCACCGTGGGTAGAGATGAAGTACTCCAGCACGGACATACCCTCCTTGAAGTTCGACAGAATGGGGTTCTCAATAATCTGGTGTCCCTCGGCACCGGCCTTCTGAGGCTTGGCCATCAGACCACGGATACCAGAGAGCTGCTTGATCTGGTCCTTACTACCACGGGCACCAGAGTCGAGCATCATGAACACAGCGTTGAAGCCCTGGTCGGCCTCAGTCATCTGCTTCAGCAGGATGTTACCGATATCATTGTTGACGTGCGTCCAGGTATCGATAACCTGATTGTAACGCTCGTTATCGGTGATGAAGCCCATGTTATAGTTGTCGGTGATCTGACGAACTTCCTCGTTACCCTTGGCAATGAGCTCAGCCTTCTCCTTCGGGATGATGATGTCGTCGAGGTTGAACGACAGACCGGCCTCGTAAGCCATACGATAACCCAGGTTCTTAATACCATCGAGGAACTCGCAAGCCTCGGCAAAACCTACGTTCTTGATGACGTCGGCAATGATGTCGCGCAGCGACTTCTTCGAAATGACCTTGTTGACATAGCCTACCTCGTCAGGAATGATACCGTTGACGATGACACGACCAACAGAAGTCTCCACAGCGTGGGTGAACTTATTACCGTTCTCGTCGCGGTCCTCAACGACTACCTTGACCAAAGCATGGAGGTCGCACTTACCCTCATTGTGGGCAATGATGGCTTCCTCAGGACCGTAGAACGACAATCCCTCACCCTTGGCACCTGGACGAATCTTAGAAATATAGTAGAGACCAAGCACCATATCCTGTGACGGCACGGTGATAGGTGCACCATTGGCAGGATTCAGGATGTTGTGGCTCTGGAGCATCAGCAACTGTGCCTCGAGGATAGCCTCGTTGGACAGCGGGAGGTGGACAGCCATCTGGTCACCGTCGAAGTCGGCGTTGAAAGCCGTACATGCCAACGGATGGAGCTGGATAGCCTTACCCTCAATCATCTTAGGCTGGAATGCCTGGATACCAAGACGGTGCAGGGTCGGTGCACGGTTGAGGAGCACGGGGTGACCCTTCATGACGTTCTCGAGGATATCCCAGATGACCGGCTCACGGCGGTCGACAATCTTCTTGGCCGATTTCACGGTCTTGACGATACCACGCTCAATGAGCTTGCGGATGATAAACGGCTTGTAGAGCTCAGCGGCCATCAACTTAGGCAGACCGCACTCACCCATCTTCAGTTCAGGACCGACGACAATCACCGAACGGGCTGAATAGTCGACACGCTTACCGAGCAAGTTCTGACGGAAGCGGCCCTGCTTACCCTTCAGCGAGTCGCTGAGAGACTTCAGCGGGCGGTTGGAGTCGCTCTTCACGGCTGAGGACTTGCGGCTATTGTCGAACAAAGAGTCGACAGCCTCCTGCAGCATACGCTTCTCGTTGCGCAGGATAACCTCGGGAGCGTGAATCTCCATGAGGCGCTTCAGACGGTTGTTACGAATGATGACACGACGATAGAGATCGTTCAGGTCGGAGGTAGCAAAGCGGCCACCATCCAGGGGAACGAGCGGGCGCAGCTCAGGCGGCGTCACGGGGATAATCTTCATGATCATCCACTCAGGACGGTTGATGCCCTTCTCCACACTCTGGCGGAAAGCCTCGACCACCTGCAGGCGCTTCAAAGCCTCGTTCTTGCGCTGTACTGAAGAGTCAGTATTGGCGCGGTCACGCAGTTCGTAAGAGAGCGAGTCGAGGTCGAGCTGAGTCAGCAACTCGTAAATGGCCTCTGCACCCATCTTGGCGATGAACTTGTTGGGATCGCTATCGTCCAGATAGTCGTTGTTCTCGCCAACCACGTTGTCAATGATATCGTTGTACTCCTCCTCAGAGAGCAGGTCATACTTGTTAGCACCAAGGGCATCATTACCCTCACCATCCTTCTTGCCAGCCATTACACCCGGCTGAATCACGATGTAACGCTCATAATAGATGACGGCATCGAGCTTCTTGGTGGGCAGACCCAGCAGATAGCCAATCTTATTGGGCAATGAACGGAAATACCAGATATGAGCCACGGGTACAACGAGCTCGATGTGACCAGCACGCTCACGACGTACTTTCTTCTCAGTCACCTCCACACCACAACGGTCGCAGACAATACCCTTATAACGGATACGCTTGTACTTGCCGCAGGCGCACTCATAGTCCTTGGTAGGACCGAAGATACGCTCACAGAACAATCCGTCGCGCTCAGGCTTATAGGTACGGTAGTTGATGGTCTCGGGTTTGGTGACTTCGCCAAAGCTGCTCTCGAGGATATCCTCGGGCGAAGCAAGTCCGATGGTAATCTTGGTGAAATTACTCTTTGTCTTATTATCTTTCTTGAAAGCCATAATTCTCAATTTTCAATTTTCAATTTTCAATTACCTTTAGTCCATCGTGATGCTCAGTCCAAGACCACGGAGTTCGTGCAGCAGCACGTTGAGCGACTCGGGAATACCCGGCGTAGGCATGGGTTCACCCTTGACGATGGCCTCGTAAGCCTTGGCGCGGCCTACGGTATCATCAGACTTGATAGTAAGAATCTCCTGAAGCACATGGCTGGCACCAAAGGCCTCCAGTGCCCAGACTTCCATCTCACCGAAACGCTGTCCACCGAACTGGGCCTTACCGCCGAGCGGCTGCTGCGTGATGAGAGAGTACGGACCAATAGAACGGGCATGCATCTTGTCCTCGACCATGTGACCGAGCTTCAAGAAGTAGGTGATACCTACCGTTGCCGGCTGGTCAAACATCTCGCCCGTCTCACCGTCATACAGATGGGTAGAGCAGAGGCGGGGCAGACCGGCCTTGTCAGTCCATTCAGCCAGGTCATCGAGCTTGGCACCGTCGAAGATAGGCGTAGCGAACTTCACACCGAGACGCTTACCGGCAGCACCGAGGATAGCCTCGAATATCTGACCGAGGTTCATTCGTGAAGGCACACCCAGCGGGTTCAGCACGAGGTCAACGGGACGACCATCCTCGAGGAACGGCATATCCTCCTGACGTACGACCTTCGAGACGATACCCTTGTTACCGTGACGACCGGCAAGCTTGTCACCCACACCGATCTTACGCTTCTTGGCCACATAGACTTTGGCCATCTGCAGAATGCCTGAGGGCAGTTCGTCACCAATGGTGATGGCAAACTTCTTGCGCTTCATCTCGGCATCGAGCAGCTTGTACTTCTTCATGAAGTTGATAATCAACTGGGCAATGAGCTCATTCTTGTGCTCATCGTTGGTCCAGTTGCTGATCTGGATGTCACCATACTCCAGGTTACGAAGTGCCGTAACGGTGAACTTCGAACCTTTGGTAATGATTTCGGCACCCGTATAGTCCTTCACGCCCATTGAGGTCTTACCCTTGGTCAGCGTGACGAGCTTGTCAATCAGGATGTCCTTCAAGTCGTCGACCTTTGCCTCGTACTCCTCATCTATCTTCTCCAGGAGTTTCTTGTCCTGCATCTTGGTCTGACGAGTCTTGATGGCACGGGCGAACAACTTCTTGTCGATAATGACACCCGACAACGAAGGATTGGCCTTCAGTGAAGAGTCCTTCACGTCGCCGGCCTTGTCGCCGAAGATGGCACGAAGCAGCTTTTCTTCCGGCGAGGGATCGCTCTCACCCTTCGGCGAGATCTTACCGATAAGGATATCACCGGGCTCGACACGGGCACCGACACGGATGACACCGTTCTCATCGAGGTCCTTGGTTGCCTCTTCAGAGACATTGGGGATATCGGCAGTAAACTCCTCGACACCACGCTTCGTCTCACGGACGTCGAGCGAATATTCATCGACATGGACGGAAGTGAGGATATCCTCGCGGACGATGCGCTCATTGAGCACAATGGCGTCCTCATAGTTGTAACCCTTCCAAGGCATGTAAGCCACGAGGAGGTTACGACCCAGGGCGAGCTCACCGTTCTCAGTAGCGTAGCCTTCGGTTAGGATATCACCGGCCTTCACGCGCTGTCCCTTGTTACAGATGGGACGCAGGTCGATGGTCATGTTCTGGTTCGTACGGCGGAACTTCGAGATGCGATATTCCTTCAGGGCCGGCTCGAACGATACGAATTCCTCGTCCTCAGTGCGGTCATAAAGGATACGGATGGTGGTGGCGTCCACATACTCGACGACACCGTCGCCCTCGGCAGTCACCATCGTGCGAGAGTCTTCACAGACCTGCTTCTCGATACCAGTACCCACAATAGGAGCCTCGTTGTGGAGCAGGGGCACAGCCTGACGCATCATGTTCGATCCCATCAGCGCGCGGTGAGCATCGTCGTGCTCCAGGAAGGGAATCAGCGAAGCAGCGATAGAGGCAATCTGCTGCGGCGAAACGTCCATCAAGTCGACATCCGTCGGAGGAACAACGGGGAAGTCAGCATCCTGACGGCACTTGACAACGGGGCGGATGAATGTACCATCGTCATTCAGCGGGGCATTACCCTGACCTATGATGTGCTCAGACTCTTCCTCGGCTGTCAGGTAGACGATCTCATTATTATCGAGGTTGGCAATACCACCCTCCACCTTACGGTACGGAGTCTGGATAAAGCCGAGCTCGTTGATCTTAGCATAGACGCAGAGCGACGAAATCAGACCGATGTTCGGGCCTTCAGGGCTCTCAATCGGGCAGAGACGTCCGTAGTGCGTATAGTGTACGTCACGCACCTCGAAACCGGCACGCTCACGCGACAGACCACCAGGACCCAGTGCTGAGAGGCGGCGCTTGTGGGTCACCTCGGCCAGCGGGTTGGTCTGGTCCATGAACTGCGACAGCGGGTTGGTGCCGAAGAACGAGTTGATGACACTCGAAATCGTCTTGGCATTGATAAGGTCTGTAGGAGTAAAGACCTCGTTGTCGCGGACGTTCATGCGCTCACGGATAGTACGGCTCATACGGGCCAAACCAATAGAGAACTGATTGGACAGCTGCTCGCCGACGGTACGCACACGACGGTTCGACAGGTGGTCGATATCGTCGACAGTAGCCTTCGAGTTGATCAGCTGGATGAGATACTTGATAATCTCAATGATATCTTCTTTAGTCAGCACACGGACATCCATATCCGTGTCGAGACCTAACTTCTTATTAATACGGTAGCGGCCTACGTCGCCGAGGTCGTAACGCTTGTCCGAGAAGAACAGGTTCTGGATGACCTCACGTGCCGAGGCATCATCGGCAGGGTCAGCGTTACGCAACTGGCGGTAGATATAGAGGACAGCCTCCTTCTCAGAGTTGGAGGGATCCTTGGCCAGCGTGTTGAAGATGATGCTGTAGTCCTGAGCAGCCTGCTCATCCTTGTGTACCAGGATGGTCTGGGCACCGCTCTCCAGAATCTCCAGCATATTCTCCTCGGTAATCTCCTTCTCACGCTCGATAATCACCTCGTTACGCTCGATGGATACTACCTCACCTGTATCCTCATCGACGAAGTCCTCATTCCAGCTCTTCAGCACACGGGCGGCCAGCTTGCAGCCGACGACAGCCTTCAGGGCCTTCTTGTTGACCTTCACCTCCTCAGCCAGATTGAAAATCTGCAGGATGTCCTTATCGGCCTCGAAACCGATGGCACGCAGCAGCGTCGTAACAGGCAACTTCTTCTTACGGTCGATGTAAGCATACATCACGTTGTTGATGTCCGTTGCAAACTCAATCCACGAACCTTTGAACGGGATGATACGGGCTGAGTAGAGCAACGTACCGTTGGCATGAACGCTCTGACCGAAGAATACACCAGGCGAACGGTGCAACTGAGACACCACTACGCGCTCGGCACCGTTGATAACGAACGTACCGTTGGCCGTCATATAGGGGATGGGGCCAAGGAACACGTCCTGAATCACCGTACCAAAATCCTCATGATCGGGGTCGGTGCAATACAGCTTCAGCTTAGCCTTCAGGGGTACGCTATAGGTAAGACCACGCTCCAGGCACTCGTCAATGGTGTAACGGGGCGGGTCGATATAGTAATCCAGGAACTCAAGGACGAAGTTATTACGCGTGTCGGTGATAGGGAAGTTCTCGGCGAACACCTTATACAGACCGTCGTTCTTGCGTTCCTCAGGCGGAGTGTCTAACTGCAGGAAGTCTTTGAAAGACTTTAATTGCACGTCAAGGAAATCGGGGAATGGCAATGGATTCTTGACGCTGCCAAAGTTTACTCTGTTGTCTATTACTTTTGATGCCATATTTATACTATTAAGACAAGAAAAGGTTAGGGACTACCGACTGGGGAGTCCCTAACCAAAAGTTATTGATTTGTAACTGATTACTTCAGCTCGACCTCGGCACCAGCGGCCTCGATGGTCTTCTTCAGGTTCTCAGCCTCTTCCTTAGACAGGCCTTCCTTAACGGTAGCGGGAGCACCGTCAACGAGGTCCTTAGCTTCCTTCAGACCCAGACCGCAAGCTTCCTTCACAGCCTTCACGACCTGAAGCTTAGCAGCACCGGCTGACTTCAGCACAACGTCGAAAGAGCTCTTCTCCTCAGCAGCAGCGGCGTCACCACCAGCAGCAGCGGGACCAGCAGCAACAGCAACAGCTGCAGCGGCGGGCTCAATTCCATACTCGTCCTTCAGGACAGTTGCCAACTCATTTACTTCTTTTACAGTAAGGACAGTAAGGTTTACCAACTCTTCTGCAATAGCTTTAATATCTGCCATTTCTATTTAAATTTTTAATTGTTTTTTAATGTAAATGTTATCTGTTTCGCTTATTTGTTACGCTCAGCGATAGCGTCAAGCAGGCCATGGATCTTGCCACCGGCGTTCAAGCCAGAAACGACGTTCTTGATCGGAGACTGCAGCAAAGCAACAACCTCGGCAATCAACTCGTTCTTGCTCTTGATAGCAACCAGCTCATCAAGCTTGTCAGCACCAACGAAGAAGCTTTCCTCTGCGTATGCACCCTTCAGGGCGGGAATGCCTTCCTTCTTGTACTCCTTAATCAGCTTGGCAGGAACATTGGCCGTCTGGGTAAACATCACAGCGGTGTTACCCTTCAGACACTCATACAACGGAGAGAAATCAATCTCTGAAGCCTCAAATGCCTTCTGGAGAAGCGTGTTCTTCACCATCAGCAACTTGATCTCGTTCTTGAAGCACTTACGGCGCAGGTCAGAGGTCTTCTCAGCGTTCAGTCCGGTAAGGTCTACCAGATAGAAGTGAGGGAAACTCTTGAGCTGTTCGCCGAGCTCTACGATAATAGTATCTTTTACTTCCTTTTTCATTTGTCTAATCTTTTAACGAGTTATTCAACTGATTTAGGATCTACCTTGATACCCTTACTCATAGAAAGATACTCTTGATGTATGTACCCTTGGCAGCAGCAGGCTTCAACTTGATGATGGTAGAGATGAACTCCTTCGCATTCTCAAAGATCTGGTCAGCAGTAAAGGTCACCTTACCGATTGACGTGTGCACGATACCGGCCTTGTCAACCTTGAAGTCAATCTTACCCTGCTTCACTTCCTTCACTGCCTTAGCAACGTCCATAGTCACAGTACCGCTCTTCGGGTTCGGCATCAGGCCACGAGGACCGAGGACACGACCGAGAGGGCCCAGCTTACCCATGCAAGACGGCATCGTGATGATAACATCAACATCGGTCCAACCCTGCTTGATCTTGTCGATATACTCGTCGAGACCAACGTAGTCGGCACCTGCCTCCTTGGCAGCAGCTTCCTGGTCGGGTGTACAGAGAGCGAGCACACGGGTCACCTTACCAGTACCGTTCGGCAGCGACACAACGCCACGAACCATCTGGTTGGCTTTACGCGGGTCAACGCCCAAGCGTACATCGATATCAACCGAAGCCTCAAACTTGGTGGTGGTGATCTCCTTCACCAGCGCAGCGGCTTCTTTCAACGTGTAGGCTTTCCCTGCTTCAACCTTATCAGCTACCAACTTTTGATTTTTTGTCAGTTTACTCATTGTCTTAATTGAAGTTATTTGTTATTTACCAGGGAAGTCCCCTTTTACAGTGATACCCATACTACGAGCTGTACCGGCAATCAGCTTCATTGCAGACTCAACGGTAAAGCAGTTCAGGTCGGCCATTTTATCCTCGGCGATGGCACGAACCTGATCCCAGGTTACGCTGGCCACCTTCTTACGGTTAGGCTCGGCAGAGCCGCCCTTGACCTTGGCTGCTTCCAGCAGCTGGACAGCTGCGGGAGGAGTCTTGATAACAAAACTGAATGACTTGTCAGCATAGTAGGTGATAACGACAGGAAGAATCTTGCCTGCCTTATCCTGGGTTCTGGCGTTGAACTCCTTGCAGAATCCCATAATGTTGATACCCTTCGAACCCAGAGCAGGACCGACGGGGGGAGAGGGATTTGCAGCGCCACCTTTAATCTGTAATTTGATTAATCCAGCAACTTCTTTAGCCATTTCTGTTTTTAATATTTATTTTGATTGTTATATAAGCCGCAGGAGTGGAAGCCTCCCAAGACCGTATATAGAGAATCGGGCATACCGTAACAAATTACGCCCTATTCCTTTTCTACCTGATTGAAAGAGAGTTCGAGCGGGGTCTTGCGACCGAAGATCTTCACATTCACCTTCAGCTTGTGCTTCTCGGCATTCACCTCCTCGATGATACCGCTGAAGCCGCTGAACGGGCCGTCAGTCACCTTCACCGACTCGTCGACGGTGAACGGGATGCTGATTTCCTCAGACCGGATAGCCGTCTCCTCTGCTGTGCCGAGGATGCGGTTGATGTCAGCCTGACGAACAGGAGTCGGATTGTCAAGACCACCCAGGAATCCTAAAACATTAGGAGTGAAACGCAACGTATGAGCGACTTCTCCCTGAAGATTAGCCTCCACCAAGACATAGCCAGGAAGAAAGAGCTTCTCCTTGACTACACGCTTACCGTTACGAAGCTGGGCATACTTCTCCGTCGGAAGCAGAATCTGACCGACGTTGGCCTCCAGCACCGGGTCATGCTTCATCAAAGCCTCCAGATACTCCTTGACCTTAGCCTCTTTTCCGCTAACGGCGCGCAGCACGTACCACTTCATTCCTGTTCCTGCCATCTCTCTTACCTTTTTACTGGATTACATTCCGAGTGAATAGATACCAGTCATCACAAACTTGAACACACTGTCCATAGCCCAAACAACCAAGGCAATCACCAAGGATGCAGACAAGACAACAACGGCGCTGTGAGCAAGCTTTGCAATAATTAATAAATTTCTTCAACATCTTTCTTATATCCTATTAGCACGGGAAGGAGGACTCGAACCCACGACCCTCGGTTTTGGAGACCGATGCTCTACCAACTGAGCTATTCCCGTAAGTAAGCCCCCGCCCATTGACGGGGGCTTGGTTTTATTGTTTGTCAAGTGTGTCGCTGTGTCACAGCAACCTACTAAACGATTAGTCCTCGAAGACCTCAGTGATCTGACCAGAACCAACGGTACGGCCACCTTCGCGGATAGCGAAGCGCAGACCCTGGTTCAGAGCCACAGCGTAGATCAGCTCAACGGTGATCTCAACGTTATCACCAGGCATCACCATCTCAACGCCAGCGGGCAGAGTGATCTCACCCGTGCAGTCCATGGTGCGGAGGTAGAACTGGGGACGA
>CACZDV010000026.1 GCA_902780025.1 uncultured Prevotellaceae bacterium
AGGAGGGGTTACTTTTTGAGATGAGAACTAGATTTGCCTGTTTATAGACGTTTTCAAACGATTATTAATCAATTCCGATTTTTATCGGACAGCAATAATATGTTATATAGGATAGCGCATATTTTAAAGGATAAGTTGATTTGGTTGTGGAATGTTGTCGAGTGGATTAATTCGGTGTTATTCTCACTGATATATATAAAGAGATTAAAAGGTTTTGCTTTTTCCTTTATTCCTGAAGGGTATGAAATAGTACCATTGAAGAATATTTCAGCAGAAAAGATGGTGGCATTCTTTAACCATCAACCAGATGAAGCATATACCTATTTCCACCCTCACAGTTTTGATGTGAAGAGCATAGGGAGATTACAAGGAAACAAAGCGTTTCTTGGTTATGTACTACTTGATAAGACAAATGGCAATATTGCAGGCTATTGTTTCAACAGGTGTTTCTTTCATGGTCTGGGGTTCCGTGGAAGGATGGTAGATATTGATTATCGTGGAAAAGGGTTAGGCATTGCTATGAACAAGATATTGAATGAAGTTGGCTTTGGTATTGGCCTTCGATTGTTTGAGACAGTATCAAAAGATAATCTTGCCTCTTATCGCTCTGCATTGAGTGCAAGTAATGTTAGAGTGGTGAAAGAGTTGCCGAATAATGAGTTATATTTGGAAATCATTAAGGATTGAATAGATGATGATACTGAAATGGTTATTCGATAGGATGTTTTCATTGATTGGGCTGTTGTTCCTATGGCCAGTATTGTTTCTTGTGGCGATATTGGTGAAAATTAAGATGCCAGGTGGGCCGGTATTCTTTGTACAGAAGCGTGTGGGGAAAGAAGGAAAGCTATTTAACTGTCATAAGTTCCGTACGATGACGGTGAAGCATAATGGGTCGACGGTTTCGGTGGCAGGGGATTCGCGTATCACATCATTCGGGGCAAAGTTGAGGCATTATAAACTAGATGAGCTACCGGGGCTATGGGATGTGCTGATAGGAAATATGAGTTTCGTTGGACCGAGGCCAGACGTGCCGGGATATGCTGACAAACTGGAAGGAGACTATAGGGACGTGCTGAAATTGAGACCTGGAATAACAGGACCTGCGACATTGAAGTACCGCTTGGAGGATGAGATGTTGGCAGATTTAAGAAGGTTAATGCCTGAAGGAGAATGGCTTTCACAAGAGCAGATAGATGGTATGACTGACCAAGAACTGGCCGTGTGGTATAATGACAACGTGATATATCCCGATAAGGTGCGCCTGAACTGTTATTATTATCGTCACTACTCTTTCATCAAAGATATTCAGATGATTGTTTGTACGGTATTAGGGAAGAATATGGAGTATGCAGGAGAGGTGATATAAAGGTTCTAGTATTAAGTATAGTAAGTATATTACTCCCCACATTATAGTATAAGACTGCTAGAGTTTCTTGAATAACGTTTAGTTGCAACAATGTCGGAGTATTTTTCATCTTTGATTAATGCTATACCGCTTGATGTCTATCTGCTACTGTTGGCAGTCTTTTGCATTTTTGCGGTGTTACTGGTCTCATTTCGTGGTGTCAGGAAAGGTGGACGGTTGGTTTTTGCGTTTTTATTGGTGGAGTATGTCTTTCTGCTTTATTGCTCAACGGTGTTTTTCCGAGAGGGTGTTGAAAGAGGCTATAACATCGTGCCGTTCTGGAGCTATGTGGAAATATATCATGGCGATGAATTGCTGTTGCCGCAGAATATTATGAATGTGGTGGTGTTTGTTCCGGTAGGTTTCTTGTTAGGTTGTGCCGTCAAATCTATTCGATGGTGGAAGGTGCTGGTTATCGGATGTTTCATTTCCGTTTCAATAGAAGTGTTGCAGTTTTTCTTCAAACGTGGTTTCTCAGAGTTTGACGATGTTTTTCATAATGTCATAGGGTGCATGATTGGATATGGAATTTATATTATTGTATATAGAATAAATAGATATGGGAAGAATTTATCTTTGTCTGGCTCACATGAGTGAGGCAGGATTGGAACAGAAGTATATCAAGGAGGCATTTGATACCAATTGGGTCGTTCCTCTTGGACCCAATGTGAATGCGTTCGAAAAGGATCTTGAGGATTATGTAGATCAAAACAAACGAGTGGTAGCGTTGTCTGCTGGTACGGCGGCTGTGCATCTGGCGCTGATAGCCTGCGGTGTTGGCCCAGGCGATGAGGTGATTGTTCAGTCATTCACGTTCTGTGCTTCGAGCCATCCCGTTACCTACCTTGGTGCAACGCCGGTATTTGTGGACTCGGAACGGGAGACATGGAACATGGATCCGGATCTGTTGGAGGTGGCTATTAAAGACCGAATTGCTAAGACAGGAAAGAAACCGAAGGCCATTGTGCCGGTTGCATTGTATGGCATGCCGTATCAGATAGAACGCATCATGGAAATAGCTGACCGTTACGAGATTCCAGTCATTGAGGATGCTGCTGAGGGTTTCGGCTCACGGTATAAGGGTCAGGTGTTGGGCACTTTTGGGGAATATGGTGTGTTGTCGTTCAACGGTAATAAGATGATTACCACCAGTGGAGGCGGTGCCCTGATCTGTCCGGACAAGGACGCTTGGCAAAAGGTGATGTGGCTGGCAACCCAGGCTCGCGAAAGCTATCCTTACTATCATCACGAGGCTATTGGCTATAACTACCGAATGAGTAATATCTGTGCAGGAATTGGCCGCGGACAGATGACGGTCTTGGACGACCATATCAGGCATCATCAGCATGTGCAAGGGCTCTATGAAGAGTTGTTGGCTGGAGTCGATGGAATTACAGTTCATCGTCAGCCAGCAACGGGTGATTACGACAGCAACTATTGGCTGTGTACCATCACGCTTGATGAGCACTTGAAGGTAAAAGGGCAGGAGGATGCCTATAAGACCATCATTACTGGTGCCGTCGGTGGTGCAGCTGGTGTCATTCATACCGCATCGACCGCACTCACAGACTGTCAGCCGAATGACAATGTGGAGGCTTTGCGTGTCGCTCTTGACAAAGCTGGCATTGAAGCGCGCCCGGTATGGAAACCGATGCATAAACAGCCGGTGTACTTGCGAGGTAAGAAGGAAGAGGTTAGATGTAACACGTATTCTGTAGTTACATCTGAGAGTAGTGTGGCGTATATCAATGGAGTGTCAGAAGAGATCTTCAAGGTTGGTATGTGTCTGCCTTCTGGTCCGTATGTGAGTGATGAGGATGTGAAATACATCGTGGAGACGATAAAGAGCGCAATTGTATAGAAGTGAGAAGTGATAAGTGAGGCTGGATAAAGTTTTGTTTTTAGTTACATTGCTTACATTTCCTTGCAAGTGGCAGAGTGTCAGTAGATTGCGCAGTGTAAGTAGAGTGTAAGTAGTGTAAGTAAGAATTATTGACAAATGTGGTGTGTGTGGATGATGATGAGGTGATGAGTAAGAGACCAGAACTCTTAAAAAAGAATAAATTATACGCATGCGTATAATACAAGTGCGTATAATGTCTTATCTTTGCATAGTATTATAATATGTATAAAGATGGAAGTACCTTTTCAATACGGAAGATTAGCTGAGGCCGGGAGTTTCATAGACAGAATCGATGACAGACGGGAGTTGAAGAACTTCCTAAGTCATGGAATTAATACGATATTGGTGTCACCAAGGCGTTGGGGGAAATCATCGTTGGTGAAGGAATCCATGAGAGAACTCGTGGGGGAGGACAAAAATATCAGGGTTTGCTTTCTTGATGCCTACAAGATACATACAGAGGAAGAGTTCTACAATAAATTCGCATCGGCTATTATCCAGGGGGTATCGTCAACACTGGAGCAGAAATGGGGAGATTTCCTGCGGTTTGTGAACCGTCTGACGCCGAGCATAACGATTGCAAGTGATCCGATGAACTCGATTGAGGTGGATCTGAAAATCAATCCTGTGAAAGAGAATTCGGAAACGATTCTTCAGCTTCCAGAGAAGATAGCCATCGAGAAGGGAATCCGGGTGATTGTATGTATTGACGAGTTTCAGCAATTAGCTAACATCCCTCATTGGGAGAGACTGGAGTCTATGCTGCGCTCAGAGTGGCAATTACAGCATCATACGACCTACTGCCTGTATGGCAGCAAGATGCACATGATGAAGAAAATCTTCAATAACTCCAGAAGTCCTTTTTATAAGTTCGGCCAGATGATGCAGCTGAAGCGAATATCCAAAGAATACTGGGTACCGTACATTGTCAACAACTTCGAAGCTACGGGCCGACATATCACTGAGGATCAAGCAGAGAAGATGTGTGAAAAGGTGAAATACAATTCTTGGTATGTCCAACAATACTGTTTCTTTGTCTGGTCGCACACTGAAGGGAGTGTTTCTGATGAGGATATTGACCGGCAGTTGGATATGGTCATCGATACCAATGCAGAAACATTCCAGAATGAACTCGACGAACTGGTACCCTCACAGATCGCCTTATTGAAGGCAATTGCGTCTGGGGAAACTCATTTTAATGCAAAAGGTGTGGTAGAAAAATATCGTCTTGGCCAGTCTCAGACGATTACGAGAAACAAGAAGACTCTTGTGGAAAAGGATCTGGTTGAGAAAGACAGAGATTTGTTCTCTTTCGTCGATCCGTTGTTTGAGCTTTGGCTAAAACGTGAATATGGGATTGGGTGAGGGAAGAAGTGAGAAGTGAAGAGTGAGAAGTGAAAAGTGAGAATTGTTGAAAAATGTAACGTATATGAAGGAGATTGACTATAAAGAAATGCCGGAATTGTGGGCGGTATGCCAGAACAGGGAGTGTGAGAGGGCAGGGGAGTGCCTGCGCTTTCAGGCTTGCTCTGCCATTCCTGAACGGTTCCGCAGCTGGCGCTGCGTGCTGCCCCATGTGTGGAAGGACGGCGAGTGCCGGGCGTTTGTGAAGTATGAGACGGTGAGGATGGCGCGAGGCCTGAACCGACTATATAAAGAGGTACACGACAGGCGCGCGCGTCAGGACATCCGCGAGGAACTGACAGCGCACTTCGGCAGCAAGGGCTCGTACTACCGCTACAAGGACGGGGAACGGTGGCTCAATCCTGATCGGCAACGGTATATCCTGGATTTGGTGCGTAAGTACGGCTGCGAGGCCGAGGATATCTTCGACGAATATGCCGACACCTACGACTTTACAACGGTGGTTTGAGATAGTCCCACCCCATGGGACAAACAGTTCCACCCCCTGGGACAGAAAGTCCCACCCCATGGGACTCCCGGAGAGGAGGCACTATTCATGATGAATGAACGGTTGTTATGAAGTTTTCGATAGTAAGGATTGACAAGAAACGGGTGCTCCACCTGTCGGTGAAGGCGGCGGAGTGGTTTCTGGAACGTATCAAGACGGACACGAAGAGCGAGGATATCGGCGGGCTGCGCCGGCATATCGCGGTGTTCGGCGAGGCGGAAGGCTATGAACAGCGGACGCCGATAGCCCGCATCTATCCCTCGGTGGAACTGACGAAGCTGGAGAACGGCCAGCTGGAGGTGACGACGTTCAACGGCCTGGTGTGGCTGAATGTGCCCGACCTGCTGAAGCGAGAGGAACAGGCGGCGGTGAAGGAGGCAGTAAAGATGCTGCCGATGACGTTTGCCGCCTTCGTGGGGGCCGACGGTCGCAGCGTGGAGATCCTGGTGAGTGCGACAAGGGCCGACGGCGTGTTGCCGTCGACGGAGCGCGATATGGATGTCTTCTGTAAGAAGGCCTATGAGGCAGCCCTCAGTGTTTATGGAGGAATACTGCCTAAACCGATTGGGCGCCAGTTCGTTACCGCGCGTAGTCACTTCATGATGACGCTCGACGAACAACCGTTCTTCAACAAGGATGTCCGTGCGCTGAAGGTCAGCGGTCTGCCCGCGCCGGCTGACGCAAAGCCGGTGGAGGACGTGCCGCAGCAGTGGAACGTTGACATTGACCTCTATGCCGACTATGAGCTGATGTACAAGCAGGCGTCGGAGGAGGCTTACGAAGAGACGGCCGACGTGATAGAGTCGCAGCGCTACGAGGCTTACCTGACGGAGCTGACACGTCGGCTCTGCCTGATGGGAGTGCCTGAAGAGGAGGCTTTCCTGCATATCCGCAACCATCATGTCTTCAAGCATCAGATCGAGGAACTGACCTTGCGCACGATAGTCTCGGCGGTCTATGCCGAAGAGAAGCCCAGACGGTTGCGCGACGAGGACACGGTGAGCCGTGAGACGCGGCGACTGGTGCGCTTCCTGACGACGCGCTATGTGTTCCGCCATAATACGGTGATGGGCTATACGGAGTATCGTCCGAACAATACGTGGAGCTTCGACTGGGCACCTTGCGACGAGAAGGTCATCAACGGTATGACCTTAGAAGCGCGACTCGAGAATATTGACGCTACGTTCAACGAGGTCAGGCGCTATACGCAGTCGAACATGATACAGCGGACAGACCCTGTGCTTGACTACTTTATGAAGGTCTACGACGTGTGGGACGGCAAGACCGACCACATCGGGATGCTGGCGCGGACGGTGCCTTGCGACTTCCCCGAGTGGGAGCGCTGGTTCCGCAAGTGGTTCCTCTATATGGTGGCACAGTGGATAGGCCGTGTGCGTGACTACGGCAACTCCATCGTGCCGATGCTCATCTCGTCGCAGGGCGACGGCAAGTCGACCTTCTGCCGTAACCTGCTGCCGAAGGAGCTGCAATGGGGCTATCTTGACAACCTCTCCGTCAGCGAGAAGCGTCAGACGCTGCAGGCCATGCATAACTTCCTGATTATCAATCTGGACGAGTTCAACCAGATTAGTCCGCAGTTGCAGGAGGGTTTCCTGAAGAACGTAATCCAGTTGCCCAGCGTGAAGATCAAGCGCCCCTACGGCAAGCACGTCGAGGACTTCCGCCGCATGGCGTCGTTCATCGCTACGACCAACGAGACCAACGTGCTGACCGACCCCTCGGGCAACCGCCGCTTTATCTGCGTCAGGCTCACGGCACCCATCGACACGAGTTACAAGCCCAACTACGATGCCCTTTACTCGCAGGCTTACCGTCTGGTGGCTAACAACGAGGAGCCGTATTGGTTCACGCCCGACGAGGTGCAGGCTGTTATTGCCCATAATCGTGAGTTCGAGCTGGTGCCTTCCGCCGTCTATTATTTCAAGGAGTACTACGAGGCGGTCGAGGACGAGCAGGACGGAGAATGGCTGACGACGACGGCCATCTATGACCGCCTGCGCAAGATTGCCGGTTCAGGCCTGAAGGCCAACGGCGTCTCCCGTTTCGGCCGCTATCTGCGTAACATGCCGGGCTTGCAGCAGAAGCGCCTTTCGAACGGTATGGCCTATCTGGTACGCAAAAGGAGCTAATTCTACCTACACTACATACATCCTACATACATCGTGCAAATCGCTGATTATAAATTGGTTGTGCGGAAATGTAGGCAGTGTAACTAAAAAGTAAACTTTTTACGGAAAAGCATATAATATGAATCCATTTAAGAAAATAGCGAATTGGTATTTTACGAAGAATGCGCTGCCGTATTGGTGCATCCTGATACTTGATATGTTTGTGCTGCTGTTAGGCGGACTCTTTACGTATTGGATTTTCATCTACCGACGGCGGGTGGATGTGGATATGGTGATGTTGACGAGGACGCTGGCGATGTATGTACTACCAAGCCTTATCGGAGCGAGGATGTTCCATACCTATTCGGGCATCATCCGCTATTCATCGTTTGTGGATCTAATGCGAGTGGCTTATGCCAATGCCGTATCGCTGCTTGTGGTCTATGCCTGGCATCATTTTATCTACTCTCTCCCGACAGATTTGTTCTACCGCCTGCACTACCGTCACATCATATTAATGTACGTGATAGGAACGGCGATGATGTGGGGTATGAGGGCATTGGTAAAGACCCTCTATGATGTGCTGACGACCGACGGCGGAGCGCTTTGGGCCCTGATTTATGGTGTGAAGGAGGGGGGGATCGGTCTGGCTAAGAACATCCGTGAGCAACGCCCTAAGCATTTCGTGGTGAAAGGCTTCATCTCGCCCGACGATACCTATAAGCATAACTTGGTGATGGGTGAGAAGGTCTATAACGCCGCCGACGACCTTGCTGCCATTATAGGCCGTCGCCGCATCAAGGCCGTGCTGGTGTCGCCGTCACAGACGGACGAATTCCGTAAGCGTCCCGACCTACAGGACAAATTGCTGAGTGCCGGTGTCAAGATCTTTATGGCTCAGCATGCATTGGAAGTCCATTCCGAGGAAGACTTGATGGGAAAACAGCTCCAGATGAAGGAGGTCAGCGTGGAGGATCTGTTGCCCCGCGACGAAATCAAGGTGGACATGAAGGCAATGGGCGAACTGCTCAGCGGTCGCCGCATCCTGATAACAGGTGCTGCGGGCAGCATCGGTAGTGAGCTGGTGCGCCAGATAGCCAACTACCGGCCGGCAGCGATGATGCTGATAGACCAGGCTGAGACACCGGAGCACGACGTCAGGCTGATGATGGCCAGGGAATATCCCGAGGTGGAGGCCGAGACGGTAGTGACTAGTATCTGCAAGGCCGACCGCATGGAGGAAATTTTCCGCGACTTCCGTCCCGACTATGTGTTCCATGCTGCGGCCTACAAGCACGTACCGATGATGGAGAACAACCCGTCGGAGGCCGTGCAGAACAACATCTACGGTACGAAGGTGATAGCCGACCTCAGCGTGAAGTACGGCGTGAAGAAGTTCGTGATGGTATCGACCGACAAGGCCGTCAACCCGACGAACGTGATGGGCTGTTCGAAGCGCATCTGCGAAATCTATGTCCAAAGCCTGAACCACGCCATTGCCCACGGCCGGAAAGAGGGCTGTACGCAGTTCGTGACCACCCGCTTCGGCAATGTCCTCGGCTCTAACGGCAGCGTCATCCCGCTGTTCCGTGAACAGATCAAGAAGGGTGGACCGGTGACGGTGACCCATCCCGACATCATCCGCTACTTCATGCTGATATCCGAGGCCTGCAAGCTGGTATTGGAGGCCGGCACGAAGGGCAACGGCGGCGAAATCTTCGTTTTTGACATGGGACAGCCGGTGCGCATTGCCGACCTGGCCAAGCGCATGATTCACTTGTCGGGAGCCAAGAACGTCGAGATTAAATATACCGGACTGCGGGCCGGAGAGAAGCTCTACGAGGAGGTGCTGAACGACCAGGAGAGCACGAAGCCCACGTTCCACGAGAAGATCCGCATTGCCGAGGTGCGGGAGTATGACTTCGAGGAAGTGTCGAAGCTCATTGACGAGCTTGTCGAGACCTCCAGACACTATGACGACATGCAGACGGTCAGGAAGATGAAGGAGATTGTGCCTGAATACCGCAGCAACAATTCGGTTTATGAAGAATTAGATAAGTAATTCCCCATTTTATTTGTTAGTATCAAAAAAAAATATTATCTTTGCAGCGCTAATAATATACTTTGTTAAAGATAAGAACACGTAATTCAATATGAAATCTGACGAAAAGAAGATTACAATCGACGATTTGGAGGAGTTGATGGAGGAGGAACAGGAAAGCCAGTCCATCTTCAGTTTCCAGAATTTGTTTGCCATGCTGGTGCTCAACTGGCAGTGGTTCCTGCTCTCGCTGTTCATCTTCGGATGCGGCGCGTTGCTCTACCTGCGCTATGCCGACCCGGTATACGAGGTGTCATCACGACTGCTCATCAAGGACGACAACAGCCACCGGCGAAATTCGTCGCAGATGCTGGCGAACATGCAGGACTTAGGTTTTATGACCAACTCCACGGGTATCGACAACGAGGTGGAGATCCTGCAGTCGCGAATCCTGGTGCGTGACGCCGTCAAGGACCTGAAGCTCTACACCGAGTATAAGCGTGAGGGGAGGGTGAAGGACCAGTTGATCTATGCCACGCAGCCCATTACCGTTGACCTGGACCCCATCCATCTTGACAGTTTGGACAAGGAGCTGTTGGACGTGGCACGTTTCTTCAAGCTTCACATGCACTACGACGGTGTGTACTATATCGTGAACATCGTCCTGACGGCCAACGGCAAGCAGGAGCAGAGCATCTGGCGTAAGTTCAAGACCTTGCCCGTGGCCATTCCCACCAACTATGGTGTGCTGACCTTCACCAAGAACCTGCGCGGAGAGCCGATGAAGAGCGAGCGCGACTGGTTCATTACCATTGCCCCGCCTATGCTGGTGGCTACCGGCTATTTAGGTCGCATGACCGTAGAGCCCACATCAAAGCTGACGGATATTGCCGAGATTACCTTGCGTGACCAGGATACCCGCCGTGCCATCGACTTTTTGAATCAGTTGGCTTCATGCTATAACCGTCAGGCCAATGCCGACAAGAACGAGATAGCCCTACGTACGGAGGAGTTCATCAACGACCGTATCAATAAGCTCAATCACGAACTGGGTAAGACGGAGGGACAGCTGGAGGAGTTCAAGCGGAGCCATGCCGTGACGGATCTGAGGGTTGATGCCTCGCAGTCGGTTCAGATGACCAGTGAGTACTCTACCCGCCTGTCGGAAGCTAACTCCCAGATTCAGATGCTGGACTACCTGCGCGAGTATGTCAACAATCCTAATAATAAGAATCAGATTATTCCGTCGAACGTCGGTCTGACCGATGGTGCCTCCATCCGTCTGATCAGCGACTATAATCAGGCGGTGCAGGACCGCAACCACCTGTTGCAGGCTGTCAGTGAGCAGGCCCCCCAGGTGCTGACGCTCAACGCCACCATCAATGAGCTGCAGTCCGGCATCCAGACCGCCTTGCTGCAGGCCCGCCGTTCGGCTGACATTGCCCGTCAGGGTATCCAGTCGGAGTTTGCCAAGTATCAGGGACGTGTCTCGAGTGCTCCTGTTCAGGAACGTGTGCTGACCCAGATAGGACGTCAGCAGGACGTGATGTCGGGACTCTACCTTATGCTGCTCCAGAAACGTGAGGAGAACAGCATCTCGCTGGCTGCTACCGCCGACAAGGGTAAGCTCATCGACGAGCCGCTCTATCAGGGCAAGGTGAGCCCCAAGCGCATGATTATCATCGCTGCTGCCCTGGCAGTGGGCTTCTTCTTCCCGTTGATTGTCCTCTATCTGCTTAACATCTTCCGTTACAAGGTCGAAGGTCACGACGATGTGGCCCGTCTGACGAAGCTGCCCATCATTGCCGACGTGGCCGTGGCCAGCGACAGTGTGAAGACATCGGCAGGCATCGTGGTGCAGGCTAACAAGAACAACCAGATAGACGAGATATTCCGCTCCATGCGTACCAATATCCAGTTTATGCTGAAGGAGAACGAGAAGGTCATCCTCTTCACCTCGTCGACAGCCGGTGAGGGTAAGACCTTCAATGCCGCCAACCTGGCGGTGTCGTTTGCCTTGTTAGGCAAAAAGGTCATCCTCTGCGGTCTCGATATCCGTAAGCCGGCGTTGGGCCGTCTCTTCGGTGTCTCCGACCGCAAGGAGGGCATCACCCACCTGCTGACGATGAATAAAGTCACGTCAGAGGCCCTGCAGGCACAGATTTGTCCGTCGCTGGTCAACGAGAACCTCGACCTGCTGCTGGCCGGTTCGGTGCCTCCCAACCCCGCTGAGTTGCTGGCCCGTGACAGTTTTGAGCAGGTTATCGACATGCTCCGCGAACGTTATGACTATGTCATCCTCGACACGGCACCGGTAGGACTGGTGACCGATACCATCCAGATAGGTCGTACGGCCGATGTGACGGTGTTCGTCTGCCGTGCCGACTACACGCCGAAGTCCAGCTTCGGACTGCTGAACAATCTGGCCGAGGAGGAGAAGATGCCGAATCCCTGCGTGGTGCTCAACGGTGTCGACATGTCGAAGCGTAAGTACGGCTACTACTATGGTTACGGCAAGTACGGCAAGTACGGCCGCTATGGTTATGGCCGTTACGGTTATGGCCGCTACGGCTACGGTAGGTATGGCTATGGCAACTACGGCAACTATGGTCAGTACGGCCGCTATGCCGAGTCGCACTATGGCAGCAAGGACGATGACTCGATTAAGAAGTAAGAGGTAAGAAGTAAGAGGGACTCCGAGCTTGCTCGCCTGAGCACCGAAGGAGCGCAAGAAGAAGTAAGAGGTAAGAGGTTACTACGATGACAATTGCAGTAGACTTCGACGGAACCATCGTCGAGCATAAGTACCCGGAGATAGGCGAGGAGAAGCCTTTTGCCATCGATACGCTGAAGATGCTTATCCGCGACCGCCACAAACTGATACTGTGGTCGGTGCGTGAGGGCAAGTTGTTGGAGGATGCCGTCGAGTGGTGTCGTGAGCGCGGCGTGGAGTTCTATGCCATTAACCGCGACTATCCCGAGGAGACCTGGGACAACAACCCGCACTTCAGCCGAAAGCTGAAGGTCGACGTGTTCATCGACGACCGTAACCTCGGCGGACTGCCCGACTGGGGGACTATCTACCGCATGATTACCCATCACCGCAAGTGGCATCACCTGCTGGATGAGGCTGCAGGCGCAGCTTCCTACTACGAGCCGCCGAAGAAGAAACACTGGTGGCAGTTCTGAAATAAACAAATCAATCACTATGAATATGAAAACTTCAAAATGGTTACTCCTGTTGGTATCTGTCGTGATGCTGACCGGATGTGGAAGTACCAAGAACATTCCTTACTTCCAGAACAGTGACAAGATTGACTATGAACAGTCGAAGTATCTGTATGATGCCTGCATCATGCCGAAGGACATTCTGACCATCACCGTGAGTACCGTCAACCCTGATGCGGCTATCCCCTTCAACCAGACGGTGCCGACGGCGCTGAACCAGAATACCCGTACCTCCTATTCGCAGCCCGCTCTGCAGACCTATCTGGTTGACAATATGGGATTTATCGAGTATCCCGTCGTCGGTTCGCTGAATGTGGGCGGTCTCACCAAGTCGGCCTGCGAACGGCTGATTCACGATAAGATCAAACCCTACATGAACGCCAACGAGAATCCTGTGGTCACCGTCCGCATGGCCAACTATAAGATTTCCGTCCTTGGCGAGGTGGCCCGCCCCGGTATGTATAATGTGGGTAATGAGAAGATCAATATCCTTGAGGCACTGGCACAGGCCGGTGACCTGACCATCTATGGTGTCCGCGAGAAGGTGAAACTTATCCGTGAGGATGCTACAGGCCGTAAGGAAATCCACGAGCTGGACCTGACCGATGCCAACATCATCAGTTCGCCCTATTATTACCTGCAGCAGAACGATATCGTCTATGTGGAGCCTAACAAGGTGAAGGCTAAGAACTCCAGTGTCGGTGCTACCACCTCGCTCTGGTTTACTGCTACCAGCATCGTTATCTCGCTTACCTCTTTATTATATAATATTCTGAAGTAAGATATGTCAGAACACCAGCATCACCATCATCATAAGCGCGATGGGGCTTCACGATTCAAGGAGCGTAGTCTGAAGCAGATAGCCATGAATCAGCTGATAGAGAAATGGCTGAAGATAGCCATGATTGTCGTTGCAGTCATCATGGGAGGTCTTGTTGTTGCCGCTTATCTCTTCGGATAGTCAGGGAGGAGCGTTATGGAGGAGTATCAGTATCATATCTTTGCCCCTTACCGTGTTTGTCCGATAGGGGCTCATGTGGACCACCAGCACGGACTGGTGACGGGCTTTGCCATCAATAAAGGAGTGGACCTGTGGTGGTCTCCTTCGGAGAATGGGAGCGTCCATCTGGAGTCGCTGACGTTTGAGGGTACCGTGGATTTCGAGATTGATGCCCCGACACAGATGAGGACAAGACACTGGGGCGACTATGCACGAGGAGCGAAGTATGCCCTGCGGAAGCGGTTCGAGCTGAAACGGGGTATCACCGGCGTCATCAAAGGGTCGTTGCCCGTAGGTGGCCTGTCATCGTCGGCTGCCGTACTCACGGCTTATGTGATGGCCTTTGCCAAGGCCAATGGCATCAAGTTGCAACCCTTCGAGGTGGTGCAGATTGCTTCGGAGGCTGAGCGGGAGTACATCGGATTGAACAACGGTATCCTCGACCAGGCATGTATCGCACTGGGACGGAAGGACGGACTGCTGTTCCTGGACTGCGACTCCAACGACTATCGTATCATCAGGAAGAACCCTGAGATGCCTGACTTTGAGATTGGCATCTTCTTCTCAGGACTGACACGCTCGTTGGTGAACAGCGACTATAACCTGAGGGTCTATGAGTGTAAGACGGCAGCCTGGAACATGCTGGCCTATACCGACCAGCCGCTGAAGACGTTTGACAAGACCTTCCTCCGTGATATCCCCAAGCAGACGTTCGAGAAGACACGCATCGCCATGCCGGCCCGCTTTGCCCGCCGTGCCGAGCACTTCTATTCGGAGTACCGAAGGGTGCGTCAAGGAGTGACGGCTTGGGAGACGGGTAACCTGAAGCTCTTCGGCAAGCTGAGCTTCGACTCCTGTGAGAGCAGTATCCATAACTACGAGTGCGGAAGCCCCGAGTTGATAGCTATCTACGAGATCCTCCGGTCGTTGCCTGGTGTCTGGGGTGGCCGTTTCTCGGGAGCCGGTTTCAAGGGTGCCTGCATCGCCTTGGTAGATCCTGCCCGCAAGGAGGAAATCGAGAAAACCCTGACCGAGCGTTATCTGGAACAGTTCCCTGAATACGAAAAAACCTTCCAGGTATTCTGGGTAAAACCAGATGATGGTGCCCGCTTCGACCCCCTCTAACTCCCCCTGTGTAGGGGGAGAACAGACCCTCTCTAACTCCCCCTGTGTAGGGGGAGAACTTAATTTTGGAAAGATGGGAAGAAAGTGGATGTCAGCTGATCCTTTGGAGTACGGATTGCTGAAGGCAAATGCCAAGAGTAATCGTAAGAATATGACTGAGGCAGAGAATGCATTCTGGTCATTGGCTAAGGGAGGCACTATGGGAGAGAAATGTCTGAGGCAACATATAATAGGAGATTACATAGTTGACTTTTTGTTTAGGCGGAGTAAAGTTGTTGTAGAGATAGATGGTGGATACCATCAGACGCAAGAACAACAAGAGTTGGATGATATGCGTACAGAATGGCTTGAAAGTAAAGGCTACAAAGTCATTCGGTTTACTAACGAACAAGTATTGTTTGACACAGAGGATATGATAAATCAATTGAAGCTGAAAATAGAAAAGTCCTCCCTAAACAGGGAGGATTTAGGAGGGTCTTCGGATTTAGGAGGGTCTTCGGATTTGGGAGGGTCTGGTCTTTCATTATGAAAAATATTGTTATAGCTGCAGGGTATGCTACCCGACTGGGTGAGCTGACGAAGAACTTCCCGAAGCCATTGCTAAAAATCGGGGAGAATACTATCTTAGGAAGGATGTTGGATGATATCGACAGGATTCCAGAGATAGATGAGCATATTATTATCACGAACCATAAGTTTGCCGGTATCTTCGAGGAATGGGTGAAGACCCCCTCTGGCTCCCCCTGTTTAGGGGGAAAATTGGAGGGCGTTGCCGGAAGATGGAAAAAGCCTATCAGAATTATTGATGATGGGACGGAGACGAATGAAACGAGATTAGGGGCGGTGTGCGACCTGCTGTTGGCTTTGGAGAAAACCTCCTCTAACTCCTCCCCCTGTTTGGGTGGAGAACTGGGAGAAGATACAAAAAACATCGCTCCGAAAATATGTCCTCCCCCTAAACAGGGGGAGTTAGAGGGGGTCTTGGTCGTCGCTGCCGACAATCTGCTGTTCTTCTCGTTCCAAGAGTTTGTGGACTTTGCCCGTCAGAAGGGTACGTCGTGCATCATGTGTCACGAACAGCCGTCGATAGAAAAGCTGCAGCGGACGGGGGTCATCGTTGTCGATGACCAGATGCGGGTGCTGAATATGGAGGAGAAGCCACAGGTGCCGAAGAGCCACTGGGCCGTCCCACCTTTTTATATTTATCTGAAGAAAGACCTTGACCTGGTGCGACACTCCGTGGAGAACGGCTGTGGCAAGGATGCCCCCGGCAACCTGGCGCACTATATGGTGGAGCACACCGTGATGCATGCCTGGCCGATGAGTGCCGGACGTTTCGACATCGGGTCGTTAGATACGTATTATCAAGCCTGCGAGTTAGCGAGAGAAGGCAGAATCTGAATTCTGCTTTCCGAGCGTGAGCAGGCTCGACCGCAGGTCAAATTGTAGAGAAGTATGGAAAGACCCCCTCCGACTCCCCCTGTTTAGGGGGAGAGGGTGGGAACTCCAAGAATAATAGATAACAATGAACAACAAAACAAAGAAGTCTCCCTAAACAGGGAGATTTAGAGGGTCTCTATGGAAAAGATTGATTTGAACAACAAGACAATTCTTGTGACGGGTGCTGCCGGGTTCATCGGTAGTAATCTGGTGAAACGTCTGCTCAAGGACGTGAAGGGTGCTACCATCGTGGGCATCGACAATATGAACGACTATTACGATGTGAGTCTGAAGGAATATAGGGTGAAGACCCTCTCTGACTCCCCCTGTGTAGGGGGAGAATGGACCCTCTCTAACTCCCCCTGTGTAGGGGGAGAATGGACCCCCTCTGACTCCCCCTGTGTAGGGGGAGAAGGGACCCCCTCTAACTCCCCCTGTGTAGGGGGAGAATATAAAAAGTCCTCCCTAAACAGGGAGGATTTAGGAGGGTCTTCTAAATGGGTTTTCATCAAAGGCGACATCGCCGACAAGTCGTTGATTGACAAGCTGTTTGAGGAATACCAGTTTAATATTGTGGTGAACCTCGCAGCCCAGGCAGGTGTCCGCTACTCCATCACCAATCCCGATGCCTATATCCAGTCGAACCTCATTGGATTCTACAATATCTTGGAGGCTTGCCGCCATCTTCCCCCTAAACAGGGGGACCGAGGGGGTCTCGAGCATCTGGTCTATGCCAGTTCTTCGTCCGTCTACGGCGGTAACAAGAAAGTGCCGTTCAGTACCGACGACAAGGTGGACAACCCTGTGTCGTTGTATGCCGCTACAAAGAAGTCGAACGAACTGATGGCCCATGCCTATTCCAAGCTCTATAACATCCCCTCTACGGGACTCCGCTTTTTTACGGTCTACGGTCCTGCCGGTCGTCCTGATATGGCCTACTTCGGCTTTACCAACAAGCTTCGCAAAGGCGACACTATCCAGATATTTAATTATGGCAACTGCAAGCGTGACTTCACCTATGTGGACGACATCGTTGAGGGGGTGGTACGCATCATGCAGGGAGCACCCGAGAAGCGGGTAGGGGAGGACGGTCTGCCCTTGCCGCCCTACGCCGTATATAATATAGGTAATAACCAGCCCGAGAACCTGCTGACGTTTGTCGACATCCTGCAGCAGGAACTCATCAGGGCCAAGGTGCTGCCCGAGGACTACGACTTCGAGGCCCACAAGCAACTGGTGCCGATGCAGCCGGGCGACGTCCCCGTCACCTATGCCGACACCAGTGCCCTGGAGCGCGACTTCGGTTTCAAGCCCTCCACCTCGCTCCGCGACGGTCTCAGGGCCTTTGCTGAGTGGTATGCCGAGTTCTATAAGGATTAGTTGATGACGACAGCAATCACAGAGAAGTTCTTTGAACTATTGCGATACACCTTAGGGGAGCAGACCGATGCTCCCCTAATTTCGCTTGAGGAATGGGACGTCCTGAACACGATGGCTACGGAGCAGTCGTTGTTAGGCGTCTTCTACGATGGTTTGCAACGCCTGTCCAAGGAGGTGCAGTTGCCGGAGGAAACCGTCTTGCTCTGGTTTGTACAAAACGAGCAGATTGTCGGGACCAACCGGGCGGTTGATGCTGCAGTCATCAAGGTGGCCAGACGCTTTGCCAAACGGGGCTATGGCTGTTGCCTGCTGAAAGGTCAGGGCAATGCCTTGATGTATCCGCGGCCTTCGGCTCGCACCTCGGGCGACATTGATATGTGGGTGATGGCTCCGGTGCGCAGCCTTATCCATATGGCAAAGAAAGCGATGGAAGATGCCCGCCCCATGTACCACCATGTGGAGTTCTGTCCTGTCGGCGACATTCCCGTTGAGGTCCACTATCGTCCGTCGTTCATGAACAACCTGATTCATGACCACCGGCTGCAGCGGTGGTTCCGCCAGATGGCCGACAGTCAGTGTAATCATCAGGTGGATTTGCCCGACGGTGTGGGGACGGTCGGTGTTCCCACCAATGACTTCAACCGTATCTTCCAGATGGCCCATATCTCCAACCATGTCATTCACGAGGGTATCGGCCTGCGCCAGTTGCTGGACTATTATTACCTGTTGAAGCAAGGCTTCACGCAGGAGGAGAGACTCCATGACGAGGAGTTGCTGCGACGTTTCGGTCTTTACACGATGGCTCAGGCTGTGATGTACGTGCTGAAGGAGGCCTTCGGCATGAAGGATACCGAACTGCTGGTGAAGGCTGACGAACGGCGTGGGCGTTTTCTGCTGAAGGAGATACTGACGGCAGGAAACTTCGGACAATACGACCCGCGGTTAGCCGACAGCCATAGCCAACTCGCCAAGAATGTGCAGCGGTTGCGGCGTGACGTGCGCTTCCTCCGTTACTTCCCGTCAGAGTGTCTGTGGGAGCCGATTTTCAGGTGGTATCACTTTTTTTGGCGTCTTTTCCATTAATATCTTCTTTTTCTTTTGTAGTTATAGAATTTATTTGTACCTTTGCCGGCGGAATGGGAAATAACAATAGAAGTAATGGCCTCATCAAGTGGATGGTTGTCCTGATAGACATAATTGTGCTGAATGTCATCTTGGTACAATTCGTCCATCGTAGTCCACTGATGTCAACCTGGATGGCTGACAGGATAGAGGTGTTTTTCCTGGTCTGCAATCTGGCGCTGTTAGCCAGCGAGTATCGTTTTGGCACCATCATCCACAAGCGAATGGTATCGGCCGGTGATGTGCTGAGACGCGTGACGGAGATGATTGTATGTCAGACGGGGCTGTCCTATCTACTGCTGAAGGTTGTTGACCTCAAGGCTCCTGTAGGCTGGCTGTTGTTGACCATCGCTGTTACCTTCTTCCTTACGCTTGTTGTCCTCCGACTTATTGAACGTCTAGCCGTCAAGCGCTACCGACTGATGGGACGCAACACCCGGACGATGACCTTTGTGGGTAGCGATCCGGAACTGCAGAATATCTATAAGCGGCTGGTGGCTAACCCCACCACGGGTTACCGGTTGTTAGGCTACTATGGCGAACCACAAAACTGGCAGTTTGAGTGGCTGAACTCGCTGGACTACTTTGTTGACAATCTGGATCATCCCGAGAAACTGACATTCGGTGATGAGATGTATGTCTGTATCTCGCGTCGTGAACGTGACAAGGTGAGACGCATCGCCAACTTCTGCGATCAGCACATGATCATGTTCTATTATGTTCCTGTGTCGATTGAGACCATGGGCGTCAGGCTGAAGCGTGAGCTGATAGACGATATTGAGGTATTCTCCAGGTATCAGAACCCGTTGCTCAACCCTACCAACAAGTTCTTGAAGCGGGCGTTCGACATCGTTGTCGCTATATTGGCAATACTGGTTATGCTGCCCTTGCTGCCTATCATTGCCGTGGCAATCAGGATTCAAAGCCCGGGACCCATCTTCTTCAAGCAGTTGCGTACAGGTCTTGACGGAAAGTTTTTTGAGATGTACAAGTTCCGCTCCATGCATGTCAACGACGATGCCGACCGTGTGCAGGCTACAAGGGACGACCCCCGCAAGTTCCCCTTCGGCAACTTCATGCGTAAGTCGAATATCGACGAGTTGCCACAGTTCTGGAATGTGCTTAAGGGAGAAATGTCCGTCGTCGGCCCGCGTCCTCACATGTTGGCCCATACTGATATGTACTCACAGCTGATCGACAAGTTCATGGTGCGCCACTTCGTGAAGCCTGGTGTCACGGGCTGGGCTCAGGTGACGGGCTTCCGTGGTGAGACTCACGAGCTGTGGCAGATGGAAGGACGGGTGAAGCGTGATATCTGGTATATGGAGAACTGGAGCATCTGGCTCGATATACGTATTATCTGGCTTACGTTCAAGACGTTCTTCGTTCATGATAAAAATGCTTTTTAACCAACGATAGAATTCCCCCTGACAAAGACTATGATTTCCGTTATTGCCGCCGTGGCCCGCAACCGTGCCATCGGCTATCAGAACAAGCTCATTTACTGGCTGCCTAACGACCTGAAGCGGTTTAAGGCGCTGACCACGGGACACACCATCATCATGGGGCGTAATACCTACCTGTCGCTGCCCAAGGGCGCACTGCCAAACCGTCGGAATATCGTGCTGAGCCGTATGCAACGCGACTTCCCCGGCTGCGATACCTATGCATCGCTGAAGGAAGCCCTGACTCATTGTTCGCCCGACGAGGATATCTATATAATAGGTGGAGCCAGTGTCTATCGGCAGGCACTACCCTTGGCTGACCGTCTGTGTCTGACGGAGATTGATGATACGCCTGCTGATGCTGATACGTTCTTTCCTGATTACAGCGACTGGCGGGAGGTCAGTCGTGAGGAGCATGATACGGACGAGCGTCATGCCTTCCGTTATGCTTTCGTCGATTATCTACGGTAATCACTCTTCACTCTTGACTTCGTCGACTTTCCTCACGCTCGGCCATTTGCAAGCGAGCTTGCATGGCCCTCGCTTAATCGGAAAGTTCACCCTTCACTTTCTTCTCCGTTGCCGCATAGCTCACGTTAAGGGCATACGACTTGCGCAGGGCCTGTTTCACCTCGTTGATGATGGACATGGGCACGTCGCGGTCAGCCTCGATGCTGACGGTCAGGCGTTCCTGATCCTCGGGTGACATATGGCGGCGCTCATGGTCAATGAACTGGGCAATCTCGTTGGCCGTTGCCAACTGGTTGTTCAGCTGTATGCGGTAATGATCGGTGGAACCATCTATCGGCAGTCCGATGTAGATGTGTACCACCGATGATTTGTGTTGCGCTTTCTCCACTTCCGTTCCGGCAGGCACCTGATACTGCACCTGCTTTTCCACGTCCCTCATGTGAGTGACAATCATAAAGAAGAAAAGCACGGTGAAGATAAGGTCAGGCAGCGATGCCATGTTCAGTGCCGGCACACTGTGGTCGGGACGGTGGAACTGGCGACGCATCCTCATGGCCGGCCTCCTTTCTCTCTATCTACAATCCTCTCTCCTCTGGAGTATTCTCTCTCCTCTCTCCTCTCTCCTCTCTCCTCTACAACCTCACTGATACGAGGTGAACACTTCAATGGCTTGTAGGCTGCCACCAAGGCATTCTGCAGCTGGAAGTAGTCGTTGTATTTCGTGTCGGGACTGGTCTTGATGGCCACCACACGGTGCTTGGGGTTGACAGCCGCAAACTGGCGCACCTCCTGTTGAATCTCCTGCAGGGTAGTGGTCTTGCCGTCGAGTGTCATCGTTCCGTTGGCATCCAGTTCAATGGTCAGGATGTCGCTGTCCAGTATGTCAGCCACCTGCTCCTGGTCCTGGGGTGGTGGGGGGAGCTGCCGTTTCAGTCCCTTTCCGGAGTCCATCGACGAGGTCACCAGAAAGAAGATCAACAGCATGAACGAGATGTCGGCTGTCGATGACGTGTTCAGCGACGGAACTTCGCCGCTACGACGATGGCGGAACATAGACATATCAGCAGGATGGATGAAAAGATGAACATGTCGGTGAGGCGTAGCCACAGGGTATCAGTAAAGGGCTTTCCGTTGCTGACAACGGGCTGGGTAGAAGCCAGCAGGTAGGTGAGCAGCAGCACGACGGCCACCACTCCGGCAGTGATGTAGCCCAACATCGACGTGCGACGCGAGGCCAAGGGGTCGTCCGTCCTCTCATGGGTTTGCACACCATGAATGGCCGACCACACTGCTACAGCCGTAGCAACCACCAACAGCAGATAAACTGCCCAGAGTACAATATCAATGTATAGCACCTCTTACCTTTCTACTTTTTTACCTTTTTACTTTTTTACTTTCTTACCTTTTTACTTTTCTACCCTCTCTTATATTTCATAATGATGTCGAGCAGTGTGACCACCGACTCCTCCATCTGTGAGGTCAGGTGCTCAATCTTCGACGTGATATAACTGTAGAACAGTTGCAGGATAAGCGCCACGATGATACCGAAGATGGTGGTAATCAGGGCCACCTTCATGCCTGATGCTACGATGGTGGGACCGATGTCACCCGCAATCTGAATCTGCTCGAAGGCCATCACCATACCGATGACCGTGCCCAGGAATCCCAATGACGGCGCCATCGCTATGAACAGCTTGATCCACGACGTGCCTTTCTCCAGCTTGGCCGTCTGTACCGAGCCGTAGCTGTAGATGCTGCGCTCGATGTCGTCCATCTTCTCGTTGATGTGCATCAGTCCCTGATAGCATACTGACGCCACCGGCCCACGGGTGTCGCGGCACAGCTGTTTGGCACCTTCGATATCGTTCTCGGCCACCTTGGCATCGATGTCCTTCATCAGTTTCTTGGCGTTGATCTCCGACAGCGTCAGGTACATGATGCGCTCAATGCAGAAAGCCAGTCCCAGCACCAGTGCCAGTGCCACCAGCGACATGAACATCGGCGTACCGTCAATGAACTTCTGCTTCAGCTGGTGGTGCAGTCCGCCGGCATCGGCATCCAGGTCCTCGCTGAGCGTCATGTCGTCCATCGCCACCGTCGACGAGTCAACAGCCGTGCTGTCGGCGGCCAGGCTGTCAACGGTCACCGTCTCAATGGAGTCTGTCTGGGGCGTTGCCTGAGCCTGGACGTCCTGTACTGACGTCATCTGTCCCGTCACGGCAATAAGCGCAATGATAATATTTTTTGCTATGCTCATAACATGAAATTAATACTCTACTTGAAAATCGCTGCAAAGGTAAACAAAAAAACGGAGATAAAGAAGAGATTCTGAAAAATCTTCCGTTTCGCGCGTGCGTTCTTTAATTTTTTTTGTACCTTTGCGGCCGATTATCAATATAAAAACCCAATGAAGAAGACTATTATTGTCATTTTTGTGTTAGCTGTTACAACAATAGCTCACGCTGCAACCATTACCTTGAAGGTGAATAATGTCCGCAAACAGACGGTGACGGGTTTTGGTGCCGCCTGCTGCGACGGTGCCATGAAACCCTATGGCACTGACACAAGACCTGTGACGTTGCTCTATGACCCTCAGTACAAAATCTGTCTGAACATCATGCGAGCCGAGATCTCGCCCAGCCACAATGGCACCGACGGTGCAAGTTGGGGTAGTACCTACAACTGGCAGGGCGGTGTACCCTCGGCCAAGATTGTCAAGAAGTTTGGCGGCATCGTCTTCGGTACGCCTTGGTCACCCCCAGGCGATTTCAAGACCAACGGTACCGCCCAAGGTGGCAACAGCGATGACCAGGGCAACAAGAAGGGCAAGCTGCGTACGGATTGCTATTCCAAGTTCTTCCCCTGGCTCAACGATTATCTGAAGTACATGAAGTCAAAGGGCGTTCAGGTCGATGCCGTTTCCATCCAGAACGAGCCCGACTGGTGGGTCAGCTATTCAGGCTGTCTCTATGACCCGCAGGACCTGGTCAAGCTGGTCAAGGAGAATGCCCACATGCTCGACCGTGAGACCTATAACGGCGTGAAGCTGATCAGCGGCGAGAGCTTAGGCTTCACCCAGAACTATACCGACCCGCTGATGAAGGACACGACGTGTCGCAAGCACATCGACATCGTGGCAGGCCACCTCTATGGCCATGCACCCCTTACCTATATGAAGCAGTCGGCCATTCTTGCCACCAAGTACGGCAAGGAAGTGTGGATGACGGAGCACTCCGTGACCGACAACATCGACCATCTGCCCAACTGGCATGAGCAGCTCATCTTCGCCGAGGAGCTCAACGAATGTATGCTGGCCGGCTGCACCGGCTATATCTATTGGTATATGCGCGCCCACTGGGCTTTCGTGGGAACAGGTGAGACGAAGTATAATGTCGGTACGATGAAGAATACGAAGAACAAGCTGTTGCCTCGTGCCTATGTCATGTCCCACTTCTCCAGGAACGTCACCGGCTCCACCCGTCTGACGACCTCGCGTGACAAGACCTCAGGCGAGGGAGCCGCTGCCGAGTATTCGGCCTATATCAAGGGCGACTCGCTCATCGTCATGGCTATTGATACGACGAAGAATGCTCATGACCTGCAGATTACGCTGCCCTTCAACGTCAAGAGCGGCGTTCATCTGAAGTCGACAGGCAATGAGACCGACAGCCTCTGTCAGGAGAAGCCCATCGACATTGCGGAATCAACCAATGTGGTGAAAGTTGAAATGCCTGCCCGCAGCCTGAATACCTATATCTTCATGATCGACCAAGGTTCGACAGCCATCAAGGAACAGGAACTGACGGAAGACGACGGTCCCGTTGTCTATTACGACCTCTATGGACGCCGGCAGGACAACCCCAAGGGACTTTGTATCGAGAAACGTGCCGACGGCTCTTCCAGAAAGGTTTACATTCACCGGTAAGAAATGAAGAAGTAGGGAACAGGGAGCAAAAGAATATGAAACATTTGATTCCTTTATCCGTCCTGCTGACGGGAACGCTGGCGCTGAATGCACAGCAAGTGACGAAGTACACCACCACCGAGAAGGCGCCGTGGGCGATATCCAAAGTGTCACTCGCCTCGAAGGCCGAGGGAACGCTGGTGGCGACAGTTGAGGGAAATGAAAAGGGAACGACGTTCCGGGCATGGGGCACCACGTTCAACGAACTGGACTGGGATGCCTTCAACCTGCTCAGCCGCGACGACCAGGACGAGGTGATGCGCAACCTCTTTGCCAAGGACGGCGACCTGCACTTCACGCATGGCCGTGTGTCGATGAACGCCAACGACTATGCCCGCTCGTGGTACCAATGCGACGACGTGGTGGGCGACCTCGGGCTGAAGCACTTCAACATCGAGCGCGACAAGCGCAACATCATCCCGCTGGCCCGTGCGGCGCAGAAGTACTGCCCCCAGCTGCAGCTCTTCATGAGCCCGTGGAGCCCGCCCGCATGGATGAAGATCAACCAGGACTACTGCGTGCTGAGCAGCCCGTACAACACGCAGCCGAAGGAGAAGGACTATCTGCTCTACGATGGCGGTCCTGTCGATCCCGACGAGATGAAGCTCATGGGCGAGCGCAATGGCGTGTTCCCGCGTCGCCTCGCCACGCAGGACTACTTCATCCAGGACCCGCGCTACTTGCAGAGCTATGCCAACATGTTCTGCCGCTTCATCGACCTCTATGCCGAGCAAGGGCTGCCCATCACGAAGGTCATGTACCAGAACGAAGCCTACAGCTACACACCCTATCCCGGTTGCGCCTGGACGGCTGAGGGCACACTGCGCTTCAACAACGAATATCTCGCGCCCACGCTCCGCAAGCAGCATCCCGAGGTGGAGCTGTGGATAGGCACCTTCAACACCAACCGACTCGACTACGTGCAGAAAATCATCGACGACAAGACACTCCAAGCCAACATCAAGGGCATTGCCACTCAGTGGGAGTGTCGCGAGAACCTGCCGAAACTCAAAGCCCGCTATCCGCAGCTGCGCCTGATGCAGAGCGAAAGCGAATGCGGCAACGGCTCGATGGACTGGAAGGCTGGCGAACACACCTTCTTCCTGCTCAGCGACAACCTCGGCAACGGCTGCGACGAGTACTACAACTGGAACTTCATCCTCGCCGACAAGGGAGAATCCACCTGGGGCTGGACACAGAACGCCCTCATCCAGGTGGACAGCAAGACGCGCCAGAAGCGCTACACCGCCGAGTACTACGCCTACAAGCACTTCTGCCAGTTCGTCGTCCCCGGCACCGAGACCATCGCCTACGCCGGCCGCGACTACAGCAAGACCCCTGTCGTCGTGTTCTGCAACGGCCAGCAGATCATCGTCACGGTCGGCAACTTCACCGACACCGATGCCCGCCTGAGCGTCAAGGTGAAAGGCAAGTACCTCAACGTAGCCGCCTCCCCACACTCGTTCAACACGTATGTGATTAAATAAAGGATAGGGTACAAAAAAGGGAATCTTGGATTCCCTTTAAGCCTTTTTTGCGGAGAGAACAGGATTCGAACCTGCGAACCGGTTTTGCCGGTTACACGCTTTCCAGGCGTGCCTCTTCAACCACTCGAGCACCTCTCCTTCAGTTAAGCGGGTGCAAAGGTAAGAAAAAAAGTGAAGAGTGAAGAGTGAAGGGTGAAAAAATTAATAATCTTTATCATTTTAGCCGGAAGACGCGGGCGACGTTGGCGTTGGTCTTGGCAGCTACCTCTTCCTCGCTGACGCCGTAGCTCTCGGCCAGCCGTTGCAGCACGTAGCGGGTGAAGGCTGGCTCGTTGCGCTTGCCGCGCATGGGGACGGGGGCCATGTAGGGGGCATCGGTCTCGAGCACGAGGCGGTCGAGGGGCACCACATTAGGCAGCACTTCGGGCAGGTGCGACTTCTTGAAGGTGAGTACGCCGCCGATGCCAAGGACGAAACGGTCGAACTGTAACAGCTGCTCGGCCTCCTGGGCATTGCCGGTGAAGCAGTGGAAGACGCCGCCGGGGAGTTCGCGCGCGTACCTTTTTATAATATTGACCAGCTCGTTCTGGGCCTTGCGGCAGTGGATCATCAGGGGCAGCTGGGTCTCTACCGACCAGCATACCTGCTGCTCGAAGGCTTCCTGCTGTTCGTGCTCGAACTCGCGGCTCCAGTAGAAGTCGAGGCCGACTTCGCCGATGGCGATTGGAGAGGAGAGAGGAGAGAGGAGAGAGGAGAGGAGGTCGTGGATGGCGGCAAGCTGCTGTTGCCAGTCGGCACGGACTTCCTCGGGGTGGAGGCCGACCATGGGGTAGAGGTAGTCGGGGTGTTGGGCGCAGAGTTGGAGGATGCGCTGGGAGGTGGCGAGGTCGATGGCGGGCAGGAATATCTTGCAGACACCGGCCTCGCGGGCCTGCTGCATCACCGCCTCGCGGTCGTCGTCGAACTCCTCGCCATCTAAGTGGCAATGTGTGTCAATCCACTCCATCACTCATCACTCATCACTTTTCACTCATCACTTTTCACTCATCACTTTTCACTCTTCACTTCATCACTTCTCACTTCCTCCGTTTCATCATTTCGTCGGTATAGTCGAGCAGGGGCTGCTTGCGCTCGTCGCTGACGCTGACCTTGGCCAGGTACTTGCGGCACTCGTCGAAGTAATGGTTGATTTTCTGTTCGCAGAGCTGGCGGATGCCTATCTGGTCGTAGAGGGCCGTGACGGCTTTCACCTTTTCCTCGCGGTTGAACTCGGTGGCCGTTATCCAGCGCATCAGCTCCTGGCGCTGCTGGGGGTTGGCGCGGTTGACGGCATTGATGAGCATATAGGTCTTCTTGTTGGAGGTGATGTCGCCGCCGATGGCCTTGCCGAAGACGGCGGGGTCGCCGTAGACGTCGAGCAGGTCGTCCTGCAGCTGGAAGGCCAGTCCTAACTGTTCGCCGAACTTATAGAGGTTGGTGATGTCGTCGTCGGAGGCATCGGCGAGGATGGCGCCAATCTTCACGGCGCAGGCTAACAGTACGGAGGTCTTGAGGCGTATCATCTCGATATATTCGTCCTCGGTGACATCGTTGCGCGTCTCGAAGCTCATGTCGTACTCCTGTCCCTCGCCAATCTCGAGGGCGGTCTCGGTAAAGACGTTGAGCACGGCCTCGAGGTGGCGGCTGTCGCACTGCTGCATACGCTGGTAGGCCAGCACCAGCATGGAGTCGCCTGAGAGGATGGCCTTGTTGGCATCCCACCGCTTGTGTACGGTGTCGTGGCCGCGGCGCATGTCGGCATTGTCCATGAGGTCGTCGTGCAGCAGGGTGTAGTTATGATAGGTCTCCAGTCCGACGGCGGGCATGAGGATACGCTCGGGGGCGTCCTTGTAAAGCTGATAGGCGAGCAGCATCAGTACGGGACGGATGCGTTTGCCGCCTAACGACAGGACATACTCGATGGGCTCGTAGAGCGATGCCGGACGGCGGTCGTATGGTAATTGGTCAATAAACGCATTGACCTTTTCCAGGATTTCGTTTGATGTTAGCATTGCGATATTACGTTATTACAGTTTGAAGACGATGGGGATGCAGACCTGGGTGCGGCAGGGCTTGGCGTCCTGCTGGCCGGCCTTCCAGCGGGGCATCATGCGCAGTACCCGCAGTGCCTCGCGGTCGATGCTGGGGTCGACGTGGCTCAGCAGTTCGATGTCGCTGATGCTGCCGTCGGTGTTGACGATGAACTGTGCCACGACCTTCCCCTGCACCTTGCGCTGCTGGGCGGTCACGGGGTAGCGCAGGTTCTTGGTCAGCCATTTCATCAGTTCGGTGGCCCCGCCGGGGAATTCCGGCAGTTCCTCGACCACGCGGAAGTTCAGGGGGTTGAGTTCCATATCGACGACCGTAGGCTGCTCGGGGTTCTCCACCTCGTCGACGGTCTTCAGTTCCACGTCGTTCTCGGGTGGCGGCAGTTCGTCCTTCAGTTCCACTTCAGGCTCCTCGTCGACCACGTTCAGCTTGTCGGCCGACTGTGGACGCTCCACCACCTGCTCCTTGATGAGCGGTATGCGCTCCTCTTCCTTGAGGGCTTCGAGGTCAATCTCCTTGACGATGTTCTCCAGCGCATCGAGGTCGTATTCGTCGTCGCTCGGAGTCCAGTCGTACTCCAGCGCCACGAACAGCAATGCCAACACAAGCACCAGTCCGAGGAAGAATCCCTGACCCCGCTTGTTGTCTAAATCGGCTTTCGCACTTTTCTTGATCTCCATAATAAAACGCGCCTCTTTCCGTTATTATATCAAAATGCGCCACAAAGGTACGAAAAAGTTAAGAGTTACGAGACAAGAGTTAAGAGTTTTTTGTATCTTTGCAGCCGAATTGAGGATATTTAGATGAAGAGAGTCGTTTTTGCCGTCGTTTTCGTGCTTTCTGTGCTTCCTGTCGGAGCGCAGGAATCTCAGACGGTGTATAACTTCCTGCGCCTGCCTGTGAGTGCCCATGTCGCTGCCTTAGGTGGTGACAACACGACGCTGGTGGAGGACGACGCCACGCTCATCTTCCATAATCCCGCCCTCATCAACAACGTCACCGACCGCACCCTGAACCTGAACCTCATGACCTATATGGAGGGCGCTACCACGGGCAGTGCCTCTTTCCTGCGGGCTGCCGGTGAACGGGGCACGTGGGGCGTTACGGGGCAGTTTATGAGTTACGGCACGATGAAGGAGACCAACGTCAGCGGGCAGCAGACAGGCGACTTCTCGGCCAAGGACATTGCCCTCGGCGGCACCTTTGCCTATGCCCTGAGCGAACGCTTCTCGGGGGGTATCACCGCCAAGCTGGTGGCCAGCTATATCGGCCAGTACAACTCGCTGGGCGCCGCCGTTGACTTGGGACTCAACTATTATGACGCCGAGCGGGAGTGGTCGTTGTCGGCCGTTGCCCGTAACCTCGGCGGGCAGCTGTCGGCCTATGAGGACGACTTCGAGCGCCTGCCACTCGACCTGCAGGTGGGTGTCACCAAGCGGCTCATCGGTTCGCCGCTGCGCCTGTCGGCGTCGCTCGTCAGGCTGAACGACTGGGAGTACGGCATCGGCAAGCACCTCGTGTTAGGTGCCGACCTGCTGCTGTCGCCGCAGTTCTATGTGGCCGCCGGCTATAACGCCATGCGGGCTTCGGAAATGAAGATCAGTGCCGACGACGGCGACAGTGCCCACGGCGCAGGACTCAGTCTGGGCGGCGGACTGCTGCTGCAGCGGCTGAAGCTCCATGTGGCCTATGCCAAGTACCACGTCTCGGCCTCCTCATTAGTATTCAATATCAGTTACGCATTATGAAAAAGATAACCATTGCTATCGACGGCCATTCCTCGTGCGGCAAGAGCACGATGGCCAAGGACCTTGCCCGCCGTGTGGGCTACATCTATGTTGATACGGGAGCCATGTACCGCTCCGTCACGCTCTATGCCCTGCGTCACGACCTCTTCCGTGAGGACGGAACCATCCTTACCGACGAGCTGCAGCAGCAGATGCCCGACATCCACATCACCTTCCAGCTGAACGAGGAGACGGGGCGTCCTGACACCTATCTCAACGGTGAGTGCGTGGAACAGCAGATACGCTCGCTGGAGGTTTCCAACCACGTATCACCCATTGCCGCCCTCGGTTTCGTCCGTGAGGCGATGGTGGCCCAGCAGCAGTTGATGGGACAGGGTGGGGGTGTCGTCATGGATGGTCGCGACATCGGTACCGTGGTCTTCCCCAACGCCGAACTGAAGGTTTTTGTTACGGCCTCGGCCGAGGTGCGGGCCCAGCGTCGCTACGACGAACTGCAGCAGAAAGGCATGCCCGCCGACTATGAGGACATCCTGAAGAACGTCCAGGAGCGCGACTACATTGACTCTCACCGTGAGGTGTCGCCCCTGCGTCAGGCCGACGATGCCCTGCTGCTCGACAATAGTCACATGACGATTCCCGAGCAGAACGAGTGGCTCATGCAGCGGTTCCAAGAGGCTACCGCCGAGTGATGTAGTCAGTTGTTCAGCTGCCTGACGGGGAACGTGAAGTAGGTGTCGGGGAACGGCTCGTCACGGAGCGTGAAGTGCCACCACTCCGTATCGAAGGGCTTGAAGCCGTGGCGCATCATGGCCTGGCGTAGTATCATGCGGTGGCGGAACTGCTCGGCAGTGATACTGCGACCTGCGGGACTCTTGCTGTTGTCGCCCGTAAACTCGCCAGTCTCAGGATTTCCGCAGAAGTCGGGATGGCTCTCCGGTCCGAACCAGTCGAAGGTGCCGCCCATGTCGAGTTCCTTCTCCGTAGTCATGTCGAAGAGTGTCAGGTCAAGGGTGGAACCGCGGGTGTGACCGCTCCGCTCGCAGATGTACTCCTGGGGGAAGAGCACCTTCTTGTCGAGGTCGGGATAGAAATAGGGCTTCATCAGCGTGTCGGCTATGTCGGCTCCCCAGCGCATGAAGTGGTCGACACCTTTCTGCGGACGGTAGGCATCATAGATCTTCAGACGGTATCCCTGGCTGATGACGTCGTCGCTCACGGCCTTCAGGCTGTCGGCCGCCTGCTTGGTGAGCAGTGCCGTAGGCTCCTCGTAGCCGTCGATGCGGGTCCCCACGAAATTGTAGGTACCGAAATAGCGTATCTCCAGAATGGCATCAGGCACAACGTCGGTCAGTGTCACAAACTGGCTTGTATCGTCCGTAGCGTTCACGACAGCCGTATCCGTGCTGCTCTTGCGGCAACCGGCCACAGCCATGATGCCACAAATGAGAATCAATAGCTTTTTCATTGCTCTCTCGTCGTAGGTGATTATAGTTTATATCCTAATGTCACAACAATCACGTTGTTGCGTACGCTTTCATCAAGACCGGAAAATAGCTTGGTGACGCCCAGATTGTAGCGGGCATCGAGCGTGACGCCGCTGTATTCATAGGACAGTCCGAAGGGGATGCTGAGGTCAAACTTGTTCATCTTGTAGTCATCATCGCCAAGGAAGATATCGAGCATCCTGTCAAGGTCTATCTTTGTGCCGTCCATCTCCATCCTGGCCTTCACCCTGATTGCCGGTTGCAGTCCGGCCTTGACGGCAAGTCCCGGCAGTACGTAGTAGTTGGCGGTGAGGGGGAAGGTGCTGTAATACAAGTTCAGGCTGTAGTCGCCCAAATCACTTTTGAACTTTGTGCCCTGGTCGGTGAAGAGGATACCTCCCGCCACGCTGAACTGGTCGGTGACGAAATGCTCGAACTCCACGCCGTAGGTGAGGTTGACTTTCATCTCGGAGTCGTCCATGTTCGTCAGGCTGCTCATCGTGATACCGATTCGGGGCTGGATGGTGTTGTCGCCCTCTTCGTAGTCGGACTCGTCGGGGAGGAACAGCGGGTCTTCGGGCATCACCATCACAGGCTCCTGATTGGCAGCCTTCAGCAGGTTCTCAGATACGTACTTCTTGTCGACTACCAGACGGAACATGAACTCACGGAACCAGCGGTCGCTCATGATGAGACATCCTTTCTGTCCCCAGTCGGCACCCCAGGAGTTCTCCACCTTCCACTTCGTGGCATTTCCCTTGGCGTCGAGGTCGACGGCACAGAGCGTCATGGCGTGGGTGGAACCGCTGTCGAAGGTAGCTATGCGCTGGGCCTTGTCCATGCCGAATGAGGTGCCGAAGAGCGAACCGTAGTCGAAGTTCTCAGTGTCGGCATAGCCGCGCTTGCGGTCCAGGAACTTACCCACGTCGTAGCTCGAATACAGCTTGCGACCGTCACGCAGCGAGGCGATGGCCAGCTTCTCAATCTCGTCCATCGGCAGATTGAGGTAGCGCCAGTTGTGGCCGTCGTAGGTGTGACGATCCCACTCCACCTCGTAGGTCTTGTAGTAAGGACGACGCGGGTCGTTCATGACCATGATGAACGTACCGTTCAACGGGCCGCCCACCACCTCGCGACTGAACGACAGCGGCGTGTACTCACGGGCCTTGCCCACTGAGCGCCCACTCTTGGTCTTGAAGGCGTAGGTAAACTTCTGAGGCGGCTGGCCGATGGTCATCTCCAGCATGCGGTACACCTGTGCCAGCATCCGCACCTTGGCCTTGCTAATCGAGGCCTGGCTCTTACCCTTCTGCACCATGTCGCGCAGTTGCAGTCCGAACTCGCGCAGTTTGGAGGCTATCAGTGAGCGGGCCTTTGAGGTGTTGTCGCTCGAGAACGACTCGGGCATCACCTCCTTGGGCACCAGTCCGTACTTGTCAACAAGGTCGGCCACACCACAGAAGGTACCGCCGTCGCTCAGCGGATAATGGAAGAAGAACTGTACACGTTGGTCGTCCATGGGTTTCTGTCCCGTGTCGATGACGCCTTGCAGCATGAGGTTGGCCTTCTCCAGCTGGTCATAGAAGAATAGGTACGCCTGCGAGAACTCCAACTGAATGGAGTCACGTTGCTGGGTATAGACAGAACGCAGTACGTTGAAACCGCTGAACATCCAGCAGCGGCCGCTCGACTTCTGGTCGGTAATCGACTGTGACGGTGTCTCAATGCTGAAATAAGTATCAAACTGGCCGGCATTGCTGTGGTTCTTAGCCAGGTCGTCAATGGCGTTGGCTGCCACGGCATTGACCAGGGCAGGGCTGACGGGAGCCTGCTTCTGTTCCTTCACAATGTCCTTGAGCATGTCGGCAGAGAGGCCGCCGTCCTTCGTCTGAGCTGTAGCAAAGCCGAAGCCGACAGCTGCGCATAGTGTTAAGATGAATTGTCTGTTCATAGTCTGTAAGTGTATAATGTTGCAAAGATACAGTTATTTTTGCAGATTACCTGCATACACCTATTATATTTATAAGATTTTAATTGATTTAAGTCATGTTTGCGCACACAATTCATAAAAATATTAAATTATTGAACAACGAACGGCGAAGTATGCTTATCTTTGCAGCCGAAAACAAATCATTTTAGGATAATAACCCTTTAAAAAAGAAAGAAAATGAAAAAGATTTTAATGACAATGGTTGCTGCTTTTGCAGCTGTGAGCATGAACGCTCAGGTTTACGTCGGTGGTTCATTCGGCCTCGCCTCTTTTGACAACGGCGACAAGAGCCAGACTGCTTTCAAGATCGTTCCTGAGATCGGTTACAACCTCGACGAGAACATCGCTGTCGGTGTTAGCTTTGGTTACGCTCAGGGTAGCACTGCTGCTGCTTGGAATCTGAGCAACCCCTATGAGGACCTCAAGGTGTTTGAGATCGCTCCCTATCTGCGTTATACGCTCGTGAAGATGGGTGTTGTTTCTCTCTTCGCTGATGGTCAGCTCAGCTATTCTCACATCGACAACGATGGTGCTAAGGCTAACGCTTTCGGCATTGGTGTTGCTCCTGGTCTGGCTGTTAATCTGAACGACAAGCTGAGCTTCGTTACTCACGTTGGTTTCGTTGGCTACAAGCAGTCAAAGGCTGATTACGACGGTGCCAAGGCTGTCTCTACCGTTGGTCTCGACCTCGACAACGAGATTACCTTCGGTCTGTACTACAACTTCTAATCTGTAGTCTGAACAACTGATAAAACAATCGGAGTCACCAATTGGCGACTCCGATTTTCTTTTTTTATTTCTTGGCTGCGGCTTTCTTAGCAGCAGGTTTCTTGGCTGGCTTTTCAGCCTCGAACTTCTCAAGCTTAGCCTTCAGGCGGGTAATCTCCTTATCCTTCATCTCAATCTCGTCGCCCTGATTCTTAATGGTAGTCAGGAGGCCTTCAAGCTCGTCGTTGTCGATGTCGAGCGGATAGAGGGCGTTGACTCTGTTGATGAAGTCGCCGAGGATGTTCATATAGTTGGTGAAGGCGTCGAACGGTCCGCTGTAGATACCACGGTCGAGTCCTACGTTAGAGGGCTTGGTGGTCATGAAACGGAAGTTGTTGGATGCCTGCAGGTAGTCCCAGTCCTGATTGATGCGCGGGTCGTTGGCTATGCGCAGACGGTCGGCCACCGAGTAGAGCTTGTTGAAAGCCTCGCGTTGCATGGCGTTACCGAGCCAGCAAGAGCAGTCGCGCTCCTCGTCCACCCACGACAGGGTGTCGGGCACATCGATGGCGCCGACCGAGGGCACCTTCATGCAAATCTCCGTCGGTGTGGCAAAGTCAATACCCTTCTCCTTGGCACAGGCGGGGAGTGCCTTCAGGAAGTCAAGAATATTGCTGGAGAGTGGCTGGGCGATGCCGAGGGCTGACAGTTCCATGAAGATATTAATGATTTTCTCTTCCTCGGGGAAGCGTGCGATGCGGTCGATGTAGGCATCGGCAAACAGCGGATAGCCCTCCCACTCGGCATTGTTGAAGCGCAGCGAGATATCATCAGATAGCTCGATGTCGCGGAGCAACAACTTGAGGTTGGGTGCGATGTTGCAGTTGTAGACATAGTGGGGTGACTTCCATCCGAGGACGTGCTTGGCACCCTCGGTGAGCATACCCTTGAAGCCCATGGCAGCAATCTGACCGCCAATGTCGTCAGAGTAAATCAGTGACGAGTTGCGGGCTACGGTCGGCTTCTGTCCGAAGAGCTCCTCAATCTTGGCGCACTGTTTCTTCACATCGAGGGCGAAGGTCTCCTCGTTAGCCAATGAACTCAGACCGTGGCTATAAGGCTCAGCCAGGAACTCAACGCAACCCGTCTGTGCCAGCTCCTGAAGCTTGGCAATGACTTGAGGTGCGTGGTACTCCAACTGCTCGATGCCAGTGCCACTGAGCGAGAAGGCCACCTTAAAGTACTTGCCGTGCTGGGCAATCATGTCGCCAATGGCGGTGAGTGCCGGCATATACGAGCGCTCGGCAATGTCGGTGATGCTACGCTCGTTCTCGTAGTCATCATAGTAATAATGATCGGTACCGATGTCGAAGAAACGGTAGCGCTTCAGATGGATAATCTGATGTATCTCGAAATATAAACAAATGGTTTTCATATTCTTTTCACTTTTAACTTTTCACTTTTAACTTCATTACTGTTCCCAACCGAGGGTGCGGCGATAGAGGGTGCGTATCCAGCGGCCCACTTTCTCCCATGTTATCTGGTCAACCTCGCGCTTGCCCTCGTCCTTGAGGTACTGGAAGAGCGACTCATTGTGGCAGATAGAGTAGATGGCGTCGGCCAGGGCGTGGATGTCCCAGTAGTCCACCTTGATGCAGTTGTCCAGAATCTCGGCGCAGCCTGACTGCTTGGAGATGATACTTGGCGTACCGCACTGCATGGCCTCAAGGGGCGAGATGCCGAACGGCTCACTGACCGACGGCATGACATAGACGTCTGAGGCCTTGAGGCACTCATAGACCTGCTTGCCGCGCATGAATCCCGGGAAGTGGAAACGGTCGGCTATGCCGCGCTCTGCTGCCAGGTGGATCATGGCGTCCATCATGTCGCCCGAACCAGCCATACAGAAGCGGACATTGCGAGTACGGTGGAGCACCATCGTGGCTGCCTCGACGAAGTATTCGGGGCCTTTCTGCATGGTGATACGTCCGAGGAACGTCACTACTTTCTCCTTGCCCGTATGGTCAGGACGAGGAATGTCCTGATATTCCTGCGGCAGCGGATAGACGGCGTTGTGAACGGTGAAGCACTTGCGCGGATCCTGATGGTATTGGTTGATGACCGTCTGGCGTGTCAGTTCCGAGACGCACATGATGCAGTCGGCCCAGTCCATGCCGTTCTTCTCTATACCATAGACGGTGGGGTTCACCTTACCGCGCGAGCGGTCGAAGTCGGTAGCATGGACGTGGATGCACAGCGGTTTGCCACTGACCTGCTTGGCATGAATACCAGCAGGGAAGGTCAGCCAGTCGTGTGCATGAATGATGTCAAACTCCTCAGCACGAGCCACTTGCCCGGCAATGATGGAGTAATTGTTGATCTCCTCATGCAGGTTGCCGGGATAACCGCCTGCAAACTCCATAGCGCCAAGGTCGTTGACGTTCATGTAGTTGAAGTCGGCATAGATATGGTCGCGGAGCTTGAAATAGTAGTCGGGATCCATGATGTTCCCCACACGCTGCTTCACATAGTCGTAGTCAACGTCGCGCCAGGCAATAGGCACGGCATTCATAGCCACGATACGGCAGGCATGCTGGCTCTCGTCGCCAAAGGGGTGGGGGAGACAGAGCACGGTCTCAATATCGCCCTGAGCCTTCAGACCCTCGGAGATGCCATAGTTAGCGGTGGCCAGTCCACCGAATACGTGAGGAGGATACTCCCATCCAAACATTAATACTTTCATACAGCGTCCTCCTTATTACTTTTGATACGAATACTTCTCCAGTAGCTTCAGCGTACGCAGGATCTCAGCCACATTCATGGCAAAGGCCATAGCGCCACGGCCGTGGAACGGCGGGTTGCCGTCGAACAGCTCGGAGATGGTACCGATAGCATGATACTCAATTTCATCCTCGTAGCCCACCATCTGCCGCTCGATGAACGACAAGCGTGAGCGCTTGTAGAGTTTCAGACAGGCCTCCATATAGAAGCCGCCAAGCCATGGCCAGGCTGTACCCTGATGGTAGGCATAGTCACGCTGTGTCTGCGGTCCGACATACATCGGGTTATAGCCACCGCTCTTCGGCGACAGCGAACGCAGTCCCTTCGGTGTCAGCAATTCACGTGTACAGATGTCGACCACATTCTTCATCTGCTGCTGTGACAGCGGAGAATAGTCAAGAGCTACAGCGAAAATCATATTGGGACGTACGCTCCAATCCATGTTCGTGCCATCCACATAGTCGAGCAGATAGCCGTACTCATTGACGAAGGTCTCCACGAACGACTGCTTGACCTTGGCTGCCAGCTTCTCCAGCCGATCAGCCGACTTCTGGTCCTTCTGGTCAATAGCCATCGAAGCGCAGAACTTCAGGGCGTTATACCACAAGGCATTGAACTCGACGATATAACCTGAACGGGGTACTACTGGCTTGCCGTTGGCTGTAGAGTTCATCCACGTGACTGCCTTTTCGCGGCCATCGCTATAAAGCAATCCATTGTCGTCGAGACGAAGATTGGGGTGGCCACCTTTCTCAATATAACTCACGATGTCCTTTAGCAGTTTACCATAGCGCTTGAAGCCTTCCTCGCGGCCAGCATCCTTGACATACTGCTGGATAGCCCAGATAGCCCACAGGGGAACATCGGGCTGCTCAATCTCGTAAATCTTGACACTCAGTGGCTTGCCGGCCATAAACTCGCGCAGTCCCTTCTCGGCAGTTTTCATCACCAATTCAAAGTAGTCACGTTCGCCGATGCTTAGCGTCAGTCCCGGAAGAGCAATAAAGGTATCGCGGGCGCGGGCCTTGAACCACGGATAACCGGCCAGCAGGTAGCGGTCGTCGTTGGGCTTGCGGTTATGGAACTGGTGGGCTGCACATACCAGAATATGATAGAAGTTGTCGCGAGGCACTCGGTCGTCCACTTCAAAGTCGAAAAGCTTCTTCAGTGACGACGACTTAATCTGTGACGTGGAGGCGGCAAAGATGATACTCTCACCTTTCTTGATAGGCATCTCGAAATAGCCGGGAACGTAGAGATCCTCGTTCGAGGCGTAGCCACGCTCCTGCTCCTTCGGGTACTCGATGCCCCGATACCAGTCGGGTTGGAAAATAAACTCGTTCTTCTTCGAGAACTGCATGTAGAGGTCGGGGTAACCGGCATACATACAGGTCTTGATACCGTTGTCCACCTGGGTGTACTCACGGCTGGCCGTCATGTTCTCATGCGTAAACTGACGCACCGAACGGAAAGCCAGGAACGGACGGAAGCGCAATGTTGTGGCAGAATGGGCATCCACCAGCGTGTAGCGGATGAGCAGACGGTCCTCGTAATGCTGGAAGATAACTTCTTTCTTTAAGATGACACCGCCCACGCGATAGGTCGTCGTGGGAACTTTGCTGGCATCAAACTCACGAATGTACTTGTGTCCGTTAGGACTGAACGTGTTGCCCTGATACTTGTGGAGACCTAAGTTGAATTCTGCCCCATGCTGGACTACCGTACAGTCAAGCGACGAGAGCAGCACATGGTTCTCGTCGTCAAGTTCAGGTACGGGAACGACCAGCAAACCGTGGTACTTGCGCGTATTGCAGTCTACCAAAGTAGACGAGCTATAGGCGCCGGAACGGTTTGTACGGAGCAATTCACGATACAGACTCTCCTGAAGGTTCGTCATCACGGCTTTTTCAAATCGCAAATAACTCATAGTTCCTATTTTAAGGTTTCGTAATTTTGTTGTTTTAGATAATGTTGCCCAAAGGTAAGCATTTTTCGTCAGCCGACAAAGGAATTAAGGATTTTTAATATTCCTCGAGAGGCAGACAACGAATTCAGGCGGGAATCATAAAGTTGATGACTTCCTGCTCAATGCATACACGGAAAGGTCCGACGGGGGTCTTCATCAGTCGACCGTCAATACCAACCATCGCGTGTTTAGCCTCGTCAACAAAAACCTCGGTAGTACGGAAGGGGTGTACGCTGCGGTGGTTCAGGAAACGGCCGGCAATAAGCAGCCAGAGTCCTTCGATGAGCTGTACCATCTCAGGATGGTAAACCACAGAAACGTCCAACATTCCGTTATAAGGTACAGCATTGGGGGTCTGACCGTAGCCGGGACCACTGCCTATGCAGACGGTCATCACCTTGCGGTCTATCACGTCGCTGTTGATGCGGAGCTTCATCTTGTATTCCATACGGTGGAAAAGCATGACGAAGAGTGACGAGATAAACGACAGCGTACGGGAACCAAACAGACGACGTGTCTGGCGGCGGAGGTTCATGATGTCAGCCGTCATACCGATATTCAGGCAGTTCAGGAAATAGCGGTGACACTTTTCACCCTGCTTGTTGGTATAGCGGATGCAACCAAGGTCAATCTTACGGATACGGCGACTGGCGAGCCAACCGACTGTCTGCCCGATATTGTCCTCATTGAACTCCCAGAAGCGGGCGAAGTCGTTCATTACACCATTGGGAATAACACCCAAGGCAATACCGTCGCGTACGTCTTTCTCCACTTTCATCAGGCAGTTGACGGCATCGTTGAGCGCTGAGTCACCGCCAACAATGATGATGGTCTTGTAGCCGTTGTTGATGAGCATCGTCATCAGGCGCTCCACGGAGTCCGAGGACTCACTTTGTACCATATCGTAAACCACACCGTATTCCTTCAGTACGGCTGCTATCTTGTCCCAGCGTTTCTGCTTGTTGCTGATGCCCGTTTTAGGACAATACAGCACACCCCATGTCGTTGTTTCTACTGCCATAGCTCCAAAATCTTATTTACTTTCTCTTCCATAGGAAGTGTTGCTTCTATCCAGTGTATTTTAAAACCTCGTCGCTCCATACCCCTGAACCATGTCATTTGCCGCTTGGCAAACTGGTGAATGGCAATTTCCAAATGCTGGAACATCTCGTCGTAAGTCGTCACACCGGTAATGTATTCCGTCAAGTACTTGTATTCCAAGCCGTAATAAATCAGGTCTTCAGGTGGAATCCCTTCTGCCAATAGTCCCTTCACCTCGTCAACCATCCCCTCTTCCATGCGAGCTTTCAGACGACGGGTAATTTTCTCCCTACGCAGTTCGCGGTCAATGTTCACACCAATAATCAGGGAGTCAACGGGAGGTAGTTCGCGACGCGGCATAGGGTTCTGAAGATTGTAAGTCTCAATCTCAATGGCACGGATGGCTCGCTGACAGGAGTCAACGTCCGTCTTGTTGTGCATGTTCGAGCCTGTCTTTGCCTTCAGTTCGGTCAGCATCTGCGTCAGCTCTTCTAACGATCTTCCCTCTAAACGGCTGCGAAGTTCAGGATTCTGGGGAACAGGCGACAGCTTGTAGCCTTTCAGCACAGCCTCGATGTATAGCCCTGTTCCTCCGCAGAGGACGGGTATTTTCCCTCTACCTATTATATTATTATAGGCATCGAAAAAGTCCTGCTGGTATTGGAAAAGGTTATACTTGGTTCCCGGTTCACAGATATCAATAAGATGATAGGGGACGTCCCCGTAGTCAGCCAGGTCCTTGCCCGTCCCAATGTCCATGCGGCGATACACCTGCCGCGAGTCAGCGGAGATAATCTCACCGCCAATGCGGGCTGCCAGCGAAGCCGCCAAGGGTGTCTTGCCGCTGGCTGTAGGGCCTAATATGGTTATCATCTTTTTCACATCATGTCGGTCACCAGATACTGTAGCATGCTGTTACGCACGTCTACCATATACTTCATATCGTAGAAGTTGTTAATCACCCAACGTCCGTCCTCGAAAATCATATCAATGCGAGCAGGAGTGTAGGTGAACATCTCATAAACGGTGTAGTCGACAGAAGCGAACATCCGCTGGCCGTCGACAGCTATCTTCGAGACTTCGAACTCATCATAGGTCACAAAACTCGGGTCACGAGTCATTGTCCAGTAATCAATTTCGAAGAACAACGAGTTTGATTGGTATTCCTTGCGATGAACAGACATAAGCAGCTTGTTCCACGACTTAGAACAGTAGGATTTGTCCAGTAGTTCGCTCATAACAAAACCTCCCATACTCCGCTGGTAGTCTTTGACCACTCGGAAGATGTCGCGGGCACGTTCCAGGACAACCTCGCGCTCAGCTAACAGTCGGGTTTCAGAAAACACCGTGTCCGCAGTGATAGTATCCTTTGCTGTGTCTGCGGCAGCCGTCTTGACTGCCCGAATGGGTTCAATGGCTTTCCTATGGCGCTGACAACCCGTCATTACCAATGGCACGACAAGCAGCAGTTCTATGAATGGTTTATAACTGAAATGTTTCAAAATATTTTTGGTTATTACTTAGAACGCTGCAAAATTACAATAAAAAAGCCGTCCGACAAAATCGAACGGCTAAAAATTATCATTTGCATGCAATTTTATTTCAGCTCAGCGAGGTACTTAATGGTGCGAACCATCTGAGAAGTATAAGAGTTCTCATTGTCATACCAAGCAACAACCTGTACGAGAGAGTTGCCATCACCAATCTTGCTGACCATGGTCTGGTTAGCGTCGAACAGTGAACCGAACTTCATACCGATGATGTCGCTAGAAACCAGCTTCTCCTCGGTGTAACCGAAGCTCTCGTTGGTAGCAGCCTTCATGGCAGCGTTGATACCCTCAACAGTTACCTCACCCTTAACAACAGCGTGCAGGATGGTGGTAGAA
>CACZDV010000027.1 GCA_902780025.1 uncultured Prevotellaceae bacterium
TTCTTGTGCTTCCTTCATTGTCAGCCACTCACTGACGGCCTCCACATCAGCAGACTTGCCAAACAATGCATCCATGTGCTTGCGACTGTAGTAGTTCATTCCAGCAATCCTACATACTGGCACTTGGTTCCGCTTGGCCGAAGTGTAGAGCCACGATTTCTTGACCTTATAGATGCGCATGACTTCCTCGCCGGAAATGTAATCAAGCACCTCCGTTCCATCAGAATCTACCTTACAATTCTTGGTTTCTGACACCTCCTTCTTCAATGTTGGCACAGATGTTTTCTTCGCCCTGTTCGTTGGCAGCACTCTGTGATACGGATTCCCCGCCAGCATCTTCTCAATATCAGCCTTTCTGATAAACGCCATACGACTGCTGATCCTTGATGCCACCAGTTTTCCCTCATTCACCAACTTGTAAACGTACTGCCGAGAACACCCCATGAGTATCGCAGCCTTGGCAAACGTCAGATACTCCTGACATTGCAGGTCAATCACAGGCTCTACGGCATTCATGAAATCCTGCTGGCGCTTCTTTCGCGCCTCCTTTGCCTTCGTCTGACACTCCTCGCAGCAAAACTTCTGCATTCCGCTCCTTGCCACGAATTCCTTCCCACAATACTTGCACTTTCTAACTTGCTTCATTTTCAACACACTTTTGATGGTTTTACGTTCATTTTCTTTTCCCCTACCGTTGAGTCAACCATGCTTCACGTTCGTCACCCTATGTCAACTCCGTCCGCATCGTGACTTTCAACGAATCCGTCCGCTCTGTTTTGTCACCCTTTGCATCCCGTCGTTACCCTTTGTAAACTGAGTCCGCAGAATGACGATTTTCAGGCCCCGTAAATTCCTTGCGGTAGAAATACGTTGCAAAAATATACTGAAATTCGGTTACTACCAAATTCCAGTCATCAAGTGTTAAAAATATAAAGTTATTGAAAATGAGCGTTTTACATGCAGTTAGTATTAGATGTTCATGGTTACTCAGGCCCGTTTAGATACACACCGATGCTGGTCACGGAGTTTGGGATGGTGATGCTTGTTAGACCAGTACAATAAACAAACGCCCAATCACCGATGCTGGTCACGGAGTTTGGGATGGTGATGCTCGTCAAGCCGCTACAAACATAGAACGCATACTCCCCGATGCTGGTCACAGGGTAGGTCTTTTCATTGTAGGTGACGGATTCTGGAATAACGACATCACCAGAGTATTCGTTTGAATAACTATCATATTTACTTCCCTGATAACTGACCTCCAACTCTGTGCTGTCGTTAATGTAGGTGTAATAAATGATCACACCATCTGAATTCGCCACCTCAATATCGTGGGCAGGTGCTTTAACGCTGAGCATGCTGATGAGCAGGGTGAGTAGGAATTTGATGTTTTGTTGTTTCATAATGCTATAGTTTAATGATATTGTTTCCGATAAAAAGACGCAAAAAGAAAACGTGGACTATTACTTCGTCTACGTTCCGGAGGCATCGCCAAACGCCCAATGTACTTAAACGAATAATGTCCACGCCTTTCAGCGTGAACTCTACTTTCGTTCTTGTACATTTCTTTGAAATTTGGCGAATTCCCGAAACAAGAATCCAAAAGTGGATGTCCATCCTATATGTTATTCAGTCATTGCTATGTTACCATAGGCGGTGCAGTTTTATTGGTTCAACAATTATCAATTTCTTCATGCAACTTCATGGGAATAGTTCTGGAAGTTGCCCAGAATCTGTTCAATGTGGATAACCTCAGGACATGAATCCCAAGTCACGCCACCACCCATTAAGTACCAATTTTTACGCTCCTTGACTGGAACTTTCTTCAGCGAAGGAAACGCGGACACCGGCATCGTCACAGAACGCCCGTCCTGCAAATCAACCTGGAACTTACCTCTTTTCGGGAATGACAAACTCTTAATCTTTGGTGTCACATCCCAATATCCTTCTTTTTTATACATACTCACTATCTTCTTCTCTTTACAGTTATTATTCTTATTCGTTTCCCCTCCTTGAACAGCTTCCATTGATGAAGCAGTTTTTCCTGATACTCTTTGGCTATTTCCAGAACTTCTCGGGCTTGAGCATCTGTCAGGTCTCCCTGTTTTTCTATCTCAACCACTGGCTCCAACCATATTTTACATAGATGCTCTGTGCTACGTTTGCCAACGTGGACATGTGCGCGATTTTCGTTGTAGTCAGTATTCCAGAAAAGGAATTGCCAAATTATCTTTGCAGTAATATATAAGAGTATCTTGGGCATATTATATTATTCATCTTTTCTTTCTTGTCGGCAAAGATAGTGAATTAATCTGAAAGTTCCAAGAAAAACGGTAGAAAAAGTCTTTCAAGCGTAACCGTTTGTGACAATTAGGACAAAAGACAATGCATTTTTTCCCTTGTTGACATCCATACGATTAGTCATGCTAAATGACCCATATAGCATCGCTAAATGACCCATATAGCATCGCTAAGTGACCCATATAGCATTGCTAAGTGACCCATATAGCATTGCTAAGTGGCTTAGTTAGCATTCCTATCTCGGTAGGCGTGCAAAAAAAGACTTCCCGTTAAGAATTATGCATTTTAACCTCCCAACCTCCCGTTCTCTTCTGAAATACCGATGTACAGAGGGTTTGAGGACGGGAGGTGTCTCGCTGACACCTCCCGTTGAGGTCCCGTCCAATCCCCCCCTCGGAGGTTCAGACTACAGTTTGCGGCACAACGCGATGGTTGTAGCCTCCTGTGCTTTCTGAGGGGAGGTGTGAAGGGAGGTCAGAAGGGAGGAGGGACGGGAGGTATGACGGGAGGTCTGAGAAGCGTAAACTACTTATGAATCAAGGCTTTAGCCATCTGACGGGAGGTGTCGCAAGAAATCTTTGATATTTCTTGTGGGTTTAGTCGGAGTAAAGGGGGTAGTTTAGTCGGACTAAAGGGTAGGTTTACCCGGACTAAACTGCCACGTTGGTCGGATGTATCCATCTGAAACTTTTTCCGTCAATTTTGTAATGTCTACATATCAATCAGGATTGTGGCGGTATGGGTGAAGACTGTTTTTGGTGTGTTTATACACTTATCATTCAAAAATAAATACTCGTTCTGATTACTGAGTTCTCAAAAATTTGTACCTTTGCACCCGCAAAATTAAAAACCATTAGAAAGCGATGTTAAGTAATTACAGAAACCTGCATATTGTAGATGCAGCCCGACAATTCCGCCACGAGCATAAGTATCATCCGTCGAACACAGCGAAACGGTTCGCCAAGATTGCTACGGTGCTGATTGTCACTTTATTATTGTGGAACATGCCGAGCGAGTGGTTCGGCATTCAGGGCCTGACCGTCATTCAGCAGCGCATCATCGCCATCTTCGCCTTTGCCACGCTGATGTGGATTCTGGAGGTGGTGTCGTCGTGGGCCACGTCGGTTGCCATCATCGTATTGATGCTACTGTTCACGACCGATAGCGGCATCCTGCCGATGGTCAACGAAGAGGAAGTGGGCACGCTGCTCTCGTACAAAGGGGTGATGGCCACGTTTGCCGACCCCGTCATCATGCTGTTCATCGGCGGTTTCGTGCTGGCTATCGCTGCCACGAAGACCGGCCTCGACGCCCAGTTGGCAAAGGTGCTGTTGAAGCCTTTCGGAACGAGGAGTGAGATGGTGCTGCTGGGCTTCCTGCTCATCACGGGACTGTTCTCGATGTTCGTGTCGAACACGGCCACGGCAGCCATGATGCTGACGTTCCTGACGCCTGTGTTCCGCCAGCTGCCGCCTGAGGGCAAGGGCCGCATAGCGCTGGCTATGTCGATTCCCGTAGCCGCCAACCTCGGTGGTATGGGTACGCCTATCGGCACCCCACCGAACACCATCGCCCTGAAATACCTGAACGACCCCGAGGGCCTGAACCTTGGTCTGGGCTTCGGTCAGTGGATGATGTTCATGTTCCCGCTGGTCATCGTCCTGCTGTTCATCAGCTGGCGCATCCTGCTGAAGGCATTCCCCTTCACGCAGAAGCGCATCGAGCTGAACATCGAGGGTGGCATGAAGAAGGGCTTCCATTCGAATGTGGTCATCGTGACGTTCTTCGTGACCGTGCTCCTCTGGTTGCTCGATCGCGTAACGGGCATCAACTCCTATACCGTAGCCATGATTCCGTTTATGGTCTTTGCCCTGACGGGGGTCATCGACAAGCGCGACCTGGAGCAGGTTAACTGGAGTGTCATCTGGATGGTAGCCGGCGGCTTCGCCCTGGGTTACGGCCTCAACAAGTCGGGACTGGCTGAGAATGCCGTTGCCAGCATCCCCTTCGGCGAGTTCTCGCCCCTGCTCATCCTGCTGATTGGCGGTGCCATCTGCTACGCCCTGTCGAACTTCATCTCCAACTCGGCTACGGCTGCCCTGCTGATGCCTATCCTGGCCATCGTCTGCGGTGCTATGGGCGACAAGCTGGCTCCCATCGGCGGTACGCCTACCGTCCTGATTGGTGTGGCCATCGCCGCCTCAAGCGCCATGATCCTGCCTATCTCTACGCCGCCGAACGCCCTGGCTTTTGCCACGGGTTTCGTCCAGCAGAAGGATATGGCGAAGATGGGCATCGTGATGGGTGTCATCTCGATGGTGCTCGGCTTCGGCCTTGTCTACCTGATGGGTACGCTACACCTTATTTAATTAAAATAAAGAAAAAAAACGAAATTTGCTCTAACAGGATGGCGGTATTTGTAAAAATATCGCCATCTTTGTATGCAAAAAGCCAAGGATATATGAAGAGAGACATCATCATTGCCCTCGCTTGCTGCCTGTTGGCCGTAGGATGCAGCGAGAAGAAAGGGAATACGACAAAAAATCCCATAAAGGTGAAGACGCAGCTTTTGTCGCCCGGTTTTGTGGACAACGCCCAGACGTATGTGGGTATCGTTGAGGAACGTGAGGCTACGGCTGTCAGCTTCACGAGCATGGGTGTGGTGAAGCGGGTGCTGGTCAGCGACGGGCAAGCCGTCGGTCGCGGACAGCTCATTGCCGAGATAGACGACACGCAGGCCCGCAACGTGCTCAGCGGCGCCGAGGCACAGATGACGCAGGCTAACGACGCCCTGCAGCGCTACCAGATGCTGCACGACAACGGTTCGCTGCCCGAGGTGCAATGGGTGGAGATACAAAGCAAGGTGGCGCAGGCCAAGTCACAGTTGGAGGTAGCCAGGAAGAATCTGGCCGACTGTCGGCTGACGGCTCCTGTCAGCGGCATCATCGGGCGTAAGCAGGTGGGCGTCGGCGAGACGGCTATGCCATCGCAGGCTGTGGTCAGCATTCTCGACATCTCGACGGTCAAGGTGAAGGTAGCCATCCCTGAGGCGGAAATCGGCAGTATCAATGCCAACACTCCCTCAGCGGTGAAGGTGGAAGCCATCGACCGCGAGTATCAGGGAGGACGTATTGAGAAGGGTGTTCAGGCCGATGCCTTGACTCACACCTACGATGTGCGTATCAACGTCATCAATAGCGAACGAAAACTGCTGCCCGGCATGGTGGCCAGCGTGAAGTTCATGACGGACGGTTCACAGGCCATCAGCGGACGGATGCTGCCTGTAACAGCCGTGCAGAAGAAGGCTGACGGCTCGTTGTTCGTGTGGACGGTCGACGGCGACAGCACGGCACATCGGGCTACGGTCACCATCAGCGGTACGACGGGCAACTACGTCTCCATCTCCAGCGGTCTGAACATCGGGCAGCGGGTGGTGACTGAGGGGTATCAGAAATTGAGCGAAAACACTAAAGTTGTTTTCTAGTGAAGAGTGAAGAAGTGAAGAGTGAAAAGTTATGGGAAATAAGATGGAATGGCTGAAGTGGCCATTAGAACATTACTCAATATCACTACTCATCGTCGGCATCCTGTTTGTGCTGGGCATCTTTGGTATGTACGACATGCCGAAGGACGAGTTCCCGCATGCCACCATCCGCCAGGGCGTGGTGGTGGCCGTTTATCCGGGTGCCACGTCCGAGGAGGTGGAGCAGCAGGTGGCACGCCCCCTGGAGCGTTACCTCTTTACTTATGGAGAGGTGAACCGCGTGAAAACCACCACCACGTCGCAGAACGGTATGTGCATCGTCATGGTGAAGCTGAACGACGACGTGAACAACAAGGACGAGGTGTGGTCGAAGATCAAGCACGGCCTCAACGACTTCAAGATGCAGTTGCCGTCAGGTGTTCTGGCTATTGTGGTGAACGACGACTTCGGCAATACCTCGGCCCTACTCATCGCCATCGAGAGCTCGGAGCGCAGCTACCGTGAACTGAAGGACTACAGCGACGACCTCAGCGACCGTCTGCGCCGTATTCCCTCGGTAGCCAACGTCAAGTTGTTTGGCGAGCAGAAAGAGCAGATTTCGCTTTATGTCGACCGCCAGCGGCTGCAGGCATACGGCATCGGCCAGCAGATGCTCTTTCAACGGCTGCAGGCAGCAGGTATCACCACCATGAGCGGCAGCATCAACGACGACGACCAGCAGGTGCCCATCCACGTGGAGGCTACGGAGAATAGCGAGCAGGAGATTGCCAACCAGATTATCTTCAGCGACCCCGTCACCGGCAAGGTGGCAAGGGTGCGTGATGTCGCCCGCGTGGTGCGTGAATACGAACCGATGTCGAGCCGTATTGAGCAGGACGGGCATCCCTGTCTGCTGCTGTCGATGGAGATGACGCCCGGCAACAACGTGGTGCAGTACGGCCGTGAGGTGGAGCAGGTGCTCGACGACTTCCGCCAGAACGAACTTCCCGAGGACGTCAACATCACCCGTATTGCCGACAAGCCGAAGGTGGTGGCGCTGAGTGTCAGCGACTTCCTGCGCGACCTGCTCATCTCCATGCTTATCATCATTGTCGTCATGATGGTGCTCTTCCCCTTGCGCTCGGCCATCGTGGCAGCCATCACCATTCCGTTGACGACGTTCGTCTCTGTCTCCATCATGTATCTGGCGGGCATCGAACTGAACATCGTGACGCTGGCAGCCCTTATCGTGGTGCTGGGTATGGTGGTTGACAATGCCATCGTGGTCATCGACGGCTATCTGGAGTACTTAGGCAAGGGCTATGAGCCCAAACGGGCGGCCATCGACTCTGCCAAGCAGTATTTCATGCCGATGATGCTCGCCACCATCTGCATCTGCGCCATCTTCTTCCCCTTCCTCATCACGATGAAGGGTATGTTCCACGACTGTCTGGAGGCGTTCCCCTGGACCATCACCATCAACTTGATGGTATCGCTGTTCCTTGCCGTAACGGTCATTCCGTTCCTTGAGACGCGCATCATCAAGCCTGACAAGGTAAGCACCGATGGAAATGCTATCACCAAGTGGGTGCAGAAGACCTATGATAAGGTGTTAGACCTCACCTTTGCCCACCCGTGGCTGACGATGGTTATTGGTCTGGGCGTCATCCTGTTGTCGACGCTCATTGTGCCGACGCTGAAGATACGCCTCTTCCCCTATGCCGACCGCGATCAGTTTGCGGTAGAGATTTTCCTGCCTGATGGTAAGGGTATGGCGGAGACGGAAGTGGTGGCTGATTCTGTACACCATATCCTGGAGAAGGACGAACGCATCACGGGCATCACGGCCTTCATCGGCTGCTCGTCACCCCGCTTCATGGATGCCTATGCGCCGCAGATGGCAGGTGCCAACTACGCGCAGTTCATCGTCAACACCCAGGATGACAAGGCGACACTCGACCTGCTGGCACAATACCAGCCGCAACTGAGTGAGGCCTTTCCTAATGCCTACGTCAAGTTCAAACGACTCGACTATCTGGAGGTCAGCGAACTGGAGTACCGTTTTTATGGTGCCAACCTCGATTCGCTGCATGTGGTGGCTGAACGGCTGATGGAACGTATGCGCCAGATGCCCGAACTGGAATGGGTACATACCGACTACCTGCAGCCTTATCCTATTATTAATGTACAACTCGACCCCGTTACTTCGGCACAGATGGGCATCACCCGCACGGCGGCACAACTGGCGCTGAGCGCTACGTCGAGTGACCTGCGGGTGGGACAGATCTGGGAAGATGACTACGAACTGCCCATCGTCGTCAAGGACGATGCCGACATGACGTACTCCGACATTGCCAACCTCGGCATCTCGTCACCCACGGCCATTGCTGCCGCAGGACTTTCCTCTGTCCTTCCTTCTCCTTCTTCTAATTCTACCGTCCCCCTGCGGCAGATAGCCAAAGTAAAACCCCTGTGGAGCGAAAGTCGTATCATCCATCGTGGCGGCGAGCGCTGTATCACCGTTACAGGACAGTTTGCCCAGGGTGTCTACACGGCTCCCATTGAGAAGGAAATTGCCCGCATCATGCAGGAGGAGATACAGCTGCCGGAAGGTGTGCGGTGTGAGGTAGGTGGCGAGATTGAATACGGTGACGAGGCCCTGCCTCAGATTATCGGAGGTATTGCCATTGCGATGGTGATTGTATTCTTCTTCCTGTTGTTTAACTTCAAGAGGTATGGCATTACCCTTGTCTGCATGGCGGCTCTCGGACTGATGATTCCTGGCGCCCTCATCGGTTTGGGACTGATGAACCGCGCCTTGGGCCTCACCTCCATCTTCGGCCTCATCACGCTGATGGGAATGATCATGCGTAACGAGATACTCATTTTTGAGCATGCCAACGACCTGATTAAAACGGGAGTCCCTGTGAAACAGGCGGCCTATGATGCCGGCAAGCGCCGCATGGTGCCCATCTTCCTGACGACAGCCACGACGGCCGTCGGCGTGGTGCCGATGATTATCGCGCAGTCGTCGTTCTGGATGCCTGTGGGTGTCACCATTTTTGCTGGTGGTATCGGCTCGCTCATCATGGTTGTCACCATGCTGCCCGTTATCTATTGGAAAGTATCCAAGAAGTGAGAAGTGAGAAGTGAGAAGTGAAGAGTGAAAAGTGAAGAAGTGAGAAGTGAAAAGTGAAATGAAAAAGACTATATTGTTCCTCTGTTCGCTATGCTGCGGCGTCGCCGCAGCCCAGCGCCCGTTGTCCCTTCAGCAGCTCAAGGACTCGGCCCTTCAGAATAATTTTGCCATCCGCAGCGCCCGTCTCAACATCGACGCCGCCCAGCAGCAACGCAAGGAGACCTTTACCAAATACTTCCCTAACGTCAGCGGTACGGGGCTCTGGTTCAATGCCAACAAAGGTATGGCGAAGATGGATATCGACCCCTCGGGAATGATTTCTCCTGAACTGGGTGCCACGCTTTCAAAGCTATTCCCGCCAGAGACACTTGCGTCTATGGCTAATCCTGTCAGCATGTCGATGATGAAGAACGGTACTGTCGGCTCGCTGACGGCTGTCCAGCCCGTCTTTGCAGGTGGTCAGATTCTCAATGGCAACAAGCTGGCCAAGGTGGGTGAGGAGGTTAGCCGCCTGCAACTGCAACTCTCTGAGAACGAGGTGGAAAAGACCGTTGAGCAGTACTACTGGCAGTTGGTGTCGCTTCAAGAGAAGACGCGCACCATCGATGCTGTCGATACGCTCCTCCGTGGCATCCATAAGGACGTCGATGTCGCCGTTTGTGCGGGTGTCGCCATGCGCAACGACTTGCTGCAGGTGCAATTGCGCCAGAACGACATCGCCAGCCAGCGGCTGAAGCTCCAGAACGGCATCTCCATCCTCCGTCTTCTCCTTGCTCAGTATTGCGGTCTTCAGGACGACTCCTTCGACATCGTGCTGTCGCAAGCTGACCAGCAAGGCCAAATACTCTCCGCCCCCAATAGGGAAGGGGAGGGACTGTCCCTTCTCCCTGAGTACCAGCTTCTTGGCAAACAGGTGGAAGCCGCCAACCTGCAAAAGAAACTGGCCGTCGGCCAGAATCTGCCTTCCGTTGCCGTGGGTGCCGGCTATACCTATCATAATCTGTTAGACAATGACCGCACTTTCGGCATGCTCTTTGCTACCGTCAGCGTTCCTATCTCAGATTGGTGGGGTGGTTCCCATGCCGTCAAGCGCCGCAAACTGGAACAGCAGAAAGCCGTAGAACAATTGGAGGATAACGCCCAGCTCCTGCAGATACGTATGCAGAAAGCCTATAACGACGTTGTTGAGGCACAACAGCAACTCCAGTTGGCCCAGCAAAGTATTGAGCAGGCAGAAGAGAACCTGCGCCTGAACCGCAATTACTATCAGGCAGGCACCTCACGTATGTCTGACCTCCTCGAAGCCCAGCTACTCTATCAGCAAACCTGCGACAAACATACCGACGCCTTCGCCGACCTCCAAAACAAACTTTTGGAATATCGCCAGGCTACCGGCCAGTAAAGTTCTCCCCCTAAACAGGGGAAGTTGGGAGGGGACTTTCGCGGATCCTCTATTTATCAGCTGTCTTCCTGAAGGACTGTAGTTTCTCGCCATAGCAGAGGTCGCCACAGTCGCCGAAGCCTGGAACGATGTATTTCTGCTCGTTCATACCTTGGTCGATGGCGGCACACCAGATAGTAGAGCCTTCGGGCAGAGCCTGCTTCACCACCTCGATGCCCTCGGGAGCCGCTATCACGCAACAGAGATGAATCTTCTTGGGCTTACCTGCCTGAAGCAGGGATTCGATAGCTGCTGCCAGACTGCCACCCGTAGCCAGCATGGGATCGACGATGATCAGCGTCTTGTTCTTAACACTCTGTGTAGCAATATATTCGGTATGGATGCCTACTTCCGTGTGCTCTCGGTTGATGTACATACGGAAAGCTGACACAAAACCGTTGTCGGCCTTGTCGAACACATTCAGGAATCCCTCGTGGAAAGGCAGTCCTGCCCGCAGGACGGTGGCCACTACCAGGTCGTCCTTAGGCAGGGCGATGTCGATGGTGCCCAAGGGTGTGGTGATGGTCTTAGGCTTGTACTCCAGGGTCTTCGAGAGTTCGTAAGCCATCATCTCGCCGATACGCTTGATGTTGTTACGGAACAGCAGTCGGTTCTGCTGGTACTTCTTGTCGCGCAACTCCGCCATATACTGGTTGATGACCGACGGTTGCTCAGAAAAGTTAATCACTTCCATCATTGTTCTTTGTTTTAGTTGGGCACAAAGATACGAATAAGTGGTCAATTAATTGATATGTCGGAGTGGCAAAAGTGTCACTTCGACAATCTTTTTTATATTCTTTAACCTAAAAAGGATTGTGTGCGCGCAAAAAACTCTAAACTCTTCACTCTTAACTCTAAACTTTTTTGTACCTTTGCACCCGAAATTTAAACGTCAATACTCAAAATTCAAAATTCATTTATATTATGGCAAAGTTAGATTTGACACAGTATGGCATCACCGGTTCTACCGTGATTGCTCACAATCCGTCGTATGAGTTCCTCTTTGAGGAAGAGACAAAGGCTGGTCTGACCGGTTTCGATAAGGGTCAGAACACTGAACTGAACGCTGTAAACGTGATGACTGGTATCTATACCGGCCGCTCGCCTAAGGACAAGTACATCGTGAAGGATGCACAGAGCGAGGACAAGGTATGGTGGACTTCTGAGGAATACAAGAACGACAACCACCCCATGAGCGAGGAGGTTTGGAAGACGGTGAAGGACATCGCCATCAAGGAGCTTTGCAACAAGGACCTGTACGTCGTTGACGCTTTCTGCGGTGCCAACGAGGCTACCCGTCTGCGCGTCCGCTTCATCGTTGAGGTGGCTTGGCAGGCTCACTTCGTGAAGAACATGTTCATCCAGCCCACCGCTGAGGAGCTGGAGAAGTTCGAGCCCAACTTCGTCATCTACAACGCTTCTAAGGCTAAGGTTGAGAACTACAAGGAGCTGGGTCTGAACTCAGAGACTTGCGTTGCCTTCAACACTACTACCCGTGAGCAGTGCATCATCAACACCTGGTACGGTGGTGAGATGAAGAAGGGTATGTTCTCTATGATGAACTACTATCTGCCTCTGCAGGGTATCGCTTCGATGCACTGCTCGGCCAACACCGATATGGAGGGTAAGAACACCGCTATCTTCTTCGGTCTGTCTGGTACCGGTAAGACCACGCTGTCAACCGATCCTAAGCGTCTGCTGATTGGTGACGACGAGCACGGATGGGACGACGAGGGCGTGTTCAACTTCGAGGGTGGCTGCTATGCCAAGGTGATCAACCTCGACAAGGAGAGCGAGCCCGACATCTACAACGCTATCCGTCGCGACGCCCTGCTGGAGAACGTCACCGTCGATGCTAACGGCAAGATTGACTTCGCCGATAAGAGCGTGACTGAGAACACTCGTGTTTCTTATCCCATCAACCACATCGAGAAGATTGCCCAGAAGGTGAATGGCAAGAGCGCTGGTCCCGAGGCTAAGAACGTTATCTTCCTCAGCGCCGACGCCTTTGGTGTGCTGCCTCCCGTTAGCATCCTGACTCCCGAGCAGACGAAGTACTACTTCCTCTCTGGTTTCACCGCTAAGCTGGCTGGTACTGAGCGCGGCATCACCGAGCCCACTCCTACCTTCTCTGCTTGCTTTGGCCAGGCATTCCTCGAGCTGCACCCCACCAAGTATGCTGAGGAGCTGGTGAAGAAGATGGAGAAGAGCGGTGCCAAGGCTTACCTCGTCAACACAGGTTGGAACGGTACTGGCAAGCGTATCTCTATCAAGGATACCCGCGGTATCATCGACGCCATCCTGGGCGGTGCCATCCTGAAGGCTCCCACCAAGAAGATTCCTTACTTCGACTTCGAGGTTCCCACAGAGCTCGAGGGCGTAGCTACCAACATCCTCGATCCGCGCGACACCTACGCTGACGCTGCTCAGTGGGAGGAGAAGGCCAAGGATCTGGCTGCCCGCTTCATCAAGAATTTCAAGAAGTACGAGGGCAACGAGGCCGGCAAGGCTCTGGTTGCTGCAGGTCCGAAGCTGTAATCGCTTGATAATTAACATCTTACATAGGACTGGAGGTCGCAAGGCTTCCAGCCCTTTTGTATATTCTGCAAAATTATTGAGACAAATTGTAAAATATCTGTGGAAATCTCGCAAATCAATGCAACATATTTATTATGTGTGTTTTATAATAATGTGGTATCTTTGCACCGCCAAAATCATTAAATGTCTTAATCAAGGATAATGATGCGTACTAAGATCCAAAGGTGGATAGCAGTAAGTGTACTCCTGTTTACCGTCCACATGAGTTCGACTTTCGCCCAGCAGGTAGCGTTGAAGACCAATCTTCTCTATGATGCTACGGCTACGCCTAACGTAGGTATGGAGATAGGAGTGGGTAAGAAGCACTCCTTCCAGGTGTTCTATGGACTCCACCCCTGGAAGTTCGGCCACGGCGACGACCGTAAGTACCTCAAGCACTGGATTGTCAATCCTGAGTGGCGCCACTGGTTCTGCCACCGTTTCAACGGTTCCTTCGTGGGCATCCATGCCTTCGGCGGCCAGTATGACGCGGCTAACATCAAGATGCCGTTGGGCTGGTGGAAGGAGCTGCGCGACCATCGCTTCGAGGGCTGGTATGCCGGCGGCGGCGTCAGCTACGGCTACCAGTGGGTGCTGTCGAAGCACTGGAACTTTGAAGGGTCCGTCGGTGTGGGAGCCGCCTACATCGACTACGACAAGTTTAAGTGCGGCACCTGCGGCAAGAAGGTTGACGACGGCCACAAGATCTACGTAGGCCCCACCAAGGCAGCCCTCTCACTGATGTATATGTTCTAACTGAATTGTGAATTGTGCATTATTAATTATGAATTGTTCTAAGTCTTTTATCATATCCGCCCTGCTGCTCGTCACAGCCACCCTGGCTGCCCAGCAGTCCATTCAGCTGACGGGCCTGAAGAAAGGTGCCGACACGCAGGTTTCCGTCCAGAACTTCCAGGTGGTGCGCACCGCCCAGAAGACGCTCGTCACTATGGACTTCATTCTCGACCAGCTCGATGTCCCCTCTAACCGCTACCGTGCTTTCACGCCCGTCATCCGTTCTACTGACGGACAGCAGGAGCAGCGCCTGAAGACGCTCATCGTCAGCGGTCGCCGACAGAACATCGTCTTCGAGCGCGACGGCATCGACGAGCGCTACGCTGCCAATTGCGACAACATCCGCCGTCAGAACGGTGAGCCGCAGACCTACAGCTACAACGATGCCGCCGAGAACCAGCCTTGGTTCAGCGCCGCCAATGTCTATGTGGAGTGCGACCTCTGCGGCTGCGGCGACCAGTTGAAGAACGAGGAGGCCTTTGTGGCCCAGCTGCTGCCCCCCGACCCCTACGACCTGATACACCTGGTCGACGTGGTGCCCGCCCCTCAGAAGAAGGAGCGCAACCTGCACGGCTCGGCTTACATCACCTTCGTCGTCGACCGCTGGGAGATGAAGCCCGACTACATGAACAACCGCCGCGAGCTGCGCAAGATTACCGATACACTTGATGTGATGGTGGCCGATCCCAACGTCTCTGTCCGTCAGGTGAAGATTCACGGCTGGGCCTCGCCCGAGAGTCCCTACGAGCATAACCGTATGCTGGCCACCAACCGTGCCAAGTCGCTCACCGACTACGTCAGCCGTCTCTACAACCTGCCCGCCAGCGTCTTTGCCCCTGCTGAGGCTACGCCTGAGAACTGGATAGGACTGCGTAAGGCCGTGGTGGAGATGGGTACTGACATCCTGCCCCATAAGGAGCAGATCCTCAAGACCATCGACAAGGTGCTGGCCGACATCGCCGCTGGTGTCACCACCAAGGCCGACCGCGACGAGCACAGCATCCGCGACACCTATACTGACGAGTATCGCTATCTGTTGCGCGAGGTCTATCCCGGCCTGCGCCGCTCTGACTACGACATCTCATTCAATTTCAGCGACTTCACGCTCGAGCAGGCCAAGGAAATCTACAAGAAGCGCCCCTACCAGCTCTCATTGCGTGAACTGTGGGACGTGGCCCAGACCTTGGAGCCTTACAGTCCCGACTACAACAAGGTGCTGCAGACGGCTGTCAACATCTATCCTGACGACCCCGTGGCCAACCTCAACTTGGCCAATGTCGCCATCCGTCAGAAAGACCTCCTGAAGGCTGAGACGCTGCTCGACAAGGCTGGCGACTCGGCTGAGGCCCTCAATGCCCGTGCCGTCGTGGCCATCATCCAGCAGCGCTATGCCGATGCCGAGCGCTTGCTCCAGCAGGCTCAGCAGAAGGGGCTTGACGTAGAAAAGAATCTGGATGCTATCAAGCAATTAAGATAACAACAATAATCATTTAATATTAACTTTTTAATTTTACAAGCTTATGAAAAAATTAAGTTTATTGACGCTCGCCGCAGCAGGATTGCTGATGGTTGGATGTTCAGACAAGGACGTCGTCGTGGACAACACGAAGAATGATTACGGCCTTGTGGAGGGAGAGAGCTCTTGGATTGCCGTGGGTATCTCCATGCCGGGTGACCCCATTACCCGTGGTATTACTCGTAATAACGAGCATCTCGTAGATGGTCTAACAACAGAGTTTGAAGTGAAGAGCGGTACGCTGTATCTCTTTAAAGGAATAAGCGAGGATGCCGCAAAGTTCTTTGCAAGTTATCCTATCAATACTACATTTAGCGGCAATGAGGCAAATGATAGCGTACCTGAGGGCAATAATTTAGGAACTAACCCCAATGGGTTTGGTGAGATTACTACTACCAGCCAGAAGATTGTCCAGGAGATTGATAATCCCAGTCTTGGCGTTAACGACAAGCTCTATGCCTATGTTATTCTGAACAATGGTACAGCCACTCAAAATTATGCGAATATCACCGCCTCATCGACTATGACTGGTGAAGAATTCAAGAAGCAGCAGTTGAAGGCTATTGGTATTGAAGATGAAACGAAAGGTTTTGGTGCTATGGGTGAAAATGGTCTTGTAATGACCAATGTACCTATTTCTACCGCTGCTGGTGGTGATCAGAACCCCTCTGCTGCAGATATTCTTACATTTACAGAGATTGACAAGAGCGCTATCTATAAGACCAAGGCTGAGGCTGAGGCTGACGGTGCTCAGATGGCTTGTATCTACGTGGAGCGTGCAGCCGTGAAGGTAGAAGTAGGACTTGCTGATGGTTTTGGCATTCAGCTTGACGGCGATGAGTCAGTCACAACAATTAATGCTAGCGATGTCAAATGGGCATTGGGAAATGTGAACTTTGGTGGAACAAACACTACTGCTAATATGACAGGTGTGGGTTACTACAATACCCGTCAGTTTGACAAAACATGGTTGCCATATAACAACTTGGCGGCCATATCATATTTGAAGTACCGCATGGTTGGACGTACTCCGTTCTTTAATAAAGCTAATCAAAGCAAACATACTCCCAATCTCGCTTATCGTACCTATTTTGGTAAGGATCCTAACTATACTGGTAGTGATGATATTCCTTACGATGCATCAACAGGACTTCTTAACTATAAGCTTTCTGATGCAAACGAAGGTGGTCAGTACACACTCGCTCCTAATGATGTGGTTTACACTTACGAAAATACTTTTGATGAGAACTCGCAGATTTGGCGTAATACCACTTATGTAGGTGTGAAGGTAAAGATTGCCAATGCGGACTTCTATACGATGGAGGGACAGCCTAACACAAAACTGGCTGGTACTACTGACGTGGCTGCTGTTGTTTCTACTCGTCTGCATGATGTTATCAATGCAAGGAAGAATTCTATTCAGGCCGCTATCGAAGCTGATCTTGGTAAGACTAGTAGTACTGGTCGTACAATTTCAGAAGGTGTTACCGCTGTGACATTTGATATGAGTGTGACTGTCGCTTTTGATGCAGATGGAAGTGGTAAAGGTTATATTGCCACAACTGGTGAGCAGACTTATACAACTACACTGAGTTTGACAAATATTAAGACAAATGGCACTGCTGCATCATCTGCTGATGAGTCAGCTATTAACGCCCTTGCCAACAATTATATCGGTACCGTTGATAATCCAGACAACTCAAAGGTATTTATGTATAAAGGCGGTATTGCCTACTATTCAACCCGCATCCAGCACTTTGGCCAAGACGAGACTCCTTGGAGTGCACCTGGCGAGGCATACAATGACTATATCAAAGTCTATCCGGCAAATGGTCAGAGTATTCACACGACACCTATAGTATATGGTTCAAGCCGTGCTAATGCTTGGTTAGGCCGCTGGGGTATCGTTCGTAACAACTGGTATGTTCTCACGCTGAAGAAGATTGAGGGTATTGGTTCTCCCGTTCCCGAGGACTATCATGGTGAGATTGGTAACACACCTGACGATAATCCCCCCACCAGCTACTTCATCTCTGCAGAGGTTCATATCCTGCCTTGGGCTAAGCGTTTCCAGGAGGTAACCTTCTAAAATTGAATTATAACAATTAAAATCGCTAATCGACAATGAACGTTCGACTCATCATACAAAGGAGCTGGGTGGCCGTGGTGGCCGCATTGGCATTGAGTAGTTGCGACATGATGACAGAAAGCCTGGACGACTGTCCCACGGGCCTCTACGTCACCTTCGTCTACGACTATAACATTCAGCGGGCAGACATGCTGAAAGACCATGTCGGCGGCCTGACGCTCTATGTGTATGATGAGTCGGACCGACTTGTCGCTTCTAAATCGATGGGCGAGAGCCAGCTCTCCCGCTACGGCAGTTATATCCATTTCTCCGAGCAGGAGCTGGCTCCCGACCATACTTACCGACTGATGGCCATCGCCCAGCAGCATGAGACGCTGCCCTTGATGGGCGCTAAGTACCGCATGACGGGAAATACCGCAGGTGCAGACTGGCATCAGTTCTTTATCAATCTTGACCACGATGCGAAGACGACGAATATTCGAGGTACGAGGTACGAGGTGCGAGGTACGATGGGGAGTCGAGGTACGAGGAGTGCTTATAACGACTATTACTACGTCAGCAACTTGGAACCGCTGGACACGCTGTGGCACACGCTGACGACCATTATCTCGCCTGCCGACGAACAGCCGATGCAGCTGTACCCCTCGATGCTCACACCTGCCAAGTGTGAATACAGCTGGCAGCGCGACGGCAGCATCCGCACCAATGGTCAGGAGAAGGTAAGCCTCGTAAGCGGCGAGCCGACCTACGCCACCGTGGCCCTTATCCGCGATACCAAGCAGCTGAACATCACGCTGCGCGCCGTCAACGACAACCCCGCCGACAACATGGTGAGAGACGAGGACTACACCGTGGAGATTATTGACAACAACTCGCAGTTGGACTGCGAAAACAACCTGTCGAACCCTGCCGACACGCTGGTTTACTCGCCTTACCGCCAGTGGACCACCACGTTCGTCGGCACCAGCCAGGTGGCCAGCGAGAGTGCCGCCCACTACGACCTGATGTTCAACCGACTGCTGTATAAGAACGCCTCCGTTACGGACGATCAGTACGCCATCCTCAACGAAGCCGACATCGCGAAGTCGCGCAATGCCGTACTGCTCATTCGCAAGAAGGACACGGGCGAGATCATCTTCGGCATCAACCTGCCGTATATCCTCGCCAGCGGCCGCAACTATCAGGAACGTTATTACCACTACCAGGAATATCTGGACCGCGAATACGACTACCGCCTGCAGTTCATCATCCGTGGTGCGCGTGTTGACGAGATACAGTTCTTCATCGGCACCCACGTCCACATCATTCCGTGGGCAATACGGGAGCAGCACGAGGTGCTGGAGGTTAGAGGTAAGAAGTAAGAGGTAAGAGGGAGAAGTGAAGAGTGAAAAGTGAAGAAATAAGAAGTTAGAAGTTAAAGCATGAAGTTACTGAGACTACATATCGTCCGGCTGTTGCTGATGGCACTCGTGGTGCTGTCGGCCACGACTTCATGCTATAACTACGACCGTCCGGAGGTGGAGATGACGGAGATGGCACCCGCCTCCAGATATATCAACATCACGGTGGCTGTCAGCACGTCCGACCAGCGCGTGACTCGTGCTCTACCAAAGGGCGGCGAGTATGGCGACGGTGCCGAGAAGGGTAGTGCCGCCGAGAACAAGGTGAACAACATCACCCTTATCTTCTACGAGGACGCTACGGGCGTCAATACCTCGTCGGACGACGCCCGTGTGGCCTGCGTGAAGTCCTACGTCGTCACACCCGTCAGCTACTCCGGCTACCACGAGCACAAGGAGGGTGAGACCAACGACGTGAAGACCAACGAGGTGCTCTACACTACTGGCGACCAGCGTCTGGACGAGACCACGCTGCAGGTGGGTCATACATATAAGGTCATCGTTGCCGCCAACGTCAGCCTGAAGGTGAATGTGGGCGACAAGATCAAGACGGTGCGCGACACCATATTCACCAGCGCCCTCTATAACGTGGACGACGGTACACCCACCGACTTCGTGATGACCAGCGAGAGCGACGCCACCGTCAGCCTGACCAACGCCACGCAGCCGTCGGCAGACGAGAACCGCTTTGTTTACTACTTCAACTGCATCCACATCGAGCGAATGGCCGCCCGCATCGACTTCTGGACGAAGAACTCCAACGGCTATAAGACCAGCGCTAATGATTCCAGATATACCGTCTCAGGCTATGAGTACACCGTGAAGAAGCCTGACGGCAGCGCCAGTGCCGACCGCTTCGTGCTGACCCGCATCACGCCGTTCAACCTGAACGACGGCGGCGAGTATATGCTGAAGCGCACCAACGACGACACGAACCCCTATCTGGCTAATGAGACCACCACGAACTGGGTGGTTGACCCCAATACATCAGGGAAGAACGGCAGCGCGCACCCTAACTATCTGGTGAGCAAGCTCAATGACGTGGTGACAACATTTGAAAACACGTTCACCGTGACGATGGCCAATCTGTACGAGAAGACGGACAAGACGGGCGAGGACACCCTCATCGTGGCCTATACGAAGGAGAATACCCTGCGTCCTAATGGCGATACGCCGCTCTACTATTACGCCACCGGTCTGGCCTTCGAGGGCTATTACTACGCCGCTGGCGAGACGCAGGGCGTCCCCCGTGTGTACTATTACTTCATCCGCCATCAGGGTGAGAGCAATGCCGCCTACAACACGTGGACGCCGGATAACATCAACGACGCCAAGACAACCGTGTGTCCCTCGTCGACGGCGATGAACTTCGGCATTGTGCGCAACAACATCTACCGCATCTCGATAGAAACGATAACCGAGGACGCGAGAATCAAGGTGAAGATGTGGGACGTGTTTACGCATTCTACCATATATATGTAAAAGGTAAGAGGTAAGAGGTAAGAAGTAAGAGGTTAGAAGTAAGAAGTGAAGAGTGAGATGATAAAGAAGATATATACAATTCTCATCATGAGTGTGGCGCTGCTGATGGCCGCCTGCTCGTCGGACAGCGAGACGGCTGGACTGACGGACGACAACGGCTACGTGCAGTTGCGCATCATGACTGAAAGCAGCCGCGCAAAGGTCACCCGCTGGCAGGACACCAAGGCCGAGGACAAGGAGATGATGAACCTATGGGTGGTGGTCGTTACTGATGGCGGCGGCGTCGTGAAGAAGTGCTACGCCTGCGCGCCAGCAGCTGGCCCTGAGCGTGAGGACGACGACGTGGCCCAGCTGCCAAAGGGCAATTACACCGTCTATAGCTTCGCCAATATCTCCGTTGCTAACGTGTGCAGCCTGCTCGGCATCCCCGCTCCCAACACCATCCCTACGATTGGCACTACGCCCGTGGCTATCGACGTGACGGGCACCGTCAGCAACGCTACTGACAAGACGGCTACCATCAATGGTAACAACTTCGACCCCACAGTCACCAACAACTACGACGTGGCGGGCATCCCCATGAGCAACAAGCAGACCATCACCGCTCAGGACGTCAAGAAAGACCTCATCGTGGTGCGTATGATGGCGAAGATGAAGGTGAGTATCACCAACGATACTGGAGATAATGTGAATGTGCAGTCGCTCACCATCAGCGATATTACGCAGAACGGTACGAACAACCTGAAGCTGCTGCCTTCTTATGGCGTGACTCCCGACTATCCCGACTCGATGGCGGCGACTACTACTACTCATCAGGACATACGGCCCAACCTCAGCAGTAGTGCAACGACGGGCGACTTCACCGTCACCGTCGGCAAGAACATCGCCAACGGCGCGACAGAGACGGTGACGTTCTACATCAACGAGAGCGTTACGCCGACGAACGCCGAGGGACTGTTTTATCTGACGCTGAAGATGAGCAATACCGAGTATCGCTACGCTATCATCAACGATGAGGACAACCACGGTTGGAACTACATCGCCCGCAACGACTACCGTATTATCCCTATCGTCATCGACGACTACAAACTGGAGCTCATTCCCTACGACTTCCCGCCCATCGGCGTCTATCCCGCCTCCGTCCGCAAGATAGAGCAGGACCTCTACGAGATGACCTTCCACGACTATGGCCACTTCCACCTCGTGCCACGCGTCACGAAGGGCGCATCGACAGCAGTAGGCTACAATGTGGGTTCGGGCGACTACTGGACGCTGCAGGACACATGGGCCTCCACGCTGAAGACCGCAGCCACCAAGGACGGCGCGTGGGTCGACGGCGGCAACCCCGACCTGAGCAGCGACAACGACCCTGACGCCCACGACTACTTCTACGAAGTACAGCCAAACCCAGCTACCAGCGACGGCGGCGACAATGGCGGCGTACCCGCCTTCGAGCAGACGATGACGTGGAACGGCTTTTCACCCTACATCTTCGGAAAGATAGCCGAGCCCGCCACGCTGCCCCTGACGGCCGCCCGCCGGATTTACCATGAGTTCCGCGTGAAGCTCTACGTCGGCGGCAACTACCGCCGCGAACTGCTCTACCGCTTCTACATGACCCTCTCCGAGGATCAGTTGCTATACCACACATCGACCGCCCGACGGTCACACGATCTTTGAAAGAAAAACGAAAAAGACCTCACCACCTCACCCAACAGGCCTGAAACATCGATGTACAAAGGCTTTGCGGTAGGTGAGGTGATGGCCAAAGACCTCACCAAGACCTCACCCAACACCTCACCCTATAGCTGAGGATGACGTGAGGAGAATGTTCGAAAAAAGAATCGAGAAAAGGTGAGGTGTCAGGTGAGGTGTTAGTGAGGTGTTTGCGAAACACCTCACCCTCCAAAACCCCGATAAACACAGGGGTTTCCGAAGATTAGGTGAGGTGGTGAGGTGTTTTTGCAAAAAAGGCCCACTTAATAAGTGCAAAAGGCCCACTTAGCAAGTGCAAAAGGCCCACTTAGCAAGTGCAAAAGGCCCACTTAGCAAGTGCAAAAGAGGCACCTTACAAACGGGAGGAGGCACCGCGGGACTTTACCGGCACCAAACCCGAGGTTTAGTCCGACCAAACCCGAGGTTTAGTCCGACCCGCTCGGCATCCCGCAGGGTGACGCTTGCTACCATAGGGACGCAAGAAAGGTGGACTTTACCGGCACCAAACCCACCGCTACCCGGCACCTACAGGGTCGCTACCCAGTACCTACAGCGCCGCTACCCGGTACCTACATGATAGGAAACAGAACGATATAAAACGAGATACACTTATGATGAATGATGCATTGATGCAGAAGAAGTCAAGACATACGAACACCCAACGATACCTGACGGACTACGTCCGCCGGGCACTACTCTTTCTGGCACTCGTCGTGGCAAGCGTGGGGAGTACGTGGGGGCAAATCTCAAGTTTTAGTAAGGGGGTTATAGACGGAAACAACGTTGCCGATTATACGATTATAAAGTATAACTATACGGAAAATGAGTCTAATCGTATTCCTGACATAAGTACACAATGGAGTGGTTATAATGGACAGAATGGCTCTGGTCAGCATTGGAAAGATGGGAGTTCTACTTATTTTGATTGTTGGAATGGTACAGCACTAATTACTTCGCAAAATTATAAGACAACCACCATAACTCTTCCTAAAGGCCGATACGTGTTGCTTGCTCCAGCTCGTGCAGGAGCAACCGCAACCGTCACGATGAAGATTAATGACAATGCACAGACACCAAATGAGTCTTCGATTTCTATGTCTTCCACTGGAAATTCTGGTAAAGGTATTACGACTACAGGCGAGGCTTCTTTTGACGCAGGAACTTTCGCCAATAACGGCGAAGGGCGTGGTTGGCGCTATTTCTACATTCGGTTTAATGTTGACAACGACGGGACGCCCGTAACCATTACGGTTAGCGGTGAGTCGACGGGAGAGGGATGGATTAGTTGCTCTACACCCTATTTATTGAAAGTTGCCAATAATACACCGTCTACCGATGTTCCAACAGAGACAGACCTAACAAAAGGCATGTTCCATCAATGGGATAGTCCAAATGCAAATGCCAATATAACAAATCAGAGTCCAGGTTGTTCATACTATATGGGAACTTCTTCTGGTCTTCCTTATGGCGATGGGAATGTCTACTATCTGAACTATGCTGACCTGACGAACTACAATTCTCTGGTTCTTAATGTTACAAGTGGAACACCTCGTTTGGTATTCAACAGAGCAGTTCCCGATGGTAATGATACTAATGGTGGAGCATATCTTGAGATAAATTCATCTTCAAGCCCGTATGTTACTGTAAATGACAACAAATGGATAATCAATTTGGATATGGTGGCCAGTAATTATGGTTATGCTCATCTTAACTGTATCAAAGGACAAGGAGGTAATGTAACAATAGCCTCTGCGACGCTGACTGGCCCTTCTCTCAGAAGCCTATACCACGTGTGGAGCGGCTCGGCAGCTGGCTCAACCGTCACCATTGAGAAGCCGACAGAATTTGTTTGGAAGGCAGGCGAGGAGGTAGCAGCAGGTGGCGTTATCTATGGCGATGGTTCTGGTGCTGTTCCACCCGAGAAATATGCGGACCTGTCACAGTACGACAACTTGGTTTTAACCTATGACAACAGTAAGACGCTGCCCCGCTTCCTGTTTAATATGAAGGAGGGTAACGCCTTTCTTGAAGTCAACAGAGAGGGTGACTACATGACGCTCGACGGCGATAAGATTATCATTCACTTGGCAAAGTTGGCCAGCGACAATGGCGGCATTGCCCACCTGAACAGCATCAAGATTCCGTATGGTGGCAGTAGCGGCATAATCTATAGCGCAACTTTAGAGAACGTGGAGAAGCCTGTGACCATTGAAAAGACCATCGCCGTTGGCAGCGACAACATGATAAAGCTGGATGGTAATCTGTTGTGCGATCATATACCTTACAACTATATCCGAATTGAATTGGTGGATGGTAATAATGCCAATAAAGTTATATATGCTGAAGGTACTACTAACATTCCTAACGATGCTGCTACTTTCAAGGTGGAGACTCCATTAGGTGATTATCAGCAGCATTATGCGAACGTTGGAAATAAAGTGTATTCCTATGCTTTGTTAGATGCTGGCGCTTATGATGGACAAGTAGTCAGTTTTAGCGATTTCACTTTCAAATTGCCCAACCGCTACCATTATGTAGGCAATCACTTGAAAATATATCTCTCACGTTTTTCTGATGCCACATACGGTGAAAATAACCCGCCAGAAATAGAGAAGATTTACGACTATACGTTGTGGATTGCAGGTAACGAAGCAGAGGCTACGGAGCATATAGTTTATGCGAATAACAATCATGAATCATCGTTTACGGTAGATTTGTATAATCTTACTACGAATGGCGCTACTGTTTTGTCTAATTTCAATAAAGCACAATTTTCAGAGTTTGATAATTTCTACCTTCGCTGGTATGTGGCTGACAAGGTAACCCACCAGCCCATTACTGATGCGAATGGTAATCCTATTTCCGTAAATACACCTGTGTTAACCAGAGCTACAGACTATCATGTACAGTTGTACAATGAGGATGTAGGTATGCTGTGGTATTTTAACCGTAATTATGTGGGGAGTCCTGGTACTGAGCTTAGTGAACATACTCAAGACATACTTTCCGTAAGAGTCAATCTCCCAAATGGGCTAACACAGGATGACGTAGAGTTAGTGGCTTTAGTAACCGATGATTATAAAGACTCTAGCCCCGGTGCGGAACCGTCGAACCTAAAGCACAAGTATATTGTTCAGTTCACTAATATTGAGGAGCTGAAATATATGGACTTGCCCTTCCGCCACTACAAAGGCGTGACGGGCCGTGACTGGGTGACACCGGAGGGAGCTACCAACGCGATGAGACAGGAGATATGGTCGGCCTCGTCGTCTTACAAAAAGTTGTTGCCAACCGTTGAGGAAGTGGGAGCCAACCACAACAGCCCCTTGGACGGATCTGCTAAGGATACAGTCGCTGATATCCGCCAAGGCGTCCACACCTGGGAATATAACGTGTATATTACTCCCGGCGACGGTCGCCGTGCCCTCGTGCTGCCGTTCGAGAACTATATGTATGGCTATCAGATGGGTATCAATTACGATGGTAACGACTTGGAGCCGCGTGCCTACTTCCGCTGGTACGACTGGAAGACCGACAAGGCGGTAGTTGACAATAAGAGTTCCTTTAGCTTTGAGGCATGTAACTCGGACATCTTGAAGCCATATATGGAAACGGTGGGTGGAGAGACACGCGACCGTGGTCTCATCGCCCTGAATCTTGACCCCGACCACCCCACGCAAGGTCGTGTGGGCGTTTGGTTGACGGTGAATGACAACTTTAATCTGCAGAATTACCCCAATGGCATCGACATCGCCTGCGACGTGAGTAAGTATTTCGATGGTATCAAGATTTTCGGTACTAATGCTTACTTGGAGCATGAGCCAACATTGAGCACACGATATATCTTCCATGTCTATCCTGCGAAGGTGATAGCCGATACATTGAGCGCGGCAAAAGCCAACCTGAGTAAGTGTCGTGTAAAACTTGAGGATACGGAGCTTAACCATGATGAGAGGCTTGAGCTTTTCACCCAACTGGTGTATTATGGCAAGCACGATGATGACCCAGACAAGAATATTGATCCGATGTTCGACTTGCCTGAGAATGTTGGTCGCGTAGTAGTGTCGCTTGGTGAAAACAAGATTGGCAATTTCTCGCTGCGTCTGGACGGACACCTGCTGGAGAACTATAAGATGTATGATAACAGCGGTAATATCGTAACAGCCGACCACGTGAAGTGGGTGGCTTTCTATGAAGACGAGAAGGACGGCCACGTCATGCGTAAAGAACTCATGGAGAGCACTTCACGCATTCAGTCGTTTACTTACACAGACTTCCTTGGTACGTACAAACATTTAGGAACAAATACCGATGAAACGGTCGACGATGGTATGCGCTTCCACGTGATTGGCTATGTAATGAATGGTGCGAATGTAAACACCATTACCCCAACGTCGTCGGATGTCTTTGCCCCTGTCGTTCACTATGAATTGCAATTCCTCGTGGCTCCGCCGCTTAGCGTCGCCCAGCTGAAGAATAATGCCGAACTGCGTGCTAAAAACATCACACGCACCGATGAGTATATGACTCAGCATTACGACCTGCAGAGCGTAGTGGACTTCGATGGTAATCCTGAGACGAACAAAAAAATTGTTACCGAGCCAGTAAGAAAAAACTATTTCTATAGTACCGAAAACTGGTTTGATGCTCCCACAACCCGATGGAACAACATGTCATGGCTACCACGAGAGTGGACGGACATTGAGTATTCCTATTGTTATCCCCAACTGACGGACTATGTCTACGACACTGGATATACTATGGAGTGGTTTAACTACAATCACCTCCTCTCACCATTCCATGGTGACTACATGATCCTGAAGTCGATGAACATCCCAGGTATCTCCAATGATAGACAGGACCCCAAACTGGTATGGTGGTGGAGCAGTCAACTCTACGACTATACCCACGTCTATACCGACAACAGCAAGTATGGTTCGTTCCTGTATACTGACGCATCGAACGAGAGTCGTACGATGGTTACCATTCCCTTTGATGCTGACCTTTGCGCAGGATCATCCATCTATGTGACTATGGCAGTGGCCGACATGACCGATGCACGCATCAAGCCGCAGTTGCTTATCCGCGTCGTGGGTGTCGATGATGATGGAAACCACAAAAATGTGGTGTCCTTCCATACTTGCGATATCAGTACGACGACAGGCACATGGTCAGGTGAACCCGAACAGTGGTCTGGCACAGGAGAATGGTATCAGATATATGGCGAGAGTAGTGTTCCTATCAATTTCGATGATGATATTACCCACTTCATCTGCGAGGTAGTGAACTATGCTGATAATACCAACGGTGCCGACTTTGCCATCGACCAGTTCCAGGTGTATACCACCACTGCAAAGATTAAATTGGCTCAGGATCAGGGCAAGTGCGACGATCCGGAAACCAATAAGATGTTTATCTATGCTGAGGCCGAGGCCATACAGGCTCTCTATGGTAGGTCGGGTGAAGCTAAAATCTACTGGCGTATCCATGATGAGCATGGTGAGCCAGTGACGGCTGCAAGGATGTATAGCGACTCCGACGACGGTACGAGTATTTATGGATTGACCCAAATAGTTCATCTTGACTATACCAACTACATGTATTACAACAACGTTCTTGTTGATTCGGCGATGGTAAAGGCAAATGATAATCTGTATTGGTTCATGGGTGATGATGGCAAGGTGTATTGCAAGATAGCTTATCGCTACCTGCCTGGTCTGCTGGATGGTCAAACCTATTATGTTTCTGTCTATAGTCCCAGTATTGAAAAAGATCCGGAGATTGGCTTTAAGCCTGAAGCTACTTCTTACTGGGGCGGTCTGCATACGGCAGCCACCAGTAAGTGCTCGGTGTTCAGTCCTGACTTTATCCCTCGCCAGCAGTTCGTCATCTATTATAAGGATGTTGACGGTATTGCTGAGGGTGGACATATTTTCATGAATTGTGGTGGAGTCCCCCAAGTTCAAGATATGCAAATGAGGTTGAAGAAGCCTGACGTGACGCAGCCTTCTGGCTTTACGAACGTCGATAATCTGAATTTCGACTTTTTCTTTGGAACCATGACACAATGGGTGAGTAGTGCCAAGTTTGATGATAACTATACGTTTGCTCAGTTGAGATCTGCTATTGAGGACTATCGTTATGATTATCCTAATGAAGTAGGTGTCAATGGTTCTTATAACAAAGAGGTTGATGGAGTATATTATAAGGATGTACTGAGTGCCGCCATTGCGGCCAAGATATTGAAACTGTCCTGTTCCCAGACCTTCAGTAATGATTTCTCGGAATATCCCTCGCCCAATTACACCGTGTTGGCCTTACCTGTACAGAAAAATATAGGCGAAACGGCCATTTGTTCACCCTTTATGGTAAAGTTCGATATCCAGTGGCCGTCGCCCGAGATGGAATTGGGCTTCCAGGATGTGGAGTATCCGCAGCGTGACGGTTTCCACCGCATTGTCCGTATCGGTCTGGAGCAACTGTATAACCTGCGTAAGAACGGCTACCAGCTGCACGTACCCATCCACGACTATAAGAACAAGGAGAAGGACGTAAACACAGGTACGCTCTATTTCCAGGAGGATAGCCAGAATACTACATGGCTAACCGTATCAGCAGTAAGTAAAGAACAATCTGACGTGGCTGTCACCAATGACCCCACAGGGCCTGCGGTTGGAGCTAAATTCGCTAAGATAATAACTCCTAACAGTAGCTCAAGTCACGGAAGCAAGCCCTTCGTCGACGCCGACTATATGTTCCTGGTTCTTGATCTTAGTGATTGCGAGATTAACTTCCATGAGGGCTACACATACGAGGTGAGCACCAGTTTCTACGACATGAACTATAACACTGGCGATCACGCGACAACCAGTCCCTGTCCCGAAGACATCTATCTCACTATTAAGGTGGTGCCGGAGTATGTCACATGGGATCCGCAGCAGTTAAATGTCCAGACGACAGGTGGCGTTGACTACTATAACGTGAACTGGAACAACGATGAAAACTGGAACCGATCGGAGCGCGAAGAGCTATATATGGGCGAGGTGAATACACCTACTGAATGGCGCGCAAACTTGACTGATGGCGAACCCTATTATGGCGATAAATACTATAAGAACGCTGTAAATATTAACGAGAATCTGAAGAGAGACAACGCTTTCGTGCCGATGAAGTTCACCTACGTGACGCTGCCTGAGGGATGTCATGCGCCCAGCCTTATCAATATGGATTTACGGGCCTACAATACTTCGCCATACACGGGCGGTGCTATTCAGGCAGGTAATCTTGTTACCGACCCCAGCCCCTACGACCCTGACCGCACGGTGAACAGTCCCGCTACGCCCGACATTCGCTACGATTTGCTGGTGCGCTATAGTGAGAAGACCTGTCAGGGACACCTGAAGAGCGACAAGACGACTGTCTACCAACTGGGCACGGGCTCGACGTACGCTAATGTCTACGACTGCGAGAAGTACTACGGCAATGTATGTAAGGAAATATACTTTAAACCTCGTGCCGAGCTCATCAACCAACAGCGACTGGTTTACTATGAGAAGGCGTGGGTGGAGAAGGAACTGGAGCCGAATAAGTGGTACCTGATGTCGGCACCGCTGAAGGCCACCTATGCTGGCGATATGTATGTGCCGAAGACTGACGGACGCCAGACGACGGAGGCCTTCCAGCCCATCATGTTCAATACTACAAACTACAGCCGCACGACGTATCCCTTCTATCAGCACTCATGGGATCACGGCACAGGCGGGTCTACGGTTTACGTCCAAAGTTCTGATCCAATTCATCCCAATAACTATATTGCTGACCTGCCTTACACAGGAGCGGTGACGCAGACCTTTGCCCAGTGGAGTCATGCTTTCAACGACGTACAAGTGCCTTACAGTGAGATGCAGGGCTTCGCCATCCATACCAAGCAGGATAAGACCAAGACAGGAAATGCGCTGCTGCGTCTGCCCAAGGCTGATACGAGCTGGGACTACTATAATTATAAGGATGTGCATACGAACGACGACCTGACTCAGAGTGGTACCAAGGATAACATGAACTACGGCCGCTTCCTTACCGATGACGATGAAGGCAACCCCATCAACAACAGGGCCGAGATGACCAAGCCGCTGGTACAGCCCAACACGAATACCAACAACAAGTACTACTTGGTGGGTAATCCCTATATGGCTTCACTCAATATGACGAAGTTCTTCGAGGCTAACACCCATCTTGAAAACAAATGGTGGACCATCGACGGCGACCCGTCAGCAGGTGTGGCAACGGGACGTGTCCGTCCGATGGAGGCTTTCTTCGTGAAGATTAAGGAGGGTAGTAGTTCCGCGACACCCGTGAACTTCAATAAGGACATGATGGTCGATGGTAACGACGGCACTGCCCAAAGTGGTTCCCGTCGTCCCCGCTTGCAGTTGAAAGCTACAAAGGACGGTGTGACGAGTACGGCCATTGTGGAACTGAACGACAGCGCCACCAACGACTTTGTGGATAGCGAGGACATAGAGACGCTCTTCGACTCGAACCTTGCTGATGTGCCGATGGTTTATACGGTGGCTTCCGACGGAATGGCGCTGAGCATCAACCAGCTGCCTGAGATTGTGACCGTGCCCTTCGGCGTGACGTGCAGCAGTGATGAGCAGGTGGAGGTGACCGTTGACCTCTCACCACTAACCACTCACCCTTCACCCATATTTGTCTTTGACGCACAGACGGGCATGACGAGGGCTATCAGCGATGGTGAGACTATCAGTATACAGCCCAACGACTACGGACGCTACTACCTGACGACCAACGACAAGATAGGTAGCAAGGAGCAGAATGCGGACAACGATGTCGTGATTAGTGTGCGTCAGGGCGGCGTGGTGACGGTGACGGCTCAAGGTCAGCTGAGCCTGGTGCGGGCTGTCAGCGTCGGCGGTACTACGGCTTACGAGCAGGCAGACTGCGGCACAACTACGGAGTTCAGACTGCAGCAAGGCACCTACGTCATTGAGACGGCAGGCGACGCTGGCAGGCGGACGATAAAGATTCAGGTGAGATAGCATGATGATGCGTAACATATTGTTACTCTTGACGGCCGCCGTCGTCTTTGCTGCCTGTAGCATGGGCGACGATGACGACGGCGAGGTCAGGGAATATGTGAAGGTGGGCGAACGTGTGCCGACGTTCTCGGTAGAGACGGTGTTGGCCGACGGCTCGACAGCGACGTTCTCGACGGCACAGCTGACGGGCGAGACGGTCATCGTGCTGTTCAACACGTCGTGCGGCGACTGTCAGCGCGAACTGCCCCGCATGAATGATTATTACCTGCAGCATTGTGGCGACAAGGGGTTCCAGATGGTGGCCATCAGCCGTGAGGAGGGGGCTGAGAGCGTGGCGGCGTACTGGAAGGAGCAGGGCCTGTCGATTCCCTATTCGGCACAGACAGATCGTCGTATCTACAACCTCTTTGCCTCGTCCATCATTCCGCGCACCTATTTCTGCTCGGCCGACGGGACTGTTACCCGGATTCTGGTGGAGACCTTCTTTTGATGTAAGTCAAAAAGGGACCACTTTTCAGCAAAAACTATTCTCTTTTTACTGATTATATCTTATATTCTTCGTACCTTTGCACTCGCAATCGTGATGATTGTATCGTTATTCATTAGGTTAGATTTTAAGGTAAAGATTATGTTATTAGATTTTCAAACAACGGTTATGTTGGTTGGCGTAGCGGTGATGACCGTACTGAGTGTTTTCACGCTGACAAAGACCAATGTTCGTTAGAGGAGTGCGGAGTGAGTGATTCATACCGCACTCTTTTGCTATTAAAAAATTGAAAAAAAGAATAATGTAATAGGAAAATGCGCGTTATTTGAGGAAATGTGAGTAAATTTGCAGCTGAATTTGTAATATTACGTTCGATGAGAAGGATTTTTCATGTATTCTGCGGGTTGCTCGCGGTGAGTCTGATGCTGACTTCATGTCTGAAGTCTGACGATGACGACGTGACGACCTACGACGATATGGCCATCAAGACTTTTACGTTGGGGACGCTCAACAGATACCTCCATACGACTTCATCTGCGGGGGCTGACTCGGTGTATAAGGCCACCTATACGGCAACATCGCACAGGATGAATATAGACCAGATGAACTACCGTATCAGTAATGTCGACTCGCTGCCGACGGGTACTGATGTGGCTCACGTCATCTGTAATGTGACGACGAAGAACAGTGGCTATGTCTATGTGAAGTCGATGATCAGCGACACGCTGAGATACTTTACTTCCGGCAAGGACTCCATCGACTTCTCCCAGCCTCGCGTTTTCCGCGTATTCTCTACTGACGGCTCCGGCCACCGCGACTATACGGTGAGCCTGTCGGTGCGTAGTCAGGAGGCTGGTAAGCTGATCTGGACGAAGATGCCGGCAGAGACGGTGTTGCCGACGACACCCGGCGGCGACTGGGCACGACAGGAAACGGACGTGTTTGACACGAATACCAATCTGCTGCCTACGGCAAACATCAGCTATACCTATTGGAAACTAAATAACGGCATGACGTACGAACTGCTGGTGGGCGACAACGACCTGCAGGAGACATCTGCCGTCGTGTGGCGCCGACTGACTGACGGCGACCAGCCCTCGAAGTGGGTGTATATGCCGCTGGCCGAGGATAATCCCTTCTATCTGTCCAAGGGTGTGCGCTACTGGCTGCTGCCCTTTACGGGTGGTAGTGTGCTGGCCGTCAACGGCAGCGGTAAGATCTACCAGAGCCGTGACCAGGGAATCACGTGGAAGAGCAGTCTAAATCTGGCGAGCCCGGTGACAGCTGTGGCTGCTGCCGCTACTGACAACGAGGGTGGCATCTGGCTGCGCGAAGCGTCGGAGGCCGGTAGCGTCTGGTATGGAAAGATGACGAAGTGAGCCGTATAGCCTATGAGACGCATCGTGACCTGTATCCTGCTGATGGCCGCTGTCCTTGGAATCAAGGCGCAGGACGATCCTGAATACAAGATGGAGATAGGTGGCGGCGTGGGCTTGGTGAACTACTTAGGCGACTACAACGGCAACCTGCTGAAGAATATGCAACCCATGGGAACCGTGTTGGCCAAATACCGTCCGAACCCGTGGATGGCGTGGACGTTCAGCATTGGCTACGGCAAGCTGAAAGGCGATATCAGCGGAGCAGAGACTTGGATGCCGGAAACTGAGAAACTGCCGCAGTCGTTCAACAACGGACTGGTGGATGGTGGTGTGCGGTTTGAGTATAACTTCTGGGCCTACGGCACAGGACGTGAGTATAGGGGAGCAAAGCCCTGGGCTCCGTTCCTGACCCTCGGAGTGGGGATATCGCATGCGAGCCTGACCGACGGTAGCGCTACGGATTTCAACCTGCCCTTCGGAGCGGGTGTTAAATATAAGATAGGTGAACGGCTGAACCTGACTGGCGAGTGGAGGATACACTTCACGGGCAGCGACAGGTTGGACGGGGTGGAAGACCCCCACGGCATCAAGAGCAGCGGACTGTTCAAAAACACCGACTGCTATAGTGTGCTGCAGTTGTCGTTGACTTACGATATATGGGCAAAATGTAAAACTTGTAATAATGACAAAGATTAAGCAAGAACTGGATATGACACGCATCCCGCAGCACATTGCCATCATCATGGACGGCAACGGGCGGTGGGCAACGGAGCGCGGCAAGGACCGTAGCTTCGGCCACCAGGCGGGAGTGGACACCGTCCGCCGCATCACTTCAGAGTGTACGCGGTTAGGCGTGAAGTATCTGACGCTATATACGTTCTCCACAGAGAACTGGAACCGCCCGTCGGACGAGATTTCGGCATTGATGGGACTGGTGCTGTCGTCGTTGGAGGACGAGATTTTCATGAAGAATAACGTGCGTTTCCGCGTCATCGGCGACACCAAGCGACTGCCGGACGATGTGCAGCAGAAGTTGCGTGAGACGGAGGAACATACGGCGAAGAACGACACGATGACGATGGTGGTGGCGCTGAGCTACTCCAGCCGCTGGGAGATCACCAATGCCGTTAAGCAGATAGTAACGGAGGTGAATGACATGGAACTGCCATTGCCCCAGTACAAAATGAAGAAATTGGCAACGGGCGGCATCCGTGCCGAGGACATCACCGAGGAGTTTATCAGCCAGCACCTGCAGACGAACTTCATGCCTGATCCGGACCTGCTGATACGTACGGGCGGCGAACTGCGCATCTCGAACTACCTGTTGTGGCAGATTGCCTATTCGGAGTTGTATTTCTGCGACACTTACTGGCCTGACTTCGACGAGGCTTGTCTGCATGAGGCGATAGCCAGTTACCAGAGCCGTCAGCGCCGTTTCGGAAAGACGGAGGCACAGATAGAGGCAGATGTAAAAAAGTAAAAAGGTAAAAAAGTAAAAAGGTAAAAAAGTAAAAAAGAAAGTGACTTATTATATTATAAATAAGGTGAAAGGATTGGTGAGAGGTGTTTTACCCTTTTACCTTTTTACCTTTTTACCTTTAAGTGTCATGGCGCAGGATAAGATTGTCAATCCTGATATATCGTATGCCGGTACACCGAGGACGTGTGAGATCGGCGGTCTTGCCGTCGAAGGCGTTGAGGGCTATGAGGACTATGTCCTGACGAGTCTGTCCGGCTTGTCGGTAGGACAGGAAATAGAGATTCCGGGTACGCAGATTACCGATGCCGTGAAACGCTATTGGCGTCACGGACTCTTTTCGAGGGTACAGATAACGGCTGACTCGCTGGTAGGCTCCAAGATTTATCTGTGCATACACCTGGCTCTCCGTCCGCGTGTCAGCACCATCAACTATAATGGCCTGAAGAAGTCGGAACGCGAGGATATGGAGGCTAAACTCGGTATCATGAAGGGTTCGCAGATTACGCCTAACATGATTGACCGTGCCAAGATCCTGGCCAAGAAGTACTTTGACGAGAAGGGCTATAAGAACGCTGAGATTGAAATCATGCAGCGTGACGACGTGACGAACAAGAACCAGGTGATACTGGACGTGAACGTCGACAAGAAGGCCAAGATGAAGGTGCGCAGGATTTACTTCACGGGTAATGAGAACCTGGCCGATAACAAGATTAAGGGTTCGCTCTTCACCAAGGGTGCCTTTGGTAAGATACATGAGGCAGGAAAACTGCAGAACTTCTTCAAGGGTAAGAAGTTTACAGACGAACGCTACCGTGAGGCCAGGGAAGCGCTGATAGACAAGTATAACGAACTGGGTTACAGGGATATGACCATTCTGGAGGATTCCGTCTGGAATGTCGACGAGAAGCATGTCAGCATTGGCCTGACGGTGGAAGAAGGCCAGAAATACTACCTGCGCAATGTTACCTGGGTGGGTAACACCGTGCTGAATACGGACGCCCTGAATGCGATATTAGGTATGAAGAAGGGTGACGTCTATAACCAGCGCCTGATGAGCAAGCGCTTGTCGGAAGACGAGGATGCCGTGGGTAACTACTACTGGAACAACGGTTACCTGTTCTATCAGTTGCAGCCGACGGAAGTAAATATCGTGGGCGACTCCATCGATGTGGAGATGCGCATCATGGAGGGTACCCAGGCACACCTGAACCACGTTCGTATCTACGGTAACGACCGACTCTACGAGGAGGTGGTGCGCCGTGAACTGCGTACCAAGCCGGGCGACCTCTTCTCGAAGGAAGCCCTGCAACGCTCGGCTCGTGAAATCGCCTCTATGGGACACTTCGACCCTGAGAGCGTGAATCCCGATATCAAGCCCAACTATGACGACGGTTCTGTGGATATTAACTGGAACCTGCAGCAGAAGTCGAACGACCAGATAGAGTTCTCATTAGGTTGGGGACAGACAGGTGTCATCGGACGCATCGGTTTGAAACTGAACAACTTCTCGATGCGCAACCTTTTCGGTAAGAACAAGATGCACCGTGGTATCATGCCTATCGGCGACGGTGAGCAGTTGGGTATCAACTATCAGACCAACGGTTCCTACTACAGCTCGCTGTCGACAAGCTACTCTACGAGCTGGTTTGGCAACAAGCGCCCGAACTCGTTCAGCGTCAGCCTGTTCTACTCCAAGCAGTCGGACATCTCAAGCTACTATCGCAACAATGCCCTTTATAACAGCCTGGGCTATGGTTATGGCTATGGTTACAGTATGTATAACAATCTGGCCTACAACTACGAGTCGATGCTCGACGATGACAAGAACATCCAGATGTTTGGTGCCAGCATTGGTTGGGGTAAACGTCTGCGCTGGCCTGACGACTACTTCCAGTTCATGGCTTCGCTGGGTTACACCCGCTATATGCTGCGTGACTGGAACTACTTCTATATTTCGAACGGTAACTGTAACAACTTGAACCTGGGACTGACGTTGTCGCGTATGTCGACCGACAACCAGCTGTTCCCACGTCGTGGTTCCGAGTTTATGCTGTCGCTGACGGTTACGCCGCCTTGGTCGCTGTTTGACGGTAAGGACTATGCTACGCTGGCTCTTAATCCCAACTCGGCCACCTACGAGAACGAGCTGCAGGATATGTACCGCTGGATAGAGTATCATAAGTGGAAGTTCAAGTCGCGTACCTATACCGCACTAACTGGCAACCAGAAGTGTTTCGTGCTGATGACCCGTGTGGAACTGGGATTGCTGGGTTCGTTCAATAGTGACAAGAAGTCACCCTTCGAGACGTTCTATGTCGGTGGTGACGGTATGAGCGGCTATTCCTACGGCTATGCGGAGGAGACCATCGGTATGCGCGGTTACGACAACGGTTCTATTTCAACCTCGTCGGCCTATACCGAGTCCACTGGTCGCCGCACTTCGAACAATGCCTATGGCTACGACCGCTTCACCTTGGAACTGCGCTATCCGTTTATGTTGGGTAACACCACCATCTACGGTCTTACCTTCCTTGAGGGCGGTAATGCGTGGGCTGACATCAAGAAGTTCAATCCCTTCAATATGAAGAAGTCCGCAGGTGTCGGTGTACGTATCTTCCTGCCGATGGTCGGCTTGATGGGTATTGACTGGGCCTACGGTTTCGACAAGGTCTACACCAGTGGTGGATGGCAGAAGGGTGGAAGCAACTTCCACTTCATACTGGGACAGGAATTCTAAGCGGGCTTCGCCCTAAAGAATAAAGTATAAAGAAATAAAGTGAAGTAAAGTATAACTAAATAATTGGAGGAGAAGGTATGATGAAAGAAAATGTGAAGGGAAATCTGATATCGGAATATGGCCGCAGGGCTTTGTTCTTTATTCTTTTTTCTTTATTATTTAGCCCCGCAGGGGCGCAAAAGTTTGCACTGGTGGATATGGACTATATCCTGAAGAACATTCCGGCCTATGAACGTGCTAATGAGCAGTTGAATCAGGTGTCGAAGAAGTGGCAGGCTGAGGTGGACGCTCTTACCACAGAGGCTCAGACTATGTACAAGAACTACCAGAACGAGGTTGTATTCCTTTCGGCTGAACAGAAGAAAGCCAAGCAGGATGCCATCGTCGAGAAAGAGAAGCAGGCCTCGGAACTGAAGCGTAAGTACTTTGGACCGGAGGGAGAACTCTTTAAGAAGCGTACCTCGCTGATGACGCCAATTCAGGACGAGATCTACAATGCCGTCAAGGATATTGCCGACCTGCGTGGCTATCAACTGGTGCTCGACCGTGCCAGCGATACGGGTATCATCTTCGGTTCGCCCAAGATTGACATCTCCAACGAGGTGCTGGCAAAGCTGGGTTATGCTAATTAGTCGTAATCACGAAATAACGTAATAACGAAAATAAAAACAAAAAACAAATGAAAAAGTTTATCGTCTGCGCAATCTGCGCAATCTGCGGTTTCACCACCGCTAACGCACAGGCCAAGTTCGGCCATGTGAACACTCAGGAAATCATTCAGGTGATGCCTGAATACACCAAGGCTAAGACAGAGATTGAGGCTCTGACAGCTCAGTATGAGGCCGACCTGAAGTCGATGCAGGATGAGCTGCAGAAGAAGGGTGAGGCCTTCGAGAAAGAACAGGCCACCCTGCCCGACAACATCAAGCAGCGCCGTCAGCAGGAACTGCAGGATATGTACCAGAAGATCCAGCAGAGCTTCCAGGACAATCAGCAGGCTCTTGCAAAGGCTCAGCAGGAGAAGATGCAGGGCATCACCACCAAGGTGCTCGATGCCATCAAGGCTGTGGGCCAGGCCGGCGGCTACGTCTACATCATGGAGATGGGTGCTGGTATTCCTTACATCAGCACAACCTTGTCTACTGACGTCACCGCTCAGGTGAAGCAGAAGCTCGGACTGAAGTAAATTGTCTCGTCAAGTAAATTATCAAATAGTCAATGAAAAGACTCTTCATACTTCTTGTTGCACTTGTTTCGTTGTCGGTTTCCGCACAAGATTCGGCACGTGTGGTCAACACCAGGGTCATCAGGTTTGCCTATCTCAGTTATGATAAGGCTCTGAAGGCCGTGCCTGGCTATGGACTGGCCAAGCAGTCGCTGGACAATTTGCGAGCCAAATACGAGGAAGAGCAGAAACGCGCGGAACAGGATTTCAACCTCAAGTATGAAGAGTTTCTTGACGGTCAGCGTGACTTTCCGGAAACGATTCTCCGTAAGCGCCAAATGGAACTGAAGGAGATGATGGAGCGTAACATTGCGTTCAAAAAAGACATCCGCGAACAGCTGGCCATTGCTGAAGCTAAGCTGTTCGACCCACTTAGAGAGTTGCTTTCTTCGGCGTTGACAAAGATTGCCATTGAGAATGGTTATGCGTTCATCTTGAATACAGATCAGAACGCTGTACCTTTCATCCATCCAGCTTTAGGCGTTGACATCAACCAGCTGGTAAAGACCACCCTTCAAGAACAGAATACCGTCAGGAGTGTTATCCGCTAAGCCAGGCCCCATCGGCATCTTCGATAGCGGCTATGGCGGACTCACCATTCTGCATGGCATTCGCCAGCTGCTCCCCGAATACGATTATTTGTATTTGGGCGACAATGCCCGTGCTCCCTACGGCTCACGTTCGTTTGATGTCGTCTACGAGTTTACCCGTCAGGCGGTGCAGCGGCTTTTCGAGATGGGGTGCCATTTGGTTGTCCTTGGCTGTAACACAGCCTCGGCCAAGGCCCTGCGTACTATTCAGCAGAACGACTTGCCACAGTGGGATTCGGAGCGCCGTGTGTTGGGCATCATCCGTCCTACGGCTGAGGTGATCGGCTCACTTACCAAGAGCCGCCATGTTGGCGTCTTGGCAACTGAAGGTACAATTAAGAGTGAAAGCTACAACCTGGAAATCCAGAAACTGCATCCTGACATCGTCGTGTCAGGTGTGGCTTGTCCTTTCTGGGTACCGCTCGTGGAGTACAATGAAGCAGATTCTCCAGGTGCCGACTACTTTGTCAAGAAGCGTATAGACCAGATTATGCGTCTTGATCCGCAGATTGACTGTCTGATTCTTGGTTGTACCCATTACCCGCTGTTGATGCCCAAGATTCTGAAGTATTTACCGGACGGAGTGCGCGTTGTACCTCAAGGTGAGTACGTTGCCGATAGTCTGAAAGACTACTTCCGCCGCAATACTGCCATCGAGCAGAAATGTTCCAAGGGACGCACCGTACGCTATCTGACGACGGAGAATCCTGACAAGTTCAAGGAACAGGCACAGATATTCCTACACGAACCGGTGGAGGTCGAAAACATTACGTTAGGCTATTTAGTCTAACAGCCTTCGAGAGAAGTATCGGACGGGATACCAGACGGCAAGGAAGCCGACGACAAGTACCGTAACGAAAATGAGGAGGATATCTTCGGGATGAACGCTGACAGGGTAGGCGTTGACAACGAAGGAACCACTGGAAGATCCTAACTTTACTATGCCGAATGTCTGTTGCAGCCAACAGAGCAGAAGTCCGACGGCAATGCCGATGACGGCTCCAAGGGCAGAGATGAGACGTCCCTCGAACAGGAAGATACGGGTAATGACCTTGTCGCTGGCACCGAGGTTACGCAGCGTGACGACATCATCCTTTTTGTCGATGATGAGCATGGAGAGCGAACCGATGATGTTGAAACAGGCCACAATGAGAATGAAGGTGAGGAAGATGTAGGCGATAAGTTTCTCAATCTTCATAATCTTAAAAGTCTCGTCCTGCTGTTCAAAACGGTCTTTCACGTAAAAATCGTTGCCAGCTATTTTCTGCATCTCGGACTTGACGGACTCAAAGTTGCTGCCTGGCTTCAAGCGCAACTCAAGTGACGAAACCATGCCCTGTTGCTCAAAAATACGGCGGGCGAAACCTAAGGAGGTTATGATATAGCCTTTGTCATACTTGGCCTGCCGGACGTTGAAGAGAACGCCAGGGGAAAAGAGTTCATCCTCTATGAAGGATTCCTCCGGAGCCATCATGTCGAATTGTCCCTCACGGCGTGGAGCATAGATTTTTAGCGGATGGTCATAGGCATAGCCTGTCCCTAACGCATCAGCCAGCCGTATGCCGATGATGCCGTAATGCATATCAGCGGCATGCAACTCGAAGGTGCCATCGCCAATAAGAATCTCGCCGATGTGGGTCAGTTGGTCGAAATTGTCGTCTACGCCCTTGACAGTAACCATTGCCTGTCGTCCGTTGTAGATGGCCAATGCCTGGTCTTCCATGCACTCGGTAGCTACGTCTACCTGTGGCAGCTCACGGATTTGTGTCAGTCGCGGGTCGTCGGCAGCAACGGTTTTACCCTTGACGGGGGTTACCTTCAACTGCGGATCGAACGACGTGAGGAAGGAGGCGACAAGGTCGTGGAATCCGTTGAAGACGCTCAGCGTGACGACCAATGCCATCGTAGCCACAGCAACGCCCACCACCGAAATGCCGCTAATGACATTGATGGCGTGTGTGGACTTCTTAGAGAAGAGGTATCGGCGAGCTATGTAGAAAGGGAAATTCATTTTACTTCTTCACTTTTTCAGCAGCTCGTCAATACGTTCGATGTAGTCGAGTGAGTCGTCGATAAAGAAACGCAGTTCGGGAATAATGCGTAACTGGTTGCGTACTCGCTGACCTAAGGCGTAGCGGATAGACTTGCTGTTCTGTTCTATATTCTGCAGCAATTCTTCACCCCGCTCTGACGGGAATATGCTGAGATAAGCGGTGCAGATACTGAGGTCGGGGGAAATCTTGGTACGGGTGACACTGACCATTACGCCATGCATGGCGCGGGTTTGTTCCTGGAAAATGACGCTCAGCTCTTTCTGCAGCAGGCGGGCTATTTTGTTCTGTCTGGTCTCTTGCATAGCTTCTTTTTTACTGTTTGCGGTGCAAAGTTACGAAAAGTCGAGAGCAAAACAAAGAAACTCGTTTCTTTTTTTGCCGAGACGGAGGAATTTCGCCAATTTATTGGCAAAGTTACGAAAAATAATTGATAATTGACGATGGATAATGGATAATTGATAATTATTTTGTACCTTTGCACCCATAAACAGGAATAATGATGAAAAAAACAGTGAAGAATATTCTTGCAGCCATAGCAGTTATGGCTATGCCGACGGCAGGTGTTGCTCAGGAGAAAGTAGAATGTTCGGTTAGTGCCGACATCATCAGCCATTACATCTGGCGTGGTCAGGATTTAGGCAGTTTCAGCGTACAGCCGACAGCTAACGTCAGCTGGCAGGGCTTGTCCTTGGGCTTCTTCGGTAGTACGGGCTTCTCACCCGACGACACCAAGGAGATAGATGTTACACTGGGTGTCCAGCGCTGGGGTGTCAATATTGGTGTGACTGACTATTGGATTTCTGGCGTAGAGAAGAATGACCGTTATCTGTATTTCGACGAGATGAAGGGTGCCCACAAGCTGGAGGCCAACCTCGGTTATTCCTGTAAGTACTTCAGTCTGCAGGCTTATACTTTTTTCTGGGGAAAGGACTTGAAAATCAATGGCGAGAAAGCTTATTCTACGTTTGTTGAGTTGACTGTACCCTTTAGCCTGGGCGGTGTCGACTGGAAGTTGCGAGGTGGCATGACTCCGTTTGAGAGTGCTGGTTATACAGAACCCATGGGCACCGAAGGCGTTGCGGCCACTATGGTGAAGGCCAACTACGACTATGCTGAAGGACCTGCTTGTGTGGAAGCAGCACTGCGCGCAACCAAGATGGTGGACGTAGGATTCTCGAAGTTGCCCATCTTTGCAGAGTTCAATGTGAACCCTTATCTCCAGACGACGAACGTCATTTTCGGTCTGACGCTCGGCGTATTCTGATATAGACTAAAAAAGTCCGCTGCAACTCTCACGAGCAACAGCGGAACAAGCCTATGTTTAACTAAAAATCCTTTTCTCTAAAAGAAATTTTCAGCCCACAAGGGCTAAAAATTTGAAAGTTTAAATGGATGTCTCACGACGGCCACCTGTTATCCTACAGTTGAAAACTTTCTTTTACCAATAACTAAAAACCTAAAACTATAAATATTACTACTAACCTAAAACAATCTATTAACCTTTTGTC
>CACZDV010000028.1 GCA_902780025.1 uncultured Prevotellaceae bacterium
CCGCAAGGGTCTTAACCTGAAGGGCTTCGCCAAGCACATCAGTGAGCACGGGTCGCTGGTGAAGTACGACCTCGCCGTGCTGGTGCTCCAGAACATCGTCGACTGTCTGCGCGAGATGATGGTGCAGGGCGTCCCCGTGAAGCTCGACGGTCTGGGAACGTTTTCGCCTGGCGTCACCAGCCTGCCCGCCGACACCATCGAGGAGTACGACCCGCAGACCATGATCACGGGCGTGAAGATCAACTTCCAGCCCGAGGCCGCCGGCTACGACGAGGACAAGCTGACCAGGAAGCAGCTGCTCTCGGAGACCACCCTGGAGCTGAACGACTACATCGAGATCCACGACAAGGTGGTTGACGGCCACCTACCAGGAGCGCACTCCTGTCCGCCAGCTGAAGGTCAAGAATGCGGAGGCGGATCCGGAGCCGGAGCCCTAAGGGCTTTGCTGGCGCAAAGCTAGTGAAGGAGTGAAGAGTGAAGAGTGAAGAGTGATGAAGAAGCGAATCATCGAGATTGCGGTGAAGATGATAGTAGCCGCGCTCACCGCCTTCCTGACGGCACTGACCACCACGAGCTGTATGGGCTACGGCCCGTTCTAAGCGCCTTCACTGGCGTGAAGCTAGTGAAAAGTGCGCTCGACCTTTGGTCGCTTGCTACCGAAGGGACGCAAGAAGAGTGAAAAGTGCCTTCCTATGACGAACCTGCCCGAAAGCGTGTTTCGGGCAGGTTTTTCATATAATAAAGCGACATGGGATTTATGATATATCCAGAAAAGCTCAAATAAATTTGGCTTTTCCTTCATTTATTCGTAACTTTGCCGCCAGTATGATCAGAGTATTAGCCATCGACGACGAGCCGTTAGCCCTGCAACAGCTTGTTACCTATATCAGCAAGGTGCCCTTCCTGGAGCTGGCCGGACAGTGCCAGAGTGCCGTCGAGGCCATCCGGCTGCTGAACAGCGAGACGGTGGACGCCGTCTTCTGCGACATCAACATGCCCGACCTCAACGGTATGGACTTCGTCAAGTCGCTGGCCGCCCCACCCCTCATCGTCTTCACCACGGCCTACTCCGAATACGCCGTCGAGGGATTCAAGGTCAATGCCGTAGACTATCTGCTGAAGCCCTTCGGACTGCAGGACTTCATACGGGCGGCCAACAGGCTGAAGGACAGGCTCTCCACCCCACCCTCACAGGAAGGAGCTGGGGGTGAGTCCGACACGCTCTTCGTCAAGACCGACTACCGGATGGTGAAGGTATCCATTCAGGACATCCGCTACGTAGAGGGAATGTCGGAATATCTGAAGCTGCACCTCGACAGTCAGCCCAAGCCCATCATCACGCTGCTGGCCATGAAGGCGCTGGAAGAGAAGCTGCCGCCGAACTTCATGCGCATCCACCGCAGCTACATCGTCAACTTAGACAAGATACAGGAGGTGAACAAGAACCGCGTCATCATGGACAGCGACACCAGCCTGCCGATAGGCGACAGCTACCGCGAACAGTTCAACCATTACATAGAAACCAAATACTTAGGGAAATAAGTCGGCGAAGACGGGGTTTATTACTTCTTTGTAGTCTTCTTTGTCGTTGTTGCTTTCTTTGCCGTCGTTGTGGTGGTGGTCGTTGTGGCGGGCTTATAATACTTCAATGCCTCAGGCATCCATCCCTGTATCTGCTTGATACGGGTGGCATCCGACGGGTGGTCGCTCAGGAACTCTGCCGTCTGGGAAGTCGACGAGGCTGCCATGCGCTGCCAGAAGGTGGTAGCCACCTGCGGATCGTAACCGGCCATAGCGGCAAAGATGAGGCCCATGTGGTCGGCCTCGCTCTCGTGATCGCGCGAATAGCTGAGGTTCTTGAAGCTGAAGCCTTGCGAGACGACGGCAGCCAGGATGCTCTGCGTGTTGGTGCCCATACCTAACATTCCGGCGACGGCAGCACCTATCTGCAGCCCTTGCTGCTGCTTCATCTGGGTACTCAGCTGCTCAGCGGAGTGCTTAGCTACGGCATGGGCAATCTCATGACCCACGACAATCGCCAATGAGGCTTCATCCTGCGTTACAGGCAGCAGTCCTTCATAGACCACAATCTTGCCGCCAGGCATACACCAGGCATTCACCTGCTTGTCCTGCACCAAGTTGAATTCCCACGAGAAATTCTTGACCTCTGCCGACAAACCGTTGTTGTTCAGGTAATTATTGACAGCAGTAGCCAGTTTCTGCCCTACGCGCTTCACCATATTGGTATTAGTGGTATTGGTCGACAGCTTGGCCGACTTCATAAACTCCTGATACTGCTGACTAGCCAATGAGAGGACTTCGCCGTCGCTGACCATCAATGTCTGCTGACGACCGGTAATGGGTACTGTTGAGGTAGTTCCGCAACTGACCATCATCGTGGCCAGCATAGCTAAAAGAATAACTCTGAGTTTTTTCATCGTTTCTACTTTTTTGAGGTTAATTTGGGTGCAAATATAGCGTATTTTTTTGAAAGTGCAAAGAAAAAGCCGCAGATTCTACACGAACCTGCGGCCAAAACCATTAAAAATCTCTGTTACTTTTTTTTCTAACTTTCTCTCTTCATTACTTTGAAGCGTTCAACCCGCGGTTGTTCAGCGTGGCGTTGAGAAGAGTCAGATACGTACGATACTGCTTCTCATCGAGCACATAGTGCATCCACTTGATGTCGCGGTCAACGGCTTTCTTCACACGCTCCTGACGGTCGGCACTGTCAGCCTGGGCAGCCAGTTGCATCTCTGCGTTAAAGGTGTTGTGGATGTTCTCAACGGCCTCTATCTGGTCGGTGGTCAGACCCAGTGCAACACTCAACTTGCGCATATTGACGCTCATGTCGTAAGCCTCAACGTTGTTCACGCTCTTCGTGTTCTCGTTCTCTGCAAATGTCATAGTCATACTAAGCACTGCAATCATCACAAAAAACAATCTTTTCATTTTCAATTTCCTTTCTCTCTTTACTCGGGGCCCTCACGGGGTTTGTGTTTTGTTATCCTTTTTTTAATCTTTTACCTTTTTCACGTATACCTTTCAGGCCCCTACGTTGACTAATTTGTTTTTATTGTTATCCTTAGTCGCAACCTTTTGTTTGGTTTTGACGGTGCAAAGTTACGGCGATTTTTGATACCTGCCAAACATTTTGCGAGAATTGTGTGCGCAAACAGCCGTTTAATTGACGTGAGTCAAAGAATCGGCATTTATTCGAAATTTTTATGTTTTTACGTAAAAAGTGCCGTTGTTTCGTTGCTTTTTCGTACCTTTGTAGCCAGAAATCACATTATATATAATAAGGTATAGAGATTATGGAACACAAGTTTTTGTCCGTTCACTACCAACTGTACTCCGTAAAGGATGACGAGCGCGAGCTCATTGAACAGACCATACGTGAACAACCTTTCCAGTTCATCAGCGGCTTCGGCGTCTCACTCGAAGGACTGGAGAAAAACGTACTGCCCTTGGAAAAGGGTACGGAGTTTGACTTTACCCTCACGCCTGCCGAGGCCTTTGGCGAATACGATCCCGAGGGTGTTCACAAGCTGTCGCGTGACATCTTCATGGTGAACGGGAAGTTTGATGCCCAGAATATATTCCCTGGAGCCTTCATCACATTGACCGATGCCGAGGAAAATCATTTCCCGGCCCGCGTAACTAAAGTGGAGGCTGACGGCGTAACGGTAGACACTAACCACCCTCTCGCAGGAAAGAAGCTGAACTTCACGGGCGAGATGATAGAGAACCGCCCTGCTACGGATGACGAGATCAACGCGCTCATCAAACAAATGGCCGGCGGCTGCGGAGGTTGTGGCGGCCACTGCGGCGATGGTGGTTGCGGCGAAGGAGGATGCGGCGAAGGAGGATGCGGACATTGCAAGTAGCGCTTCGCTAGTGAAGAGTGAAAAGTGAAAAGTGATGAATACATTCGGTAGAGCATTTAGGCTGACAACATTTGGCGAGAGCCACGGCGCTGCCATTGGCGGCGTGGTGGACGGGATGCCTGCGGGCATTGACATTGACCTGGAGTTCATTCAAAGTGAACTGAACAGGCGACGCCCTGGGCAGAGTAAGATAACGACCTCCAGACAGGAGTCCGACAAAGTTGAACTGCTGAGCGGCGTCTTTGAGGGAAAGTCGACGGGTTGCCCCATCGGTTTTATCGTGCGTAACGAGAACCAGCACTCGCAGGATTATGAGAACCTGCGCACCATTTTCCGGCCGTCGCATGCCGACTTTACCTACTACTCCAAGTACGGCATCCGCGACCATCGGGGTGGCGGCCGTTCGTCGGCCCGTATTACCATCAGCCGTGTAGTGGGTGGAGCATTGGCAAAACTGGTCTTACGACAACAAGGCATCGACATCCAGGCATACACCTCACAGGTGGGTAACATTGCACTCGATCGTGACTACAGTCAATATGACCTCTCACAGACGGAAAGCAACGCCGTACGCTGTCCTGACCCTGTCAAAGCTGAGGCTATGGAACAACTCATCAGCGAGGTGAAAGCCGATGGCGACACCATCGGAGGCGTCATCACCTGCATCATCAAGGGTTGTCCGACTGGTTTGGGAGAGCCGGAGTTTGGCAAACTGCATGCGGAGTTAGGTGCCGCCATGCTGAGCATCAATGCCGTCAAGGGCTTTGAATATGGTGATGGTTTTGACTTTGCCAGTAAGCGAGGATCGGAAATAAACGATGCATTCGTCAGCAACGGCAACGGCATCAGTACACTAACGAACCACAGTGGAGGCATACAAGGAGGTATCTCAAACGGACAGGATATTTACTTCCGCGTAGCCTTCAAACCTGTCGCCACACTTCTGAAAGAGCAAAAGACCGTTGACATAGAAGGAAATGACACTACCTTCACCGCCCGCGGCCGTCATGACCCTTGTGTGCTACCGAGAGCCGTTCCCGTGGTTGAAGCAATGGCCGCTATGACCGTTTTGGACCTCCTAATGTTACAAAAAGGAGAAAAAGTGTAACTTTTTTCCTTTTGTGTGCAAAAAAATGTAGGAAATATTTGGTAGATAAGCGAAATAACGCTAACTTTGCAAACAGCTAAGTAGGATTTGTGAAAACCCCCTTATGCTAAGTTAAGTCTAGTTTAGTTTTTGTGTTGGTTGAGAGCGGCCGTTTGGCCGCTCTCTTTATTGTTATCTTCTAAGGTGTTTCTTACCGTCCTGAATGTAGAGTCCTTTCGCTGTACCTTCCAGACGATGACCTTGCAGGTCGTACTTGGGGGTATTGGTCGGTGCGACGGTCTTGACACCAGAATATACTGATGACGCATCATCGCGTACATAGAGCATACCATCAGTCATCAACTTGCTGGTATCCCAGACCTGCGTGGCCGACGGGCGTTCAGGCTCTATCTGGGAGAAGACCGCACCTGTGGCCTTACCCGTAAAGACACGGATAGAAGCTCCGTCGGCATAGGTTTTGGTTGCCATTGCTTCGTTCAGACGGAGCACAGCCCCTTCTTCAATCTTGAGTCCTCCGCTGAGTGTAAGTCCCTTGTCGGTAGCCAGTGTGTCGCCTACCTGCAGGATGCCACCCTTACGGATAGTGACAGCACCCGTCAACGTTCCCTTACCGCCCAAAGCTGCACCTGCATTCACGGTAATGGCTCCACCACCTGTATGTCTGCCGTTGACGACGAGTGTGCCGTTGTTGACGACCGTCGTACCCTTATACTCATTGGCTCCTGTCAAACGCCATACACCCGTACCCGTCTTCACGATATTGACTGTGCCGGAATGACCGCTGCCAGAACACGACCAGTTGTTAATAATACCACGAAAAGTCTCGTCAGTATTGGCACTACCGACCGTCCAGGTACAGGTAAAGTTATCTGCCTGTTTGCTGGAACCGTTCAGATAAGTACCAGCCGCTCCGGACAAGCCGCCCAGCGTCTGATTGCCCGTCGTCGACCAGTAACACAAATTGGTATTTCCTTTCAGCTCGATGACCGTATTGTTCAGTTTCGGGCTCTTGTCAAGCAGTAACAAGGAACCGCGTTTATCGCCGGAAACGCCGTTGGCAATGAGTCGTCCGCTGAATCCGCTCCAGTCGCCCTGCACATATTCGCGCAGATAAGGAATATTCAGTCGGATGGTTCCTGCACCTGTCACCTTATTATTCATATAGCAGTTGCGGTTGGGCGAGAACTGTGACGTAGTACCTTCTTGCACTTCGATGGGGAAGGCGTAGGTCTCGTATCCGCTTGTCTCTCCCTTGGTCTTCAGGTGTCCGCCAGCCATCACCAACTTCGACGAAGAGCCAATGCCGGCTTGGGCAATATCCGTTGTACTCAGGTAGAGCGTTGAGCCTTTCAACACGGTTGCTCCCTTATATCCGAAGAACTTGGGAGTACCAATAGTCAGTTGGCCGCCGCCGTCAATCACGAAATCAGCCGACGCGTCAGCACCTTCCACCACGCCGTTCATAGTGACCGTTGCCGACTTGACGTCGAAGGTCGAAGTGCAGCTGAGTTTCAGGGAGCGGTTAGTTGTTGTGTTGCCGCCCGTATAACGATAGGTGCCGCCGTCGAAGATCCAGTTCTGGGCGTACTCCACGCTGGAACCAATGCTGCTGGGTTCACCGCCGTTCTTCAATGTAGAGAATTCCAGTATGCCGTCATGCACTACCGTAGCACCTGTATAGGTGTTGTTGCCTGTCAGCGTAAGCGTTCCCGTTCCTGCTTTGTTGACCGACGTTGCTCCAGTAATGGCAGCGCCGGCAACCGTCAGGTTGACAGGTTCTTTGTAGACAAAGGCAGCAGGGGCTATCGTCTCTGCCAATGTCAGCGTAGCATCGGCATCGGGAGCCAGCAACATATTCTTGCCATCGGCCTCGGCTTTCATAATATCACCCGAAGTCCAGGTGTAGTCAGGCTCATAGGAGTCAATATCCAGCACACCCACCTCCACGGGACGGGTTGACATAATCTGCTCGACAGCCTCCGACATCTGGTCACCCTTGAACGCACGGACACGCACAGTATATTTCGTGGCCGGTTGCAGGTTACTGACTACATGAGTCGAGGCATCGGCAGCCGTACGGGTCACCTCCTGATAACCGTCGTCGGTCTTGATGTCAATCACGAAACCGTCCTCATCATAGGTATAGTCGCGCCAGCTGATGGTCAATGTCTGTGTACTGGCCTTCTCGAGCACCAACGCCACTGGCTTGCGCAGGAAGAAGTCGCGGTCGTCGACGGTAATGCTGTTGATGTAGTTCTCAATATGGGTATAGCCGTTAGCAGTCTTCGTCATAGCATCGTTCTTCTGAGGGTCAGTACCGTTGGCCTGCTCCCAGGCATCAGGCATTCCGTCACCATCAGTATCAGTACGTTTCACACCCTTGTAGACGCTCCACGTTGACGGAGCGCCGTAGATGAGTGTCTCCTCGTTGGAAATCAAAGCCCCCTGCTTGCCGTACGACAGCACCTCGTCCACCATATAACAGTCCGTCATATCGCGATAAGGCAATGAGGCTCCCACCGTTGGCAGATTCGTTTGCAGCAACGTCTTTCCGGGATTCAGTTCCAATGCGGGATAGTCGTAGGGCGCCGCCTCACGAGTGGCAGCATTGTAGTCGGTAATCTCAAAGGGATTGAACACGCCGTCCATATTATTGTCTTGCCAGTTGTCCGAGCCATAACAATGGAAGTCGGCATTACCCCCCGTGAAGGCTGCACCTCCCTTAGCCGGACCGTTGATAAAGAGGTTCGACTGGATGTTGACATACGACTTGCCTTCAGAGTCGCCGCCCATGATATAGGCACCGTTCGACCAGTTATAAACCATATTATTGGCATACTGGTTGATGCCTTTTATCTTAAAGTTTCGGGTATTGTTGTCGCAAAGCAGGTTGCCAATCAGCGAGATGTAGTTAGTCTGCATCAGACCACCTGCCGAGTGAGTCATCAGTCCCTGTCCCACAATACAATTCTGAAGGGTGATGTTTTCGGGTGTAGAACCCTTGCCGTCAGGATTGATAGAAAAGGTCTCGTCCAGTCCCCACGCAAACGAGCAATGGTCGAAGATCATGTTCTGACCGTTGGCGATACCTGCACAGTCCTTGCCGCTGGACCCCTTATGTCCCATTCGGAAGCGCATATAGCGTACGATGATATTATCGGCACCCGAGAACGACACGCCGTCGCCGTAGACCGTCACACCCTCGCCGGGAGCTGTCTGCCCAGCTACATACAGGTTCTTAGAAAAGACGATACGCGAGTTGATACGGATGACACCCGCCACATCGAAGACAACGATACGGTTAGGCTGGCTCACAGCATCGCGCAAAGAACCGATGCCTGAGTCGTTAAGGTTCGTGACGTGATAGACTGTTCCTGCACGACCACCCGTAGCATAACGGCCCCATCCCTGGGCACCTGGAAACGCCAGCAAGTCGGCAGCCTCAACGCTTAAACTGCCTAACAGCAAGGTCAGGCAAAAGATTAGTTTCGTCGTAGTGTTCATTAGTTTGTTATTGTGGTTACTCTATGGTTTCGATGATTTCCTGCACCGACTTGCATCCGTGACGGTCGAGCCAGTCGTTGATGCCGTCGCGTACCTTAATGGTTACTGCCGGGTCAATGAAGTTGGCCGTACCAATCTCGATAGCCGTAGCGCCACACATCAGGAATTCTATCGCATCCTCAGCCGTCATTATGCCGCCAAGCCCAATGACGGGAATCTTCACGGCACGAGCCACCTGATAGACCATACGCAGGGCTACCGGTTTGACAGCAGGACCTGAAAGTCCGCCCGTACCGATGCTAAGGACACGACGGCGCTTTTCGATGTCGACCGCCATTCCCATCAGCGTATTGATAAGTGATACGGAGTCGGCTCCCTCAGCCTCTACGGCGCGGGCGATCTCACAAATGTCCGTCACGTTCGGGGATAATTTGACGATGAGGGTTTTGTTGTAACGTTCGCGGACGGCCCGCACCACGGAGGCAGCACCTTTGGTCGTCACGCCAAAAGCCATTCCGCCGTCCTTCACGTTGGGACACGAGATGTTCAGTTCGATGGCGGGAATCTGCTCAAGCGCATTAACCCTTGCAGCACACTCCGCATAATCCTCGGGCGAAGAGCCGCTGACATTCACGATGTAGGTACCGCCCGTTGGCAGCAGTTGGGGATAGATATGCTCACAGAAGTAATCCACACCCTTGTTCTGCAAGCCGACACAGTTCAGCATCCCCGATGCCGTCTCGGCCATACGGGGATAGTCGTTACCCTCGCGAGGCCGCAACGTTGTGCCCTTGACAATGATACCGCCGATGCCGTCGAGCGGTACGAAGTCCTGAAACTCCAGTCCGTAGCCGAATGTCCCTGAAGCCGTCATTACAGGATTCTTCAGCCGCAGGTTTCCTATATTTACATTTAAAGTTGCCATAACAGTCGCTTGATATTGAACACCGGGCCTTCCTTGCACACGCACAGGTTACCCTCCGTCGTTTTCTCCACACAGCACAGACAGGCACCAAGACCGCAGGCCATCATATTCTCGAGTGATACCTCGCAGTCGATGCCCTGCTGATAGGCATAGCGCGCCACAGCTCGCATCATCGGTGTCGGGCCACAAGTCTGAATCAGGTCGAACCGCTGTTTCTGCAGGATTGTGTGCTGGGTTACAAAGCCCTTTTCTCCTTCTGAGCCGTCCTCAGTCGTGATGTACACCTCGCCGTACTTCCGGAACTCATCCAACATCAACAGGTCTTTTGACGTACGAGCCCCTAACAAGAACGTCGGCTTCACCCCCAGAGACTTCAAGAATGCTCCCTGATAGAGCAGCGGAGCCACACCGACGCCACCACCCACGAGCAGCACATCGTGCAAGGCGGTTGCGCCGCTTTGACAAGTAAACCCGTGACCTAACGGCCCCACGACGTTCAGCACGTCGCCTTCCTTCAGGCAAGCCAACTGGCGCGTTCCTTCGCCGACCATTGCCACCAGCAGCCACAGCTCGTTGCGCTGACGGTCAACAAAATTGATGGAGATAGGCCGCCGGAGGAAAGTTCCCGGCGACCTATCTACACGTACTTCGACAAATTGTCCCGGCATCATCGGCGGCAACTGTTCCTTCTGCGTCAGGTGCAAGAGGACATACCGCTCATGTAGCCGCTCAACACCAGCCACGCTGAGGTCAAGTACATACTTCTTCTGTTCTTCCATAAATGATTACTTCCTCGAGATGATACCGAGTTTCGTAGCGCGGAGGAACTCGACGATGTGGCGTATCTCCGGACCGTCAGGCACCTGCTCTACGATTTGGTTAATCGCATCAAAGAGCGACGTACCGCCATTGAACACCAGTCGGTAGGCATTGGCAATATGTTTCAATGTCTTCTCCTCAACACCGTGCTGACGCCCCACGGCGAAGTTCACGCCACCGTAAGTATTCTTCTTCGTAGCCACGATGTAGGGCGGTATATCGCGGGAGAAAGTAGTACCGGCCTGCACCATCGAGCCTTTGCCCACGCGGGTACGTGCATTCTCGATGACCGAGCTGGAGAAGATGACGCTGTCCTCAATCTCGCAGTCGCCGGCAATCTTCGTACCATAACCGAAGACGCAACGGTCGCCGACTTTCGTGTCGTGCGAGATGTGGGCACCCTCCATCAGCACGTTCTCGTTGCCGATGATGGTCTGGCCGCCGACGTGGGTGGCACGGTTGACGACGACGTTCTCGCGGATGATGTTGCCGTCGCCGATGATGCACTCCGACTTCTCGCCGCGGAACTCAAAGTCCTGCGGCAGGGCACCGATGACGCTTCCCTGATGCACCTTGTTACACTTTCCCATGCGTGTTCCATTACAGATACTGACGAAGGGGAAGATGATGCAGCCATCGCCTATCTCGACGTCATCCTCAATGTACACAAAGGGGAATATCTTACAGTTGTCGCCGATTTTCGCCTTTGGCGATATTTCAGCTTTGGGGGATATTTCGCTTGCCATAACTTTTCACTTTACACTTTTCATTTCTCACTTCTATTTCGCTCCGCCTCCTAATGCCTGGTACAAGTTCACTACAGCCTGCATCTTGTTGAACTGGTCGGTCACTTCGTCAATCTCAGCATTCAGCAGGTTGCTCTGTGCAGAGATGACCTCCAGATAGGTGGTGTTCGAGCTGGACTCCATCAGCTTCTTGGTGTCCTCGACGTTCTTCAACAGCACGGCGACACGCTTGGAATCCAATTCGCCCTTCTCGGCCGATGAGTTATAGCTGACGAGGGCATTGCTTACCTCGTTACCAGCTTTCAGCACGGTGTTCTGCCACGTATTGAACTTCTGCTCATACTGCATCTGCGCCACCTTCAGGCCAGCCACGATCTGTCCGTGCTGGAAGATAGGCTGCACCAGACTGGCAACGGCTGACCACAGCATCTTACCGGGGTTGACCAGACCGTTATTGTTGGTGAAGGCACCCGTGCCGGTGAGGGTGATACTGGGATAGAAGCGCGAACGGGCCTGCTGCACATCGTAGAAACATTGTGCAAGTGCCATTTCGGCAGCATGAACGTCGGCTCGGTTGTTGAGCAGGTCGATGCTGACACCCGTTGCAAACGTCGAAGGCAGCGACTGGTCAGCCAGTTTACCACGCTGAATGGTCTGGGCGGGCTGTCCGATGAGCAGCGACAACGAGTTCTCCATCTCACGAATCTGGCGCACCAGGTCAACCTTCTTGGCCTGCACCGAATAGTAGGCGGCTTCAGCGCTCTGCACAGCGGTAGAGCGGTAGCCGATACGGTTCTCGTGCATGAACTTCATCTTGTCCCAAGTATCCTTGGTCAGCTGTTCCATATCGCTGACAATCTCCATCTGACGGTCGAGCATCAGCAGCGTGTAATACAGGTTGGCTATGCCCGAGACGATGTTGCACTTCACCGCCGTCTGATAGTCCTGGGTAGCGATGAGCTGCATCTGTGCCGAGCGCTTGGCGTTCAGGAGATTGCCAAACAGGTCGACGTTCCATGAGGCTGTCAACGGCAACTGGTAGGACTTGGTCGAGGGATTGTCTGAGAACTTGGTTATCGTTCCCTGGGGCGAGAACACCACAGAGGGCAGGAAAGCCAGACGGGCACACTTCAGCGCCTCGTTCACTATCTGCACGTTCAGGGCTGCATTCAGCAGGTCAGGATTCTTCTCCAAGCCCTGCTCGATGATGGCCTGCAACTGAGGGTCGGTAAACAACTGTCGCCAGGGCAGGTTGCCGAACGATGCCGTATCGGTCGACTGCAGGACACCATTCGGAGCCACAGGGTCGCGGACGATACCATCGGCAACGACCTCCGGGCGGTCGTATTTGTTGTAGAGACCGCAGCTCGCCAAGAGCAGCGAGCATGCGGCTATAGACAATATCTTTTTCATACGCATCAATTACTTCTCAAGTTCATAATCTACGGGACGATGGGCATACTGTGCAATCTCGGTAGCCACATCCTCGTTCTCCTCCTCGTTGTCGAACTTCATCGGGCTGAACTTCTCCTGCAGACTCTGGAAAAGGACGAACAGCGTGGGAACGACGAAGATCTGACAGAGCGTACCGATTAACATACCACCGACGGCGGCAGCACCGAGCGTCTGGTTACCGTTCTTGCCTACGCCAGAGGCGAACATCAGCGGCAACAGACCGATGACCATTGCCAACGACGTCATCAGGATAGGACGCAGACGGGCAGCGGCACCCAGCACGGCCGACCACGAGATGGCCATACCCAGACGGCGGCGCTCCAAGGCGAACTGCACAATCAGGATGGCGTTCTTGGCCAACAGACCAATCAGCATGATGAGCGAAATCTGCATGTAGATGTCGTTGGCGTGACCGAAGAGCATCGTGAACAGGAAGCAGCCCGCCAGACCGAAGGGTACGGAGAGTACCACCGACAACGGCAGGATGTACGACTCGTACTGTGCCGAGAGGATGAGGTAGATGAAGATGAAGCAGAGCACGAAGATGAGTGCCGTAGAGTTCGAGGCCTTGGCCTCCTCACGCGTCAGACCCTGATAGTCGTAGCTGTAGCCCGTGGGCAGCACCTCGGCGGCCACCTCCTGGGCGGCCTTGATGGCCTCACCCGTAGAGTAGCCGTTGGCCACCGTACCCGTCACGTTGATAGAGGTAAACAGGTTGAAGCGGGTGATGTTGGTGGGACCGTAGACGCGCTCGATGTTACAGAACTCCTGAACAGGCGACATACCCTTCGGGGTACGTACATAGACGCTGTTCAGCGACTCCGGCGTCATGCGGGTCTCAGGCGAGCCCTGCACCATCACACGGTAGAGCTTACCGTAGGCGTTGAAGTTCGAGGCGTAGAGTCCGCCATAGTAACCCTGCAGCGTGGTAAGTATCGTCGAGGGTGAGATACCGCTCTGCTTACACTTGGCTACGTCGACATGAATCATGTACTGCGGATAGCTGGGGTTATACGACGTCTGGGCCATCTGGAACTCAGGACGCTTGTTCAGCTCGGCAATGAACTCCTTGGTGATGTCGAAGAACTTGTTCAGCGGACCACCCGTACGGTCCTGCATGACAATCGACACACCCGAGTTAGCCGAGAAACCGGGAATCATAGGCGGCGAGAAGGCCAGGATGGAGGCATCCTTGATGTGGGCCGTCTTGATGAAGATCTGTGCGACGACACCCGTCGACTCCATAGGATTGAGGAAGAAACGGTAGATACCGTCGCCCTGCCACAGTCCGCTGAGCTTCCACCAGAAGCCTTTCTGACGGTCCTTGAACGGCTTCAGCTTCAGGATGAACGTAGCCTGGTCGGAACCGGCACCGGCAATGAAGTTGTAACCCTGAATCTGCTCACGGCTCTGGATAGCAGGGTCGGCAGCAAGGATAGAGTCCACCTCATTGATAATCTGGCGCGTACGGGCCACAGAGGTTGCGGGCGGCATACTGATGGTACAGAAGAGCGTACCCGTGTCCTCGTCGGGCACCAGACCAGTCTTCGTGGTAATCATCGTAGTAGCCAGCACAGCAATACCCACGACGACGGCAATGCCGATGGCCAGCGGACGGCGCACCAGCTTTTCCACAGCATTCTTATACTTTCCTAAGATAGAGTCGTAGGCGGTATTGAACGAGGCGTGGAAGCGGTCGATGGCCGACATCTTCTTCTCATGACCCTCCGCGTCGTGCGGCTTCAGGAAGATGGCACACAGGGCGGGCGACAGCGTCAAGGCGTTCAGGGCCGAGATGAAAATGCTGACGGCCATCGTCACACCGAACTCACGGTAGAACGTACCCGTCGTACCACCGATGAACGACACGGGGATGAACACCGAGGCCATCACCAGCGTGATGGAGATGATAGCACCCGAGATCTCGTTCATGGCGTCGATAGAGGCCGTCAACGTCGACTTATATCCCTGGTCCAGCTTGGCGTGTACGGCCTCAACCACCACGATGGCGTCGTCCACCACGATGGCAATAGCCAGCAGCAAGGCCGACAGCGTCAGCAGGTTGATGGAGAAGCCGAAGACGTTCAGGAAGAAGAACGTACCGACGAGCGACACGGGCACGGCAATCAGCGGGATGAGCGTCGAACGCCAGTCCTGCAGGAACACGTAGATAACGATGAACACCAGCACCAGCGTGAAGATGAGCGTGAAGACCACCTCCTCGATAGAGGCATACAGGAACTCCGTCACGTCGTAGTTGATCTTGTAGGTCATACCCGGCGGGAACAGCTTAGCCTGCTCTTCCAGCTCGGCCTTCACCTGCTTGGCAATCTCGTTGGCATTCGAACCAGCCACCTGCTGCACCATACCCATGACCGACGGGATGTTGTTGTTCTTCATCGACACGGCATAGTTCAGACCGCCCAGCTCAATCCGGGCCACGTCCTTCAACTTCAGCGTCTGACCGTTGGCATCACTCGAGATGATGATGTTGCCAAACTCCTCCTCCGTCTTCAGACGGCCGGTGTAGCGCATCGCATACTCGTAGGCTACGTCCGACTCCTGTCCGAAGTTACCCGGGGCGGCCTCGATGTTCTGTTCAGCCAGCACGGCGCTGATGTCGGAGGGCATGAGGTTGTACTGCTTCATGACATCGGGCTTCAGCCAGATACGCATGGAGTAGGTCTTCACACCGGGCGACTGCACGTCACCCACACCCTGGATACGCTTGATGGCAGGGATGATGTTGATGTTGTTATAGTTCGTCAGGAACTGGTCGTCGTAGCGGCCGTCAGAGGTCAGCGTGAACATCATCACCTGCGACGTCTGACGCTTCATGACGGTCACACCGATGCGCGTCACCTCAGCCGGCAGCAGGGCCTGTGCCTGCTGCACACGGTTCTGCACGTTCACGGCACACATATCGGCGTTCAGACCCTGACGGAACAGGATGTTAAGGCTGGCCGAACCCGAAGAGGCCGTTGACGAGATATAGTCCATTCCTTCCACACCGTTGATACTCTCCTCCAACGGCGTGATGACCGAGTTCTTCACCGTCTCGGCATCGGCACCAGGATATTGGGTATGCACCACAACCGTAGGCGGCGCGATGTCCGGGTACTGCTCAATAGGCAGCGACACCAGACCGATGATACCCAGCAGGACGATGAGGATGGAGATCACCGTCGACAGTACTGGTCTTTTTATAAAGTTCGTAAAAGTCATTATTTTACCTTTTTACTTTTTTACCTTTTTACTTCTTCATCGCATTTACGATATCCCCGGCACTCATGGCTTTGGCCTGCTCCTGAATCTTCTGCTGGTAACGCTCCGGCGTGATGGGCACAATCTCCATCTGGTCAGAGAGCTTCGTGATACCGTTCGTGATATACTTGTCGCCCACCTTCAGGCCGTCGGTCACCACGTAGTTCTTGCCGTCGTCCTGCGGAGCCACCTTAATCTCGGTGTACACCACCTTGTTATCCTTGCCTAAGGTATAGTCGAACTTCTTGTTCTGCACCTCCATCACGCAAGCCTGCGGGATGACGATGGCCGACGAGTTCTCGCTGGGAATGACGATGGCACCCGAACCGCCGCTCTTCAGCAGCCGCTCAGGATTCGGGAACACGGCAATCATCTGCACCGAACCCGTAGCCTGGTCAATCACACCGCTCATCTTCGTCACCTTACCGTCGTGACCGTAGATGGTGCCGTCGGCCAGCTGCAGCTTCACGGCGGGCAGGGCCTGCAGGCCGTCGCCGCTCTTCGACATAGCTAAGGCGTCCTTCTCAGTCATCGAGAAGTAGACCTCCATCTGCGAGATGTTCGACACGGTGGTCAGCACCGAAGCCGTGTTGACCAGCGCACCCACCTTCAGCGGCAGCGTACCCACCACGCCCGAGGCCGGGCTCTTCACGTAGCAGAAGCTCAGCGTCTCCTTAGCCGAAGCCAGTCCGGCCTGAGCCTGAGCCAGCTGCGCCTTCGCACTCTCGTAGGCATTGGTAGCCGACTGCAGCTCGAAGTCGCCGATGACCTTATTCTCATACAACTTCTGCGAGTTCTCGTACGACAGCTTCGACGTGTTGCATGCAGCCTGAGCTGTGTTCACGGCAGCCTGCATCTGGCGCACCTGGGCCTGATACGTGGCGTTGTCAATCACAAACAGCACCTGTCCGGCGCTCACCGACTGACCTTCCTTCACGTTAATCTGCGTGATAAAGCCACTCACCTTCGGCGAGATCTGCACGTCCTGCACACCCTTGATAGAGGCAGGATAAGTCACCTGCGACGAGGCACTACTGGTTCCAACCTCCAAGACGGGGTACTCGTTGTCACCAAAAGACGGACGTCCGCCACCACCGCCGCCACACGAGGCAAGCAGCAGCGCAGAGGCCGCTAACATTAAAATCTTCTTACTCTTCATAATGTCTTTTATTTAGCTAAATATTCGTTACAGACTGCAAAGGTACAAAAAAAGCAGCAGAAAAGATACCCTGTTTTGGGAAGATTAACACAAAAAACACGCTTTTTGTCCCTTTTGTCACGAGGACAACAAGCCATTTGCCCACACATTTCCTTCCAAATAAGGTCAGGATACTGAAATTCTGCGCCGCTGATGTGTGCGCCAAGTACAGGGAAAAACATCGGAACCAGGGGTTCATACATGTCTTTTGAGGCCTGTGAGAGCAGCAATTTGATGCATTCTGTACCCTTTCCGAGGTTAGGCATCTCGGGTGCCTTAGCTTTACTGATGTCGTATCTCATTGATTATTAGCTTTTTAGATGAATAATAATTTGTCTGCGGTTACAGTTACAGTGGTTACAGTTGTTTTTTTGAGGGGTGTCATTCCTTGTATATTATATATAACTATTTATATATCAATTAGTTATAAAGTATTATAAGGTATGTCATACCCTCTTTTTTTAATTGTAACCACTGTAACTGTAACCAGCAGTCTGTTTTCACTCTTCCCCTACCAGGCCTCCAAGTGCCCAGAGCAGTTCGTTGGCCGGAAGTTTTGCGGTAAAGTGGTAAAGTGTCACAACTCCTTTGTATACGCAGGTTTCGCACACGTGGGCGGGCGCGCGCTCATAGTAATACACGTGCGCAAGACAATCATACACTTTACTCACCGAAAAACCATCGAACTATATTATTATTAATAATATTATTAGTAATATATTAATTATATATATTAAATTATACATTAATAATATAACACGTGTGTGCGCGCAAGACTTCACACCCCCCATGCCACTTTGCTACTTTACCACAGACAGCCTACCACCAATCTCCAAACCCCACCGGCAGTAAACGAAATATCTTTACAATTCAATTAACACATAATACTACAATTATTTTGCTCCGACCAAGCCAGGACTTTAGTCCGACTAAACCATGGGTTTACTCCGACCAAACCCCGACTTTAGTCCGACCAAACTCAAACCCCCGTTTTCAGGCCCTTTTCAGGGCGTTTGTGATGAATAAGAATGTGGTAAAGAAAACGGACAAAGTAAGAATCGCGTCCATATAAACCACTAATCACCCGTTCATTCCTGCTGGTATCTCTTCCTGGCTGAGTCAATCACGGCCTCGGCTGCTTGGAGTTCATCATAAAGGGTATGCACGAGGGAATCTCCTTGTGAGTCAGAGGTCGCGGTGACACGCTGCTGGCTGAACGCCTCCATCTCCTGCTCGCTGACGTCCATCATCTTCATGCACTTGTCGCGTATCTCCTTCATCATGATGAGGTATAGCTTATTGTCCAGCACGTAATCAGGGAAATCAAACTCGAACAGATTCTTTTCCGAACTGTAAATGGGCATCTCCTTCAGCTCATTCGCCAGTTTCTCAACCACTTGCTCCTTATAGACCTGACGCTGAATATAGAACTCGGACACCTCGTTGATGAAATTGACATTGCCGATGGTGTTGAACGTCTCGATGTTTGAAGAGAAGATCTTCTCCGTAGTCTCAGAAAACTTGGTCTGGGCAACGGTGGCACACGCGGTGAAATAGTAGCGCAGGCTGTCGAAGCTTTCCGGACGGAGCGCTATCTCCTGCTGATAATGGCTGCATGCCTGCAAGGAGGTGTCGGCTTTTTCCAACAGGGCTATGGTCTGGTTGAAGTCGTAGAGGACGGCCATGACCATCTCGCGCTTGTCGGCCTCTTTCTTGTTGTAGTCGATAATGGCGGCCGTGCCGAATGTCAACACGATAGAGATGGTGGTGGCCACGAGTGACAGCAGGAACTGCTTCAGCGTCGCTATGCCGCTGCCGGCCTTCAGGGTCTTGGGGGTGTGCAATTTTACGTTCATAATTGTGTGGTTTTTATTGTTTCGTTGTGGCGGTGAGCCCCATCTGGCGGGCTTTCTCCATAAGGAGCTGCATGAGGGGTTCACGTTCGTTTTCTACCTTATTATCCAGTACGGCGTCCTTGAGGAACTGCTTCAGCGTGCCCACCTCGCGGCTGGGCTTGAGGTCGAAGAGCTGCATGATCTCGTTGCCGTCGATGACGGGCTGCAGCAGGCGCTTGTAGTCCTTCTCCTTCAGGTCGGTCAGCTTCTCGCGTACCATGCGGAAGTTCTCGAGGAACATCTTTTTCCTGACCTCGTTCTTCGACGTGATGTCGGCCTCGCAGAGCGTCATGAGGTCGTCGATGTCGTCGCCGGCATCGTTCAGCAGGCGGCGCACGGCGGAGTCGGTCACCTCGCTATCGGCAATGACCTGGGGGCGCATGTGGAGGTCGACGAGTTTCTGCACGTACTTCATCTCGGCACCCATCGGCAGCTTCAGGCGGCGGAAGATGTCGGGCACCATCTTGGCCCCGATATAGTTATGGTTGTGGAAGGTCCAGCCGACGGCTGGTTCCCACCGCTTGGAGCGGGTCTTCCCGATGTCGTGCAACAGGGCGGCCCAGCGCAAATATAATGCACAATGCTCAATGCACAATGCACAATTATCATTGCCGTGTTCTTCGGACGTTGCCAATTGTGAATTGTGAATTGTGAATTGTGAATTAACCACGTTTTCCAACACCTCTAATGTATGATAGAAGTTATTCTTGTGCGCCCGTCCGTTCTTCTGCTCAACGATGTCGAGGGCGGCCAGCTCGGGCAGGATGATGTTCAGCAGGCCGGAACGCTGCAGGTCGACGAAACCCTTGCTGGGATGGGGCGACATGATGATCTTGTTGAGTTCCACCTCTATGCGCTCACCGCTGACGATTTTTATACGGTCAGCCATCCGCTCGAGGGCCTCAAAGGTCTCGTCTTCTATCTGGAAGTTCAGCTGGGTGGCGAAGCGGATGCAGCGCATCATGCGCAGGGGGTCGTCGCTGAAGGTGATGGCGGGGTCGAGCGGGGTGGCGATGATGCCGTCCTCGAGGTCGGCCAGTCCGTTGAAGGGGTCGACGAGCTCGCCGAAGCGGTCGTGGTTCAGGCAGATGGCCATCGCGTTGATGGTGAAGTCGCGCCGGTTCTGGTCGTCCTCCAACGTGCCGTCCTCGACAATGGGCTTGCGCGAGTCGTGGCTGTAGCTTTCGCGACGGGCACCGACGAATTCGACTTCAACAGCCCCCTCCATCCTCCCCCCACTGGGGGAGACTTTCACCTGGGCGGTGCCGAAGTTCTTAAAGACGGACACCTGGGCACGGCGGCCGAGCACGCGCTTTAGCTCCTTAGCCACCGCAATACCCACGCTAACGCGAGATTCCCCCTCGCCAGTTGGAGAGGGGGTTAGGGGGTGAGGCTTCCCCACCACCACAACGTCGATGTCGTTGGAGGGACGTTCGAGGAAGATGTCACGCACGTAGCCGCCCACGACGTAGCACTCAACGCCAAGTCGGTCGGCGGCTTCGCCTATCTGGTGGAATATCTTCTGGTCTAATATCTCTGCAAGTTCTTCGTCCGAATATAGCTTCATCTTCTAACTTTTTTCTCTTTGCGGGTGCAAAGTTACGAAAATTATTTGTAATTTTGCAGCCGGATATGAAAAAGATTCTTTTGATACTGTTTGTAGCCGTCCTGACGGGCTGCACAAGCAACACGACGCACAAGGAAGTGGAGACCCGCCGCGAGGCCCTGAAGCAGAAGCAGGATACGGAACTCAAGAAGTCGCAGGAGGAGCTGGCCATCGTCGACAGCACCCTGGAGGCCGTCAAGCGCGAGTACGAGGCGATGAAGGTGGAGGTGGAAAAGCACAAGCAGCAGTTATGCGCCACCGCCGACGAACTGACGCTGCTGACCAAGACGAGGGTGCGGCGCGACTCGCTGCAGACGCGCTTCGACGTGCTCTGTGCGAAAATCCGTTACATTCATAAAAAGCAGAAAGAGCTGTAAACTTTTGGTTGTTTCAGCAGAAATTCGTAACTTTGCACCCGATTATAAGAGAATAGTGAACGTGAATAGTGAACAGTTTGAAAAGACCAACGCGGAGTTTGAGCTGGCGATAGCCGAGTGCCGGGCACTCTTCGAGAAGAAGTTGCACGACTACCGGGCATCGTGGCGCATCCTGCGCCCCACGGCCCTGACCGACCAGCTGTTCATCAAAGCCAAGCGCATACGCTCGCTCGAAGTGAAGGGCGAGAGCCTGGTGGGCGAAGGCATCAGGCCTGAGTTCATCGCGCTCATCAACTACGGCATCGTGGGAATGATACAGCTGGAGCAAGGCTATGCCGACTCCGTCGACATGAGCAACGACGAGGCGATGGCTCTCTACGACCGCTTTGCCCATGAGGCGCTGGAGCTGATGAAACGCAAGAACCACGACTACGACGAGGCGTGGCGCAGCATGAGGGTCAGCTCGTACACCGACCTCATCCTGACCAAGATAGAACGCATCAAGGAGATGGAGGACCTGAACGGGCAGACGCTCGTGTCGGAAGGCATCGATGCCAACTACATGGACATCGTGAACTACGCCGTCTTCGGAATGATAAAGCTGGGAAGCAAGGCGTGAGAAAGATATTAGTGAATATAGCCCGCATGGTGCTGGCCATTACGTTTATCCTGTCAGGATTCGTCAAGGCCGTCGACCCGTTGGGCACACAATACAAGATAAGCGACTACCTCGAGGCGATGAACATGGGCAGCCTGCTGCCTGACTGGGCAGCGCTCGGGGCGTCGGTACTTCTGTCAGCAGCGGAGTTCTGCCTCGGCGTCTTCCTGCTGTTTGCGATCCAGCGGCGACTGACATCGAGACTGATTTTACTGATGATGGCGGTGATGACACCCCTGACGCTGTGGCTGGCGATAGCCAACCCCATCAGCGACTGCGGGTGCTTCGGCGACGCCGTGGTGCTGACCAACTGGCAGACGTTCCTGAAGAACGTGGTGCTGCTCGTCTGCGCCGTTGCCGTAGCCCGGTGGCCCAAGAAGATGTTCCGATTCGTCTCAGAGTCGAACCAGTGGATAGTCATCAACTACACGGTGCTGTTCATCCTGGGCATCGCTATGTGGAGCCTCTACCACCTGCCCACCTTCGACTTCCGCCCCTACCATATAGGTACCGACCTGCGCGGACAGTGGCAGCGGACGATGGAGGGTGAGGACCTGCCCTATGCCGACCTGTTCATCGAACGGACGGACGACGGCGAGGACATCACGGAGCAGGTGCTGGCTGATACAAGCTATGTGTTCCTCCTGGTGTCGCCCTATCTGGAACAGGCCGACGACTCGCGGCTCGACCTCATCAACGAGCTCTACGAATACGCCCATGAGCACAGCTATCAGTTCTACTGCCTGACGGCCAGCACGGAGAAAGACATCAACCGATGGCGCGAGATGACCGGGGCCGAATACCCCTTCTGCCTGACCGACGGCATCGTGCTGAAGACCGTCATCCGCTCGAATCCCGGACTGGTGCTGCTGAAAGACGGCACCGTCATCCGCAAGTGGAGTCACAACGACCTGCCCGAAATCGGGGAGGAGAACGCCACGAAGCCCTTAGAGGAGCTGGACGAGGGCAAGATGCCCACTACGCGCGTTCCGCAGAAGATACTCACGCTGTTCCTGTGGTTCGTACTGCCGCTCACCTTGCTGGTACTGGCCGACCGCACGTGGATGTGGAGCCGGTGGCTGCGGAGAAAGAATCGGATATACAATAACCCCAAAATAAAAAAGGAAAAAGAAAAAATGAGAAAGAAAATTGTTGCAGGAAACTGGAAGATGAACATGAATCTCCAGGATGGTATCGCTCTCGCAAAGGAGCTGAACGAGACACTTAAGGCTGACAAGCCCAACTGCGGTGTAGTCATCTGCACCCCGTTTATTCACCTTGCAAGCATTGCACAGTTCCTCGACCAGGACATCATCGGCCTGGGTGCTGAGAACTGTGCCGACAAGGAGAAAGGTGCCTTCACCGGTGAGGTGAGCGCCGAGATGGTGAAGTCTACCGGTGCCCAGTATGTGATCCTGGGTCACTCAGAGCGTCGTGAGTACTACAAGGAGACGCCGGAGATCCTGAAGGAGAAGGTGCTGCTGGCTCAGAAGAACGACCTGAAGGTCATCTTCTGCATCGGTGAGTCGCTCGAGGAGCGCGAGGCCGGCAAGCAGAACGAGGTGGTGAAGGCCGAGCTCGAGGGTTCAGTATTCAACCTCAGCGAAGAGGACTTCCGCAAGATTGTCATCGCCTACGAGCCCATCTGGGCCATCGGTACCGGCAAGACCGCTACCGCTGAGCAGGCTGAGGAGATCCACGCCTACATCCGCAGCATCATCGCTGAGAAGTACGGCCAGGCTGTTGCCGACGATACCACCATCCTCTACGGCGGTTCGTGCAAGGCCTCGAACGCTCCTGAGCTGTTCGCAAAGCCTGACATCGACGGTGGCCTGATTGGTGGCGCTTCGCTGAAGGCTGCCGACTTCAAGGGCATCATCGACGCTTGGAAAAAGTAAGAAGCAAGATGAGACGATTAGTCACCATAGTAATTCTGTGCATTGGCTGTCTGATGACGGCCAGTGCGCAGACTTTCACCCAGCGCATACAGATTAAGGAGAAGGCGGGGGAAGGATCGGTGACCATCACACAGGACAAGGCCATCGACGAACTCGTCAACGGAAAAGCGGGTCAACAAGAGGAGAAGAAAGCCGACGAGGCCACAACAGCCCAGAAGACGGAGATTCAGAGACTGCGCGAACAGATATTGAAACGCGATACCAGTCGCGACACCGTCCTCCTGGACACGCCTACCATCGACACCCGCAAGAAGGTGATGCGAGGCGGCGTCAAGGTCAACGGCTACCGCGTACAGGCCTTCGCCGGCGGTAACCAGCGCAAGGACCGTCAGCAGGCAGAGCGCATCGGCAACACCATCAAGGCCAGCTATCCACACGAGCCTATCTACGTCCACTTCTATTCACCGCGATGGATATGCCGCGTAGGCAACTACCGCACCTACGAGGAAGCCCACGAGATGCTGCTCAACATCCGCAAACTGGGCATCAGCGGAGCCTCCATCGTCAAAGGAAAAATAACCGTACAGTATTAATATGTATCCAGAAAACGAAGTATTCCGCGAGGGACTCGACGAGCTCGCAGCACATTACAAGGAAATCATCACCCTGCTGGGCGAAGACACCAGCCGCGAGGGACTGTTGAAGACTCCGATGCGCGTGGCCAAGGCCATGCAGGTGCTGACACGCGGCTACCAGATGGACGCCCACAAAGTACTGACCGATGCCCTGTTCAAGGAAGACTACTCGCAGATGGTCATCGTCAAGGACATCGACTTCTTCTCACTCTGTGAGCACCACATGCTGCCCATGTACGGAAAAGTACACGTGGCCTACATCCCCAACGGATACATCACCGGACTGTCGAAGATAGCCCGCGTGGTCGACATCTACAGCCACCGACTGCAAGTGCAGGAGCGGCTGACACTACAAATCAAGGAGTGCATCGAGCAGACACTCCACCCATTAGGCGTCATGGTCGTCGTCGAAGCCAAGCACATGTGCATGCAGATGCGCGGTGTGGAGAAGCAAAACAGCATCACCACTACCAGCGACTTCAGCGGTGCCTTCAACCAAGCTAAGACGCGCCAGGAGTTCATGAACCTGATTTCACACTAAAACCATTCATACCTTATGCCACAGACAGGAAACTTCAGAACCCAAGAGTCTCTCGGTCACGAATTCAGACACAGTTGCTTAGGCAAACTCATCATCCTGGGCGGCATCATCTGCGCCCTGCTCGTCGTTGCACACTTCACCATCCCCGACGAGGAGACGATGATGACCGAAATGACCGACAACATACGCCAATGCATCGAAGCTAATGACAGCATCAAGCAAGACTGGCTTGACGATGCCATCAGCAACATCGGCTACATCTTCACAGAAGCCGACTCCATCCCCAATCAGGAAATATACGAGAACTTCTACGAATATAATAAGGTGGACTATCACCGCCACGCATTTTATGCCACCACGCTGCTGCACAACAACTTCAATCCCGACGGCATCCGCATAGGCATTGGCATCTTTGGCATAGTCATCCCCACCGTCAACTTCAACGACTTCCTGTTCAAGATTGGTCCCATGCACAAGGGCTACGACCAAAAGCCGGTACGCAGCACCATCATCCGCGGCGGCTACGACTTCGGCAGCAATCCCGAACTGGGACTATAAGCCGCTGAGGCAAAAGAGTTTTTACCTTCTATTATGAAAGCACCAATAGTTATAGCAATGATGCTGTTGGCTACGACGGCATCGGCACAAGAGAATCTACAGCGGGGCGCAAAGGTCTCGGAAGTGAAAAAGACATTCACAACGGTGAAAGAGAATCCCATCACCAGCGTGAAGAACCAATGGCGCAGCGGCACCTGCTGGGCCTACGGCACACTGGGATATTTCGAGAGCGAGATACTGCGACAGACGGGCAAGACCTACGACTTGTGCGAGATGTTCGTGGTAAACAAAGACTATATGGACTGTGCCACCCACTACGTGCGAATGCACGGCTACAGCCAGATTTCAGAAGGAGGATCGTGCGACGACGTGTTAGGGGTGATACGCCAGCACGGCATTTGTCCGGAGGAAGCGATGCCGGCACCCGGTTCGCTGACGGGCGACTCGCTGGCTAACTTCAACGTATTCTTTCCTGAACTGGAGAAAAAGGTGAGAAGCATCGTTGTGAAAGACGCGAAGGCTCCCCTACCCCATTGGCAAGACAGCGTTCAGACCATCATCGAACGCTACGTGGGCAGCTGTCCGGAATCTTTCGTTTACGAGGGAAAGACGTACACGCCGAAGTCGTTTGCCGAGAGTCTGGGACTGAACCTCGACGACTACGTAAGCCTGACGAGCTTCACGCACCATCCGTTCAACAAGTGGTTCATCATTGAGGCTCCCTACAAATGGAGGCTGAAACCCAGCTACAACATCCCCATCGAGCAACTGATGGAAGTACTCGACAAGGCGCTGGATGCAGGCTACACGGTGGCCTGGGGCGGCGACGTCACGGGCGACTTCACCCGCACAGGATTGGCCGAGCTACCTGACAGCATACAACCCACGCAGCAGTTGCGACAAGAGCAGTGGAACGATTGGCGCTTCACCTACGACCACGTAATGCTTATTTACGGCAAGGCCGCAGACGAGAATGGCAAGCCCTACTATCTGGTGAAGAACTCATGGGGCAAGAGCGGGCAGTACAAAGGTATCTGGTATATGTCGCGCGACTACATCGCACTCAACACCGTCTACCTGTTCCTCAACCGCCATGCACTCTCCGAAAATTTACGCAAGGTGACAGATTCCGGATTCTAATTATTTGACTGTTATCTGACAAAGTTTGTTCTCAAAGGACTCTCCAATTGAGGATGGCCATCTTGGCCGACGTTCAACTTGCGAATCATCCAGGCCATGTTACGGCCCAGCGTCCGCATGGTCTGCATTCCCTCTTCGTCCTGTGCGGCTTGGCCTGGAGTCTGTCCATACGCCATATTCCAATACTGTGAACTGACAAGTGGCATGTTCAGTATCGTGAAGTACTTGTTTAAACGGTCAAAGGCTGCCGAAGCCCCACCTCTGCGGCATACTACCACACTAGCACCCGGCTTAAACATCAATTCGTTTCCCAATGAGTAGAATACACGGTCGAGCAAGGCACACAGCGAACCATTCGGACCACCATAATAGACGGGCGAGCCGATAACCAAACCGTCGATACCATCCTTCACGGCTCTCCACACCTTATAATATAAGTCATCACGGAACGTACAACGTGCTCCGTTCCTTCCACACATGCCACAGGCAATACAACCCTGAACGGCCTGCTTGCCGATGCTGATGATCGCAGTCTCTACGCCCTCTTCGTTCAAGGCCTTTGCCACCTCGCTCAGAGCCGTAAACGTGTTACCGTTCTCTCTGGGGCTTCCGTTAATCAATAAGACCTTCATTACCGGTAATTTCTCACCATTCTCTGCCATAATCCTCTTAAAGTATTGTAAAGTTGGATGCAAAGATACGAATAATCAAGTAAAAATGAGTATCTTTGCAAAGATATTTTGCGATAACGAGTTTTTTAAACGTATTTGGGTATTATGAAACTAAAAATCATATTAGCTCTGGCACTGGCCGTGCAGCTGACAATGACGATGGCCCAGGGTTTCAAGAATCCCGTACTGCCGGGCTTCCACGCCGACCCGAGCGTGTGCCGTGCAGGCGACAACTTCTATCTGGTGAACAGCACGTTCCAGTATTTCCCCGGTGTGCCCGTGTTCCATTCGAAGGACCTCATCCACTGGGAGCAGGTAGGCAACTGCCTGACGCGGCCCTCGCAGGTGGACCTGAAGGGCACCGACGGCAACAGCGGCATCTATGCACCCACCATCCGCTACCACGAAGGACGCTTCTACATGGTGACGACGGTGTTCCCTTCGCGCAGACATTTCTACGTGTGGACGGACAATCCCGCAGGCGAGTGGTCGGAGCCTATCGTCATCGATTTCGCCATCGGCAGCTGCGACCCTACCCTATTCTGGGACGAGGGCAAGTGCTATTTCCTGTGGAAAGAGGGCGACATCAAGATCTGCGAGATTGACGTGGCGACGGGTAAGCAACTGGGCGAGATTCACCACTTAGGCACGGGCCTCGGCGGGCGCTATCCTGAGGGTCCACATATCTACAAAAAGGACGGCTGGTATTATCTGCTGCTGGCCGAGGGCGGCACGGAGCATGGGCATCATGTGAACATCCTGCGCAGCCGCAGCCTCTTCGGGCCCTACGAGCCGAACCCTGCCAATCCCATCCTCTCGCACTTCAACATGAAGATGCAGAACAGTCCCATTCAAGGTCTCGGTCATGCAGACTTGGTGCAGGCGCCCGACGATTCGTGGTGGATGATCTGCCTGGGCTATCGCACGAGCGGCTACCTGCAGCATGTGATGGGACGCGAGACGATGCTGGCGCCTGTACAATGGGCAGAGGGTGAATGGCCAATAGTTAATAAGGACGGAACGCTTCAGATAGACATGCAATGCCAGACGTTGCCACTCGTCCCTATGAAACAAGACCCGGTACGCGAAGAATTTGAATTCGTCAAGCGCCAAACACCTACCGACAGCTATCACTCGCTGGGCCTGCCGATGGGCTGGATGAGCCTCTGCAACCCCGACTACAGCAACTATTCGCTGACAGAGCGCAAGGGCTTTCTGCGCCTGCGCCCCAGCACCATCGACCTTAGTGAGACGGCTAATCCCACCTTCGTCGCCCGCCGTCAGACCGAACTGAACTTCACGGCCACCACCCTGCTCGACCTCTCCCATTTGACCGAGGGCATGCAGGCAGGCATCACCGCATATGCCGCCCCGCTGAACCACTACGACGTGGTGGCAGAGCGTCGCAATGGGAAACTCTTCATCAAGTCCGCCGTCCGTCTCGGGCAGACCAGCCATAGCGAAAAGGAACTTCCGCTGAGCGGCAACTGCGCCTATCTGCGCATCACCTCCGACCGCGACTTCTACTATATGCAGGCATCCTCAGACGGCACCGACTTCACCACGCTGGCCAAGATGGAATACCGCTTCCTCAGCACCGAAACCATCGGCGGCTTCACCGGCGTGATGCTCGGCCTCTTTGCGCAGAGTAAAGAACAGACGAACGGATATGTGGATATAGATTGGTTTGAATACAAATAGAAACTATGATAGGAACAATTGTCAATGCAACCACCATCATCGTAGGCAGCATCATCGGTAGCCTGCTGCATCGTGGTGTGAAGGAGAAATATAAAGAGGTGCTCTATACCGGTTTGGGACTGGCATCGCTGGCCATTGGCCTGAATGCTACCATCAGTCATTTCCACCAGTCGCAGTATCCCGTGCTCTTCATCATCTCGCTGGCCATAGGAGGAGTCATCGGCACGGCACTCGACATCGACGGACGGTTCAAGCGGCTCGTTGATAAATTACAGCGTGAAAAGAAGAAAGACGGAAACCGCCTTGCAGAGGGTTTGTCAACAGCCATCCTGCTCTATTGCATCGGTCCGCTGTCGATGCTCGGACCAGTCATCTCAGCCTTGAAGGGCGACCACACCTTCCTGTTCACCAATGCCACGCTCGACTTCGTGTCGTCGACGGTATTCGCCTCCACTTACGGCATCGGCATGGTCTTGGCAGCACCCGTGCTGTTCTGCTGGCAAGGTATGTTCTGGCTTGTTGCCCATATCAGCAGTTCCGCCATCAGCGATGCACTCATGGCTGAGTTGCTGATTGTTGGAGGACTGCTCATCACGGGCAGCGGACTCTCGCTGTTGAACCTGAAGGACTGCAAGACGCTCAACCTCCTGCCTGCCCTTCTGGTACCCGTCATTTGGTTCCTGATACGTTCCATCGTATGACTAATATAGAAAATATGAACAAAGTAAGAATCACAGCCATTCGCCAGACGGTCTATGAGGATTTGATGGCGAAATACGAAAACCCAATTGAGCACACCTGCGATGTCAGGGAGGGGCAGCAGTGGATTTCCATCGACGGCCAGCAGCCTGAAGGGATGTGTCCGTCAGCATGGTACTCCATGCGGGAGTTCGTAGAGTCGCTGGCACGAGGCGAGGGCAACTTCTACGATGGATGGATGAAGAACCCGATGAGTGCGATGATTAGCTGCAACGACGGCTTCCGTCCGTTCAGTTTCTATATCGAGGTGATTGAGTGTGAGCTCAATGCTATAACTTGAACCTGCGCCACAGCCATCGCGGAATCCTGCGCCAAAGGGCCGTCAGCAGACGATATTTCCAATCGATTACGCGGATATGTTTCTTGTGGTTGATGGCAAAGACTATCTCCTTTGCCACCGCCTCAGGCTGCAGCATCATGGGATAATGGAAGTCGCCACTTAGTAAAGCAGTATCAACAAAGCCTGGACGAATGTCCGTAAACTGAATGTTCAGCCCGCGGCTCAGGGCTTGTTGCTCGAGCGCCTGAAGGTAGACGTTCTGCATAGCTTTCGTGGCAGAGTAGGATGGTGCGGGGCCGAGGCCCTTCGTACCGGCGATGGACGTGATGGCGGCAATATGCCCCCCACCGTGACTGGCGAAATACCGGTAGGCCTCACCTATCATTCTGGTGAAGCCCACGCCGTTGGTCTCGACGGTTGCCAGCTCAATGTCCTCGTTCAATTCCCTGTTCTGTTTGCCAATGCCCGAGGCATAGAAGAACAAATCCATGCCGCCGATATTCCCGATGAGCTGCCGTAATCCGTCGGTCGCCTCGTTGGCCGTTACGTCTATCCGTTCTACAGCCGCAGCACCAATACCGTGCAGCAATTCCACACGTCGTGCGGCAACACCTACCGTCCAGCCTTGTTCTATCAGGAGTTTTGCCACCTCCAGTCCTATGCCAGACGACGCACCTATCACTATTGCTCTCTTCCCTTGTTGCATACTCAGTCCCAACTTTTGTTAAAACTTGGTACAAAGGTAGCAAATATTCTTCATTATTTCGTACCTTTACACGCAAATTTAATATGTTTTGTGATTCGTAATCGGATGGCTTGGAAACTGAAATATCGTTGTAAGCTGTGCGGCTATGAGGCCGAGGTGTACGAGGGACGCGGACTCTTTCGTCAGGAGATTACGGCTATGTCGTGCCCTGACTGCAAGACCATCCAAAACATTGTGGTGGGTGGCATCATTGCCGACGTGGCACCTTCCTACAGGAGCGAAGTAGGGCGTCTGTGTTTGCAATGTGGCAGCAATAACATCAGAGTCTGGGATAAGCACACTTGCCCAAAATGCCAAGGCGAGATGGAGCAGACTGGCGAAAAAGAGTTTTGGACTTAAATATCAACTAATGGATTGTAAGGAAATGAATATGAAATCAGAGAAATACGAATTGTTGATTTGTCAGATTCGCTCTCTTATTGAGGGCGAGACAGATGCGGTGGCGGTGATGAGCAATGTGGCTGCCGCCATTCACCAAGCGATGGGATTCTGGTGGACGGGGTTCTATCGTGTGGTGGATGATGAACTTTTGCTTGGGCCGTTCCAAGGACCGGTGGCATGTATGCACATACCATTCGGAAAGGGCGTTTGCGGTACAGCATGGAAGCAGGCAGAGACCGTTATCGTACCTGATGTGGAGCAGTTCCCTGGGCATATAGCATGTAGCAGCGAGTCGAAGTCGGAGATTGTCGTGCCCGTGTTTGGAAATAATAAAACGGTTGTCGCCGTGCTTGATATTGACAGCGAGGAACTGGACACCTTCGATGAAACAGACCGTAAATATCTGGAGGAGATTTGCAAGATGATTGAATTGAATTTATGAAGAAGATCTTGTTCCTGCACGGATTCTACGCCAGTGGCCAATGTGTTCCGGCGGTGGCTTTGCGCGAGGCTTTCGCTGGTCGTGCGGAAGTGATAACACCCGACTTGCCGATGCACCCGAAGGAAGCGGTCAGATTCATCTGCGAGTTAATAGACCGTGAACAGCCAGACCTCCTGATAGGCAACAGCTGTGGGGCTTTCTATGCTCAGATGGTGGCTCCCGTTGTGGGCATTCCGGCCTTACTGGGCAATCCGCACCTCAGGATGACGGAGTTTCTGAAGCAGCGCATCGGCGAGCATCAGTATAAGTCACCACGAAAAGACGGCAAGCAGAATTTCGTCATCGACGAAGCCTTGATTGAGGAGTTTGCCGAGATGGAGGCCATCCAATTTAACAACTGCCGACCAGACTACAAAGATCGTATCTGGGGCTTGTTCGGCGAACAGGACACGCTGGCTCACTTTGAGCCGCTCTTCTTGCAGCACTACAATCGCTCGTTCCACTTCCCAGGTGGTCATACCCCGACGGCAGAAGAAGTCCGTGACTGGTATGTACCATTGGCTGAAAAGATGCTATAACGAAATTGGAGAATTATAATGGGAAACAAGTCGCACATATTCGGTTATCTGCTGGGACTGCTTATCTTTGTGATTGGCATTCCGGCTTTGATGTGGCTGGTATCAGGACGGCCCTGGCCATACGCGCCTGATTCAGCAGTACTATGCGTAGTCAGTTTGATTCTTGCAGTCTGTGGACTGGCACTCAGCATCTACAGCATTATCTATATGCGCATCGTCGGCAAGGGCAATCCCTTTGATGCCTACGGCCATGAGGTGGCTCCGCGAACAAAGCATCTGATGACCAGCGGCCCATATCGTCTGTGCCGTAATCCGATGCTCGTAGGCATCTATATCTATGATGCAGGTGTCCTCGTCTGGCTTTGGTCAGTCCTGCCGCTGCTTATTGTCTTGGCAGAGGTAATCCTGCTAACCCTGCAAGTCGGTAGTGAAGAAAAGCGTCTGGAAAAGGATTTCGGACGGGAATATCTCGATTATAAGAAACGAGTCGGGAGGTATAGGTTTTGGATATTATTTGCCGTCCTTACCTTTTGCGGGACGGCCAGCTTCGCCTCATGCTCTTCAAATGAGTATAATGCTACAGAGCAGAGCAACATAACAACTATTGCCGATAAGGTTTGGGCTTTCAGTCAGGCCCATCCAGACGGATTCACTATTGACATCCGCACGATGACGGAGCCGACTGAAGGAATTGCAGTCAGCTATGCAGCTACTCAGAACAGCCACAGTCGTGACCAGCTCGACAAGGTTATTAGCCACGCCTTGCAGCACGAAGGCTATGTAGGCGGTTGGTACAATAGTGAGGATGGTCTTTACTACTTTGACAGTACAACGCTATTCCCGGAGAACGACCTGAAAGGTGCTGTCCAGTTCGGGAAGGAGAACGGTCAATACTCAGTTTCCATCCTGTCGACCTATACGGATATTCCCTGCAATGGCAAAGTAGCGGAAATCCTGGATCGAGGAACTATCCTCTTTGGTACTACTGGTGACTACCGTCCGTTATCCTTCAGAGAGGCAAATGGCACTTATTGGGGCTTTGGTATTGAGGTTGCAAAGGAAATAGCGAATAAGTTGGGGGTAAACATTGAGTTCAAAAAGACATCATGGCCTACGTTGACGGCAGATGTATTGACGGAGCCTCAGCTGTTCGACCTCGCTATTGGCGGCATCACCATCACCGACGCCCGGCGTGAGACCATGCTGATGAGTGATGGTTATCTGGCTAACGGCAAGACCATCCTATGCAGAGCTTCAGAGGCAAGCCGCTACAAGTCGCTGGCCGACATCGACAAGCCCGAAGTCCGCGTGATGGTGAATCCTGGGGGACTGAATGAGAAGTTTGCCAACGAGAACCTGACTCATGCCAACATCGTCGTTCACCAGAAGAACGAGGAAATACCAACACTTGTTGCTGAAGGTCAAGCCGACGTGATGATAACAGAGATAACAGAGGCTCCCTATTATGTGCAGACGGACACCCGTCTCGCAGCCCCACTGTTGAACGCTCCCTTTACTCATGGTGAAATTGGTGTGCTCATGCAGAAAGGGCAGGAGGATCTGTTACAGATGGTGAACAATGTCATAAGCCAAATGAAGAAAGATGGTTCTCTCCGCAAACTGCATGAGAAGTACGGACTTGTGTATGCCTACGAATAAGATAGAGATATGGAGAATCCTGAAGAGCCGCTCAGTATGCCATAGTTCTTTAATTTGTTATCAAAATTGTGAATCCGCTGATGCAGATGTAGGCATAGACGATGTAGCGGAAGATGCGGTTGGGAATATGTTTGAAGACGTAGGCACCCAGCATCGTGCCGATAATGACACCGCCAAGACCATAGAGATAATCAACGGCGACAGTCGTAGTAAAGAAACCGTTATAGGCTCTTACGCCAGTCATCATCAAATTGCCAATCAAGAAATAGGTCTGAGCCATTGCCATGTAATGCTCCTTCGTCGGCTCACTCTGGATGAAGTAAAGCACGGCGGGCGGGCCTTGCATGCCAAAGAAACCGCCCATCAGTCCGCTCAATGTTCCTGCGCCAACCTGCACTTTCTTTGTCGTCGGTAGTTTTATGCGCTGACTGAAAAGCATGAAATAGATACTGATTAGGATGAGTGCCACACCAAGAATTCGACGAAGAATGTGGTCTTCAATGCGTGTCAAGGCAAAGATGGCAATGGTCGAGACAACGATAAACGTCAGCAGAATCGGCCAAAGCCTACTCCATGTGACATAGCTTCGCAATCGCCATACGATAGCCGCAGAAGTGGTAATAGCCAACAGTCCTGAAAGTGTCGTTGCCTCGCCATAGCTTGGCATCAGGAACGGCAGCATCGTCATGATGAAGATGCCGAAACCGAAACCTGTGGTGCGCTGGATGAAACTCGCGCCGATGCTCAGCAGGAAGATGGAGAGGACGATGCTGCTCATTGTTATAATTTAAATCTGCGCCATAGCTATCGCGGAATCCTGCGCCCGGAGGCTGTCAACGCATGATATTTCCAGTCGAAAATATAGACGTGCTTCTTGTGGTTGATGGCATATACTATATCTTTTGCCACCTTCTCAGGCTGCACCCATCATGGCTAACAGCATGATTGTTGAATACCGTTTCTTCATAGTTTCAATTTCTTTTTGCAGTTAATACTGTTCTTTATTACTTTTACAACAATTTTCGCATAATTTGCACAATATTATCAATCGTCCTTATTTGTTTCTTACGACAATCGCATTTATTAATGCTGATATTTCATTTGCCAAATCCTCATTATTACCAATATGTATCTTTACTAATGGCTCGGATAACCGATTGACGTTGATATTGACAGTATAATCATGGATGGTTTTATCCTCTCCTTGTTTGAACTCCGTTTTCTGTTTGGCTGTAGCACCACCAATAACGGCTCCAGCTACGCCAGCCAACGCTGCACCAACAACAGCTCGTCCAATAGCACTAGCATTGCTTGTGGAGGTTGATGAAGACAGTTCTCCCTTGATTACCCTACTATTATCTATGAGGTTGTAACCGATGATTTCATCAAACCTATATTTCACATCATTGATTAAAATAACGAATGATTCCTCATAGACACGTATGCAATCACGCTTTGAATCATTTGGATTGGAGATTGCCTTAGTACACAAGCCATAACAGGCTTTATATTCATCTATCTTTCTCAACCTTTCATCTTCATCTTTTTTCTTTTGAAATATGATTCGTTCTTCCATCTCCTTACTTTTTTCTTTTTCTACCTGATTCATTTTCGAATTGGTAATAAAAAAAGTAATGAAAGCACCAAATACAAAAAGAAATGCAAAGACAATAATAATCCATTTAGCTATTCTGATGAGTTGATTAATTCTGACAACTGATTCTATTTCCTCTTGTCGTATCTTAAAATTCTTTTTGTTAACATATCTATATTCGATAGTCATTTCCTCCGAATATATGTTATTATGACATGCTAGTGAAACCATCTTTTCAGGACTATCCCAACAAAGAATAAATTCTTTAATCTCATGCGAAGTAACTAGACCTATAATACTTAATGTATCAATAATATTTTTATCGTTAATTAATTGTCTTTCTTCCGAATGATAACGTTCACAAATTATAATAGAAGTTGGACTACCGTATTCCTTTCTTAGTGAATCTTGTACATTTAAATAATAACCAATACTACCAATTAGAGAATCACTAGATACATTCTTCGAAAACTCGTCATCTAAGTAAGAATGGTAATCCCATTTATACAAGTAAGAAGATACTATTTTCGATTTGGGACTATAATCAATTATTGTTCTACCATCCAAGGTTTTGTCATAATAGGTAGTTGTGTCATTATTAACAAGTTGCTCCAAATACACTTTTTGAAATCCTTTATCCTCTAGATATTTGTCAAGTTCTTCATAAGTGGAAGAGTCATTGACTTTAAAAAGTTTTTGGTGAAATCCTTGAGACCTCACAATAATTGGAACTATAACTAGTATTAACAATAATGCAATTTTAATTCGAAAACTACCCATTTTCATATCTCATTGGCTTTTTGGCAATATCTGTTTATAGGGTTCGACTTTGCTATATTATTTCGTTCTATTTGTCTTCTAATAGTTCTTTTATCCTACTAATGAACGCCTCAGCTTTCGGAGTATATTCTTCAGACATTTCTTTATCGCAATAGACGAAGTCATCGTAGTCACCAGTGTGGCGGATTTCAAATAGACGACTGAATGTCTTTCCGTGTTGTATGTCCAACAATCCTTTTGAAACGAAATGTAGGCCAAGCATTGTTTTCACACCTGCATGTGATGCCGTTACGATGCCGTTGGCAACCAAAAGAGCCAATGCCGCATAGAAGCAGGCATAATACAGACGATTCATAGTCGCGTTGTAGTAACCTTCACCAGCCAGCAACCTTGCTTCAGCAATGGCTTCGTCAGCGCGTTTAAGCCTATAAAGTACAAGTGACGCCCTACTCTGCTCATCTAATATCTCATTCATAGCCTTATACCTTCGTTCATTACATTAATATAGAATGGTGTCTTGAAGGGACGGTTCTCCCATTGTTTGCGCAACATAATCATAGGACTGACGAGGACACCTGTTGCCAGCTCAATGGCATAGAGCTCACCTGATAGTTCGTCCTCATGCTTCAGATCACGTTTGTCGCCGTCGAGCAGAATCAGTACGTCAATATCGCTGTCCTCACGGGCATCGCCACGAGCCTCTGAGCCATAGAGGATAGCCGTTGCCGTAGGGGCAACGCGCCGTATGGCCTGACTGATTTGATTTACTACTTCCGTTCGTCTCATTTCCTGTCAACAGTTATAAAGGACGCTGCAAATATACACAATTATTTTGAAATACGATGCAGAAAAGCGAAAAAGTAATAAAATAATCGCGTTATTGCCTTTAAGAGCCACGAAAGGATTGGCCTTTACGGTTGTTCAGACGTAGGAAGCGGGGAGCAAGGACGTTGGAAGCGGGGAGCAAGGGCGCCGCAGACGGGGATTTAAGCCGTACCTAAGCGGGAGAAAGGACGTACCATACGTATCAGCAGCGGACGGGGAAATAATCAGCAGCGCCCGCTGCTGATATCGGCAGCGGGCGGGGACGAATTCGGCAGCGGGCGCTGCGTACCGAGTTTTATTCTGAGGGAGTAGTCTTCAGAAGTGTGTAGTGCCAGGTGCGGCCTTCACGATAGCGGTGCAGGCGTGGATTGTCGCCTGTGCAAAGGCTGTCGAGATAACGCTGGGCAGACTTGTTTTTCAATCCGCTGAAAACCTGAAAGGCCTTGATGGTGATGTATCCGTGACGTACGCTCTTCCGCAGGGCCTCGTCCATCGCCTGCGGGTCGTACATCTGACTATTGCCTACCCTACTCTTCTGACGACGGAAGCCATCGCGGCTACAATCGGCATCCTTCACAAACTGCTTGGAGGGGATGTACTCGACGCCGCTATACATCACGTCGCGCCCCAGCACCTTTTCCGGGTCGGTATGCTCGCCCAAGAGCTTCAGCTTGGGAGCAAACGAGCCGAAGGGTGTCTCCACACGACAGCCTTGCTTCAACCACATCGTCGTCACTTCCTCCAGCAAGCCGAAGAAATGCTTCATCTCGCCCTTGCTGGTGTGGCGGTATTTGGCACAGAACTCGTCGATGGCATCAAGGTCATACTTGTGCTCTATAACGGGCTGGACATAGAGCAAGGGCTTGCCGTCGTCGCCCTTCGTGGGGCGCGGCTGCAGTTCAAAGAGTATTCCGTCGGTCTTACGTGGCATAGTGGTTACATTCAAATTTTAATTTATTACAAAACTTGCGGCAAATATAGCAATAATTTCGCAATTATTCATATCTTTGCAGATATTATTTGTGAAATCGTATCATTAGGTTTCCATTTTAACAGTAATGTAAGACAAGAATGCCCAACCAGTCCCTGAAACGACAGCTACGTGTGCTCACCATCCCGGTATTCATCGAGATGGCGCTGGTGATGCTACTGGGTGCCGTCGACACCATCATGCTGAGTCGTTATAGCGACAATAGCGTGGCGGCGGTGGGACTCGACAACCAGCTGATCTCGCTCGTGTTCCTCGTCTATCAGTTCTTCTCGATGGGCGCGGCCATTCTCTGTGCGCAGTACATCGGGGCGGGACTGAGGAAGCGCCTTGTCCAGGTGGTGGGCATGGCATTGATGGTGAACCTGATGCTCGGACTGACGGTCAGCGCCCTGCTCTTCTTCTACGCAGAGCAACTGCTGCAGTTGATGGGCTTACGACCGGAACTGATGGGCGACGGACTGGTGTATCTGCGGCTGACGGGCGCCCTGTCGTTCTTCCAGGCGCTGTCGCTGACGTTCTCCGCTTCGTTGCGTAGCGCCGACAAGGTGGTCTATCCGATGGTGGTGACGGGTATCGTCAACGTGCTGAACATCGTTGGCAATTACGCGCTCATCTTCGGACACTGGGGCTGTCCGCAGTTAGGTGTCGAGGGTGCAGCCATAGCCACCGCCACCAGCCGTGCCGTCGCCATGATACTGCTTGCCGCCATCCACTTCCGAGTGCATATCCCGCGTTTCCCGCTACGCTATTTCCGTCCCATCCCCTGGCAGGAGCTTCGGAATCTGCTCTATATCGGCATCCCCGCTATGAGCGAGAACATCAGCTACTGCCTCTCACAGGTGGTCATCACCTACTTCATCAACCAAATCAGCAACGAGGCGCTGGCCACGCGAACATACTGCCACAACATGATCATGTTCGTCTATCTCTTCTGCATCAGCATCACACAGGGCGGCGACATCCTTGTGGGACATCTCGTAGGCCAGCGGCGGCATCAGGCAGCCTACGTCCTTGGCAACTACTTCTTCCGCTGGTCGATGATTATTACGCTCATCGGATCGGCGCTGCTTGCGCTGTTTGGTAAGAGTATCCTTAGCGCCTTCACCGACAATCAGGAAATCATCGTCATGGGCGTATGGGTGCTCGTCATCGACTGGTTCCTGGAGATTGGGCGCACCTCGAACATCTTTGCCGTCGGGACGCTGCGGGCCACGGGCGATGCCATCTATCCCGTTGTCATCGCCATCATCTTCAACTGGAGTATTGCCGTCGGACTAAGCTACATCATCGGCATTCCCCTTGGCTATGGTCTTGTCGGCATGTGGGTTGGCTTTGCCCTCGATGAGAACGTCCGCGGCATTATCCTCATGCGCCGCTGGCGTTCGGGCAAGTGGAAGGGAAAGGGGTTTGTGAAGGAGAGAAGTATTTAGATAGTAACTTTTATAATTAATCATTCAAGTTTCGCATTCGCTCACCTTAAGAAGTTAGAGGAAGTTAGAGGAAGTTCTTCGCAAGCGAAGCGAGCAAGCTCGAGCGAGAAGAAGTTCTTTGCAAGCAAAGCGAGCAAACTCGAGCGAGAGGACATTGCT